>NZ_CP051185.1:4800000-5400000 GCF_012516315.1 Limnospira fusiformis SAG 85.79 | reverse complement strand
GGGTCGTCTCATCAGAGACCTTCGGCAAACTAGACCACATAGTCTGGCAAATGCTACGGGCATGGACAACATCAAGATGCGGAAAGGCAAGTCACGAAAAGCTAGGAAACTACTTCCACAAAGGAACGGTTAAACTTAGCAACGGGAAAGAAAGACATGAAAATTGGTTATTCAAGACTAAGGATGGATACCAATTATGGAAACATAATTGGACTCCGATTGTCAGACACACCCTAATACGCCCTGACGCAACACCATACGACGGAAATTGGACTTACTGGGCAACCAGGAAAGGACAAGCAATCGAAACGTCAAACAGGGTAGCAAAACTACTCAAAAAGCAAAAGGGTAGGTGTACCTGGTGTGGACAGTATTTCGCACCATCGGATTTAGTTGAAGTAGACCACATTATACCTCGAAGCCAAGGTGGAAAGGATGAATATAAGAATCTTCAACTATTACACCGCCACTGTCACGATGATAAAACGGCGTTAGACAACGCCAATGCTGTATCCTTAACAATGGAACAGTCAGACTAGGAGCCGGATGAGGTGAAAGTCTCACGTCCGGTTTTGAATGGGAGGGGATGGAGGCGACTCCATTCTCGACCCCTACTATTTGCGGCTGATCAGCATCTGATCTAAATCTCCACTGACTAGGTGAGCCAGATCACGGGTATCCATGATTATAGGTCTAGTTGTATGTACAGGGTTGAGTTTTCCCCAACCTCTTGCCTGCCTGGATCGCCATAATTTATGATGAGCCGAGGGATGATCTGATCAGTAATGGAGGGGAAATGATGGCAACAGACGACCTACAACAACATCTAAACAGTTTAGGCGATCGCTACCCTAAACTAGGACAGGCATTAGAACAAGCAGCAAAAGCCCTGAAAGACTCAGGCACTCCCATCAGTGAGCAGTTACTGCAAGGGTTGATTAACTATAACCGTGATTTCGCCAATTTCCAACAAAAACTACAAAACCGGGGACAAACCACCGCCGTAGTCGCGAGATCCCTGGTAGATTTACAGCAGTTATACCAAAAAGTAGCCCCAGCTACAGATGAGGGAGCCATTCCTCAGCAGGTTTTATCCTTGCTAGAGCAAATTCTCCGGCTGACCCACAGCGAACAGAAAGACTTTGCACCCCTACAACAAGCCCACAAACAAGCCCAACAACTCAAACAGCACATTTCCCAAGCTGATCTGAAATCAGACCCACAGCTAAAAGCATTGGTGACCGGACAGCACCCCCTCAACATTCTACTAAACTTGGTGAATAGCGGAGACCAACTCAATGATGAACAGTGGGCAAAATCGGCAGAAATTCTCGACAATACTTTTGGTAAATCTTTGGGGGTAGCTATTTCCAGAGGAAAAATTGTCAGTCAGTCGGGGGGGTCAACTACGACTCAACCGCCATTGAATGTGACAGCAGTTGAACGTCCCACGGCTAACCCAGATATTGTCATCCTAGAAGAACCTACCACCACGAAGGCCCCCAGTGATGTGATTATTGTTCCCAGTGTGGAAATTAACCCGCAACCTTTAACTATTGATGGCCAAAATATTGTGTTCGGCAATACTGCCATTGTCGGTCAGCCTACGGGGAAACCGGAAGTTAAACCGGGAACTGTGGGGCTGCGTGTGAGAGTGCATTTACAGGGATTAGGCGATCGCGATTTTGGCGGCGGGGAATATGCTGGAACTAAGGGTCAAGGTCGCCGCTTGGAGGCTTTCCAAATGGCGATTAATCCTCCCATTCCCGGTTTGGATATACAATACATGGCTCATATTGCTCAAGTTGGTGATAGTCCCACAGCCTCCAACGGTCAAATGGTGGGAGAACCGGGACAAAATCGCCAAATAGAAGGGTTTGCGATTAAGCTGGCTGGACCAGAAGCCCCGAAATATGATGTTTTCTATAATGCCCATATTCAAAATAAGGGAGATGTTCCGGTTTGTAGTAATGGTCAATATTGTGGTACTCGTGGGCAATCTTTACGAGTTGAGGGGATAAAAGTTTGGGTAGAACCCAAAAAATAATCCCCCTTGGTCATTCTCCCTCTAGGGCTACCAGTAAACATAATAATAGGGCTTCTGTCCACTCAACTACAGCCCCATAGGTGTCTCCGGTATGCCCACCTAAACGGTAGTTTAACCAGGTTCCGGTCAGAATAGCGATCGCACTTCCCCCAAGCAGTAAACCCACAGCCACCAGCCAGCGTCCGGGTTCTAACCAAATCTGTAACCCACTCAACCCGGAAAGTAGCACAACCCCAGGGAGTAAATCTAACGGCGAATAGGTTAAATCTTTGTGAAATGCTCCCTTTCCTTGTGCCTTCAGATAAGGATAACGAGCGATCGCTACTAACTGTCCCCAGCGTCCCCAAGCAGCCACCCCCATCAAAATTAACCAGCGTGTGCGGTCTAAATCAGCGAGGGCGGCGGTTTTCAGCAGTAAAATAGCTACGGCGGCGATCGCCCCAAAAGCTCCCGTCAAACTATCAGCCATCACCTCTAAGCGTCGCTGGGGGTCACCCGCAGCCAACCCATCAGCAGTATCCATCGCCCCATCTAAATGCAGTCCCCCAGTAATCCCAATCCAACCTACCACCACCAAAGCCGAGCGCGTTAAGACCGGACAGCCTAGCAACTGCAAACCCATGTCAGCCAGCCCTAACAATCCCCCAATCATTAACCCCATTACCGGGGCGAGTCTAGCAATTCCCCGAAACTCTAACGTCCAAGACGGAGGAATAGGTAAGCAGGTATAGAAAGCCACAGCAGCAGCTAAAGCCGCTCGTAGCTGTACCATATACCTAATCAGCGATCGCCAGACTGTCTCAAAACTCATAAAACTTAAACTTCAATTTTGCCATAGCTCTATAATATTTCTTAGGTTGTGCCACAATTGAGATCAAACCTGTTGGGGTCTAAACATATACTCTAATACCGCCAAGATAGTTCATCCTGGCTATGGAAAGTCAAAAGTCAAGAAACATCAAGAAAATCTGATCAGATCGACTTTCACAGTCCTACCTTTGCTACAATTGTGTATAAAGTTAGATATCCAACACCGACAGGCTGAAATATAATCTCAGCTACCGGGTTATGGGTAGATTTTTGAGAAGAATGCAAGTGGCGAGACAATAGAAGTAGTAAAATTACTCTGTTTTTCTCAAAACTTGCTTCGTTAAGCCTTATACGGTCAAAGGTTCAGGCAAAAAATCTGTCATACCTAGGGTGCTAAATTGTCCTAAACTCTCTGCGTGAAACTGACCTTATAACTATCGGCTTAACTAGGTAAAGGTGCCAGGTGGCGATTTTGGTTTAGGAGAAACTATAAAACTAGAGGCTTTTGCTCTATGAGTTACGATCAATTAAATTGCAGGGTGTCTGCTCCATGTATTATCGATACCGGAATCGTTGTTAACAAGCGCGATATGCAGAAGTTGCTGGTTGACCTCGGTCGGGTTCGTTATATACATATCCAAGACAACCAGGTAAAAAGCCAAGGCGAAGGTCAGATCCTGGAAGTGTTTGCGGATCAACAGCAGGCTACTCTCATTGCTAACCATGCTTTGTATTTGAATGTTTACAGTTTTGATTATCTGGAACTGAAACAATCCTCCGATAATGAAACCTATTTCGACTTAGTGCAAGATGGGCGACTACTGCGATTAGTTCCTATGTCTAATCCTTTAGAAGACCAGGCGACCAGGAACTTACAAGCCGCCGCCTTTGATGCAGTCATGGATCAAGTCCTATCAAATAACTGGGATACCCCCATTGATGATGATGATTGCCCCTTTTAATTGTCATCAATTGATCTGATTTTCTCAGTTTTGTAGTTAGACTTCATGCCCCAATCATTTTCGTTTCAAATACAGACTCGCTGCACTCACACTCACGCGAGGGCAGGAGTTTTTGTCACTCCCCATGGTATCGTGGAAACCCCCCGATTTATGCCAGTGGGAACCTTGGCTAATGTCAAAACTTTGACCCCGGCTCAACTCCTGGATACGGGCGCTCAAATGGTGCTATCCAATACCTATCATTTGCACCTACAACCAGGGGAGAAAATTGTGGCGGCGGCGGGGGGAATACATAAGTTTATGGGCTGGAATGGTCCGATATTGACCGATTCAGGCGGTTTTCAGGTTTTTAGTCTCAGTGAAATGCGGACGGTGACAGAAGCAGGAGTACGGTTTCGATCGCCTCACGATGGGGCAATTATTGAATTGTCCCCAGAACGCTCCATTGAGATACAAAATCAATTGGGGGCTGATGTGATTATGGCCTTTGATGAGTGTCCCCCTTATCCAGCTTCTAGGGAAGATGTGGTCGCAGCCACCGCGCGCACTGTTAGATGGCTAGAACGCTGCATAGCTGCTCATGACCGACCAGAGGCAGCCCTGTTTGGTATCGTACAAGGAGGAGTTTACCCAGATTTACGGGTGGCAGCAGCTAAAAAATTAGTAGAATTTGATTTGCCAGGTTATGCCATTGGAGGGGTGAGTGTCGGTGAACCTACCGATTTAATGGAAATGGTGGTTCGCGTCACTACCCCCATTTTGCCAGACCATAAGCCTAGATATTTGATGGGGATAGGAACTTACCGGGAAATGGCACAGGCGATCGCATCTGGTATAGATTTATTTGATTGTGTCATTCCTACCCGTTTGGCTCGCCATGGGGCGGCTTTGGTGGCCGGAGAACGCTGGAATTTGAAAAATGCCCAATTTAGAGAGGACTTTCGCCCCCTCGACCCATCTTGTCCTTGTTACACTTGCCAAAATTTTAGCCGCGCCTATATTAGTCATCTGGTACGCGCTAAGGAACTTTTAGCCTATACTCTCCTGAGTATTCATAATGTTACTGAACTGATTAGGTTTACTACCCGTATCCGAGACGCGATTTTGGGCGATCGCTTTACTGACGAGTTCGCACAATATTTGCAAGTTCAATCCTAACCCTAGCCCGATAAACTGACAAATCATCGCTAAAATGAGAATTGTCGCAAAGATTTGTTAAAATTCTGTAAGCCATATTTTAGTAAGAGGTTAATTGATTCATGGAAGCAGCACTGCTATTGGCAAAATTGCCAGAAGCCTACTCGATTTTTAGCCCCGTTGTTGATATTTTGCCCGTTATTCCCGTCTTTTTCCTGCTGTTGGCTTTTGTGTGGCAAGCTGCTGTCGGTTTCCGATAAGCCCAAACCAGCTCAGGCTATCGGTTCTATAGTGAGGCGTGAAATCCCACAGCCTAGCGTGCCGATAGCCCCTAGTAACTTAATCAGTCCGTATCCGCTACAATATTAAGCGCCAACTTCACTGGACTTATGCCATCATGTTGCTAGCTTGAGATGGTCTTAATCAGGATTTCAGAAATAAAGTTCTTATGCCTACTAATGCGATCGCCCTGTGCAAGTCTGTTGTTGTATTGACAACTATAGTTTTAACTCAGGCAGTTCCCCCCTCTGTGGTAGCCCGGTCTTCTCAAGAGGTTGTTAGTCAAATCACTGCTACAGAGTTTTTTGAGCGCGGTGTAGCACGCTACCAACGGGGAGATAAACAAGGGGCGATCGCTGATTTTACCCAAGCTATTCGCCTCAACCGTAACCATGCCCTCGCTTACTATAACCGGGGAGTGGTAAGGTTTAGGATCGGCAATAACTTGACTGAGGCGATCGCTGATTTTACCCAAGCTATCCGCATTAATCCTGAATATGTTGATGCCTACTATAATCGTGCCATTGCCCGTGTCAAAGTTCAACAATACTGGCCGGCTATTGATGATGTTACCCAGGTGATCAGCCTCGACCCCTCTCATGATCGGGCTTTCTACCTGCGGGGATTAATTTATTCCGAAAATCTTAAAGATTATCAAACCGGGATTAATGATTTTACTGAGGCGATCCGCCTTAACCCCAGAAACCCAGCACCCTATTTTAAGCGCGGGAATGCTCGCTATCGCATTGGCGATCGTGAAAGGGCTATTGATGACTATAACAAAGCTATTGATATCAACCCATCAGACCCGGAACCTTATTATAACCGAGCCATCAGTCGCTACCAAATTGGCGATCGCCAAGGCGCTATCTTTGACCTACAGAAGTCCGCAGACCTATATCTGGATTTGGGTAATTTCGAGAAATACCAAAAGGCGATCGATACCTTAGAAAAATTTGAGAATTAATTCCCGTTAGCACACACCTTTACCGAATCTTTACAAACTTCCGGCAAATTTTACCAAAGTTTTATAGACTTGGTGTTATGTTTTGCCTAGAATGTGGGTAGACGGGTGTTAGATACTTAACCTTAGTGTCTGTCTGACTCCTGTACCACAGGACAGACATAGAGACTAAACAAACTATCGCATCTATAATATAGCATTTTTCCCGGTTTCCTCTCGTCATGGGCTGGGTTTAGGGACATATTTTAAGGATTTGATCAGACCTATCAGTTTTGATCAGTTTTGATCGCGGCAGTCTCAAGGGTCAGTGTTTGCTGTGTTTGTTGGTAGGTAAAAATTAATTCTTGATGAGGATAGAGAAATTACCGTGATGAATTATGGGTTCACCCACTATCATCAGACGACCTTGGACGAGCAACTCCTGTACAACCACTTGCAAAAGTTGGTTGGGGTGTCATCCCCACAGGATATGCTTGCTTGTTTTCGTTGTCTGTTTTTGGGTGACCAGGAATATCAAGTCACGGAAGTTTGGGAAGCCTTGGAAAGAATTGTTGATTCCGAATCAGTCCGCGATCGCTTTCCGTTTATAATTAACCGCTGCTGCTATATTTTGGTTAACCAATGGCAGAAGCAGTCCCGTCTACAGTGGGCTATTCCAGAACTGATTGATCTACTTCTCATAGAACCGACTACTTTACCCTCTTCCTGGACCGCTCATCGTTTGCGTAGATTACTCTACAAATTTGTGCAAACTGACGAATATCGCGCACTACGTCGGCTCGCTAATGCTTTTAAAGATAGCACCAAACCCGAACCAGATTGTCAACCCAAGCTAGAAAATTTGATTGTTCGTTATCCCTATCTGTACGAACATTGTTTTTTGACCGATCATAGTGAAATTGATCAACGTCAGCAAATTCGGAAAATGCAGGAGGCGGCGGGACGTAAATTCGATCGCGACTTGTATCAATACATTACTTATCAACAAAAAACTACCATCCAGGAATTGGGCGTAAATCCTCCCCATAATCCTACCCTATTGAGCGATCGTAAACTTAGCCAAGCTATTGACCACTTTACCGGACAAGTAGATGGGGGATACACCTATAATGAGTCCTCTCAACTATTTCTGAAACAGAGTAGTAAGGCTAGTTCATATCATGCTTTTAAAGGGGAGCTATATGAGTATTTGACAAACTCTATGGATGGTAAATATGCTAACCGTTACTTTAAAAGGCGGCTGGAGCAAACCCTAAAAGACACCCTATCCCACAATGATTCTGTTATGGTCAACAGTAGTCTAGTTGCCGGAACCTGTAAAAGACTATTCGATTTTTTGGTAGTTGAAAGCGCCCAAAAACCTCAGCATTTTGTCTTAGTTGACCTCACCAATAACCTTGGTATCACTAGGGTGATGGGTTTAATGCTAAAAATTGTTCTGGTATCTCGGCAAACCAAACGAGAACTAGCAAAACGATTCGCTCTGTTATTTACGCATTATGGCAATTTTGAACGACCCCAAGTTGTTTGGCTGGTTGAGTCCCTGGAAAATCTAAATATTGCTTTTAGCACTCATTTCGGATCATCCGCTATGCGATCGCTCAAGATTTCCTAGACCAGAATGGGGAGGGAGAATCAATCATAATCAACCCTCCCCCCAACCAACAATATAGCCCTTTGATTAATTATTAATTAGCAGGGTTTGTTGTTCCTCATGTAAATCTTGGAATAGCGGGGTACTGAGGTAACGTTCGCCGTAACTCGGTTGAATCATCACAATTAACTTATCTCGATTTTCTGGTCTTTGAGCCACTTTAATCGCCGCACACAAAGCCGCACCCGAGGAAATCCCAGATAGTAACCCCTCTTCCCTCGCTAGACGGCGACTATAGCTAAAGGCTTCGTCATCACTAACTGTAATTACCTCATCAATTAGGGCTACTTTCAGCACCTCTGGGACAAATCCTGCACCAATACCCTGAATTTTGTGGGGTCCAGGTTCACCACCAGAAAGAACCGGACTGTTAGTGGGTTCAACTGCGATCGCTTTTAATTGTGGTTTCCGTTGTTTAAGCACATCCGCCGCCCCCGTGATTGTACCACCGGTTCCCACTCCCGCGATTAAAATATCAACCCGTCCATCCGTATCATGCCAAATTTCTTCAGCCGTAGTGCGGCGGTGAACCTCTGGATTAGCCAAATTGTTAAACTGCTGTAACATATAGGTATTGGGAACCGTATCGACCAGTTCATAGGCGCGCTGAATCGCTCCTTTCATCCCTTTGGAACCGGGGGTTAATTCTAATTTAGCTCCATAGGCGCGGAGCATAGAACGCCGTTCTAAACTCATGCTATCAGGCATCGTTAAAATTAACTCATAGCCTTTCGCCGCCGCTGTCATAGCCAACGCAATGCCAGTATTTCCTGATGTCGGTTCAACTAGGGTAGTCTTACCTGGAGCGATCAAGCCTTCGAGTTCCGCAACTTCGATCATATATGCTCCAATGCGATCTTTAACTGAGGCTGTCGGGTTCATCCCTTCGAGTTTAACCACAATTTGAGCTAAACAGCCTTCAGCTTGAGGAATTCGATTCAGTTGTACCAAAGGGGTACGACCAATCAATTCTGTGATGTTGTGAGCAATACGCATGGTGATCTCAATAACTACAGTTAACCTCAATTCTATAGTGATTTGGGCAGAGAAAAGTCAACCGTGAACCTGACCAGTGTGGACAGCAGAAATTGTCAAACTCTCAATATATATGCTAAAATAAGGGGCTTTTTGCTGATACTTCCCCATAATTGAATGCCCACATATCTGCGGCAATTTAATCATAATTAACCTAGTATATCCTCGATATATTATGTTATAATTATGGTTAAATCCACAGATGGTAGATACCATAAAAGTTAAATTTGAGGTCATTAAAGTTGCAAAAGTTTAACCGAGTTAGTCATCCACAAAGACAAAATCAGTTAGAAAAGTTAATTGAACGCTTGGGATTATCTACTCAACAGAAGATTGCATGGCAATTACTTGATTTGGCACTAACTCATCCCAGTGTTTCCACTCAGGATAATTATGAACAACTGGAATTTGTTGGTGATTCCGTGGTGCGTCTGGTGGCTTCAGAACTTTTGTTAGAAACCTATCCTAATGCACCCGTGGGAGAGTTTGCGGCGGTGCGATCTATTTTGGTGAGCGATCGCATTCTGGCGGAAATTTCTAATAGCTATGGTTTGGGAAGATATTTGCTCGTGGGAGGAAGTGCTACCCGCGATCGCCTGGGAGAAGAATCTCGTTTAGCAGATTGTTTTGAGGCTGTTTTGGCTGCACTTTATCTCAGTACCAATACCCTAGAGTTAATTCGTCCTTGGTTAGATCAGCACCTGCTAGAGCGAGCTACTGATATTTTTAATGATCCGGCTCGCCAAAATTATAAGGCTGCTCTCCAAGAATGGACTCAAAGTTGCTATAAAATTTTGCCCCAATATAAAGTTAATGAAACAGGTTATGCTGGTGATGAAGCGCGGTTTACCGCTTCCGTGTGGCTGAGGGGAGAACAATTAGGTACAGGAACAGGTAGAACTATTAAGGCTGCTGAACAGGCGGCGGCTCGTGTGGCTTTTTTATCAGTAGCCAAAAATGGAGGACAAACAGATAATGAATGACCCGATTAAAATAGCAGTTCTCGGTACAGGACGCTGGGGTGTCCACTTGCTCCGAAACTTTCAAAATCATTCTGGGTTTGAGTTAATAGCAGTAGCTGATAGTAATTCCGAACAGTTAAAAGCTGTGGGAGAACGATTTACACTCAACCCTGAACAAATGTTTGAGCATGGGTTGGCGGCTCTGGAAGTTCCGGGACTACAAGCTGTGGCGATCGCTACTCCCGCCTGCACTCATTATGACTTAATTTCAGTCGCGCTACAACGTGGCTATCATGTCTTAGCCGAAAAACCTTTAACCATAAACCCCGCTAAATCTTGGGAACTTTGGGAACTGGCTCAACAGCAAAATCGACAATTATTTGTCGATCATACCTATCTATTCCATCCAGTAGTTAACCAGGGTAAACAAGTCCTTGCTCAAGGTGTCTTAGGTCAACTACGCTACGGCTATGCTACCCGCACTCACCTAGAACCTGTCCGACAAGATGTTGATGCTCTTTGGGATTTAGCGATTCATGATATTGCTATCTTTAATACCTGGTTGGGTCAAAAACCTGTAGCCGTACAAGCCACCGGAACTGTCTGGCTACAAGGCGATCGTCTTTTGCAAACCGAGGATAATTCCCCAGCCTTTCCCGATAGTAAACCAGGTTTATCTGATTTAGTAGTAGCTACCCTCACTTACCCCGATAACTTTCGAGTTTTCCTACATCTATGCTGGTTAAATCCTGACAAACAGCGCCGTTTAGCAGTCGTCGGAAGCCAAGGAACATTGATTTTTGATGAATTATCCTCCGAGTCTCCTTTAACTCTACAACGCGGCTATTTAGAGCCTGTCAATGGTGGCTGGAAAGGAGCAGGTCAAAGTCGGGAAGTTTTACAGGTCGAACCTGGGGAACCTTTAAAACAAGTATGCGATCGCTTTTTTCAATGTGTTAAAGCCAATCAACCCTGTCCAATTTCTTCCGGTAAAATCGGAGCCGAATTAGTCGATATTCTGTGGGGTTTAAGTCAATCTCTACAAACAGGAGGACTCCCTCACCCCGTCCGTGATAATTCCTCAGAGACTTAAACAAACAAAAAGCGCCCCCCGACTGGGAGGCGCTCTATTTAATTCAAGCTATCAATTAGCCGATTTGAGGTGCAACCAAAGCTACAGGCTCAGACTCAGCAGAAGCTAAATCTAAGGGGAAGTTGTGAGCGTTGCGCTCGTGCATTACTTCCATACCCAGGTTAGCGCGGTTGATGACATCAGCCCAGGTGTTAACTACCCGACCGCTGGAGTCCATTACGGACTGGTTGAAGTTGAAACCGTTCAGGTTGAAGGCCATGGTGGATACACCTAAAGCGGTGAACCAGATGCCGATTACCGGCCAAGCACCCAAGAAGAAGTGCAAGGAACGGCTGTTGTTGAAAGAAGCATATTGGAAGATCAGGCGACCGAAGTAACCGTGAGCTGCCACAATGTTGTAAGTTTCTTCTTCTTGACCGAATTTGTAACCGTAGTTTTGAGATTCGATTTCGGTGGTTTCACGCACCAAGGAAGAAGTTACCAAAGAACCGTGCATCGCGGAGAACAGAGCACCACCGAATACACCAGCAACTCCCAACATATGGAAGGGGTGCATCAGGATGTTGTGTTCTGCTTGGAACACCAACATGAAGTTGAAAGTTCCGGAGATACCCAGAGGCATACCGTCGGAGAAAGAACCTTGTCCGATGGGGTAGATCAAGAATACTGCACTAGCAGCGGCAACAGGTGCGCTGTAAGCCACGCAGATCCAAGGACGCATTCCCAAGCGGTAGGACAGTTCCCACTCACGACCCATGTAGCAAAATACACCGACCAGGAAGTGGAAAATTACCAACTGGTAAGGGCCACCGTTGTAGAGCCACTCATCCAAGCTGGCTGCTTCCCAAATGGGATAGAAGTGCAGACCGATCGCATTGGAAGAAGGAACAACCGCACCAGAGATGATGTTGTTGCCGTACAACAGAGAACCAGCTACGGGTTCGCGGATACCGTCAATGTCCACGGGAGGAGCAGCGATAAAAGCGATGATGTAGCAGATGGTAGCAGTTAGTAGGGTAGGGATCATCAGAACACCGAACCAGCCTACATAAAGGCGGTTGTTGGTGGATGTTACCCAGCTACAAAAGCGTTCCCAAGCGTTGGCGCTTTCGCGCTGCTGAATGGTAGTAGTCATGTTGGATATGATTGCTGTATTGAATTTTCGAGGTACTTATCCGGCAGTTGTTTTTCTACCGTGTCTATAATATGACACACTCTGTTAAGGTTTGTAAAGGGGTTGAGCCACATTTATTTTAATGGCTGTCATAAGTAGAGCTTATCATGAATTCAACCATAATCGAGTCGAACCCTGAGAGAGCCTGTGGTTCCAGGCGACTATCGGCGGCTTGGGATATAATCATCAGCAACTGAGAAACACGAGAGACGGGGGAACCGCAAATGTCAGTTGAACTCACTGCCAATACTAGCCCCGAAACTGCTACCGAAACGGAATGGGAACCCCCCATGCCGCCAACAGATTTGATTTTTGATGATGGAGAGCCTTTGGAAAGTAACCGTCACCGCATTGCTATGAACGTCCTGATTAGGTCATTGCAACAGGCTTGGAGTGCGCGCCATGATTTCTATACAGGCGGGAATATGTTTATTTACTATAGCAGCGAACAAGCTAGGAACCGAGATTTTCGCGGGCCAGATTTCTTTGCTGTGTTAGATGTAGATGGCACTAAAGAACGACAGGGTTGGGTAGTATGGCAGGAAGGGGGTCGCTACCCAGATGTCATTGTGGAGCTAATGTCTCCCAGTACCGCCAGAGTAGATAAAGGAAAGAAAAAGGAGCTGTATCAGCAGATATTCCGAACCCCAGATTACTTTGTATTTGACCCGTTTGAAGCCAACGCCTTTCAAGGATGGCATTTGCATAGTTCGGGAGGTTATCAGCTTTTAGAGCCGAATGAGCGAGGTTGGCTTTGGTGTGAAAGTTTAGGCTTTTGGCTGGGAACTTGGTCGGGAACTATAGACCGTGAGGAGGCAATTTGGCTGCGGTTTTATGATACCGAAGGTAATTTGGTGTTGTTACCGGAAGAGGCCGAACGTCAAAAAGCCGAAGCCGCCGAACAACGAGCCGAATCCGCCGAACAACGAGCCGAATCCGCCGAACAACGAGCCGAACGTCTGGCGCAACGGTTGCGCGCGCTGGGTTTAGATCCAGAGGAACTATAAAAGAAGCGATCGCACAACATCCACTTTCTAGGTAATTTACCCAACGCCTTCCCAGTGGGAGAATGTCTGTGGGAGCCAGTCCCAAAATCGGGAAAGTTGGGGATATAATCATCAGCAACTGAGAAATACGAGAGACGGGGGAACCGAAAATGTCAGTTGAACTCACTGCCAATACTAGCCCCGAAACTGCTACCGAAACGGAATGGGAACCCCCCATGCCGCCAACAGATTTGATTTTTGATGATGGAGAGCCTTTGGAAAGTAACCGTCACCGCATTGCTATGAACGTCCTGATTAGGTCATTGCAACAGGCTTGGAGCGAGCGCCATGATTTCTATACAGGCGGGAATATGTTTATTTACTATAGCAGCGAACAAGCTAGGAACCGAGATTTTCGTGGCCCTGATTTCTTTGCGGTTTTAGATGTAGATGGCACCAAAGAACGACAGGGTTGGGTAGTATGGCAGGAAGGGGGTCGCTACCCAGATGTCATTGTGGAGCTAATGTCTCCCAGTACCGCCAGAGTAGATAAAGGAAAGAAAAAGGAGCTGTATCAGCAGATATTCCGAACCCCAGATTACTTTGTATTTGACCCGTTTGAAGCCAACGCCTTTCAAGGATGGCATTTGCAGAGTTCGGGAGGTTATCAGCTTTTAGAGGCGAATGAGCGAGGTTGGCTGTGGTGTGAAACCTTGGGCTTTTGGCTGGGAACTTGGTCAGGAACTATAGACCGTGAGGAAGCAATTTGGCTGCGGTTTTATGATACCGAAGGTAATTTAGTCCTGTTACCAGAAGAAGCGGAACGCCAAAAAGCTGAAGCCGAACGCCAAAAAGCTGAAGCGGAACGCCAAAAAGCTGAAGCCGAACGTCAAAAAGCCGAAGCTGAACGCCAAAAAGCCGAAGCTGAACGGCAAAAGGCGGAATCCGCCGAACAACGAGCCGAATCCGCCGAACAACGAGCCGAATCCGCCGAACAACGGGCAGAACGTCTGGCGGAAAGGTTGCGCGCGCTGGGTTTAGATCCAGAGGAACTATAAAAGAGGCGATCGCACAACATCCACTTTCTAGGTAATTTACCCAACGCCTTCCCAGTGGGAGAATGTCTGTGGGAGCCAGTCCCAAAATCGGGAAAGTTGGGGATATAATCATCAGCAACTGAGAAATACGAGAGACGGGGGAACCGAAAATGTCAGTTGAACTCACTGCCAATACTAGCCCCGAAACTGCTACCGAAACGGAATGGGAACCCCCCATGCCGCCAACAGATTTGATTTTTGATGATGGAGAGCCTTTGGAAAGTAACCGTCACCGCATTGCTATGAACGTCCTGATTAGGTCATTGCAACAGGCTTGGAGCGAGCGCCATGATTTCTATACAGGCGGGAATATGTTTATTTACTATAGCAGCGAACAAGCTAGGAACCGAGATTTTCGCGGGCCAGATTTTTTTGCGGTGTTAGATGTAGATGGCACCAAAGAACGACAGGGTTGGGTAGTATGGCAGGAAGGGGGTCGCTACCCAGATGTCATTGTGGAGCTAATGTCTCCCAGTACCGCCAGAGTAGATAAAGGAAAGAAAAAGGAGCTGTATCAGCGGACTTTTCGGACACCAGATTACTTTGTATTTGACCCGTTTGAAGCCAACGCCTTTCAAGGATGGCATTTGCAGAGTTCGGAAGGTTATCAGCTTTTAGAGGCGAATGAGCGAGGTTGGCTGTGGTGTGAAACCTTGGGCTTTTGGCTAGGAACCTGGTCAGGAACTATAGACCGTGAGGAAGCAATTTGGCTGCGGTTTTATGATACGGAAGGTAATTTAGTCCTGTTACCAGAAGAAGCGGAACGCCAAAAAGCTGAAGCCGAACGCCAAAAAGCTGAAGCCGAACGCCAAAAAGCTGAAGCCGAACGTCAAAAAGCCGAAGCTGAACGCCAAAAAGCCGAACAAGCTCAACAGCTTGCTGAGGCAGAACGCCAAAAAGCGGAACAAGCTCAACAGCTTGCTGAGGCAGAACGCCAAAAGGCTGAGGCCGAACGCCAAAAAGCCGAACGTCTTGCTGAACGGTTGCGCGCGCTCGGTTTAGATCCAGAGGAACTATAAAAGAAGCGATCGCACAACAACATCTACTTTCTAGGTAATTTACCCAACGCCTTCCCAGTGGGAGAATGTCTGTGGGAGCCAGTCCCCAAATCGGGAAAGTTGGGGATATAATCATCAGCAACTGAGAAATACGAGAGACGGGGGAACCGAAAATGTCAGTTGAACTCACTGCCAATACTAGCCCCGAAACTGCTACCGAAACGGAATGGGAACCCCCCATGCCGCCAACAGATTTGATTTTTGATGATGGAGAGCCTTTGGAAAGTAACCGTCACCGCATTGCTATGAACGTCCTGATTAGGTCATTGCAACAGGCTTGGAGCGAGCGCCATGATTTCTATACAGGCGGGAATATGTTTATTTACTATAGCAGCGAACAAGCTAGGAACCGAGATTTTCGCGGGCCAGATTTTTTTGCGGTGTTAGATGTAGATGGCACCAAAGAACGACAGGGTTGGGTAGTATGGCAGGAAGGGGGTCGCTACCCAGATGTCATTGTGGAGCTAATGTCTCCCAGTACCGCCAGAGTAGATAAAGGAAAGAAAAAGGAGCTGTATCAGCGGACTTTTCGGACACCAGATTACTTTGTATTTGACCCGTTTGAAGCCAACGCCTTTCAAGGATGGCATTTGCAGAGTTCGGAAGGTTATCAGCTTTTAGAGGCGAATGAGCGAGGTTGGCTGTGGTGTGAAACCTTGGGCTTTTGGCTAGGAACCTGGTCAGGAACTATAGACCGTGAGGAAGCAATTTGGCTGCGGTTTTATGATACCGAAGGTAATTTAGTCCTGTTACCAGAAGAAGCTGAACGCCAAAAGGCGGAATCCGCCGAACAACGAGCAGAACGTCTGGCGGAAAGGTTGCGCGCGCTGGGTTTAGATCCAGAGGAACTATAAAAGAGGCGATCGCACAACATCCACTTTCTAGGTAATTTACCCAACGCCTTCCCAGTGGGAGAATGTCTGTGGGAGCCAGTCCCCAAATCGGGAAAGTTGGGGATATAATCATCAGCAACTGAGAAATACGAGAGACGGGGGAACCGAAAATGTCAGTTGAACTCACTGCCAATACTAGCCCCGAAACTGCTACCGAAACGGAATGGGAACCCCCCATGCCGCCAACAGATTTGATTTTTGATGATGGAGAGCCTTTGGAAAGTAACCGTCACCGCATTGCTATGAACGTCCTGATTAGGTCATTGCAACAGGCTTGGAGCGAGCGCCATGATTTCTATACAGGCGGGAATATGTTTATTTACTATAGCAGCGAACAAGCTAGGAACCGAGATTTTCGCGGGCCAGATTTTTTTGCGGTGTTAGATGTAGATGGCACCAAAGAACGACAGGGTTGGGTAGTATGGCAGGAAGGGGGTCGCTACCCAGATGTCATTGTGGAGTTGATGTCTCCCAGTACCGCCAGAATAGATAAAGGAAAGAAAAAGGATCTCTATCAGCAGATATTCCGGACCCCAGATTACTTTGTATTTGACCCGTTTGAAGCCAACGCCTTTCAAGGATGGCATTTGCATAGTTCGGGAGGTTATCAGCTTTTAGAGGCGAATGAGCGAGGTTGGCTGTGGTGTGAAACCTTGGGCTTTTGGCTGGGAACTTGGTCAGGAACTATAGACCGTGAGGAGGCAATTTGGCTGCGGTTTTATGATACCGAAGGTAATTTAGTCCTGTTACCAGAAGAAGCTGAACGCCAAAAGGCGGAATCCGCCGAACAACGAGCAGAATCCGCCGAACAACGAGCAGAACGTCTGGCGGAAAGGTTGCGCGCGCTGGGTTTAGATCCAGAGGAACTATAAAAGAGGCGATCGCACAACATCCACTTTCTAGGTAATTTACCCAACGCCTTCCCAGTGGGAGAATGTCTGTGGGAGCCAGTCCCCAAATCGGGAAAGTTGGGGATATAATCATCAGCAACTGAGAAATACGAGAGACGGGGGAACCGAAAATGTCAGTTGAACTCACTGCCAATACTAGCCCCGAAACTGCTACCGAAACGGAATGGGAACCCCCCATACCGCCAACAGATTTGATTTTTGATGATGGAGAGCCTTTGGAAAGTAACCGTCACCGCATTGCTATGAACGTCCTGATTAGGTCATTGCAACAGGCTTGGAGTGCGCGCCATGATTTCTATACAGGCGGGAATATGTTTATTTACTATAGCAGCGAACAAGCTAGGAACCGAGATTTTCGTGGCCCTGATTTCTTTGCGGTGTTAGATGTAGATGGCACCAAAGAACGACAGGGTTGGGTAGTATGGCAGGAAGGGGGTCGCTACCCAGATGTCATTGTGGAGTTGATGTCTCCCAGTACCGCCAGAATAGATAAAGGAAAGAAAAAGGAGCTGTATCAGCGGACTTTTCGGACACCAGATTACTTTGTATTTGACCCGTTTGAAGCCAACGCCTTTCAAGGATGGCATTTGCAGAGTTCGGGAGGTTATCAGCTTTTAGAGCCGAATGAGCGGGGTTGGCTGTGGTGTGAAACCTTGGGCTTTTGGCTGGGAACTTGGTCAGGAACTATAGACCGTGAGGAGGCAATTTGGCTGCGGTTTTATGATACCGAAGGTAATTTAGTCCTGTTACCAGAAGAAGCTGAACGCCAAAAGGCGGAATCCGCCGAACAACGAGCAGAATCCGCCGAACAACGAGCAGAACGTCTGGCGGAAAGGTTGCGCGCGCTGGGTTTAGATCCAGAGGAACTATAAAAGAGGCGATCGCACAACATCCACTTTCTAGGTAATTTACCCAACGCCTTCCCAGTGGGAGAATGTCTGTGGGAGCCAGTCCCAAAATCGGGAAAGTTGGGGATATAATCATCAGCAACTGAGAAATACGAGAGACGGGGGAACCGAAAATGTCAGTTGAACTCACTGCCAATACTAGCCCCGAAACTGCTACCGAAACGGAATGGGAACCCCCCATACCGCCAACAGATTTGATTTTTGATGATGGAGAGCCTTTGGAAAGTAACCGTCACCGCATTGCTATGAACGTCCTGATTAGGTCATTGCAACAGGCTTGGAGTGCGCGCCATGATTTCTATACAGGCGGGAATATGTTTATTTACTATAGCAGCGAACAAGCTAGGAACCGAGATTTTCGTGGCCCTGATTTCTTTGCGGTGTTAGATGTAGATGGCACCAAAGAACGACAGGGTTGGGTAGTATGGCAGGAAGGGGGTCGCTACCCAGATGTCATTGTGGAGTTGATGTCTCCCAGTACCGCCAGAATAGATAAAGGAAAGAAAAAGGAGCTGTATCAGCGGACTTTTCGGACACCAGATTACTTTGTATTTGACCCGTTTGAAGCCAACGCCTTTCAAGGATGGCATTTGCAGAGTTCGGGAGGTTATCAGCTTTTAGAGCCGAATGAGCGGGGTTGGCTTTGGTGTGAGACCTTGGGCTTTTGGCTAGGAACCTGGTCAGGAACTATAGACCGTGAGGAGGCAATTTGGCTGCGGTTTTATGATACCGAAGGTAATTTAGTCCTGTTACCAGAAGAAGCGGAACGCCAAAAAGCTGAAGCCGAACGCCAAAAAGCTGAAGCGGAACGCCAAAAAGCCGAAGCCGAACGCCAAAAAGCCGAAGCCGAACGCCAAAAGGCGGAATCCGCCGAACAACGAGCCCAATCCGCCGAACAACGAGCCGAACGTCTGGCGGAAAGGTTGCGCGCGCTGGGTTTAGATCCAGAGGAACTATAAAAGAGGCGATCGCACAACAACATCTACTTTCTAGGTAATTTACCCAACGCCTTCCCAGTGGGAGAATGTCTGTGGGAGCCAGTCCCCAAATCGGGAAAGTTGGGGATATAATCATCAGCAACTGAGAAATACGAGAGACGGGGGAACCGAAAATGTCAGTTGAACTCACTGCCAATACTAGCCCCGAAACTGCTACCGAAACGGAATGGGAACCCCCCATGCCGCCAACAGATTTGATTTTTGATGATGGAGAGCCTTTGGAAAGTAACCGTCACCGCATTGCTATGAACGTCCTGATTAGGTCATTGCAACAGGCTTGGAGCGAGCGCCATGATTTCTATACAGGCGGGAATATGTTTATTTACTATAGCAGCGAACAAGCTAGGAACCGAGATTTTCGCGGGCCAGATTTTTTTGCGGTGTTAGATGTAGATGGCACCAAAGAACGACAGGGTTGGGTAGTATGGCAGGAAGGGGGTCGCTACCCAGATGTCATTGTGGAGTTGATGTCTCCCAGTACCGCCAGAGTAGATAAAGGAAAGAAAAAGGAGCTGTATCAGCAGATATTCCGAACCCCAGATTACTTTGTATTTGACCCGTTTGAAGCCAACGCCTTTCAAGGATGGCATTTGCATAGTTCGGGAGGTTATCAGCTTTTAGAGCCGAATGAGCGGGGTTGGCTTTGGTGTGAGACCTTGGGCTTTTGGCTAGGAACCTGGTCAGGAACTATAGACCGTGAGGAAGCAATTTGGCTGCGGTTTTATGATACCGAAGGTAATTTAGTCCTGTTACCAGAAGAAGCGGAACGCCAAAAAGCTGAAGCCGAACGCCAAAAAGCTGAAGCGGAACGCCAAAAAGCTGAAGCCGAACGCCAAAAAGCTGAAGCGGAACGCCAAAAAGCTGAAGCCGAACGTCAAAAAGCCGAAGCTGAACGCCAAAAAGCCGAAGCTGAACGGCAAAAGGCGGAATCCGCCGAACAACGAGCGGAATCCGCCGAACAACGAGCCCAATCCGCCGAACAACGAGCCGAACGTCTGGCGCAACGGTTGCGCGCGCTGGGTTTAGATCCAGAGGAACTATAAAAGAAGCGATCGCACAACATCCACTTTCTAGGTAATTTACCCAACGCCTTCCCAGTGGGAGAATGTCTGTGGGAGCCAGTCCCCAAATCGGGAAAGTTGGGGATATAATCATCAGCAACTGAGAAATACGAGAGACGGGGGAACCGAAAATGTCAGTTGAACTCACTGCCAATACTAGCCCCGAAACTGCTACCGAAACGGAATGGGAACCCCCCATGCCGCCAACAGATTTGATTTTTGATGATGGAGAGCCTTTGGAAAGTAACCGTCACCGCATTGCTATGAACGTCCTGATTAGGTCATTGCAACAGGCTTGGAGCGAGCGCCATGATTTCTATACAGGCGGGAATATGTTTATTTACTATAGCAGCGAACAAGCTAGGAACCGAGATTTTCGCGGGCCAGATTTTTTTGCGGTGTTAGATGTAGATGGCACTAAAGAACGACAGGGTTGGGTAGTATGGCAGGAAGGGGGTCGCTACCCAGATGTCATTGTGGAGCTAATGTCTCCCAGTACCGCCAGAGTAGATAAAGGAAAGAAAAAGGAGCTGTATCAGCGGACTTTTCGGACACCAGATTACTTTGTATTTGACCCGTTTGAAGCCAACGCCTTTCAAGGATGGCATTTGCAGAGTTCGGGAGGTTATCAGCTTTTAGAGGCGAATGAGCGAGGTTGGCTGTGGTGTGAGACCTTGGGCTTTTGGCTAGGAACCTGGTCAGGAACTATAGACCGTGAGGAAGCAATTTGGCTGCGGTTTTATGATACGGAAGGTAATTTGGTGTTGTTACCGGAAGAGGCAGAACGCCTTCATGCTGAACAAGCTCAACAATTCGCGGAACAATCTCAACAGCTTGCTGAGGCCGAACGCCAAAAAGCCGAACAAGCTCAACAGCTTGCTGAGGCCGAACGCCAAAAAGCCGAACAAGCTCAACAGCTTGCTGAGGCAGAACGCCAAAAGGCTGAGGCCGAACGCCAGAGGGCAGAACGTCTGGCGCAACGGTTGCGCGCGCTGGGTTTAGATCCAGAGGAACTATAAAAGAGGCGATCGCACAACAACATCTACTTTCTAGGTAATTTACCCAACGCCTTCCCAGTGGGAGAATGTCTGTGGGAGCCAGTCCCCAAATCGGGAAAGTTGGGGATATAATCATCAGCAACTGAGAAATACGAGAGACGGGGGAACCGAAAATGTCAGTTGAACTCACTGCCAATACTAGCCCCGAAACTGCTACCGAAACGGAATGGGAACCCCCCATGCCGCCAACAGATTTGATTTTTGATGATGGAGAGCCTTTGGAAAGTAACCGTCACCGCATTGCTATGAACGTCCTGATTAGGTCATTGCAACAGGCTTGGAGCGAGCGCCATGATTTCTATACAGGCGGGAATATGTTTATTTACTATAGCAGCGAACAAGCTAGGAACCGAGATTTTCGCGGGCCAGATTTTTTTGCGGTGTTAGATGTAGATGGCACCAAAGAACGACAGGGTTGGGTAGTATGGCAGGAAGGGGGTCGCTACCCAGATGTCATTGTGGAGTTGATGTCTCCCAGTACCGCCAGAGTAGATAAAGGAAAGAAAAAGGAGCTGTATCAGCAGATATTCCGAACCCCAGATTACTTTGTATTTGACCCGTTTGAAGCCAACGCCTTTCAAGGATGGCATTTGCAGAGTTCGGGAGGTTATCAGCTTTTAGAGCCGAATGAGCGGGGTTGGCTTTGGTGTGAAAGTTTAGGCTTTTGGCTGGGAACCTGGTCAGGAACTATAGACCGTGAGGAGGCAATTTGGCTGCGGTTTTATGATACGGAAGGTAATTTGGTGTTGTTACCGGAAGAGGCAGAACGCCTTCATGCTGAACAAGCTCAACAATTCGCGGAACAATCTCAACAGCTTGCTGAGGCTGAACGCCAAAAAGCCGAACAAGCTCAACAGCTTGCTGAGACAGAACGCCAAAAAGCCGAAGCCGCCGAACAACGAGCCGAATCCGCCGAACAACGGGCAGAACTTCTGGCGCAAAGGTTGCGCGCGCTCGGTTTAGATCCAGAGGAACTATAAAAGAGGCGATCGCACAACATCCACTTTCTAGGTAATTTACCCAACGCCTTCCCAGTGGGAGAATGTCTGTGGGAGCCAGTCCCCAAATCGGGAAAGTTGGGGATATAATCATCAGCAACTGAGAAATACGAGAGACGGGGGAACCGAAAATGTCAGTTGAACTCACTGCCAATACTAGCCCCGAAACTGCTACCGAAACGGAATGGGAACCCCCCATGCCGCCAACAGATTTGATTTTTGATGATGGAGAGCCTTTGGAAAGTAACCGTCACCGCATTGCTATGAACGTCCTGATTAGGTCATTGCAACAGGCTTGGAGCGAGCGCCATGATTTCTATACAGGCGGGAATATGTTTATTTACTATAGCAGCGAACAAGCTAGGAACCGAGATTTTGCTTGGGCGATTGTTTTTTTTGCGGTGTTAGATGTAGATAGCACTAAAGAACGACAGGGTTGGGTAGTATGGCAGGAAGGGGGTCGCTACCCAGATGTCATTGTGGAGTTGATGTCTCCCAGTACCGCCAGAGTAGATAAAGGAAAGAAAAAGGAGCTGTATCAGCAGATATTCCGAACCCCAGATTACTTTGTATTTGACCCGTTTGAAGCCAACGCCTTTCAAGGATGGCATTTGCAGAGTTCGGGAGGTTATCAGCTTTTAGAGCCGAATGAGCGGGGTTGGCTTTGGTGTGAAAGTTTAGGCTTTTGGCTGGGAACCTGGTCAGGAACTATAGACCGTGAGGAGGCAATTTGGCTGCGGTTTTATGATACGGAAGGTAATTTGGTGTTGTTACCGGAAGAGGCAGAACGCCAAAAAGCCGAACAAGCTCAACAGCTTGCTGAGACAGAACGCCAAAAAGCCGAAGCCGCCGAACAACGAGCCGAAGAAGCCGAACAACGGGCAGAACTTCTGGCGCAAAGGTTGCGCGCGCTCGGTTTAGATCCAGAGGAACTATAAAAGAGGCGATCGCACAACATCCACTTTCTAGGTAATTTACCCAACGCCTTCCCAGTGGGAGAATGTCTGTGGGAGCCAGTCCCAAAATCGGGAAAGTTGGGGATATAATCATCAGCAACTGAGAAATACGAGAGACGGGGGAACCGAAAATGTCAGTTGAACTCACTGCCAATACTAGCCCCGAAACTGCTACCGAAACGGACTGGGAACCCCCCATGCCGCCAACAGATTTGATTTTTGATGATGGAGAGCCTTTGGAAAGTAACCGTCACCGCATTGCTATGAACGTCCTGATTAGGTCATTGCAACAGGCTTGGAGCGAGCGCCATGATTTCTATACAGGCGGGAATATGTTTATTTACTATAGCAGCGAACAAGCTAGGAACCGAGATTTTCGCGGGCCAGATTTTTTTGCGGTGTTAGATGTAGATGGCACCAAAGAACGACAGGGTTGGGTAGTATGGCAGGAAGGGGGTCGCTACCCAGATGTCATTGTGGAGTTGATGTCTCCCAGTACCGCCAGAGTAGATAAAGGAAAGAAAAAGGAGCTGTATCAGCGGACTTTTCGGACACCAGATTACTTTGTATTTGACCCGTTTGAAGCCAACGCCTTTCAAGGATGGCATTTGCATAGTTCGGGAGGTTATCAGCTTTTAGAGGCGAATGAGCGGGGTTGGCTTTGGTGTGAAAGTTTAGGCTTTTGGCTAGGAACCTGGTCAGGAACTATAGACCGTGAGGAGGCAATTTGGCTGCGGTTTTATGATACGGAAGGTAATTTGGTGTTGTTACCGGAAGAGGCCGAACGCCAAAAAGCCGAACAAGCTCAACAGCTTGCTGAGGCAGAACGCCAAAAAGCCGAACAAGCTCAACAGCTTGCTGAGGCAGAACGCCAAAAGGCTGAGGCCGAACGCCAGAGGGCAGAACGTCTGGCGGAAAGGTTGCGCGCGCTGGGTTTAGATCCAGAGGAACTATAAAAGAAGCGATCGCACAACATCTACTTTAAATATTTATAGACATAGTTCCCCCTTGAGCAGCAACCATGCCAGGAATTACTGAGGTCAGGAAATGTTATAACAAGTAGAGCGTTAGCATTAATGGCTCAACTATGCCCCCAAGTAAACCACAGGATTGGATTAACCTCGCTAATGAACGCGCTGCCGATGCGGACGAGATTAGCAAGACTCGAAAGACTTCAGTCGCTTCTGTTTATTTAGCGGGATACGCCATTGAATGCAGTTTAAAAGCACTTTTACAGGAGCGAGGGACAGGTTTTCCAAAACATGGTCAACAGGGGCATAATTTGCGAGAATTATGGGAATCTGCCAACTTTCGCCTCTCTGATCTTTCTGATCCTACCGGAGCAAAAACGTTTTATCTGGAAAAATGGAACACCTCACTACGATATGAAGTCACTTGTGATAGTCTTCTGAGCCATCAAGAATTAGTAGAGAAAGCTAAACAGTTAACAGGTTGGATACAAACTCAAATGCGTCGTACTCGACCTAGGAGGCCTAGATGAATTATTCAGAAATTAAAGATAAAATTGAACAAAATATGTCGGCGGCTCATGTAAAGATTGAGGATTTACGCATTCAACAGGATCAATATATGGGGTGGCGTATTGTAGTTATTTCTTCAGATTTTGCCGGAAAAGCTCAATCAGAACGACAAAAAATAGTCCTAGATGGACTAGAATCCCTCACCATTCAATGGTTAGATTTACTCACCCCTCAAGAACAAAAATGGGCAGGTTCTCTTCCCCTCGATGCCCCCCTAGACTTGCCTCTATGGCCAGAAGCATTAGCACGCCGCAGTCATCCTGAAACTGTCATGTTTGCCTCAGATTTAGAAGACGATTTAGAACGTCCCATTATTGCCACATTTTACTCTCTCAGAGGGGGAGTCGGTCGTTCCACCGCCCTAGCTTATACAGCACGAATTCTAGCTAATCATGGACGAACCGTCTTGTGTGTTGATATGGATTTAGAAGCCCCTGGATTAGCAGCTTTGTTCGGCAAGGAAAATGAAATTCAGCCAGAACAAGGTTTAATTTTCTCACTGCTTAGTTTAGACCAAGGCGAACATCCTGATCTACAGAATCAGATTATTCGTATTTCGGAAACAGAGGAACTTTATTGCCTGCCCGCAGGTTTACCCAATGCCAATTATGCCAGATTATTAAATTTTATTGATCCAGAGGCTTGGTATCGAGAAGACCGGAATCCTCTGCGGGACTTAATTAAGATTTTAAGCACAGAACTTTCTTTTAAACCCGATGTTATTTTATTAGATGCCAGAACCGGAATAACTCCCCTCAATGGTCCGTTGCTCTTTGACTTAGCCGATTTAGCAATTATTGTTTTCTTTCCTCACCCTCAAACTCAAATCGGAACGGGGGCGCTAGTTCAAGCTTTACTCGCTTCCCGTAACCGTAGAACTGACCCTAAACTCACGCCTGACCCTAGATTTATTGTTTCTCCGGTCCCTGCCAGTCAAGCTCCAGAAGTGATTGAACGGTATCATCATCGTTCCCTTGATTGGATTAACAATTGGTTAAAAAGCCTCAGTGATCAAAGATTAGGTCTTGAGCCAATTATGGAATCAGAAATAACTCATTTTATTCCCTATCGAGAAACCATTGCTACATCGGATAAAATTTTAGAAACTCCAGAATATTGGCGTGATTTTGAGCCAGTGGCAGAGTGGATAGAGGGCTTGCTTCCCATGGCTAGTGAGCAGCCGTTACCTGTAAATTTATCCCAAGATAAAGCCAAAATTTTGCAAGAGTTAGAATTCTCAGCCAGTAGTGCAGAATATCAAAGCAATTTGCTAGAAACCTTTGTGGAGACGGATTTAGTTGAACGTGCGATGCAGCCTAATATTCCGCTTGTTTTAGGGCGAAAAGGCACAGGGAAGACTGCAATTTTTCGTCGTCTGTTAGAAGATGATCAACAGCATTCAATTGTGATTCTTGCGCCAAATCCTCTCAAAAATAATCGTCTTTGGGTTTTTACGGCTGAATCTTCTAAAGTGATTGATCAGCAGTTGAAAAAGTATCAAAAAAGTTGGCGTGAATTTTGGCTTATTCAAATGTGCCTTGCCTGTTATTTGTCTTGGGAAGGGGAAAAACCTCAACCGAATGAAGATTTAGGTGATCTTCTATCCACTCCATTAAATACTGAACTTGACTTAAGTAACTGGATTGAAAGTTTCTTACAAAAACCAAAATGTGGTATCTTGATGAAAGATTGGCTGATGCGGTTTGATCGGGCTGCTTCAGACAGAACTTTTTTATTAATTGATGGGTTAGATACAGGTTTTGGCAGTGGGAAACCAGAGCAAGCACTCAGAACAAAATCTATTGCTGATTTGCTTTCCTTAATCAATGATTTAGAACATGATTTGACTCACTTTAAGTTTAAAGTCATGTTACGGGAAGATATTTGGCGCAGATTGCAGTTTGAGAATAAAAGCCATTTTTTCGGTCGTTCAGTCACGCTCCAATGGTCAGAATCTGTAGACTTCTTTAAGGTAATTGTCAAAACAGCTTTACAGGCAAATACGTTTAAAACTTTAGTACAATCCATTCAAGGACAACAGGGCCAAGGGCGTTTTTTATTCCACGGTGATGATTCAAATTTAACGGAGCAACAAGTCTGGAATATTTGGAATGTGCTAGTGGGTGAACGAATGCGGGGAGGAAAATCAGCCTTTACTCGGAATTGGGTTTGGAAACGGATTGCCGATGGCAGTAATAATCATAGTCCCCGTGCGCTGTTACAACTGTTTAAGCAAGGGCAAGAGTGGGAAATGCGAGAAAATGAAAAGAATTTATATGGGAAAACTGTGATTCGACCTAAAGCTTTAATTGCTTCCCTAGAAGAGGTGTCAAAACAGACGTTAGATGCTTTAATTAACGAAGAGTTTCCTGATTTAACCAACTTAGTTGACCAGTTAAGAAAAATCGGACGATCTCCTTTTAAAGCCAGTGAAGTCGAGAATCTTAAAGATGAATTAAATTTGGCAAGGGAAGTTGGTTTACTGTCAATTTATGAGGGGACAAATGATGAAGTTGAACGCTACAAAGTACCGGATTTATATTTATCAGGCATTGGGATGACGAGGAAAGGTCAAGCGTAATCAATGACCTATTTAATACCAGTTCTGGATTAACCAATTTTAGAATCTCAGTTAGAACGATTATCCCAATTAGAACAACAGGTGATTTCTGGTTTCCGAGACCATCAAGCGATCGCCCTTTCTGAACAACCCACTAATCCTGAATTATCCCCATCTGAATTATGGTCAGCCATCCAATCTTTAGTTAGACGGGGGTTGCTAGAAAAAATATCAGAGGGAGAGCGAGGAATGTTTCAACTGCATCCGATTTGGCAACAGTATCTTAAATTTAAGCTAAGTTAGAATAGTTGAAAGAGAAAAACTAGGAGAATCCCTAAAATGCGTTCACCTTTACCCCTCTTTACCGTTGAAGACTATATCATCGCTGAAGCCGAAAGCACCATTCGCCATGAGTATATGGGCGGTTATGTGTTTGCTATGGCGGGTGCTAGTGAAGAACACAATCTCATTGCCGTTAATCTTTGTACCTTATTACGTTCTCATCTGCGGGGGAGTTCCTGTCGGGTATTCATGTCTGATATGAAAGTCAAAGTTCAAGACGATATTTTTTATTACCCTGACTTACTCGTGACTTGTAACCCCGAAGATAATCACCGATACTTCAAAACACAACCTAACTTAATTATTGAAGTGCTGTCAGAAAGTACCGAAAGCACTGACCGACGAGAAAAATTAATGAACTACCAAACCTTAGAAACTTTGAAGGAATATGTTTTAGTCTCTCAAGATGTTATGCAAGTGGAAGTCTATCGTCAAGAAACTCCGGGGAGTTGGACAGTTGAAATCTTAGGAGAAGATAATCAGTTAACCTGGGAATCTGTGGGGCTAACTGTGACCGTGGCGCAAATTTATGAAGATGTATTGAATGTGGGTCAGTGAATTTAAGCACAAAAAAGCGCCCCCCGACTGGGAGGCGCTCTATTTAATCCAAGCTATCAATTAGCCGATTTGAGGTGCAACCAAAGCTACAGGCTCAGACTCAGCAGAAGCTAAATCTAAGGGGAAGTTGTGAGCGTTGCGCTCGTGCATTACTTCCATACCCAGGTTAGCGCGGTTGATGACATCAGCCCAGGTGTTAACTACCCGACCGCTGGAGTCCATTACGGATTGGTTGAAGTTGAAACCGTTGAGGTTAAAGGCCATGGTGGATACACCTAAAGCGGTGAACCAGATGCCGATTACCGGCCAAGCACCCAAGAAGAAGTGCAGGGAACGGCTGTTGTTGAAAGAAGCATATTGGAAGATCAGGCGACCGAAGTAACCGTGAGCTGCCACAATGTTGTAGGTTTCTTCTTCTTGACCGAATTTGTAACCGTAGTTTTGAGATTCGATTTCGGTGGTTTCACGCACCAAGGAAGAAGTTACCAAAGAACCGTGCATCGCGGAGAACAAAGCACCACCGAATACACCAGCAACTCCCAACATATGGAAGGGGTGCATCAGGATATTGTGTTCTGCTTGGAATACCAACATGAAGTTGAAGGTTCCAGAGATACCCAGAGGCATACCGTCGGAGAAAGAACCTTGTCCGATGGGGTAGATCAAGAATACTGCACTAGCAGCGGCAACGGGTGCGCTGTAAGCTACGCAGATCCAAGGACGCATTCCCAAGCGGTAGGATAGTTCCCACTCACGACCCATGTAGCAAAATACACCGATCAAGAAGTGGAAAATTACCAACTGGTAAGGGCCACCGTTGTAGAGCCACTCATCCAAGCTGGCTGCTTCCCAAATGGGATAGAAGTGCAGACCGATCGCATTGGAGGAAGGAACAACCGCACCAGAGATGATGTTGTTGCCGTACAACAGAGAACCAGCTACGGGTTCGCGGATACCGTCAATGTCCACGGGGGGAGCAGCGATAAAAGCGATGATGTAGCAGATGGTAGCAGTTAGTAGGGTAGGGATCATCAGAACACCGAACCAGCCTACATAAAGGCGGTTGTTGGTGGATGTTACCCAGCTACAAAAGCGTTCCCAAGCGTTGGCGCTCTCGCGCTGCTGAATGGTAGTAGTCATGTTGGATATGATTGCTATATTGAGTTTTCGAGGTACTTATCCGGCAGTTGTTTTTCTACCGTGTCTATAATATGACACACTCTGTTAAGGTTTGTAAAGGGGTTGAGCCACATTTATTTTAATAGCTGTCATAAGTAGGGCTTATCATCAATTCAACCATAATCGAGTCGAACCCTGAGAGAGCCTGTGGTTCCAGGCGACTATCGGCGGCTTGGGATATAATCATCAGCAACTGAGAAACACGAGAGACGGGGGAACCGCAAATGTCAGTTGAACTCACTGCCAATACTAGCCCCGAAACTGCTACCGAAACGGAATGGGAACCCCCCATGCCGCCAACAGATTTGATTTTTGATGATGGAGAGCCTTTGGAAAGTAACCGTCACCGCATTGCTATGAACGTCCTGATCAGGTCATTGCAACAGGCTTGGAGTGCGCGCCATGATTTCTATACAGGCGGGAATATGTTTATTTACTATAGCAGCGAACAAGCTAGGAACCGAGATTTTCGTGGCCCTGATTTCTTTGCTGTGTTGGATGTAGATGGCACTAAAGAACGACAGGGTTGGGTAGTATGGCAGGAAGGGGGTCGCTACCCAGATGTCATTGTGGAGCTAATGTCTCCCAGTACCGCCAGAATAGATAAAGGAAAGAAAAAGGAGCTGTATCAGCAGACTTTTCGGACACCAGATTACTTTGTATTTGACCCGTTTGAAGCCAACGCCTTTCAAGGATGGCATTTGCAGAGTTCGGGAGGTTATCAGCTTTTAGAGCCGAATGAGCGAGGTTGGCTGTGGTGTGAAAGTTTAGGCTTTTGGCTGGGAACTTGGTCGGGAACTATAGACCGTGAGGAGGCAATTTGGCTGCGGTTTTATGATACCGAAGGTAATTTGGTGTTGTTACCGGAAGAAGCCGAACGCCAAAAAGCCGAAGCCGAACGCCAAAAAGCCGAAGCCGAACGCCAAAAAGCCGAAGCCGAACGCCAAAAAGCCGAAGCCGAACGCCAAAAAGCCGAACAATCTCAACAGCTTGCTGAGGCAGAACGCCAGAAAGCCCAACAAGCTCAACAGCTTGCTGAGGCAGAACGCCAGAAAGCCCAACAAGCTCAACAGCTTGCTGAGGCAGAACGCCAAAAAGCCGAACGTCTTGCTGAACGGTTGCGCGCGCTCGGTTTAGATCCAGAGGAACTATAAAAGAAGCGATCGCACAACAACATCCACTTTCTAGGTAATTTACCCAACGCCTTCCCAGTGGGAGAATGTCTGTGGGAGCCAGTCCCCAAATCGGGAAAGTTGGGGATATAATCATCAGCAACTGAGAAATACGAGAGACGGGGGAACCGAAAATGTCAGTTGAACTCACTGCCAATACTAGCCCCGAAACTGCTACCGAAACGGACTGGGAACCCCCCATGCCGCCAACAGATTTGATTTTTGATGATGGAGAGCCTTTGGAAAGTAACCGTCACCGCATTGCTATGAACGTCCTGATTAGGTCATTGCAACAGGCTTGGAGCGAGCGCCATGATTTCTATACAGGCGGGAATATGTTTATTTACTATAGCAGCGAACAAGCTAGGAACCGAGATTTTCGCGGGCCAGATTTCTTTGCGGTGTTAGATGTAGATGGCACCAAAGAACGACAGGGTTGGGTAGTATGGCAGGAAGGGGGTCGCTACCCAGATGTCATTGTGGAGCTAATGTCTCCCAGTACCGCCAGAGTAGATAAAGGAAAGAAAAAGGAGCTCTATCAGCAGATATTCCGAACCCCAGATTACTTTGTATTTGACCCGTTTGAAGCCAACGCCTTTCAAGGATGGCATTTGCATAGTTCGGGAGGTTATCAGCTTTTAGAGGCGAATGAGCGAGGTTGGCTGTGGTGTGAGACCTTGGGCTTTTGGCTGGGAACTTGGTCGGGAACTATAGACCGTGAGGAGGCAATTTGGCTGCGGTTTTATGATACGGAAGGTAATTTGGTGTTGTTACCGGAAGAGGCCGAACGCCAAAAAGCCGAACAAGCTCAACAGCTTGCTGAGGCCGAACGCCAAAAAGCCGAACAAGCTCAACAGCTTGCTGAGGCCGAACGCCAAAAGGCTGAGGCCGAACGCCAGAGGGCAGAACGTCTGGCGGAAAGGTTGCGCGCGCTGGGTTTAGATCCAGAGGAACTATAAAAGAAGCGATCGCACAACATCTACTTTAAATATTTATAGACATAGTTCCCCCTTGAGCAGCAACCATGCTAGGAATTACTCACGCTCAAGTTCCCTTTGTAGGTGATTAAAGTCGATCGCAAATATATCTACTTTTTCGCGGGTTAAAGCCTTCAGCAAGTCGCGACGATTTAAACCAGCTATTTGCGCGGCTTTGTCGTGAGGAATTTTACTTTTTTGATACCAATAGATAGCTGCCAAATCTGGAACCGGCAAACCTGAAATGGGAGAAACTCCTCTGGAGGCGACAAACACAGAAACCCGGTTTCTTGTCTGTGGTGAGCGATCGCCCTAACTTGATCATCGAATAAAGAAAGCGATCGGTTTGTACATCTTCCCCATACCAGGATACGGCATTGGTGACAAATACAGTCACGCCATCCGCGTTAGAGACTATTTTTTATTTTTTTCTCTAATTCATTCACCGCCGACATCACACCAAATTTAGGATTCTTTAAAAGAGTATTTTCGAGTTGATCTAGAGATTTAACTAAATCGCAACGCAAACGCTGCTTATTTTGTTCAACTCCATTACGATAATCCCAATAATCGAAGGCAAGCAATCCAAAACCGACGAGAGGATCGATCATCGCGGCCAATTGACTAGAAATCACAGTGGCGGCCGCTTTACTACCCATTTTAGCTGCTAAATTTCCTAAAAGTTTAGTGGTTGCCATGCCACCAATAACTACTACTGGCAATGATTCCTCTCCTTGTTCATTTTCTAATCTGGCTTTGATTTCCTTTAAATTTTGATGCCACTCTGATTCAGCATTTTGATCATCCTTGTTGTCTATGTCAAAATCTTTTAGTTGACGCGATAGTAGTTTTAGATACAATTCAGTAGTATCAAGCACAATTGTCTTAAATTCACTTTCGACAGATTCTGGACTAACAACGCGCCGATAAAATTCTCTTTGAAGATTATCATTTACGCTATTTTTAATTTGTTCGTTAACTCTATACTGATTGAATCCATTGATAATATTTTGGCCTGCAAATTGAAAAAGAGTGTTAATTTCTTGTTTTTTCTGATTAAAGTAACTAAAATACCAGTTCAGAAAATCTGTATCTATGCGGTTAATTAATTCATCTTTCCATTTATCTAATTCCTGTTTGGCATATTCTTGAGCCTCTTTATAGGCTGTCTGACAAGCTTGATCAAAAGCTTTTTGGTCCTCTGAACCCACAAATGCTACCATATTTGGCATGATTTCCAGTGAGGGAGGAGGATTTAATTCAGCAGCTAAAGCTTGAGCCATAATCAAACGTCCCAGTAATGGGATTAACACCAGTAAAATCACCGTAGTCCAAATAATGAAACTAACTATCTTAATCGCTTTGACGACGTGGGATGTTTGTTTTAAGTCAACCAGACTGAAATCGCGATCGCCCAAAAACTGACTTAATTTTTTATTCAGCTTTTTGGCAACGATCTGCCGTCCTGAAGGAACACCACTGGGCAGATAAATTAAATGGTTATTTTCGTCCAAAAATACGAGGGCTAAAAAAGTGCCTTCGGGATGTTTTTGGCGAACGATCGCTGCTTGTGTTAGATTGGGATTATTGGGGCGATCGCTTTTTAAATAACTCACTACCTTATCAAAGCTGATTTCCTCTAATATTTCAGGGTTTTCAGGAAGAGATGGTAAGGACTTCTTGAACTCCCAAACTATCCGCACCATATCCTCATCGGTAATTTTCGGGGTTTTTTGAGATATTTTTGGAGCAAAAAAGTTAAGTAATGCCATGATTTTTATTGATTACTATACAACTAAAATTTCGATTTTTGTGATGGGATATTAATGGTTGTTCTTTCCATAAATTTTTATTGTTTTTTGAAAGTTATTGGTAAAATTAAAATCTTGCTCCGATTATGATATAATCAGCATAAAAATCGGGGCAAAATTTTAATTGACGGCTAAACCCTTAGATTCAAGGGATTAAACTATTCGTTCCAACATCTTTTTTGACCATCAACGTATCGGCAAACCAACTTCTCAACAATTAAATGTTTTTGAATTTGATCGTACTGTGAATTTGACGTATATCCCTGACTGATATCAACATTATGTATTGGGTTAAAAGACGTACTAGCCCATACAGGGACAACACTGCTGAAAAACAACACAACCATTAATATTGATGCCGAAAAAAATGCCATTAGCTTTTGCATAGTTTCTCTCCAAGTCTAGTTGATGAAAAGATTTTTTTGATTGTATAAGATAATTCTGGATGTTACAACCCCTAAAAAGTACGGTAAAGTCAGGAGTTTTGTAAAGTTTTTTATCAATTTATCTATACCCTATTTGCTAAGGTACGGAAAAGTACGAAAAAGTATGATAAATTAAGAAAAGCTGAAACCAAGACTTCAACCCCAAAGAAATCTATGACTACTGAAGAACTGATACAGTGGGCAGATGACATTATATTTGCCAAAACAGAGAAACACCTTGATTCTGTGCAAACCGCTATCCTAGAAGGCGCTTGGCAAGGGTTCAAATATGAGGATATTGCTAAAAAGTGCCATCGCAGTAAGTCTCATATTAAAAATATTGCTGGGGAATTATGGCAGACTCTATCGGCAATATTGGGAGAAGAGATTCATAAGGCGAATTCTCGCTCTGTTTTAGAACGAAAAGCCGTATCTAACATTTACAATTATGGTAAATCTTTGGAGATAGTTGGTAGTTATATTAATAGTTCGATTAATATCTGTGGAGAAAGCAGGCAATACGAAGAAAATCCGAAACAGCGATCGCCCTCTTCTCCTGACTCTTCTCCTAACTCTTCTCCTGACTCTTCCCCCACCCAAAATCCCTCACCCATTATTGACTTAATCGATGCACCAGACCTCACGGAATTTGACAACCGCACCACCGAATTAAATACCCTCAAACAGTGGATATTACAAGACCGGAGGCGCTTAATTACCATCTATGGATTAAGTGGCATTGGCAAAAGCGTACTAACCAGGCAACTCATCGAACAAATTCAGCCGGAATTTGACTATATTTTTTGGAAAAGTCTCACAGAAACTCCCACCTTTTCCTCCCTGAAAAACCAACTGCAACAATTTTTTGACCAGTCACAAAATCCCCCATTTCCTACAATAATTGATTATTTCCGTCACTGCCGTTGCTTAGTCATATTGGATGACCTACACAATCTTTTTAAAAGCGGTGCATTGGCGGGGGAATACTTGACAGACTTTAAAGAATACCGGACAATTTTTCGGAAAATTGCCAAAAACCATCATCAAAGTTGCGTGATTCTCCTCAGTTGGGAAAAACCTAGAGCCATTGCTACCTTAGAAGCCGAAAAACACTCCACTTGCACGTTACACCTGAAAGGATTATCAGCCGATGCTGAGGAAATTTTGCGATCGCACCAATTAACCGACTCCGACAAATGGCCGGAATTAATCAACCTCTATCAAGGACATCCTACCTGGTTAAATATCATCGCCTCAACCATAGTCGAACTATTTGATGGTAGCGTTTCCCTATTTTTAAGCCACAGCGAGGACATCTTTTTAGGTGACTTAGAACCAATTTTAGAATCTCAGTTAGAACGATTATCCCAATTAGAACAACAGGTGATTTCTGGTTTCCGAGAAAATCAAGCGATCGCCCTTTCTGAACAACCCACTAATCCTGAATTATCCCCATCTGAATTATGGTCAGCCATCCAATCTTTAGTTAGACGGGGGTTGCCAGAAAAAATATCAGAGGGAGAGCGAGGAATGTTTCAACTGCATCCGATTTGGCAACAGTATCTTAAATTTAAGCTAAGTTAGAATAGTTGAAAGAGAAAAACTAGGAGAATCCCTAAAATGCGTTCACCTTTACCCCTCTTTACCGTTGAAGACTATATCATCGCTGAAGCCGAAAGCACCATTCGCCATGAGTATATGGGCGGTTATGTGTTTGCTATGGCGGGTGCTAGTGAAGAACACAATCTCATTGCCGTTAATCTTTGTACCTTATTACGTTCTCATCTGCGGGGGAGTTCCTGTCGGGTATTCATGTCTGATATGAAAGTCAAAGTTCAAGACGATATTTTTTATTACCCTGACTTACTCGTGACTTGTAACCCCGAAGATAATCACCGATACTTCAAAACACAACCTAACTTAATTATTGAAGTGCTGTCAGAAAGTACCGAAAGCACTGACCGACGAGAAAAATTAATGAACTACCAAACCTTAGAAACTTTGAAGGAATATGTTTTAGTCTCTCAAGATGTTATGCAAGTGGAAGTCTATCGTCAAGAAACTCCGGGGAGTTGGACAGTTGAAATCTTAGGAGAAGATAATCAGTTAACCTGGGAATCTGTGGGGCTAACTATGACCGTGGCGCAAATTTATGAAGATGTATTGAATGTGGGTCAGTGAATTTAAGCACGAAAAAGCGCCCCCCGACTGGGAGGCGCTCTATTTCATCTAAGCTATAAATTAGCCGATTTGAGGTGCAACCAAAGCTACAGGCTCAGACTCAGCAGAAGCTAAATCTAAGGGGAAGTTGTGAGCGTTGCGCTCGTGCATTACTTCCATACCCAGGTTAGCGCGGTTGATGACATCAGCCCAGGTGTTAACTACCCGACCGCTGGAGTCCATTACGGACTGGTTGAAGTTGAAACCGTTGAGGTTAAAGGCCATGGTGGATACACCTAAAGCGGTGAACCAGATGCCGATTACCGGCCAAGCACCCAAGAAGAAGTGCAGGGAACGGCTGTTGTTGAAAGAAGCATATTGGAAGATCAGGCGACCGAAGTAACCGTGAGCTGCCACAATGTTGTAGGTTTCTTCTTCTTGACCGAATTTGTAACCGTAGTTTTGAGATTCGATTTCGGTGGTTTCACGCACCAAGGAAGAAGTTACCAAAGAACCGTGCATCGCGGAGAACAAAGCACCACCGAATACACCAGCAACTCCCAACATATGGAAGGGGTGCATCAGGATATTGTGTTCTGCTTGGAATACCAACATGAAGTTGAAGGTTCCAGAGATACCCAGAGGCATACCGTCGGAGAAAGAACCTTGTCCGATGGGGTAGATCAAGAATACTGCACTAGCAGCGGCAACGGGTGCGCTGTAAGCTACGCAGATCCAAGGACGCATTCCCAAGCGGTAGGATAGTTCCCACTCACGACCCATGTAGCAAAATACACCGATCAAGAAGTGGAAAATTACCAACTGGTAAGGGCCACCGTTGTAGAGCCACTCATCCAAGCTGGCTGCTTCCCAAATGGGATAGAAGTGCAGACCGATCGCATTGGAAGAAGGAACAACCGCACCAGAGATGATGTTGTTGCCGTACAACAGAGAACCAGCTACGGGTTCGCGGATACCGTCAATGTCCACGGGAGGAGCAGCGATAAAAGCGATGATGTAGCAGATGGTAGCAGTTAGTAGGGTAGGGATCATCAGAACACCGAACCAGCCTACATAAAGGCGGTTGTTGGTGGATGTTACCCAGCTACAGAACCGTTCCCAAGCGTTGGCGCTCTCGCGCTGCTGAATGGTAGTAGTCATGTTGGATACGATTGCTATATTGAATTTTCGAGGTACTTATCCGGCAGTTGTTTTTCTACCGTGTCTATAATATGACACACTCTATGAGGGTTTGTAAAGGGGTTGAGCCACATTTATTTTAATGGCTGTCATAACTAGGACTTATCATTAATTTAACCATAAGGAGTCAAACCCTGAGAATGCCTGTGGTATCAGGCGGCTATGGGCGGCTTGGGATATAATCATCATCAGCAACTGAGAAACACGAGAGACGGGGGAAGCGCAAATGTCAGTAACTCACTGCCAATACTTGCTCGAAAACGGGGAAGGAGACGGACTGGGAACCCCCCATGCCACCCACTGATTTCCAGTTACAGCCGAGAAGTCGCACTAAACATTACCCTCACTCTCAATCCCTCTCCCACCTGCGGAGAGGGACTTTCAAGGGGTATTGCATGATTACTGAAAGGGCTGTAAAAGACGATCGCACTAGAGAAAATTGATGGCATTGGTAATTTTACAAGCCACCAATCGTCTCAACTTCAGTAATCAAAAATGGCGGCTTATTATGGTAATGTAGCATTTATTTGGCAAAATGAAAGTGCCTTACCAATTCGATGGTCATCAATTCCTCTTATGCTTGTTAAGCCTAATCTTAACGTTACTGGTGTCTAGTAATCCGGGAGTTGCCCAACAAACGGGTGAGCGGTTAGTAGTTGAATTAACCCCAGCCGAACAAGCGTATATTCAGGCTAATCCAGTTATCCGAGTTCATGGGGAGTCGGATTGGCCGCCTTATAACTTTGTTAAGAATGGTAATCCTACAGGATTTAGCAATGAGTATATTAAGATGATCGCGGAAAAAGTGGGGCTGGAAGTTGAGTTGGTGGTGGGTCCAACTTGGTCGGAATGTATGACGATGTTGGCTCAGAAAGAAATTGATGTGGTCACTAATATGGTGATCACTCCAGATCGTCACAAATTCGCGCTCTATTCTGAGCAATATGTATTTGACTTGGTGAATTCTTTGTTAACGCGCAAAGATGGGGAAGATTATACTGAGATTAAACAGCTTAAAGGTAAAAATTTAGCGATTGTCAGAGGTTTCTTTTTCGAGGAAATATTAACCAAATACTATCCTGAGATTAACCTACTGTTGACTAACAACACATTGGATGCCATGAAGCAGGTGGAAGCGGGGAGAGCCGATGCGGCTTTAGAAAGCCATGCCACTTTTAACTATTATATTGAACGCTATTTTTTGACAGAGTTAATCAGTCGTCCTCTGATTAATCACCCTCATTTATCGAATGTACCTCAATATTTAGGCATCCGCAACGATCGCCCAATTTTGAAATCAATTTTAGACAAAGCTATGGCAGCGGTTTCGGAAGAAGACTATGCCAATCTCCTTCGCCGCTGGTATTTGGCTGCGGATACCGCCAGCTTTAATTTTACCAGAACAGAATTGGAATATTTACAAGATAAAGGTGAGATAAAAATGTGTGTTGACCCTAATTGGATGCCCCTAGATGCAATCATTGATGGGCAACATACGGGGATGAGTGCAGACTTCATGCAATTGTTGATAGACCGGATTGGCATCCCAATTACGCTGCTTAAAACTCAGACTTGGGTAGAAAGTATTGAGCAATTTAAACAGCGACAATGTGACATTCTCTCCCTAGCTGTGGCTACGCCAGATCGCCTAGAATATGCCAACTTTACGAGACCCCATCTTGAGTTACCTTTAGTGATTGCGACGCGAGAAAGGGAACCGTTTATTCCCGATATCAGGGATGTTCTTAATCACAAAATTGGCATGGTTAAAAGCTACGCTTTTGTAGAAATATTGCGGAACCAATACCCGGATATGCAAATTGTGGAGGTGGCTTCGATTGAGGATGGTTTACAGCAAGTAGAACATGGGCATTTGTTTGGCTATGTGGATGTTTTACCGACGACTTCATATACTATTCAGAAACGATTTCCTTCCCTGAAAATCGCGGGTCGATTTGATAAAATTTTGCCTTTGAGTATTGCGGTTCGTAATGATGAGCCGGAACTTCTGGCCATTTTTGAAAAAGCGATCGCTTCTATCGATGAAAAAGCCAGACAAGGCATCATCAACAATTGGATTTCTGTTCGATATGAACAAGGTGTCGATTATCGGGCTATTGGGCGATTTGTATTCATCGGGCTAGGGGTTTTAGCGATTGTTCTGTATCGCCAATATTTACTACAAACTTATAACCGCAAGCTGGAAAAAATCTCGGTTACGGATCCTTTGACAGGCTGCTTCAATCGCCTAAAAATTGAAAAATGCTTGCAGGAACAGGAGTCTCTTTTCCATCGAAACGGACAGAAATTTAGCGTGATTCTCTGTGATATCGATTACTTCAAAAAGATTAACGACACCTTTGGGCATCTCCCGGGAGATGCTGTATTAATCGAAATGGTGGCACTGTTCCATCAAAGACTGAGGAAAACAGATATTTTAGGGCGATGGGGTGGTGAAGAGTTTATCATCATCAGTCCCCAGACTGATTTATGGGGAGCGAAGGCTCTAGCTGAGGCACTACGTCAAGATTTAGCCAGTCACAAGTTTCCCACGGTTGGTTATCAAACGGCTAGTTTTGGGGTGGCTGAATTTCACAGCGGTAATTACTCCATCAGCCATCTAATCAGCCAGGTGGATGAAGCGTTGTACAAAGCCAAAGAAAGAGGTCGTAACTGTGCGATCGCCTATCAACAAAGGCAGGTCATGTAGTCAATGATCATCATCCTGGTGGGGGATGGATAAGTGGCTTTCTTTAGCAGTCGGTACAATATAGCACAGAACAGGCCATCAATAGCCAGAACCAAAATTAGTGGTTGAGCTATAAATGTATGTCACTGGTATTTAAAGGACTTTAATCAATCAATGACTGGCTGAATTCTTGTAAACCTTGATGGTTGAAAATCTGAATTTGCGAACCATTAACTGCAATTAAACCTTTTTGGCTCAATTTAGCAAATGCCCTTGATAGTGTGGCCGGAATAGTTCCTAATAAGGAGGCGAGTTCACCTTTATTTATATCGAGAGTAACCAGACGATCAGTCTCCCTACCAGAATTGATTTGTTGAAAATCGCGATTACTTAAATTTAACAAATAGGCTGCCAATCGCTGTGGGACATCTTGAAATGAGAGAGAATCAATTAAAGAGGTTAATTCTCGCAGATGTTGACAAAGACTGGTCAGTAGATTAACTGAGACAGTAGGAGATTGATGTAGTACCTTTAAAAAAAGTTCACGGGGAAAGAATACTAACTCTGTCGGTTCTAAAGCTGCCGCCGAATTCGGGAAAGGTTGACCATCTAAAGCAGGAACTTCGGCAAAGTAATCTCCGAGTTGGAAGATATGAACAATTTGCTCTTTACCATTGGCAGAAACTTTAAATACTTTAACCTTACCCATTTTCACAATGAAAAAAACTTCAGGGTTACCTTGATTAAAAACCATCTCAGATTTGGCAAAGTTTGGAATTTGAGCAATTGGTGTAAAAGGAATTACTTCTGATTCACTTAATCCAGAAAATAGCAATGTTTGAGACAACCAATTATTTAACAACAAGGGATCTATCATGAATAATTAATGATAATTTTAATCTTGAACAAAGTTGATGATATTTGCAATTATCAACATAGTTAATTTGTGAATTTAGACTAGGGAATAAGTGTGAGCATTATTTGATGAGATGATCTCAAGTATAATTGCCGAACTTTGAAGATGTTATCAATTATACCACATCTGTAGCAGAATTATACTATTTTGTGGAAATAAGTTACATGGTGTTAATTAATATATTTTATAATTATATAATTAATTAGGCATTAAAATATACTAGGACATCAACAGGAACATATAAGCCATAATACTTATTATTATCAAAAAATGGTTGAGTAATTGAGGATCACCAGCCACAATTTAAGAATTTCTACAGATGATTTTTGACTTAAGTCAAAGAAATTGATCCGGTTACCATCCTAAATTTAGCTTGACCGGAAGAAAACTTGACATCATGGCAAACCTAACATTAGATAGAGTGACGACTACAGGTGGTTCTTCCAGGCAATTTAGTCTTCCCACCTGGTTGGTGCTAATTTGCATTGTGACGTTCACTGTCCTCATCTCAGCGGGTGCAGCAATTTATAAAAATGCGCCTCCTATACCTGCAACAATTGTTTCTCCACAACAGGAGATGATTCTCAGCCAAGCTGAGATTCAACAGGGTCAAGAAACTTATTTAGCCCGTGGCGGACAGCACATTGGGAGTGTTTGGGGTCATGGGAGTTATCTGGCCCCTGACTGGACAGCAGATGTATTGCACCGTTGGGGATTAGCGACAGCGGGGGTTATTTATAACAGCAATCCTGTTTTTACCCAAGAGGATTTAGAATCGCTACCAGATATCGATCGCGCTACTTTACAAATTCAGGTAGAGAAACAATTTAAAACCAATCGATATGACCCAGAAACCAAGGCTTTAACCTTAACTGAAGCTCAAACCATTGGTTTACAAAAAGTCTTTGAAGACTATCAAACCTGGCTTTCTCAAGGGTCGGTTGTGCATTCTATTCCTAGTGGTTGGTTTACGGATAATACCCAAATCCACAACGTTACCGCATTCTTTGCTTGGACGGCTTGGGCAGCTTCAGCAAATCGTCCCAATGCGCCCTTTTCCTATACGGCGAATTTCCCCCATGATGATCTGATTGGCAACCAAGCCCCGCCTCAGTTTCTGATTTGGTCAATTGTATCAGTGATTGTGTTAATTGCAGCGATCGCCGTATTTCTGTTTATTTATCTCACCCAAGAAGACCCAGAAGAAGTCCAGGTAGTCACAGAACGTCCCAGTATTCGCCTTGCCACCCCTAGCCAAAAAGTGACCACCCTATTTTTTGGGGTCGCCATGGCTCTGTTTTTAGTGCAAATTCTCATGGGGATGGTGACAGCACACTATGCCGTAGAAGGGGATGGTTTTTATGGTGTACCGTTGCAACAGTATTTACCCTATGCAGCCTCTCGGACTTGGCACTTACAACTGGCTGTCTTTTGGATTGCCACTTGCTGGTTAGCAGCGGGACTCTATTTTGCACCCCGATTTGGCAAAAATGAACCACCAGGACAATCCTGGGGCAATGGAGCCTTACTAGGGGCTTTAACCGTGGTCGTTGTCGGTTCTCTGATTGGTGCTTGGGCGGGAGTACAAGGATTTTTAGGAGATAAAAGTTTTTGGTTTGGACACCAAGGCTACGAATATGTCGAACTCGGTCGCCTTTGGCAACTGCTACTAATTGGCGGTATGGTGTTTTGGCTGTGGTTAATGTACCGAGCCTTGAAACCAGCCTTAAAAGCAGAAGGAAGTAAAACCGGACTGAATCACTTTTTCCTATATAGTGCGATTACAATTCCCCTGTTTTATGCGTCGGGGTTAATGTACACCAACCATACCCCTTTGAGCATTGCAGAATATTGGCGTTGGTGGGTAGTTCACCTGTGGGTAGAGGGTTTTTTTGAAGTCTTTGCAACGGTTACAATCGCCTATTTATGCAGTGAACTTGGATTTCTTAAACGTTCTTCAGCCCTGCGAGCAACCTATCTGACTACCATTCTCTATCTCGGTAGTGGGGTAATTGGCACTCTACACCATCTGTATTTTTCGGGAACTCCAGTATTTATTACTGCAATGGGTGCTGTAGCTTCTGCTTTAGAGGTTGTTCCTTTAACCCTGATTGGTTTTGAAGTCGTTAAATCCATTCGACTCTCTCAAGAAGCCCAAGGATTTTATCGAGTTCCCCTCAAATTCTTGATCGGGACTTGCTTCTGGAATTTAGTAGGGGCTGGAGTATTTGGATTTTTGATTAATCCTCCCATTGTCCTCTACTACTCTCAGGGAATTAACACCACTCCCATTCATGCTCACTCGGCGTTATTTGGGGTCTATGGCTCTTTAGCCTTAGCCCTGATGCTATTTGCCTTACGGGAAATTACCCCAGATCATGCTGGGAATGAAAAACTATTTAATTTGTCATTCTGGGGCATTAATATCGGTCTGGTGATGATGATGGTATTTGGCTTAATTCCCAGTGGTTTTTATCAACTGGTGCAATCGGTCAATCATGGCACTTGGTACGCCCGCAGTGCTGAGGTGATTAATTCGTCTTGGATGCACTGGACTGTATGGCTAAGGATTCCTGGGGACATTGTTTTTAGCCTAGGTGCTTTACTAATGGTTCTGTGTGTGTTGCGTTCAATTATCGCAATTTTTCAACAACCCACCCAACCTCAACCTGATGCACCCTTAACTGCTGACTATCCTATGTAACCATGATGTATAAAAGATTGAGATTTTCCCTCAAACTTATTTTCTGATGAAGCAACGAAAAACCGATGCTAATGTACACATTCACCAGGTAAAAGATGGCGACTTTATTTGAAAAACTGGGCGGTAAGGATGCGGTTGACCTGGCTGTTGATAAGTTTTATGAACGGGTTTTAAACGACGATCGCATCAAGCATTTCTTTGTTAATACGGATATGAAAAAACAGCGATCGCACCAGAAAGCCTTTCTCACCTATGCCTTTGGTGGCAGCGATAAATATGATGGGCGCTATATGCGGGAAGCCCATAAAGCCTTAGTCGAAGAACAAGGTCTAAGCAGCGAACATTTTGATGCAGTAGCAGAAGACCTAATGGAAACCCTAAAAGAAATGGGAGTTCCTGATGACTTATTAGCAGAAGTTGCCGCTGTAGCCGCGGCCCCGCAGCATAAAAAAGAAGTGCTGAACCAGTAAGTCAAAAAAACTAGCCTTTTCCTTTATCCGGGAAAGGCTGGCTTCCCTCTAATCCTCAAAAAAGGAGCAAAAGCCATGAATATTCGCGCTCAAATTTCCATGATGTTTCATCTGGACAAGTGCATTGGTTGCCATACCTGTAGCGTTTCCTGTAAAAATATTTGGACCGATCGCCAAGGCCCCGAATATATGTGGTGGAATAACGTAGAAACCAAACCAGGAACAGGTTATCCTACCCAATGGGAAAATCAAGAACAGTATCAAGGAGGCTGGAAAAAACCAGAAGGTAAGGAAAAAATCGAGTTACCTTCCACCAACAAAGTTAAAGGTTTAGCTAATATTTTTCATCAACCCTACTTACCTACTATTGATGATTATTATGAACCTTGGACTTACAAATATGAAGACTTATTTAACGCCCCAGCTAGTGACGATCAACCCACCGCTAAACCCATTTCGCTAATCACTGGAGACGAAATCGATATCAAGGCAGGTCCCAACTGGGATGATGACCTCGGTGGTTCCCCAATTTACGCCAGCAACGACCCCAACCTAGAGGCAATTAGCGAACAAGATCGGCAAACCTTATTTGAAATCGATCGCCTTTTTTTCTTCTATCTTCCTATCTGGTGCATTATATAAACGGGGAGAAGATGGCATGGTTTTAGTCAATCAAAATGTCTGTCGGGGTTGGCGTTTTGGAGTCACCGCCTGTCCCTAAAAAAAGTTTATTATAACTGGAAATCAGGCAAATCAGAGAAATATATCCTCTGTTTCCCCCGCTTAGAAACGGGTCAACCCCCCGCTTGTTTCCATTCCTGTGTCGGACGCATTCGCTATCTGGGAGTTCTGCTTTATGATGGCGATCGCATTCAAGAAATCGCCTCCTGTGATGAATCAGAATTAGTCACAAAACAACGGGAATTAATCCAAAATCCATTCGCTCCCGAAGTCATTGCCCAAGCCGAAAAAGATGGGGTTAATACTTCAGTCATTGAAGCCGCCCAAAAATCCCCAGTTTAGAAATTCGTCAAAGAATGGAAACTGGCTTTACCTCTGCATCCAGAATTTCGCACCTTACCCATGTTATTCTACGTTCCGCCTTTGCTTCCGGTATTAGGACGGGTAGACAACGGCACCTATAACACCAATAGCGACAACTTTTTTGGCAACTTATAACAGGCTAGAATCCCCATTGAATACTTAGCCAAAATGTTGACAGCCGGAAATAAAGACTTAATTAAAGAAACCTACCGCAAGTTGATTTCTGTACGATTATCTAAACGGTTGCAAGAAGTTGGAGATTTAGATGCTGACAAAGTGCAAGAAGCAATTTCCCAAGCCGGTTTAACCCCTGAAGCGAAGAAATCTATCGCTTGACTTCTCTGGCAACCTGGGACGAACGATTTCTCATTCCTTCCATGCACAGGGAATATGCCATTTCTATGATTGAAGATACTCAACTGCATAAGGGAGAAGTTGGAGTTGGTTTCAGCACCAGAGCAGCGAGAGGACTGTCAACCAATTATTAACACTATAACATCAGTATTTCCTGAGAAATTTTCTCCCAGACTCTCTCAGCAAATACATCACTAAATAAGCCAAATCATCAGCATGAATTCATGGGCGAAAGGAAGGAAACCAGAAAACACACCTCACTGCCCAGCTTGATTGTGTGACACAGACTTATCCGAATGTTGAGCCATTTTTAGCAGATTTTGTTCAGTTTTTGCAAAATACCCCCACCCCCAACCTAGAAGAAATTTACACCAGCACCTTTGATCTGAATCCAACTTGTTACCCATATCTGGGATATCAACTGTTTGGAGATGGCTATCAACGGGGATAATTCTTGGTTAAATTAAAAGAAAAATACCAGGAACATAACTTTATTGATAACAGTCCAGAATTGCCGAATCATTTAACCATTTTCCGGGAATTCTTGGGTTAGTTAAAACCAGATATCAACTAACTCAACAATTAATTAATGATGGGTTAGTCCCCGCGTTAGAAAAAATTAAAGCAGGGTTTAAAGAGCAGAAGCCCTACGGTCAGCTTTCAGAGAGTTTACTGATGATTGTTCAGCAAACTTTAAACCCCGTCACTGAGGTCACTTATTGGGATTACTCATTCCCCAGTCGGTCTGAGCTTGGAATGGCGTACCTTGGCGGTTATATGTCCTATAAGGAACGGGTTTATCCTTGGCATTTTTAACCTTTTTTGGTTTAATCATGTTAATGATTCGCCGAGCATTTCCACCGAGAATTAGGGCGATTACTTCGGTGATGGATGTTGTCCTATTAGTCGGGTTATTTGTGCAAGTTGTTGCCGGAATTTGGACAGCAATATTCTATGGTTGGGGGTCATCCTGGTATGCAGGGGCAGCAGTTCCTTATCTGTGGTCAGTTTTGCAATTTAACCCCAATATTTCCCTAGTCGAAAATTTACCTTTGATGGTAAAAGTTCATATAGTGGGAGCTTTCTCATTGGTGGGATTATTCCCCTTTACTCGGTTAGTTCACTTCCTGTCTTTACCGATTCAATATATCTGGCGATCGCCCCAAGTAGTAGTTGGGAATCAGTCCGTCGGTGCCGTGACTCACTCCGAAAGCAAACTTTAACCAAAAATCCCCTAAAAACAGGAGACTTAAAACTATGTCTCAAGCTAATTCCCATCAAATTCAAGCCCAACAAAACCTCTGGTTAGCCACTCTTGGCTTTGCCGTTTCCTTTGCTTGTTGGGGAATTGAGCCTGTGCCTTGTTGCTCAATATGACCTTTTTGCGTAGTGGCACCATAAACACGCTCACGAATAATTTGCTGATGTATTCTGAAAAAATCAGGGAAATTACAAGGAGTAGCATTCATGTTAAATAAATTTATTAAAGTTTTCCTCATCTCTGCTGTTATCTTTGGGCTGGCAATATTGAACCATACACCCGCAGCCATAGCCGCCGAAAATGGTCAAGTTTGATTTGAACAATCCTGTGGGGGATGTCATACTTTAGATGGCACGGGGAAAGGATTTGCTCCCGACTTACAAGGAGTCACAGAAAACCGCGATCGCCAATGGTTAATTAATTGGATTGCCGAACCGGATAAACTGATCCAAAATGGCGATCCTCTCGCCCAAGAAATTCTCGCCAAATATAATGGCGTTCCCATGCCCAATATAGGATTAACTCTCGAACAAAGCGAAGCAATTGTTGACTATCTGGCTGGAGGAAATCAACACTTTACGGAAGCAAAAAAAGCCGCCCTATTAGCATTTTTTGAACAGCAAAATGCGGTGGTCAATGAACCCGCAGCTACGGAGATTTTTTGCACTTCCTTAACCCCTAGTTGGCAATTAGTATTAATGGCTTTAGGAGGTTGCTTAATCTTACTGATTCTGAGTAATTTAACTTGGCGCGATCGCTTTACCGGAGTTCGCAACAAATTAGTCGAAAAATCAATGCAGCATTAAACCCAACCCACTAACTCTGAGTGAGATTTGGGCATAAATTCGGAAAAAAAACGAACCCTGGACTTCTATTATGAATAACCCCTAAAAACGCCGGGAATATCAACAAGCGAGAGGGAAAGGTGGTTTTCGTCGCAGTAGTTGGGATTAAGTGTTAGAAATTATTAGCGCATCCATCACTCATACTGTTAAAAAAGAAGGAGCCGATCGCATCATTAGATTTTCTCCAATTCCCGCCCTGTCTATGTTGAGTTATGCAGTGGGTTCGCGATTTTTGCAACTTTTAGGACTGGTACAATTATCATGGAGAAATTGACCCCTTATTAACCCTACTGGAGAATGGCGATCGCCATTTATCGGTCACCTTTACCGACTTCTCCGATAACGAATCAACTTGCCAACGGGAAGTCCCCGTCAAATATCTAGAAACCGCCAATGGCAGCCTAACAGTCACCACCATTTATGACCTATTAATGGCGCAATTTGGAGTTACTCGAGGCTTAGGGGGAGACTATCCCGAAAACTATGACGATGAAACCAAACCTTATACCCCCGCATGGCAAGAAAAATTCACAGGAATTGACCGACAAACCGTGATTCAACTAGCCCGTGAATGGGCAGCAAATGCCGAAATTACCGAAGGCAAATCCAGCATTATTATTGGTGCCGGGATTAACCATTGGTATCACAATAATCTCATGTATTGTGCCGCTATTGTCGGCTTAATTCTCTGTGGCTGTGTCGGTCGTAATGGGGGAGGATTAAATCACTATGTGGGACCAGAAAAATTAGCCCCTAATTCTTCTGGGAGTACCCTAGCCTTTGCCTTAGACTGGCAAAAACCACCGCGATTACAAAATACGCCCAATTTCCACTATGTTCATTCCGGTCAATGGCGCTATGAACGGACTCTATTTGAAAGTGTGAATCGGGAGGATCTGCGATCGCTTATCATGAAGAAACCCCCAGGATTTAATCTTCTGGTTAGGGGTCAATAACTACCGATGTGGGGAACGATAGAAGGGACGTTTAACAACCGTTGCGGGGTAGATTTGATTACGGATTTCTACTTCTACTTGGCTGCCGATTTTGGCTAATTCTACGGGAACATAGGCTAAGGCGATCGCCTTTCCCAGGGTAGGCGACATCGTGCCGCTGGTAATTTCTCCCACCACTTCGCCGCCAGCCTTCACAGAATAACCGTGGCGGGCAATATATCGGCCCTGCATTTCTAGCCCCACTAACCGCCTCGATAAACCCCCGGATTTTTGCGCTTCTAGGGACTCACGACCGATAAAGTCCCCCTTCTCATCCCAATGGATTAACCAGCCTAAACCAGCCTCTAAAGGGGTGCTATGGGTATCAATATCTTGCCCATACAAAGCCATTGCCGCTTCTAAACGCAGGGTATCTCTAGCCCCCAAACCACAGGGCGTGGCTCCCACTTCTATTAACTCCCGAAATAGATTTACTCCGGTGTCGGGATTTACCATGACTTCAAACCCATCCTCTCCCGTGTATCCAGTCCGGGCGATAAATGCAGGTTTTCCGAAAAGGGTAGTTTCTATATGTCCAAAATTGGCAACTGCTGATAAGTCCGCTTCTACTAGGGATCCAAGGACAGCTTCCGCTTGGGGTCCCTGGACTGCAATTAATACCTGGCTGCGAGATAGGTCTTCTAGGGCGACTCCGGTTCCTTCCAAATGGGCGACCACCCAAGCCTTATCTCTGGACTTGGTGGCTGCATTAACAATCATCATTCCCCGCTGGTTTCCCGTGGCTGGGTCTAAGCCTTGGTAGTAAAAAATCACATCATCCAATATGCCGCCACTGCCATTTAATAGGACTGTATATTGGGCTTGACCGGGTTGCAGACGACTGAGACTAGAGGGAAATAGGGGTTCGAGGGCATTGATTAGCTGTTCACCTTCGAGGTAAAATTTGCCCATGTGGGAGATGTCAAATAGTCCCACTTGCGATCGCACTGCTTGATGTTCTTGGGTAATACCGGAATACTGAACCGCCATTTCCCAGCCCGAAAAGGGAACCATCCTGCCTTTTAGTTCAACGGATAGGTCATACAGAGGGGTGCGAGTCAGGGTTGGTTTCATTGCCGGAGTCCACGGTAATGGGATAAGGATCTATTTTAAAGCAAACTTTCACAACTGCGATCGCCTCCCTGGAAACTCTCCATGGTGGACCTGGGCGGTAGGGATGCCACAATTTCCATGAAATCATCCGTATTTTCACGCAATTAAATCGGCAAGTAATTTCCCTAATCAAAATGTTTCATCTTTACAGAAACTTTACAGTAATTCCCCTCACTGCGGTAGCAATCTTTATATAAAACCAGTTATTTTGAAAATGCAAAGGATGAAGAAAAGTTAGCGGGGCTTGAGTTATGAAATCTAATTATGCTAAAACATTAATCGGAAGTGCGATCGCCGCCACCTGCATGATCGCAGCTACTGCTACCACCGCCACTGCTGGACAGTTTCACAATGGCTGGAACTATGCAATTGATGCCATTGGCGACGGTTCCGGTGGTGCCCAATATGATATCTACGGTATGGCAACCATGCAAACCTCCGATACTATATGGGTTGCCTTAACAGGCGGTACACCATTGGCGGGAGTTAACACTATAGATGCCACAAGTGGTGTAATTGGTTGGGGTGACTTGTTCTTCAATTTCACCGGAGATGATTTCCTAACCGCCAGCCAAAATAACGCTCTCTTTGGTGTGCGTTTTGCCGAAACTAATGATTCTGGTGCATCCGAGTTAGGTGTTTATAGCAATGTTCGCGCAAAAAGTGTGACTAGCATTAACAACGGATACAACAGCCTGCAACACTACTACAACTCTGGATTTGATCGCCCGAACACCATGGGTACTGACATCGCTACCAGACAGGAGGCTTACGACTATTTCGGTCAAACAACTTCTATCGATAACGTGATCGCCTCTGGTAACTTGGTTGGTGGCATTAATATGCACTCCCAACAGGAATTGTTAAATGCTGGCTTAGATTTTGGTAACTTTAACCGAGCGGGAACCCATACCTTTGGTTTCAGCTTCAGTAAGTCTTTGATTGGCAGTGGTGACTATTTAGCCAGCCTATTCCTAGAATGTGGTAATGATGGTGTAGCCTTGGCGGGTGTCTCTGTCCCGGAACCCGGTACTCTTGCTGGTTTAGCTTTGCTGGGTGTGACTTTCATGGGTAGCAAAGTCCGCAAGGGTCAAAAAGCCTAATCAACGTCAAAATTAAATGGAGTGCGATCGCCATTGCAGCCCCTCGCCCTTTTTGGGAGAGGGGTTTGACGTGAGAAGTCTCAGATCAGATTTAGTCGATCGCATCGGGTTCATTTTCAGGTAAGGTTTGTAGAACAGCGATCGCTTTCTCCAGTAACTCCGCGATGGCTAACCGATATTTTGCCTTGTTCACTGAGATTCACTGAAAATTCATGCACCCGATTGATTGGCTGATTGTCCTAGTTTACCTAATCTTGACCATGGCGATGGGACTCTACCTGTCGCGGAAAGGGTCGAAAAGTTTGGCGGATTTCTTTGTTTCTGGTCGATCGCTTCCCTGGTGGTTAGCTGGTATCAGTATGGCTGCTACTACCTTTTCCATCGATACCCCCCTCTATATTACCGGGGTTGTGGCTAACCGGGGAATTGCCGGAAACTGGGAATGGTGGACCTTTGGCATCTCCCACGTGATTATGATCTACATTTTTGCCAAAATGTGGCGGCGATCGGAAGTTCTCACGGATGCGGAATTGACAGAATTACGCTATGGCGGTGATATGGGCGCAATTTTGCGGGGGGTGAAGGCGTTTATTTTTGCCGTCCCCATGAATTGTATTGCGATCGGTTATGCCATGTTAGCCATGGTTAAGGTGGTTGATGCTTTGGAAATTTGGCAAAGTTTGGGTATTGAGGCGGGAGACAATAACCTTAAACTTTTTAGTGTGGTTGGGGTCAGTATTTTTGTCTTGATTTATGCCGGTTTAGCCGGACTTTGGGGAGTCGTAGCCACGGACTTTTTCCAGTTTTTTCTGGCATTATTTGGGGCGATAGTTGTGGCATATTTTGCCCTGGGAAGTGTCGGGGGGATTCACTCCCTGGTTGAACAGGTGCCGATCGCTTATCCTGACCAAGATATTTTGTCTCTACTTCCCGTTAATTTTGGTGGCGGCGAGGGTTGGATTAGTTTTAGTAAAACGGCGGGAATTACCGCTAGTACATTTTTCGCTTATATCTTTCTTCAGTGGTGGTCTTGGCGACGCAGTGACGGCGGCGGGGAATTTGTCCAACGATTTGCAGCCGCCAAAAATGAAGCCGACGCAGAAAAGGCGGCTTGGACTTTTAATATTATGCACTATGTGATCAGAACCTGGCCTTGGATTTTGGTGGCTTTGGCTTCTGTGGTGCTGTATCCTGATTTAGCCGATAAGGAATTAGGCTATCCTAAGTTAATGTTAGATTTCCTCCCCGTGGGAATTTTGGGGATGGTGGTTGCGTCCTTATTAGCCGCGTTTATGAGTACGGTTTCCACCTCCATTAATTGGGGTGCATCGTTTATTACCAATGACCTCTATTTGCGGTTTGTCAAGCCGACAGCCACTCAAACTGAGTTGGTATTGGTGGGTAGGTTATCGTCTGTTTTAGTCACGGTTTTAGGGGCGATCGCTGCCTTTTTAGCCACGGATGTAGCCACAGTTTTTCGCCTGGTAATTGCCATTGGTACCGGGTCGGGTTTAGTATTAATATTGCGGTGGTTTTGGTGGCGGGTAAATGCGGCGGCGGAATTAAGTGCGATCGTCGGTAGTTTCTTCGTGGGAATGGTCACGAGTCTTTCCCCTTGGTTCAAAATTGAAGACTTTGGTTGGCGGATAATTTTTATCACCATTAGCGTGACTTGTTTATGGGTGATTGTCTTAGTATTAACTCCCCCAGAGTCCGAAACCACCCTAGAAACATTTTATCAAAAAGTGCGACCAGGAGGACCAGGTTGGAGTCGGGAAAGGATGAAAACTGGTTTATTTCCCGCCCAGGATTTAGGCTTAGATTTACAACGGGTTTTAGCCTCTATATTTTTATTGCTGGGGTTACTATTAGCGACGGGAGGATTTCTACTTCTCCAACAGGCGATCGCATGGATATCACTAATTGTGGCGGTTATAGGTGGTGTCTGGTTGCGACATTTATCAAGGCTGAGAATTGAACCGACACCCAGACCGGGATTAGATGATCCCATCTAAACTGAGGGCTAGTCATGGTGTGATACGCCTACAAATGGCTGCTATAATAATGCTGGTCAAACATGGCAGTTATAATTTATCATGAGTGCAAATTCTACCAACACCGGAGCCGACGCTATTGATGTGGCGATCGCCCAAGGACTGGATTTTGATGGGAGTCCCATTCCCCCAGAAAAGCTAGAACTATATCATAAAGTGATGGCTTTGGAAGGACAGCGCCAACGCAGTGGGGTTAGTAATACTATGCGATCGCGCATCGTCCGCATTGGAGCGAAACATATCGCCCAGTCGGAACTAAACCAGATGCTAGAAGCCGCAGGTTTTGCACCCCTAAAAGATAAAGAAATCGAGTTTTATTATAACAAATAACCCTCGGGTTTGCTGGCGGCTCATTTCTAATCGCCATGGCTTGACCATTAAATATCTGGTTGGGCTATGGCGATATTAACTCAATCTTTAATTATGCCATATTCCAGAACTTTTGTGAATGGGTAAAACCGATGAAAATTGAATCGATTAACTTGCAGTATTTTAAAAAATTTCGGCACCTGGAGTTGGATTTTACGGACTCGGAAACCGGATTAGCAAAAGATTTGATTGTTTTAATCGGAATGAATGGTGCTGGCAAAACCAGCATTTTACAAGCTATAGCAGCCACTTTAGGGATGGCAACGGGTCGGATCCATCACTTTCATGACTTAAAATGGCTGGGATTTAACTATGAATTATTAGGGAGTAATTGGGGAAAGTTTGAGCCAGGGGTTGCCGTAAAAGTTCAATTTTCATCTCAGGAAATTAAGGCGATTCAAGAGTTTTATCAAAATCTGGAAGGCTCTGGTTATTCTCATGCTCCGGCTCAAGAAAATGTGGTAACTATTAAATGGCGAGATGGACGAGTTCAGGCTGAGACAGCGGCTGAACTTTTCCAATTTAAGGGTAGAGAATATGCCAAAAAATTGGTACGTTCCCACGGATTTAATGTCTTCGAGCGAGTGGGTACAGTGCTGTGGTACACAGAACAAAGAACTTCAACTAGCTTGACTACTGAAGATCCAGATAAAACAGTTGAAATTACCGATGATATTCTGCGCGATCGTTTATCTAAGTGGCGACAGTTTCATCAAGATATTAAATCGGGTAAAATCAAAAATTTACGACCCGGACAAAGAGATTTATATGGGGATCTCGAACGTGCTTATCAAGCTATTTTTCCCGAACGGAGTTTTGATGGTCCTGTGCTACGAGAGGGAGTAGATGACATTTTAAGTGAGCCTTGGTTTTACCTGTATGATAGTAAGAATCAGTACGAAATTTCGGAAATGTCGGGAGGAGAGCGATCGACTTTTCCCATATTGGTAGATTTTGCTAGTTGGAATATTCATAATTCAGTGATTTTAATTGATGAAATTGAACTGCATTTACATCCGCCTATGCAACAAGCATTACTGAGATCTTTGCCGAAACTTGGGAAAAACAATCAATTTATAATTACTACTCATTCGGATTATATAGAGCAGCTAGTCCCCGATGCAAATATTATCAGATTCGAGATATAGTTATGAGTGTAATTAGTGGTGGAAAAACTATTTTTTGCGAGGGGAAGGAAAGCAGCTTAGATTATCGTTTCCTTAATCGATTAGTTGAGGATATATCAGGCGATCGCCCCACGATTGTACCCACGGGTGGAAAGTTTGGATTTTCCATCTTTGCACAGGCTTACTTCGGACAAAATCAAACCACAAATCCAAGATATATTGCTTTTCGCGATCGGGATTTTGATCAGCAACCGACTCCCCAGACCCAACTGCTTTCACTGCGCCATAAAAGGGGTAAAGTATCGGCATACTTGACTTACAGATCTTGTCTGGAAAATTATCTATTGAATGCAGATTTAATTGATAAATATTGGCAGGAAAAGTATCAGGAAAAAATAGAAAATCCTTCCTCAAAATGGAGTTATAATAACTCACCGGGAATCAATAAAATTTCCGAATGGATTGAAACGAGTGCTAGAAATATACAAGATTATCAAGCTGTGCGATGGTCTTTAGGTGAGTTATTAGCTGGTAGTAGCGCCCGCGAAACACTGAAAACAACCTGGACAGGAGGCAGTGGCACTCTTCCGAGTTCATTAGTTTTACAGGAGTGTAAAATTAGTGCCTTAGAAATGATTACAAAATTTCGACAAGCTGTTGATACAGTGACATCGGAGAATTTGGAAAAACGTCTGACAACTTATCAAGAAAAATTTAGTGATGAAGAATTTTGGAATCGCCAACAATACTTAATTTGGTTTCACGGAAAAGATCTGATCAAACAAATGCAGAGACAGGAGAATAGATACCCCCCTTTAAAACAATTTTTAGATTGGGGAATTACTAGAATAAATATTAATCAATATCCTGATCTATTGGAGTTGAAAAATAAAATTGAGTCCCTTTAGTTGGAAGTGGCGATCGCCTTTTAATTGACAATCGCCTAAACTGCTGCGAGGTTAACGTTGGGGAGTCCTTTTTACTAACTGGATAAATTCGGATCGATAGCCGTGTAAATCAACACCTTTGGATGATTCTGCTAATTGTAAGACTTGTGGAAAACTGGAATTTCCGCGATAGGGGGAGTTTCTTAACAGCATCCCAAACTCAGCCACAGCCGCCGCAAATCGGAAGTTATCCGAGGTTTGATTCAGGGGAAGACTACGGTTAATTATGGGCTGTTCAAGTAACCGTGATTCTGTTTCCGTTGGGGGTTTATAACGGATTTTCAACCTCATTAATTCATTGCTATTATAGGCTTCTGAACTGACGACATTTTGCTGATAAGTTAACTGATCCACCGCCGGTAAATTTACATCTGATTCTACACCAACGGGGATAATTTCATAAAGGGCTGTTACGGAATGTCCCGCCCCAATTTCTCCCGCATCTTTGGTATCATCATGAAAGTCCTGATTTTCCAGGCGGCGATTTTCATAGCCAATTAACCGATAGGCTTGAACTTGGGCGGGGTTAAACTCTACTTGAATTTTCACATCTTTAGCAATGGTAAATAGGGTTCCGGTTAATTCGGTAGACATCACTTTTTTGGCTTCCATTAGGTTGTCTATATAGGCATAGTTACCATTGCCATGATTCGATAGTTTCTCCATTTTGGAGTCTTTATAATTCCCCATACCGAAGCCTAACACGGTTAAATAAATACCGCGATCGCGATAAGATTCAATCAGCCGCACCAATTCCGCATCACTGGATACACCCACATTAAAATCGCCATCAGTAGCCAGAATTACCCGATTATTTTTGGCTTCACTTAGCATCCTGGTAGCTAACTCATAGGCTAATTTAATACCTTCACCGCCAGCGGTTGAACCTTGGGCTTGTAAGCCATCTATGGCGGCGATAATTTTCTGTTTTTCATTACCAGGGGTAGGAGGTAAAACCACACCAGCCGCCCCCGCATAAACAGCGATCGCCACCGTATCCTGTTCGGTGAGTTGGTCAACTAATAACTTAAATCCTTCCTTCAATAGGGGTAGTCTATTGGGCTGATTCATGGAACCAGATACATCCAATAAAAATACCAAATTACTAGGGGGTAATTCCTCGATCGCTAAAGTTTTACCCTGTAACCCAATATGAACTAATTGATGTTGCGGGCTCCAAGGGGCTGAGGATACTTCTGTGGTAATTGAAAAAGGTTCTTCGGCTTGGGGTTGAGGATAATCGTAGGAAAAATAATTAATCAATTCCTCAATTCGGACTGCATCAATGGGCGGACGTTGACGCTGGTTAATAAAGCGGCGTACATTACTATAGGATGCTGTATCAACATCAATCGAGAAGGTAGACAGGGGATTAGCTGCTACTAATTGAAAGTTATTTTCGGCAATTAAATCATAGGTTTCTGTGTTGGGAATTTCGGCATCCAATTCCAGCGGTATTGGTGACGGTGTGGCTGGTGTTAAGCCTGCATCTAAATAAGTTTCCCCTACGCGAGGGGTAGCTAACTCCCGTGGAGGAGACTGTAAGGACCTATTATAGGCATCATCACAGGAGGCAATTAGCAATACTGGTATCAAGCTAATTCCGACTAGCCAAGGTGAAGATTTGCGAGTAATCATTTTGCTGTCATCCTCACTAATTATTAGAGGTTGATAATCAGGCTTAAACCAGCATTATCTGGGGAATCATCACCAGTCAAGGACGAGGTACAGAAGTAGGATTTAGGAGAAACATGGCTCCTTGTTGAGCGATTTCCTGAGATAGATAGATTTGTTTAATGCTGACTAAACCTTCTTTAACGAACATATCCCGCAGCATAGCTTTTTCCCCACTATTAAAAACCTTCTCATAGTAGACTTCCTTAATCCCTGTAGAAATAATCAATTTCAGGCAATAGATACAGGGTTCTAGGGTGACATAAATACTGGCACCAGCGCAGCAAATACCATGTTTGGCGGCTTGAGCGATCGCATTAGCTTCAGCATGAACCGCCCGCGAAGGTAGGGTTTGACTAGCATCACAACTACTAAGTCCAGGATAACAGAAACCCTGGGTAGTACAGTGAACCGAACCGGAGGGGGAACCATTATAACCGGTTGCGAGAATTTGCCTATCTTTGACAATTACCGCCCCCACTGGGAAAGCCAAACAGGTTGATCGGGTGGCTGCTAGTTTAGCAAACATCAAAAAATACTCATCCCAGGTAGGTCTGATGGGGGGTTGGTAATTGGGCGCGATATCTTCCATAACATTAAACCCCGAAACCTGTCGATCCAAATCCATTATAACCCCTAAAGGTTGAATTGAGTTGTTCTACGGCTTCAACTTCGACCCGTACAATTGGCGAGATGACCATCTGGGCGATTTTCATGCCTATTTCTACTTTAAATGAGGTGGTGCCATGATTAATCAAGATCACGCCAATTTCTCCCCGATATCCGCCGTCAATGGTTCCGGGACTATTTAAGACTGTGATTTGGTGTTTGAGGGCTAAACCGCTGCGAGGACGAACCTGGGCTTCGGTGTTGGGGGGAAGGGCGATCGCAATTCCGGTGCGGACTAAATGACTTTTACCAGGGGGGATTTCTATATTTTCCACTGAGAATAAATCCAGCCCGGCATCATCTTCATGGGCATATTTGGGCAAAATGGCTGATGGTTTTAGTTGCTGAACTTCGAGTTTCATGATAGCTATATTTTCCAAGAGTTTAACCCCTAAGTATTGGGGCTGATTGTTGACCAGTTTACTTGACCGGATAACTTAGGGAGCGAGTCGGCTTTTACCGAGGCGATTTTTTTGATACCATTGGGCAATGGCTGGAGTCCATTCTTGTAGATGGGGCCACATCAAATCACAGAGTTTTTGGATTTCTAGTTGAGCGTCTTTTTTATAGCGTAAATCCAGAAAATGTAGAAGCGATCGCAGATTGAAACTCACGACAAAATGCTGTCGGTAGTCAAAGGGAATTTTACCCCTAGCGTGTTCTTCTGACAAACCATTATCTAAATCGGCTTTATAGCGTTTAGCTGCTTCTAAACACCAGTCCAAATCAGCTTGTCGCTGTTGGGGGGAATAATAGTATTTTTTTCCTTGGCGGTCTGTGTAGTCTCCTACTGGACGCAAATAAAAGATATCTTCCAAGTCTTTTTTGTTTTCGGCAAGTTCAAGGATCTGATTTCCCGTATACCGATAAGAATTGTGAACCACAATCCCATTAGCCACGAAATTATGCCAGGGTCCGTCAACCTCCAGATCATAAGTCATTTGTTTTCCAATATATTCGATTTGAGTGACTTTGACCGGATGTGCTTTTAAACTTTTAACTTCTCCTCTGGGTTGGTAAAACTTAGCCAATTGCAGATTTTGATTGGGCTGATTCAATTGTGCAACTTCCCCCAGCCGAGGATTTTCCCGAAGATTCAAACCTTGATTAATCTGGTCATCACAGCAATTTTTATGGGTATAAATAGCATCATTTGTCCAAACTCCATTACACATCAACTGACAATTTTGGGTGGTCGCCAAAACTTCGTGATTTTCGTCAACTATCAAACCCAAAGCATCGCCCATGGTCTGCCAACCTGCACTGGTTAAGAGACGGTGATTGATGGTACAATTTAGGGTTTTTCCATCCGCAAGGGTCAGCCGATAGACGGGTTGCAAACCACTACACATCACATTATTGACATGACCGATTTGGAAAGTTCCGGTTTCCTCATTCAGAACCCGCAGGGACATTTTCTGAATCCGTTTCTTGCCATGGCGGCGGTATTCTCCGGGTGGTTGGTTGTGGCGACCGATAATTTGGCGAGTCCGAATCGCTTTTTCTCCATTTTCCCAAACATCATATAAATCGGCAATTTTGATTTTTCTCAAACTGCCACTGGCTTGAATAAAGGTGACTTCTGTATCACCATCTAAACATTGGACATCGAAGGAAATTCCCACGCGATGAGTACGTGCTTGCTGCATCACACTATGGGGAAAATAGCCACAGTTAAATGTGATGCTAGGATGTTCTAAGGGGCCGTAGTGTCCACGCTCCCCTGCTAGTAGACGCTTAACAATTATCTCCCCCGCTTCCAATTCTGACGGCCAATGGCTTCTACCATCAAAAACAAACTTGTCTGTATAGTCCTGGTGCATCGCTGCATAAATTACCTGTTGCGGGTTGTGGGTTTTAGCGATGACTTCAACTCGGAACCGATCCATTATGATTAAAAAAAACGCCTCTATCTATTAAACCCTAGAATGGCAACTATGCAGTTATCAAAACGATTTACCCAGGCTGTGACCTACGCGACGGAATTACACGCTAATCAGGTTCGCAAGGGGTCTGGGGTTCCTTATGTGGCGCATTTGTTGGGGGTGGCGAGTTTGGCCCTAGAATATGGGGCCGATGAGGATGAAGCGATCGCCGCCTTACTTCATGATGCGATCGAAGACCAAGGGGGAGTGAAGACGGAAAAAGAAATCCGGCGTAAATTTGGCGATCGGGTCACGGAAATTGTGAAAGGCTGTACAGATAACCATCAGACCCCATTACCACCTTGGCGGGAACGTAAACAGGCTTATATTGCACATATTCCCACGGCTTCGGCTTCTGTGCAGTTAGTGTCTGCTTGCGACAAACTTCACAACGCCCGTTCGATTTTAAAAGATTATCGAGAAATTGGAGAGCAATTATGGGATCGCTTTAGTGGCAAGCGGGACGGTACGCTGTGGTATTATCGATCATTAATAACTGCTTTTCGTGCTGGGGGACTAACGCCCTTGGTAGATGAATTAGATCGGGTGGTTTCAGAACTTGAACGGCTAGTTAAAGCAAATTAAACCCTAATTTACTGGAAAGCTAATGGCAACTGTTCGTTTGGAAAATATTACCCGTAGTTATGATAGCGCTACGGCGATTGAGGGGATTAGCCTAAATATTCCTGATGGTCAGTTTTGGGTGTTGGTAGGACCTTCGGGCTGCGGTAAATCAACGATTTTGCGGACAATTGCGGGTTTAGAAAAAGCTACCAGTGGCGATATTTATATAGGCGATCGCTTAGTTAATGACATTATGGCACGCGATCGCAATGTGGCTATGGTATTTCAGAATTACGCCCTCTATCCGCATTTGACGGTCGCAGAAAACCTGGCTTTTGGTTTAAAAATGCGGGGGACTGATAGCACTAAGATAGAACAACGGATTCAGGAAGTAGCGCGATCGCTATCTATTGAACATCTGTTAAGCCGCAAACCTAAACAATTGTCGGGGGGTCAACAGCAACGGGTGGCTTTAGGTAGGGCGATCGCCAGGGAACCTGATGTGTTCCTTTTAGATGAACCTCTATCTAATTTAGACGCACAATTACGAGACGATACACGCGCGGAACTGAAGCAACTTCACCAGCGCCTAGGAATTACCACAATTTATGTGACTCATGATCAGGTTGAGGCTATGACCTTAGCCGATCGGATTGTGATTTTAGAACAAGGTCGTATCCAACAGGTCGGGACTCCTCAACAGGTTTACAGTAAGCCTGCTAATAGGATGGTTGCCACTTTTTTGGGTAATCCTCCCATGAATATTATCCCGGCTACCTATGGTAATAGTTTATTTTGGGTGGGTAGTCAATCGGTGGCTTGTCCGATGGTTATTCGGGAGAAAATACACCCCCAGGAAGGACAGAGATTTGAGTTAGGAATTAGACCGGAACATTTACAATTAAACCTCAGCGAGTCGGAGACTGATCCGGTTGAAAAAGATGTTTGGGCTTTGGATAAAGTCCCTCTGGAATTAGAAGTTAGTGTGGTTGAACCCCTAGGACGGGAAACTTTAGTGAGGGCTACCTGGCCATCAAATGACCCGAAAACTGTACAGGGAAACATATTACAATTGATGGCTTCCCCCAGTGTGCGTGTGCGTCCTGGCGATCGCATTCCAGTTACCCTAGATTTAAACTATTTAATGATTTTTGACCCGGCTACTGGGAAAGTTTTATAATCAATCATCATCGGTGGCTCGCAGACCAGAGGCGATCGACCTCCAATTGTCGTTGCTATAATGGTTAAATATCAACCACTATCAACCCCACGGAGGAATTTTTTATGGATACTCAGAAAATTCTCAACAATCCTGAATCGAATCGGGAAGCTAATCAGGTTTCGATTCAAGAACAATTCCATCAAGAAATTGAACAAACCCCCGATGAAATTTTAGCGATCGCTTTAGAATTTCTACTATTTATGAAGTCTCGCGCCTCGGATTCATCGCGATCGACAGCAGCATCAATCCTTAAAACTCTGGAAAAAATTGGTCAATGGGAAGGAGATGACTTGGAGGAATGTTTAGAGTTAGTCCATACATCTCGTGGTCAATTATATATTTCCACTGATGACACAGATACTCAAGCATTGAAAGCAGACTAACAGATTATATGTATTTATTAGATACCAATCACTGTAGTTTAGCCATGAATCATCAACCGGATATTATGGCTAGGTTAGCAGAACTTTATCAGTCCCAAATTTGTACTTGTGTGATTGTACAAGCCGAGTTAATTTATATGGCGGAGAATTCTCGACAGCGAGACAATAATCTGAATCGGGTAATCGAGTTTTTGCAAAATATTTTGATTTACGAAATTGATTCAAAGACTGCCGAAATTTATGGCTCATTTCAAGCAGATTTGATGAACAATTTTGGACCAAAAGAGAAAAATAAACGCCGTAAAACTCGACTGATTGATATTGGAGTCAGTCAACACGACTTATGGATTGCTTCAATTGCATGGCAACACAATCTGATTTTAGTTTCAGCAGATAGTGACTTTCAACGAATCCAAACGGTGCGGGATTTGACTGTGGAAAGTTGGTACAGACCAACTAACTAAACTTGAGGCGATCGCCTGCTCTATGTGGTCGGCTTAACCTACTAAAATCGACCATTAGGTGGCTGAAATAAGACGCTGTAAATAGGGGATTATAGGGGATTATGACCAGCATATTGACATCAAAAACTGCCCCAATGATGATGAGGGAATGACTAAGTAATAAGCTACCCGATGACCTAGTTTTGTTAGGTGACTTACTAAAAATAACCATCACCCAACTTGGCTTATATCTGCTGGAATAAGTAATTCATGGCTTCCCCCTGTGTGTGCGTCATGGCGATCGCATTCCAGTCACCCTAGATTTAAACTATATCGGTGGCTCGCAGACCAGAGGTGATCGACCTCCAATTGTCGTTGCTATAATGGTTAAATATCAACCACTATCAACCCCACGGAGTAATTTTTTATGGATACTCATAAAATTCTCAACAATCCTGAATCGAATCGGGAAGCTAATCAGGTTTCGATTCAAGAACAATTCCATCAAGAAATTGAACAAACCCCCGATGAAATTTTAGCGATCGCTTTAGAATTTCTACTATTTATGAGGTCTCGCGCCTCGGATTCATCAACGGCAAAAACGACAAAGGACGCATCAGAAACATCTAACAAACTGTCTCAATTACCTTATCGTCAAGCGTCCGGAAAATCTCTAGTAGATTACCAAGGAGAATGGGTAGGAGATGATTTTGAAGAATGTCTGCGACTGGTTTTAGATAGCCGTAGCCAGGTCAATTTATCCAACCATCAGCCATTTTAAAGTATGTATTTACTAGACACGAATCATTGTAGTTATCTAATCAAAAAAGAAGCGACCGTATGGGAAAAAGCGCTGGCGATCGGTACAGAAAACTTGGCTACTTGTGTGATAGTTCAGGGGGAACTTATTTTGATGGCTGAAAAGTCGGCACAAAAGACACAAAACTTAGCTAATGTCAATGATTTTCTACAATACTTGCGGATTGATCTGACTGATGAAACGACAGCGGTTATTTATGGGCAAATTAAAGCAGCGTTGTTCGATCAGTTTGCTCCGAAAGAAAAAAGCCAAAGACGAAAAACTAAAATTAGAGATATTGGTTTTGATGATAATGACCTATGGATTGCTTCAATTGCATGGCAACACAATCTGATTTTAGTTTCAGCAGATAGTGACTTTCAACGAATCCAAACGGTGCGGGATTTGACTGTGGAAAGTTGGTACAGACCAACTAACTAAACTTGAGGCGATCGCCTGCTCTATGTGGTCGGCTTAACCTAGTCAAATCGACCATTAGGTGGCTGAAATCAGACGCTGTAGGGGATTATGACCAGCATATTGACCTCAAAAACTGCCCCAATGATGATGAGGGAATGACTAAGTAAGAAGCTACCCGATGACCTAGTTTTGTTAGGTTACTTACTAAAAATAACCATCACCCAACTTGGCTTATATCTGCTGGAATAAGTAGGCGTAGCCAGGACAGATTATCGACATAGTAAACCTAACTAATAAGTGATATTTTTGATGACATTATCACCGATTAAACAGTTAGTTATAATCCGCTCAATTCCTAAATCTACTAATCTCTCAAAGTCTATAATCTTGTCTACAGTCCAGACTACTATATCAACTCCTTTATTCCGAGTTTCCTGAATTATACTAGGTTGGTCTAATATCACTTGATATTGACTACTTAAAATGGCATTACCGGCGGCTTCTGCTTTGCTAATTTGTTGGGGTAGTTGTGAAGCATTCACTACAAAATATCCCAGTTTTATTTGAGGATCTGACTGGCGACATTGCCATAGTAAATCTTCGTCAAAGGATGTTAAAATAGTGCGATCGCCCAAATTGGCTTCCTGAATCAGACCCAGGAGAGTTTTGATTTCTAAGTCCGACCATATAGCATGGGGTTTAATATCAAAATACAGCCATCCTTTAATCGATTTTAGGGCAGCTAATGCCTCCTCTAAGGTGGGGATACGTTCTCCCCTATAAGACTCCGCAAACCACGTCCCAGCGTCTAATTCTTTCAGTTCGGAAATGGTTTTTTCGCGGATAGTTCCGGGGGTTCCAGTAATTCGATTTAGGCTTTTGTCATGAAAAACCACAGGGACACTATCTGCGGTAATCTGTACATCAAATTCTATGGAATTTGCCTGATTATAAATGGCGGCGAGTAAAGCGGTTAAGGTATTTTCCGGGGCGATACTAGAAAATCCTCGATGGGCAATTATTTCTACGCTCAAGGTGACATCCTCACGGTCTAATTGTGCTGATTTAAAAATTCGGAAATGGTTTGATTGAAGGATTCTGATGCAACTAAAAACGGCCAGTGATTTCCCGGCACTTGTTTAATAGTTAGATTGGTGAGATACTTTTGATAGGGTTTTAATTGCCATTCCATACGATTAACTCCCCTTTCCGGTTTAACCAGCAGGGTCGGTAAGGCGATCGCTTCTGTTAATCCCGGAACTTTCATCACTTCTAAAAATATTTCATTGCGCGCGCTAATGCTAAACTTACTCCCCCATTTTCCATCGGGTTTGGCTTCCATGGCGGCGGCAAAAACTTGCTGTTGCTGAGGACTCCAACCGGAAAACTGACTCAATTCTTTAGCTAGGGTTTCGGCGGCGGTGAAACTCTCAAAAGGTCCCATACATTTTAATGAGTCTAATTTACGATACACTATGGGAAGGGTTAATTTTAGCAGCCCGGGCATTTTAGTGATGAAAATAGGATCGACTAAAATCATACAGCGGAAACGTTCGGGGTGTTTTTTTGCCCAAATAGGTAGTAATTTACCCGTCCAAGAATGACCTAAAATGTGGGCGTTTGACCAGTGATGGTGATCCATTAACTCTTCGAGATCGGCGATCGCGTCATCGAATGTATAACCGTGATCTGGTTTGTCGCTGTCTCCGTGACCTCTCATGTCAGGGGCGATGATATGATAGCGATCGCCCAGATCTTCTGCTAAACTTGTCCAAACTAGGGCATGATCGGCTAGTCCATGTAGAAGCAACAACGGCTGTTGACCGTTAGGGTTCCACTCTAAATAGGAAAGTTTCAGGGTTTTTAATTCTAGGGTTTGGCGAGTCGGTGACATAGCAGAAATCACAAATTTTGATTAAGGATTGGGAATTGCCCCTACTGGTGAACAAGATTAATGGTAATCTTAAATGAAATCATCAATTTTGGCAACTAGGCTGACTGCCTAATCTGGGACTGATAATTTTTCGATGAGCTAAAATTGACAACAGTTTGGTTATGTTTTCGCGCTTTACCCCTAATTTAACCCATGATTCCACCTTCTGATTCTAACACAACTGAACAAGTAAAAAACGCCCTAAAACGTTTTTGGGGTTATGATGATTTTCGCCCCCCTCAGCAGGAAATTGTTGAGGCTATTATCAGGGGTCAAGATGCGTTGATTGTTCTGCCCACTGGAGGCGGTAAATCTATCTGTTTTCAACTGCCAGCGTTATTAAAAAATGGCTTAACCATAATAGTTTCGCCGCTGGTAGCCTTGATGGAAAATCAGGTAAAAGAATTACACGATCGCCATTTAAGTGCGGGTATTATTCATAGTCAAATGTCCCCCATACAACGGCGGCAAACTTTACATCAATTGCAAAACAACAGCCTACGATTGCTATATTTATCCCCGGAAACTTTATTAAGTAAACCTGTGTGGAATTTAATCAATAAACCCCAGGTTTCTATTAATGGTTTGATTTTAGATGAATCTCACTGTTTAGTTCAATGGGGGGATACATTTAGACCTGATTATCGCCGTTTGGGGGCGGTGCGTCCCACTTTATTAAAACATAAACCACCAGGTAGCAAAATAGCGATCGCTGCCTTTACCGCTACCGCTGACCCCACTGCCCAAAACACTATTAAAACGGTGTTACAGTTACAAGATCCTCAAGAATTTATACTGAGTCCATATCGAGATAATTTACACCTTAAAATTCGCCGAGTTTTTACTCCCATGGGACGGCGAAAATGCTTGCTAAGTTTGATGAAACAACATCAAAAGCAAACCGGTTTAATTTATGTTCGCACCCGTCGAGATAGTCAAGAATTGACAGCCTGGCTGGAGACATTTGGCTATAAAACTGCCCCTTATCATGCTGGACTATCGGCGGAAAAAAGGCGAAAAATTGAATCTCAATGGTTAGAAGGCAAGCTGCAATTTGTGGTGTGTACTTCTGCTTTTGGGATGGGAATTAACAAGCCCAATGTCCGGTGGGTGGTTCAGTTTCAACCGCCCCTATTACTATCAGAATATATCCAAGAAGTAGGAAGGGCTGGACGAGACGGAAAACCAGCAGAAGCCTTGACTATTCTCTGTGAACCGACGGGCTTGCTGTACCCTGAAGATAGACAAAGGCTGTCGTTTTTACAAGATAATTTTCGCCAACAAATGATGACCGCTAAACCCTTGATTAAAAAACTTCCCCAAAAAGGCCATTTAGAAACAGTGATCAGTCGTTTTCCCGACAGTGCGATCGCCTTGTCTCTTTTGCATTCTCAGGGAAAATTAGAGTGGGTTGATTTGTTTAATTATCAAATTAAAGATACATCACTATCTTTAACTGAAAATTCTAACACAGTTGCGATTCGCCAAATGACTCGCTATTTTGCTACCCGTGACTGTCGCTGGAAATTTATACTAGAGGCGTTTGGCTTGGGGACAGAAGCACAATCATTTCGCTGTGGTCATTGTGACAACTGCGATCGCCATGGGTCTTAAATTAGTGGCGATCGTCAATCTATTAATGCTATAATTGAAGTTGACAGTGTTACCCCAATTTTATGCCATGATTAAAAGTTGGATTAAACGGCATCCTAAGCGCATCTATTTTTCATTTTTTGCCTTGGTCTTCCTAATTAGTTGTTTGGGAATAATAGCTGCGATATGGTCCTCATTGCTCGAGAGACGAGATAGAAAAAATGAAAAAGTCGCCAGAGAAGTCTTAACCGACTTACTGCAAAACCAAAGCCAACAGCTTTTTCATTACAATCGATTCACCGACAATTTAGATGCTTTATATCGCACAACATCTGAGGGTAGACCTGGGTATAACTTTGCGATGAATGTTAATGAAAACCTGGTTTTAATTGATGCTATACCTACCAATTCACGTCTGCCTAATTTTGCTGGTGCTGTATTTATTATTCCTGGAGATAACCTCATACAAACAGTGGCGGGAATGTGTAAAAGTCAGGATAAATTATCAGCGCCGATTCAATTATCACGGGGTAACTCTCCCGTGGTTGAATGTCCTGATGATTCCGAGTTAATCATTTCTTTGGCTAGTGCTTTATTGGCAGTTACTGATGAAAATGTTACTCAAAATTTCGGAGGAGTTTGTCTAGTAGATCATTCATCTAATCAGTTGCGTAAACCGCCCAGAGCAGATGCGATCGCCCCTCCCGAAACCGGCGAAAACAGAATTAAATGTCCGGCGGGTTCTTCTCTCAAAAAATCTTGGGTGATTCCCGTTAGTCAATAGCCCATCAACTCAGTATATTATACAGTAGATGATTACCCCAGCATCTCTCATATTGTTATGTCCAAAAGTTACCTATACCGAAAAGAGAAATCATAGGTTAAACTAGAATATTGTTGTAAAATTCATTAGTTATGTCTGATCTCAATCAACCCCTGATTTATCCTCATACCCGCCAAAGTGATCAAGTAGACGAATATCATGGCATCCAAGTAACTGACCCCTATCGGTGGTTAGAAGATCTGGACTCTGACGAAACCAAGGCTTGGGTAACAGCCCAAAATCAGGTAACATTTGATTACCTCTCCACCATTCCCAGCCGCCAAAAATTAAGCGATCGCTTGACCCAATTATGGAATTATGAAAGATATAGCATCCCTTTTCGAGAAGGTCAACGCTATTTTTACTTTAAAAATGATGGCTTACAAAACCAAAGTGTTCTCTATGTAATGGACTCATGGGAAGGCGAACCCAGAGTTTTATTAGACCCAAACCAACTGTCAGAAGATGGAACCGTTGCCTTATCAGGAATTGCCATTAGTGAAGATGGGAATTTAATCGCCTATGGTCTTTCCGCATCAGGTTCCGACTGGCAAGAATGGAAAGTTATGGATATTAACACCCTCAAACCACTCGAAGATCATCTCAAGTGGATTAAATTTTCCGGTGCATCTTGGACTCATGACAATCAAGGATTCTTTTATAGTCGCTATGATGAACCAAACGAAGAAACTCAATTTGAGGATATTAACTATTACCAAAAACTGTTTTACCATCGCCTAGGAACCTCTCAATCAGAAGATGTTTTAATCTACGAACGTCCTGATCAAAAAGAATGGGGTTTCAATGGATTTGTCACCGAAGATGGTCAATATCTGATTATTTCTGTATGGCGAGGAACCGACCCCAAAAACCTAGTCTTTTATCGCGATTTAACTAAACCTGATAGCCCCGTAGTCGAATTAATATCCGAATTTGAAGCAGAATATAGCTTCATTGATAACCAAGGAGAAACCTTTTGGTTTAAGACGGATTTAGATGCCCCAATGGGTCGAGTTATCGCCATTGATATTAACACCGGAAATCGCTATCAAATCATCCCAGAAGCCATAGAAACCCTGGAAGGAGTCAGCACCCTAAATAATCAGTTTGTTGCCCTGTACCTCAAAGATGCCCGTTCCCAGGTGAATATTTTTCACCTAGATGGAACCTTAGTCCGGGAAGTAGAGTTGCCGGGTATTGGTTCAGTGGGGGGATTTGATGGTAAACGAGAGGACACAGAAACCTTTTATTCTTTTACCAGTTTCACGACTCCTCCCACCATTTATAAGTATAATATAGTCACAGGAGAAAGTCAACTTTATCGACAGCCAACTGTCGATTTTAACCCGGAAGATTACCAGACCAATCAGGTTTTTTATAGCAGTCCTGATGGCGCAATGGTTCCCATGTTTATCACCCATAAAAAGGGCTTAAAATTGGACGGCAATAACCCGACAATTCTTTATGGATATGGTGGTTTTTCTATCTCCTTAACCCCCAATTTTTCGGTAAGTCGTTTAGTATGGATGGAAATGGGAGGCCTGTATGCTGTGGCTAACCTGCGGGGGGGTGGCGAGTATGGTCAACAATGGCATCAAGCCGGAATGAAACTGAAAAAACAAAATGTTTTTGATGACTTTATAGCAGCGGCTGAATGGTTAATTCACCACAATTATACCCAGGTAAATAAACTAGCTATATCTGGTGGTAGTAATGGCGGTTTATTAGTGGGTGCTTGTATGACCCAACGCCCAGAATTGTTTGGGGCGGCACTACCAGCAGTGGCGGTAATGGATATGTTACGCTTCCATAAGTTTACCATTGGCTGGGCTTGGACTTCTGAATATGGTTCCCCTGAAAATGAGGAAGAATTCCAAGTTCTTTATCGTTATTCTCCCCTGCATAATTTACAGCCAGGAACAGCCTATCCTGCTACTTTAATCACCACGGGAGACCATGACGATCGCGTAGTTCCCGCCCACAGTTTTAAGTTTATCTCAGCCTTACAAGCCGCCCACAGTGGCGACAACCCTGTGTTAATTCGGATTGAAACTAAAGCCGGACATGGGGCGGGAAAACCGATGGCTAAAATCATCGAAGAAATTGCTGATCAGTTTGCTTTTTTAGTGCGAGTTTTAGACATTAATTAAAATTCCCACTCAACCAGCCAGTATTATTCGGACTTGGAAACAATCACTTCCACCGGACGCAAAAGGCGATCGCCATATTGAAATCCTCGCCGGACAATTTTGGTGATCGTTTCATTTTCGAGGTCGGGATTAACTTCGCGATCGATAATTTTACACACATCAAAATCCGGTTTTTCGCCCTGAAAATCAATAGTGAGCACCTCTCGTTTTTCCAGGGTATTGAGTAATTTTTTATGAATGCTGCCGATTAATTGGGGAAAACGGGCGATCGCTTTGGGATCGGGTTGGGGGTTATTGTGCAAATATTCCATCAAAAAATCGAGAGAATCCACAACCTCTAGTAGTTCTAAAAAAAGCATTTCTAGCCGGGCAAATTCTTCCTGTTCTTTACCCATTAATGCTTGTTGCATTAAAGTTTTTTCTTGGAGAAGCTGCCCTATTTTTTGTTGAATCTCGTCACGAAGTTCGGCAGGAATTTCGAGTTTGCTTGCATGATTCATAATCTTAAATACTCAAAAATTGAATAAAGATTTTTTGTCCTAATTGTTGAGCCACCTCGCCGGATTTTTCCGCGCCAATGGCTGACGATAGATCATCAAATTCGGAAATCATCTCGAAAACTGGAATCGGTTTTTCAAGTTCCGAGAAATCCTGTCGCTTAAACCGCTGAATGGGTGGTAAAACCGGATGCAAATAATCAGCAATTAAACGTTCTTTGTCATCCATCAAGGCTTTTCTCGCCCTAGCAATTAAATCGGGGGAGTATTTTTTCCGCTTCATTGCCATCGCAAAAGCCTTGGTAATTTCAGCCTTAGATGCCGAAGGAGAAACCTCTAAAACCTGATAAGGGTTAGGATTGGGTAGTTGATTTGACATAATTTAATAAATTCCACATTGACGATAAATATCCACAAATTCGGGGTCATTGGGGCAAATTTGATGCGCCCAACGGGCAAATTGTACGGCAGTTTCCCCGTTCATTTTACCTTCATTAACTCCCGCAATTAAAATTTCTATTAACATAGCAGCAATATGTCGCTTCACTTTCTGATTATGGCAGTTTTTGGCGCGACGTACCGCATCATTTAAATTAGATGGCATCAAACCAATAATTTCATTAACCTCAATCTCAAATTCTAAGGTTTCAATGACATAAATTAAACGGGGGTTTTTACTATCGGTTTTTTGCAGTTCTCGAAGCTGAGATAAAGCTCGATTTTTATCAATTTTATGATGCTGTAAATTTTCGCAAATTTCTTGAATACGAGATTCAACCCAATAGCTACAGGAGGCTTCAGTTCCCAATAGTTGATACCAAAAATCGCTAAAAGCCAGATGGTCTGATAAACTGTTTAACGCCTGACGCTGAGACTCACATAAGCGCTCAAGTTCTCGATGCCATTCTGGGTGCGATCGCCATTCATTTTTGAGAGCATTTAAAGCCGCGATTGACTCTCGCCAGCGTTGTTTTTGCAGATAGTGAATTCCCTCGGAATAAGCTAAAAATTTTTGGGCAAAATATTCGTTTTTTTGAGAAGAGTTAAATTGGTAACTCCGAGAAGGTTTAAGTTGGATAGCGCGTTCTCCATCTCCGTCAAATGCCGCCGCCACAGCCAAACCCCAGGAGGTATAAAGCGCGGGCAAAATATTGGTTTCTGTTGATGCAGAATTGGAAGTTTGAGGAATCTTAATATTGCTAAATTGATGTCGATAGCGATGGTAACATCCCGGCAATAAAATTAGGTGATTAATTTGGGCTGCTTGATGGGGGAACTTTTTAACTAATTTCAGGGCGATCGCATCCAGACGAAATTGATCTCGCAGTTTCAGATACTCGGCTAAGTTATCGTCTTTTAAGCTATCGATCGCCGTTTCTAGGGTAGCCAGAAAATGACTAAAAATTTCCTCAATATCAATGGAAATTTTCGGCAGCCAAGGAATATTTTGCCAAGCCGGATCGCGCTCTAAATTCGCTAAAGCCGTGGTAGCAGCCACCACCCAATCCCGGCGGGTGTGGCTGTTAATTTGAGCATTATAATAGGTAGCGATCGCCCAATTATGCAGAGATTTACAATCTCCGTTTTTTAGCCAAACTTGTTCCGTGATTTGGGCAATTTTTGGCCAATCTTGACCCTCCCAAATTTTAGCTTCTAGGCGCGGCAAAATATGGTTATTGAGATTAGCTTCAACCACCGTATCTGAGCCGTAACTATGTAAAAATTGACGGCTCATAGCACCAGCATTGTCCAGGTTATTATCATCAACCAACTGTTGAATAGACAACATCAATTTTAAGCGATCGCGCCCCCTTAATGTGCGGACAATTTCCAATTGACTTTTAACTTGGGGATGGGATAGCGATCGCCATTCCACTTCAGCCTGTTGAAAATCACCCTGTTGGAGGTAAGCAAAACCACGCAGATATTTAATTTTTTCTCCTGAATGTCCCTGCAAATGTGCGATCGCCTGTTGCCAATTTGCTGTTTTTAGGGAAACAATTGCCAAGCGAATTTGGGTTTCTGTTAATTCCGGGAGTAACTGATATGATTTTTGGTAAAATGATATAGCCTGTCCTAAATTTCCCGACTTTTCCGCCCCAAGTCCTTGACTATAATAGTCTTTTCCTTGCATCACCCGGTTTAGTGTCCCCCGCAATGTTTGACCATCTTCGCGCTCGAACTTATCTAAGGCTAAATTAATCACATTTAGGGCGGCCTTAAATTCACCATTTTTCGCTAAATTTACCGCTTTTTCTAATGCTAATTCATACTGATTTTGTCCCTGAATATATCCTGAACAATCGGCGATCGCTTCTTCTAGCAGTGGAATGGGAAATAATGTTTTCGCTCGCTCAAAACTCAGTTTCCCTTTTTTATAATCTTTTTCTTGGCAATATTTTTGACCTTCTGTAAATAATGTCCTAAATTGATTATATTTCATCATTTTGTGTTCACAGCGAGCGATCGCCTGATTGACAAGACTTATATCAATAATTGTTCGACATTTTTTATATGTTGACAAAGCCTTTGATAAATTTGTCGTATCCAGCGGATCGCCAGCATCAGATTTTTCTAAAGCCTGAGCCGAAGCGATCATGCTTTTAGCAAATTTGATTTTCTGTTTCCACGAATTAATCTCTGACTTAAAATCAGTTAACAAATTTCCCATCAATAGCTGTCGCAGTTTTTGCTCAACCAAAGCCGGGGAATTTGACCATTTGCTAAGAGTAGATTGCCCCTTTTTAGTAGCCTCAATTAGCTTTTTTTTGGCAGCAAGTTTGTGGGCGGTTTTGATGTCCTGCTTAGTAACAGAAACTTTCTTAAAGAAATCAACAATTTCTACCTTAAACAGTGCGTATGTCAGAGCATCAACCCAATTAATAATTGCATTCATAGGCAGTATTCTGGTAAGTTTTGGATCAAAATCACTTCCCCAACTTCGATCTGATTTTCTCTACCTTTTAAATTCGGGTTCGTTTCGATTAATTGTGGCCAGCGCGACCCCTCCCCATAAAACTTGCGCGCAATTCTCGACAGGGAATCTCCCCGTTGAACCGAGTAGTAAAATCCCCCACAGGATGCCGGGCTATTTTTATCGATTTTCGGTTTATTCAGGGAGGGAAGAAATCGAGCAGTTTCTATAACTTCTGTAGGATAAACCGAGGCAGTTTGCACATCAGATTCACCCCTGATAAATCTTCCCAAGGCAATTCCCAAAAGTAAAATTATGATGCCCATTACCAACAACAACTGTTGGATATTTTGAGAGGATTTAGGGGCGGCAATAACCGCAGGTTCAACCGCCAATTGGGGGAGTTCTTGCAGTTGCCGAATGAGGGTGAGATCAGTTTCGCAGTTGGGGCAAATATTGCCCTCAATTTCGGCGCGACCGCACACCGGACAGGTGAGTTTAATCGTCATCGTGTCAATCCTGTAGCAATAGTTCCTGTGGGTAATTCCCGATCTAAATAGGGAATAATCTCAGCCTGGAGTTCTTGCAGCAGGCTATTAGCTTGGCTGCCATTTCCTTGCTGTAATGCGTTCAACAATTGATTAAATTTGACCTCCATACCTCCCGCTTGACTGGGGTTAAGATGGTGAATGCGGCCGATCTCCTCCCGAATTACCACAATCAGTTTGACGCTATCGGGAAGGTTATCAAACTCTCGTTTGCTATCTTCTATTAATTTTTGCAAGCTGGCAATATTCTTGCTATTCAAGGCTTGTTGCAGTTGATCTACTAAATTCCGCAACCGATATTTTTGATCTTCATGGATTAGCTGATCGCACACTTCCAGCGCTAATTCAAATCGCATTATGAAAATCTTGGCAATATCTAACTCATCATTAGCAAATTCTTCTAATTCCTTGAGTTTGCTTTCAGCTTGGTTAAGGCGATCGCGCTGCACTTGACCATTATAATAAATTTGGTTAGCCGATCGCACCACTTCCCCGGCGATTTCATTAGCACGTTTCACACCGATTTCCGTTAAGTTACCCGCCGCATTCAGTTGTTTAATTCGTTCCTCAACCTGGCGAGAAATCTCCTCATTAACTCCCCCCCGCGAGAATGAACAACTAACTTTAACCTGAGGATTATTCTTGAGAGCCGCCGTCATTTGCAGCGAGTTATTTTCCTCGTCAAGTTCCACCGTCACTAAAATTTCCGTACCTTTTGGATAGGGGCGATCGAGCGCTAACCACATATCCCCGATCCGCTCGTCTTGAAATCGGCGATCGAGTTCCTGGCGGACGCGATCTGGGCTAAAAAATTTAAAGTGAATTAGCGATTGTCCGTCCGCTTCAGTTTTAAAAGTATGGAACTTTTGCACCGGAAGAATATCGCCCTGACTAATGATTACAAATCGCGGCTCATCCACCAATTCAATGCAATAATCACGGGAAACAGTCGTGACTTTTTCCGTAAGTCCCGCCGCCACGATCGCCGCCCCTTCCGCCACCGCATACATGGGGCGATCGTGAACCACAACTTGATGTTGGGGGAAGGCTTGGCGGATTTTTTGTTGCACGATCGGCACCTGCGCGGAACCGCCAACTAACAGAATTGCATCAATTTGATCGAGGGGATAATCTGAATATTTAATCGCGTCCTGAGCAATTTTTACTGAGCGATCGATTAACGGTTCGATGCGTTTTTCAAACTCTTGGCGACTGATGGTAACTTGAATCGGAATTGCCATTCCCATTTCATCAATTAAATGTGCCGAGGTAATAATTTCCGCTGCACCTTGGGTACTCAGTCTAATTTTCGCCTGTTCCGCCTGAATTTTCAATTCCGCCAGCAGCCGCACTCGTTGATAATGCGGCATTTTTTTAATTAAGCGATCGACATTATCGAGGTTTTCAATCCGGGCGATTTCCTGTTTGGCAAATTCCACAATACAGTTATCAAAATCGTCCCCACCTAACCACAAATCCCCCGATTTGGCTGACTCAATAAATTGATTACCAACCGAAGTAATAATCGAACAGTCCAAAGTACCCCCACCAAAGTCATAAACTAAGATGGTACTCACCTCATCTGAGTCCGGACGATAACCATAGGAAATAGCTGCTGCTGTCGGTTCTGGGAGAAGTTCCCGGAGTTTTAATCCGGCTTTTTGCGTGGCGATTTCCGTGGCGTATCGCTGCTTATCATTGAAATAAGCGGGAACGGTAATTACAGCTTCTGTAATGCGGCTAGTTTGCCCCGATCGCTCCTGATAAGTTTGGGCATTACTGACAACTTTTTTAAGAATTTCCGCCGATATATCTTCCGGTAGATATTCCCGTCCCCCCAACCAAACCGATAGGCTATTTTCCGTCCCTTGGCTGGATTTATCAATCTTATAATTGAAGCGAGATAATTGTTGTTGCACAACCGGATCATTAAAGCCTCTTCCGATTAGTCGCTTGATGGAAATTATCACATTTTCGGTATCTCCATCGCCCAGTTGGCGATAGGCTTGTTCACCCACGATTAACCCATTGCGATCCGCCGCCACCACTGACCGGGTTAATTTGCGATCGGGCGGTGAGTTCTCAGCAGCAGTCACTACATTGACCTCAGCCCACTTAAAAGCTGCTACTGAATTGGTAGTCCCCAAATCTATCCCAACTATATTTCCCATGATTAATTTAACCTTGATTATTTATACTTTAATTGTCTTCCGCTATTTTGGCAAGTTTTATCCGAAAATTTTAACAAATCTTAACTATCATGATTTATCCAGTTCTTAATTTAGGAATATTGTCGCTCAAGTAAGGGTGATCACAGAGCAGTTTTTTGGCGATCGCCTGCTGTTTGAGAAAATGGGAGTCGAAGTCTTGCGGGTTGCTGCCTAGTCCTAACTTATACATCACTTCTTTGGCGGCAGTCGAACGATTATCAAATCCCATCGAGTCCGCAGTTAGGGCTGATAAAGTGTCCTGTTTTTCAAGATTTAAGGCTTGTCGCCAATAGGTTAGCGATGCCTCAATTTGTAATGCTGCTGTCAGGGCTGTTGCTAATTTTAAGGTTGACCAGTAGTGATTAGAATCGAGTTTTATGGCTTTCAGATAACACAAGCAACTAATCACTAAAGAATCGCGGGAATTTTTGATAATCGTTGTGGCTTCCTGTTTGGCGGTTTCCATTCCCACCACATCAATTGATATCCCCAACATTTTGATAAAATGGCGATCATAGTTGCCAGAAAAAATGCCATCTCCCCAGAATGAACTATAGCTGCGATCGTACATTTCTCCGGCTTGAAAAAAGATGTGAGGATCTTGGGATTGTTCGGCTTTTTGATAAAGTTTATAACCCTCTGGATTCAAGGTTTGCATTTTGGCGATCGCTGCATTATTTACCCTCCTCGGTATAGGGGGAGTCATCGGTTTTGGTGGTTTTGGTGGTTTCGGTGGTGGTGGTGCAGGTGGTGGTGCAGGTGCAGGTGGTGCAGGTGGTGGTGCAGGTGGTCTATTTGTAAGATTGGAAAGATTGGTCAAAATAGCCGAATTTGATTGAATGGGAATGGGATTATTGACATTATCTTGATATTGGTAATTAGGATGAACCCCAGAATTTAATCCCCATTTTTCATCGAGTTGATAAATGGCGAACGGCGCAGCCCATACCCTTTTGAAGGCAGTATAAAATAAATGCAATACCCAACGTAAAAATATATTTAATAGTGAAACTGATATGATTACAGCTATAAAAGTCCCGAATCCATTCATTAAACTCGCTAATACCCAGAAAATGCTCATCAATACTGACATCCAAAATGCGAGCCAAGCATAAATATATAAGACAAACACAAACCAGATGGCGAAATAAGCTGCTAGTTTTGCTTTCCGTTTCAGAAAATAAGCAGTTAGAAAATATGGTGATATATTCGATAGTAAAAATAAAGGCAGAAGAATTACCCCAGCACCTACCTCATTGATGGCGAATAAAGACAGAAGGAATACTAAGCCAACAATACCAGCCCCAATTTTCCAGATGTTCGTAAAGATGTTATAAGCCTTTTTGAGTTGAGTTTCAGGATCGGTTTCGGAACCGGGAACCGGTCGATCGCGCCACAGAATTTGTAAATACCAAAAAATAAAGTCACGAATCAGCTTAACTTTAATTTGCGTGCCGTCTTTCAAATCAAAGCATTGTCCGTCTTTGATAGCTTGAGGATTGACAAATTTACCGAGTTCCCGTCCATCTAAATAAATGGTAAAATTTTGCCATCCCTTCTCCCAGGAAACAACCAATCTTTCGGGTCCCCCTGGTTGTAGTGCATATTGCTCTTTAAACACCATTCAAACCCTCAAATAAAATAATTGTTTCCTTGGTCCTGCGAATCTAAAAAGCTGTTGTGTCGTGGCGTTTGGCTGAATAGAAAAACCTCCCCGATCAGATCGCCAAGTTTGGTGAATTGATCACACAACTGACCGAGGGGAGGTGAATCATCAGAAGCGGGGGAATTTTCACAGAGGAGATATTCGCCACTTTTGACGATCGCCGAAAATGCGATCGCCGATAGTATCAGACCCAAAATCGTCCTGTGGCTGATGGTTTTCATCTCCTGGTCACCTGGGAGATGTGGTCGCGCGCGCCAACTGGAATAGACCATTGCTCACCTTTGCTCGAATGTTCTATGGAGTTATCGACAAATTTCGCAGGTTTTACGCAATCGTCATATTTCTTTACAAACTGAGCGATCGCCGCAGAGGTCAATCACCCCAAAACCCCTTATCCCCCAATTTGGGCAAATCTGTTAACTTAGTGATGGCATAGCAGCCACTAACTTACGGAATAACTAAAATCTGACCTTATACATTTCCCACAATTCCCCCGACTGTTTTTTAACAATCTTAGCCCCAGCTTTTTTAATCAAACTTTCCCAATTTTCCAGAGATTCTAAATAAACCTCCGTTCCCAAATAAGTCTCTAAAATCGCCCAATCTTCTGCTAGGGGTAGTTCCCCATTGAGGATATCAAATACCAAAATTCCCTGTGGTTTTAAGACTCGTTTAACCTCCGCCATAACTTCTAGCCAATATTCCTGGGGATAGTAACAACTAAAGCCAGTGGCTATAGCTAAATCAAACTTTCCAGTTTCGTACTGTAACTGGTGAGCGGGGGCTAGTTCAACCCCCTTAAATAACTTAGAATTTAACTGAGGACTTCGGGAATTCAAACCATCTCTAGCCACGGAACTAATTTCTTGACCATGAAATAAAGCATTCCATTCTCGCCAGGGATAAATTAAAAAACTTACTCCGCAACCAATATCTAAACAATATTGATTTTTCTGAGGTTTGGCTAACTCCCAAAATGGGGAAGTGAGTTTTTGTTGGAGAGTTCCCGAAATGCGATCGCGAAAAATCGGCATATTTTCGACTTCTTCGGGGAGTTCAAAAGGTTCGCCTTGATATTCCTGGTTAAAACGGCGGGCTACGGAAGTAATTTGGGACTGCCACTGGTCAGCAGTCCCGCCAGTTGATAATCCGAAAAATCCCAAGGAAGGGTTAGAGTCTGGTTTTTTAGACATTATAGCTGATACAAATTAGCGCTTCGAGCCTTTTAGAGCTTTAGAAAAGTTTTGGCGATAGGAACGATTAGCGATCAACAAAATCGGCCATAATAATGATAATGAGACACGATTTCCAAAACTCTTTTCAAAGTTGGTGCGCCCAAACCCAGACCAAAACTTCCAGACTCCACCAACATAGACGATTAATAGTGCGATCGGAATTAGGACATTCATAATATGACTCTGCTTGCCTAATTTAAGTGGTATTAGCGATTATCTGTCATCTTATCAGAAATTATCAAAGGTCTGCAGATGTTCCCTCAGATGCGATCGCCCTCAAATCTTCTGGGGTGTTACAATTGAGGAGCATCTGGGATTCTACAGTTACGACTGATATGGGTGTTACGGGAACCTGATCTAGCCACCGTTGCAGCGATCGCTCTCCAGTTGCCATAAATTCCTGTAAAGATTCTAAAGCCTGGTGGCGGTAGAATCCACAGAGAGGTTCCCACCGCGACCCATGACGGGGAATCATAGCCAAATGGGATGGTGGGACCACAGTTAACTGCTCCTTCCAGCCTCGCAAAATATCGGGTTGTAGTTGAGGTAAATCGCAAGCCAGCAACAATAGCCAAAGACAGTCAATTTGACTCAACCCAGTAGCCAAAGCCACCATTGGACCCTGACCGGGGTTAGTTTCCATCAGCAAATTATAACTAGCCCCCACAGCCTGGTAACGTTCTGGCCAAGGTGTTAATACATAGACCTGCTGAGAACAACTCCCCGCCGCCTCAACCACCCGGCGCAGTAGGGGAACCCCCGCCACGGGAATTAAAGCCTTATCCCGACCCATGCGAGAACTACGTCCCCCCGCCAGAATTAAAGCCGCCAGGAAATTATCAGCCATTCCCAAAGACCTAAATTAAGCCATCAATCTTTAACTCTTCAATAATTTGTAACCCGCGCGGATCACCAACCCGTAGCAGAGAAGACTTAGCATCATCGCGGACACTCAAATCCTCATCCTCCTCTAGGGCTTCAATTAAGGCATCGATCGCCCCAGCATAGACGACATTAGAAGGTAATTCCCGGCTTAACTGTCCCAAAGACCAAGCGCAGTTACTGCGAACCGCAGCCACCTCATCCCCACGCAAAGCCTCAATCACGGGGGGAATAGCTTTGACCACCCCATCATATCCCACCTTAGCCATTTGACCCAAAGAACTAGCCGCCCAGAGTCTCACGGCGGGAATATCAGTTTTAATAGCCTCTAGGAGAGTATCTAAAGCCCTCGGATCGCGACAATTTCCCAAAGCCCAAACCAACCCCTTGCGGACATAACCATTCCAATCGGAATTATATTGTTTAATTAGGGCTTCCACGGCATCCGGGCTAGGATTACGCCCCAAAGCATAGGCGACGCTTACCCGCACGAGGGGGCAGGAGTCCTCTAGTAAACTTATCAAAGGTGCGATCGCCCGTTGGTCTTGAAGTTCACAAAAAGCCCGCGCCGCAATCATCCGGTGTTGCGGTTCCGGGGACTCAAGCAACGGCAACATTTCCTCTGGATCTGGCTTAGGGGCTTCTTCCTCTTGCCAATGGTCTAGGGGACTATCAGCGGTTTGCTCAAAATTAACTACACTCAGATCTTGATCCTCCATAATTTCGATTCTACCAAAAAATTGGTTTTCTATAACCCCCATACTAAATTGATAATTAGTTTGGCGATCGGGTGGGTGGGGGGTTTATCATACAGTAGCTGGGCCATGGGGTGAACATTTGCCCCTTCTTTCCGGGTCAAGGTTAGCGCCGCCTTAATCCTCACCCGCCCTAGAGCATGACTGAGAATTTACAATTGATAGTTATAATTGATATTTACTAAGATGCCTCAGTGTTCAATTGTCGGGTGATTATTTATATTATTTATTGGGTGTGACGCGCCCTCCCAAAATGTAGAGGATATCATTTATCGGATTTAGAGCTGCTTAACTAAACCCAAAGATTGAGGTTGATAGCCCAATTTTTCATACAAACTCAGAGCGGGTTTATTGTTAGTAAAAACCTGTAAACTGATTTGGCGATCGCCTCTGGTTTGAGTCCATTGTTCCCCATAATTCATCAAAGCCGCCCCAATTCCCCGTCGTCGATGTTCTGGGTGAACATAAACCAGAAAAATATGAGAAATCCGATCGCCTGTCACCTGATTAATAGCAGTTCCCATCCATAAACAGGCGATCGGGGTGATATTTGGACCGCCGGACATTTCCACCCACCAGAGAGGGGTTTGGGGTGAGAAATACTGTTCTACAGTGTTCGCCAGGTGAGAGAAATCCTGATCGGGGTACAATTCCCGATAGGTGCGATTCATGAACTTAACCAACAAAGAGCGATCGCGAGTAGATCCAGAACGGATAGTATAACCGGTGACCAAAATTTCAGACACGGATCATTAATTTATGAACAATGGGGGCCATCTCCCCTGAAGAGTTAATGACTCCCATAGGTGCTGGTGCTTGCATATCACCCGGTAGGAAAATACGCGCACTAACGGCGACCAAAGCCAACAGAAAAATCATAACCACCAACAGTGGCGCGATATATTGACGAAAAAAAGCCATAACGGGAACTCTAGCAGTTAGTTATCAAAGGGAAAAAATCTGAGAGTTAATTGTAACCCTGATTGACCAGAAATGCCAAACTTACAGGGATGAACCCAACATTGTGCGGGTGTCTGGCTGGGGGAGTGCTAAATTAGTGGAATGTCCTAATATATTCTCAGAATTCCATACACTACCGAAGCCCTAAAATTCCTAACTGTGGACGATATCGATCGCTACTATCAACTTCTGAACGTCAAACCTGGTGCTTCCCTAGAGGAAATCAAACAGGCTTATCGGACTCTAGCATTATTATGGCATCCCGATCGCTATCCGGCCGACTCCCATATTCAGTATCAAGCCACAGAAAAATTCAAAGAGATCAACTATGCTTACGATCGCCTCATGACCCTATTAAGGGATCCCAACTTCTCCCCTTACCCAGTCATCTCCCCGCCGCCACCCACCCCACCAGTAACCGCCACACCTATTCAGCGCCCACCAAGACCCCCGAAAGTCAATCCTAGCGAACCCGAAACCAGTGACGAACTCATCCCCTGGGGTTGGTTAACCGGGGCATTTTTCAGCTATACCCTAGTAGGTTGGATTTTAGGATATTTAGACATTTACCCAGGGACGTGGTTATTAGTCCCATTGGTTTGGGTAGGACTATCCCTAGAAGCCAGTTATGGTTCCCAGACCCAGTATCCTTGGTTAATTTCTCTGATGATAGCGGGAGGAATAGCGGGAGCGATCGCCGGAAGTCAAGCGGGGGGGCTAATTACCGCGATCGCCTGGGCTATAGCCGGAACTGCTTTAGGGTCAATTATCGGTTCCGATAGTAACTCACGCACGATTATTTGGGGGTTTAGCTTCACCGGAATTTTAGCGATCGCTGGTTGGGTAGCCGGGGCTGAAACCGGGAATGGTTTAGGATCTCTAATTGGGGGAATAATTGGTTCTTCGACTGGGTGGATAATTGGCATTATTTCTGATGCTATGTTTCAAGTCAAAAAACGCGGCGGCGTTGGTAGTTGGTTCGGATTTCAATTAGGAGCGTGGTTAGGAGCGTGGTCAGGAGCCGGGTCTGGGGCAGTCAGAGCGGCGATCGCCAACACCGGACTTGATGCGATCGTCGGCGCTTGGGGAGCCATTGCCATTATTTTTGGCGTAGTCGCGCAAATGGTAGCCGGGGAAAAATTATTGGTTTCCTTCAACAAATTTTATACCGCTTTGATATTAGTTTCGATTTCCGGCTTAGGATTGACATTAGGTAAACTTCTATCAAATTAACGTAAATTTTCTCCATAACCTACGGATTAGTATAATCAACACCCGAAAATTCAACTAGGGTCAAAATCTTTAAATTGAGTGGACAACAATGAAACTAGATTTACGCCAATTTTTTCGGGCGTGTAACCCCGCCAAAACCATAGACGTAGGGAACCCGGAAGAGCGAAAATATTATATCAATTTTTCCCAAGTTCGCGGAGGTACACTCATCGAACAAATTGCTCGCACCATTTCCCGTCTCTCCCCCGATAGCCCAACCTGTCAACTGTTTACCGGACATATCGGCTCGGGAAAATCGACAGAATTATTGCGCCTGAAAGCCGAATTAGAACAGCAGGAATTTCATGTAGTCTACTTCGAGTCCTCTAAAGACTTAGATATGGCTGATGTAGATATTACTGATATCCTGTTGGCGATCGCCCGTCAGGTCAGCGAAAGTGTAGAATCAATGAACATCAAACTGAACCCCACAGGCTTTAAAAACCTGATTCAGGGTTTACTTGATGTCATTAACACCCAAATTAATGTCAAAGCAGAACTGGCCATCCCTGGACTCTCGGAACCGGGGGAATTTTCCCTCACCGTCGGAATTGGTAAACTCACCGCTAAAGCCAAAGACTCCCGCGACCTGCGATCGCTATTACGACAATACCTCGAACCGCGCACTAATAATATCCTGGAAGCCATCAATCAAGAATTACTACTTCCAGCCATTCAACAACTCAAACAACAGGGAAAAGCCGGGTTAGTCGTCATTATTGATAACCTCGACCGGATCATGAATTCCAAAAGCGCCACCGGACGACCACAACCAGAATATTTATTTATCGATCGCGGCGACCAACTCAATCAACTTCAGTGCCATGTCGTTTATACTATTCCCATCGGGTTAATTTTCTCCAGCGACTTGGGACGACTAACCAGCCGATTTGCTAGTGAACCTAAAACATTACCCATGGTTCCGGTTAAATTTCCTGATGGTACACCATACCCAGAAGGTATTGAACATCTCCGAAAAATGGTCATGGTGCGAGCTTTTCCCGCTATTGACCTCAATAATTATACTCATTTAATTACTAAGGTTTTTGATAGTGCAGAAACTCTCGATCGCCTCTGTATTATGAGTGGTGGTCATGTCCGCACTTTACTCGCCCTCCTGTATAGTTGTTTACAACAAGAAGATCCACCTATTGTCAGGAGTATCTTGGAAAATGTCATCCGCCAACGTTCTCATCAGTTACTGTTGGCTATATCATCAGAAGAATGGCAACTCTTACGTCAGGTCGCCCAAACTAAAAAAATTATGGGTCTCAGGGAATATCAAACCCTCTTACGCAGTTTATGGGTCTTTGAATATCGCCATGAGGATGAATATTGGTTTGATATTAATCCAGTTATCGCCGAAGCCCATCAATTTAATCTGATTGACCTTTAATAGTTAGTTAGTATTAATACAGCTTGTTCGCAAGTAACTTAAAACATTACCCTCACCCTAAATCCCTCTCCTAGGCAGGGAGAGGGACTTTGAAATCGTATTACATGATTACTGAAAGGGCTGTACACCAATTTTATCGTAAAATGTTACCGATGTCAATACCGGTAAACTTTGATGATTAAAGGGACAACCAAACTATTAGGAATTGTTGGCTATCCTGTGGAACATTCTATGTCCCCAATTATGCACAACGCCGCGATCGCTCATCTCGGCGTTGATTATGTCTATGTACCCTTTCCAGTGGCTCCTGACCAGTTAGCATCAGCTTATCGAGGCTTTCAAGCTATCGGTGTTCAGGGATTTAATCTCACCATTCCCCACAAACAAGCCATTATTCCCCTACTAGATAATGTGTCTAAATTAGCCACAGCAGTAGGGGCAGTTAATACCGTTTGGTACAGTGATAAAGGTTGGAGTGGTACTAATACAGATGTAGCGGGTTTCTTGGCTCCTCTCAAGGATTTAAACTTCCCCAATTGGCATGAAAAAATCGCCGTAATTTTAGGCAATGGCGGCGCGTCTAGGGCCGTAGTCGCTGGTTGTGCTGAATTGGGAATGGCAGAAATTCATATCGTCGGCAGAAACCCCCAAAAGTTAGAAGAATTTAGGCAAAGTTGGCTACATTCTCCCCTTCCTATTAAGGTTAATGTTCATGATTGGCAGGAATTAAACCCCTTAATTAAACAAGCCGATTTATTGGTAAATACTACCCCGGTGGGAATGTCTCCCCATATCGATCGCTCTCCGGTAGATGCCGAAAATTTTGAGGGTTTAAAATCTGGGGCGATCGCCTACGATTTGATTTACACTCCCCGCCCTACCCGCTTTTTACAACTGGCTAAAAATCAAGGTGCTGTGGCGATCGATGGCTTAGAAATGCTGATTCAACAAGGAGCCGCCGCCCTGGAAATTTGGCTACAACAACCCATCCCGATCTCAGTAATGCGTCAATCTTTAATCATCGATAATTGAGCTATAATGGTAGGGGACGGGTCGGCTCTTCGGTGGGAAAACCTGCCCCTGGGGAATGGTGCAGTAGTACCGACAGATTAAGACCCTAGCAAGTATTTTTAGGTAAATGGGGACAAAATTATGATAACCCTATATATTGTCTGTCTAACGGTGGGTGGAGTATGTGTCATATTAGCCGCTGTGGAGGGATTAGACGGTGTAGAGTTTGAGGGCGAATTTGATAGCGATGTAGAATTAGAACATCGCAGGGATGATACCGAAAACCAGCCCAGCCATAGATCCAAAAGAAAAACTCTCCGGTTAAGGCTGCCTTTTGGGAGTGTGCGCTTCTGGACTTTTGGGGTGTGCTTTTTTGGGTTGACCGGAACAATTATGTCAGTTTTGAACCCCGACTTAACCCCGGCTTTTGTGGCTACAGCAGCGATCGCTATTGGGGTGTCCTGCGGAACTGCTGTCGTGTGGGTCTTTGATATTCTGCGATCGCAACAAGCCAACAGTTTAGTTCAATCCCATGATTTCATTGGTCTATCCGCCATCGTGGAAATTCCCTTTAATAGAGACAGTCGTGGAAAAGTACGCCTCAGCGCCGGAGGGTCCGTGCTGTATTTGAGCGCAATTACTGAAGAAAATCAGGAATTTTCCCAGGGCGATCGCGTTTTTGTGGTAGGAATGGAGAAAAATAAAGTTTTGGTGGTCTCAGAAGCATCCTTCGGTGTCTCAGAAGCATAATCGACAAGTCCAACGTCAGGGTAAGCGGATAGGATGACCCGACATTTCACCTTTTAAATGTTTGCTCAAACCCTTTTGGGGGAAAAACTATGAATCAGAAATTTGTTGCATCTTTAGACAAACAGAACCAAGAAATAGTCGTCTTGGTAGCCCAGGCACAAATTCCGACTCAAGGAAGAAACACAAATCAGCTAAGTGATCAGATTATAACTGCCCTACCCATAGCCCTATCAATTTTTGGAGTATTGGTTTTAATCTGGTTTCTCAATGTCTTTATGCAGATTTGCAAACCCAGTGAGGTCCTGATTTTGTCTGGTCGCAAACACCGTACCAAAGACGGACGGGAGGTAGGTTATCGGGTGATTTTTGGTGGACGGGCTATTTGTATTCCCATTCTGGAAACCGTCAAAACCATGGACTTGCGGACAATGCCAGTTCCCGTTGAAGTCAAAAACGCCTACTCCAAAGGGGGAACACCCCTAAATATTCAAGCGATCGCCAATGTAAAAATCTCCAACGATCCTGAAGTCGTCGGAAATGCGATCGAAAGATTTTTAGACCGCGATCGCTCCGAAATTTCCCGCGTTGCTCGCGAAACCCTAGAAGGAAACCTGCGGGGAGTTGTTAGCACCCTCACCCCCGAACAGCTTAACGAAGACCGCCTACGGTTCGCTGAACATATCGCTGAGGATGTTTCCAGGGATTTAGCCAGATTAGGATTACAATTAGACACCCTCAAAATTCAGAGCGTCTCTGATGATGTCGATTATCTTAACTCCATCGGTCGGCGCCAAATTGCTCTCATTGCCAGAGATGCCGAAATTGCCGAATCTAATGCTGTCGCTGAAGCTGAACAGGTAGAAGCCGACTGTCGCCGCCAATCGGAAGTCGCCCTAAGTCAAGCCAGAACCTTTGTCCAAAAGAAAGAAAACGAACTGCGGAAAATTCGCGCCGAACTTGAACAGCAAGCTAGGTCCGAAGAAGAACGCACCATCGCTGCTGGTAAAGAAGCCCGCGCTAGGGCTGAACAACTCCTGCAAACTGTCCGCGCTGAGTTGGAAAGGTTACGACTCGAAGCTGATACCGTCCTACCTGCGGACGCGGAACGACAAGCTAGGGAACTGCAAGCCAGAGGTAATGCGGCTGCTTTAGCGGAAAATGCCCGCGCGGCGGCGGAAGTAAACGACCTGATTAACGCAGTTTGGCAGGAAATGGGCGAGGATGCTTCGGAACTGTTCTACTTACAACAAATCGAGATGGTATTGCGGGAAGCTGCCCAAATTCCCCGCCGGGTTGGTCTGGAATATGTCAATGTGATTGATAGTGGAGACGGAGAAGCGATCGCTGGTTTGGTTCGCGCCTATCCGGAAATTTTCCGTCAATTCCTCGAAAGTGTCGATCGCACTTTGGGAATTAATGTATCTAGGACTTTGGGGAACACAAGCAGAAATTAAATAACAATCAGTAAATTTCATGGCAGCCCAACACAGGTATAGGAATTATGGAAATTATCATCGCCTTATTAGCAGCCCTAGGTTTAGGAAGCGGAGCCACTGTATTTATTATCCGCAATCTCTACTATATTTGTCAGCCTAGCGAAGTGTTGATTTTTGCGGGTAGTCGTCGCTCAACAGAAAATGATCGCACTGTGGGATATCGCCTGGTGAAAGGTGGTAGCAGCATTCGGACACCCCTGTTAGAACAAGCCTTTCACATGGATTTAACCAATATGATTATTGAGTTAAAGGTGGCTAATGCTTACTCGAAAGGAGGCATTCCTTTACAGGTTGATGGGGTGGCGAATATTAAAATTGCTGGGGAAGAACCCACAATTCATAATGCGATCGAGCGTTTATTGGGGAAAACTCGCCAGGAAATTGAACGCATTGCTAAAGATACTCTGGAAGGAAACCTGCGCGGGGTGTTAGCCAGCCTTACCCCTGAACAGGTCAATGGGGATAAATTGGCTTTTGCTAAAAGTCTCCTCGAAGAAGCTGAAGATGATTTACAACAACTGGGGTTGATTTTGGATACTCTCCAAATTCAAAATATTTCCGATGAGGTGGGGTATCTTGACTCGATTGGACGACAACAACGGGCGGAATTGTTTAGAGATTCTCGTGTTGCTGAAGCACAAGCTAAGGCTGATGCTGCTATCCGTACTGCGGAAAATCATAAAATGACTCAGTTGAAAAAGTTGGAAACTGAGGTAGAGGTATCTAAGGCGGAAGCTGAACGCCGGGTGGCTGATGCTATGACTAAACGGGCGGCGGTGGTCGCAGAGTCGGAGTCGGAAACAGCCGCTGAGGTCGCTAGGACTCAGGCTGAGGTCTCTGTTCAAAAAGAAAGGATTAAGCAGGTAGAACAGCAACTACAAGCTGATGTGGTCGCACCAGCAGAAGCGGAATGTAAAAAGGCGATCGCTAGGGCGCGTGGGGATGCTGCCCAAATTATTGAAGATGGGAAAGCTCAAGCTGAAGGTACACGACGGCTGGCTGAGTCCTGGAAAGCAGCCGGTCCTAATGCTCGGGAAATTTTCCTTTATCAGAAGTTGGAAGTCTTACTAAAAACTATGGCTTCTACTGTTCCTGAAATTACTGTTGATAGTGCTACTATTGTTGATGCTAATAAGGGGAATACAGCTTCTAAAATGGCTGCGTTTTTGGAAGAGTTGCGCCAAACTACCGGTATTGATGTGGCGACGGCTGTCCAAAATTGGGGCGGCGGTTCTTCTCAACCTCAACCTGCTTCAACAGCTAAAAATCTCAAATCTGCCCGCACTAATGGTCAAGCTGTACGCCGCACTAATGGCGCTGCACCTAAGCCAGAAGATACTACACAAAGCCTACAGACCGAGGTTAAACAACTACTTGATCATGTCGCACAAAATACTAAGAATAATGCTGAGGCTGAAGAGGCGATCGCTCAGGCTTTGCGACAGTATCCTAACCTCAAGCGTCGTTTACAGATGGTTTTCAAGTCTCAGGGAACTCAGGCGATCCGAAATATGTTTAATCACCCTACTATCTACATCCCTACCGCTATGCTGCAAATGTGGCTAGAACAGGATTAGATTCTATTCCCCCCCCTCTCCTCTAGGGTGGGGGATCTGTCTCTGGATCGGTCTATGCACAAAATGGCGTTTTTGTCAATAGGTCTAAAAATCGACCCCGCTTTCAACCCCAAAACTCGTGCATCGCCAGTTTTATTTTGTGGTCAGATAATAATTATAACCGCCACATAATCAGGGTTGTAGCCTTGATTTTGGGAAATAGACAGAGGAACCCCTTGGGTGCGATTTCCTAGAGAATAGCATAACCCCCATAATCTCGTCAACTTTTGGCGAGGTATTTGCCCTAAAATTGTATCAATTCTTAACAATATTTTAAAAATCAAATTTATCTAGCCGTATAAATTAGCAAAATTTATGTAATTTTCAGATTTGAGAACAATTAATAGAGGGTGTAGGTGTGGGGAGGTTTATATTCAAATTAATGTGATTGGATCTCATTTAACCTCTGACGTACTGCTTGCATATCCTGCCACATTAACCATTTAGGTTTACCAACATCTCGGGAGGAATTTCTGAGTAGGTATGCGGGGTGAAAAATCGGCATACATTGACGACCTTCCCACTGAAACCACTGACCGCGAATTTTAGTAATCGGGCGTTTATCTCCTAGAAGAGACTTAACTGCAGTCGCCCCCGTGAGGAGGATAATTTGAGGATTAATGAGGCGGATTTGTTCTAATAGATAAGGCTTACAGGCTTGGAGTTCTGAAGCGGTTGGGGTGCGATTTTCCGGGGGACGACAGCGGATAGCATTAGAAATATAAACTTCGGTATCTGTACTAAGTCCTACGGAGTCTAAAATCTTATCAAGAAGCTGTCCAGATCTACCCACAAAAGGAAGACCTTGTTCATCTTCATGTTGTCCTGGTGCTTCTCCGATAATCATAATGGGGGCGGTGGGGTTCCCACGACCAATCACAGCATGAGTGCGGTTTTTTCCCAGTTGACAGCGCGAGCACCTATTACAATGATCAGCAATTTGTGCAAGAGTTTGATAGGTTCCCGGCGGTATGGGAGTATGAGCATTTTTGGGAATTTCTTCTAGGTCAAAATCTACGGACTCAGGGTCTTGATTAAGACTAGGAATATCGAAAAGGCTGAGTTGTTGGTCTTGGTTAGACATGAATTTCTAAGTAAAAGTTCAAATCCTGGTATATGCTGAACTGGGATAGTTGCAACTATGAGCCACACCAGTCATTATATATCTAACGGGACTGCTAAGGATGAACCGATTATGTTCCCTAACCCACTATTTCGCGATCGCACCCATGCCGGGGAGGAACTAGCTCAGGTAGTTATTGATAAGATTACCACCGACTCCCCTGGGGCTATGAGTCCGTTGGTGTATGCTTTACCGAGGGGGGGTTTACCCGTGGCTGAACCGATAGCCCGCCGTTTGGCTTGTCCCCTCAGTGTAATTGTGGCTAAAAAAATCACCCAGCCAGATAATCCCGAGTTAGCATTAGGGGCTGTTACTGCTGATGGTTATGTGATTTGGTCTAACCGTCGTCCTAGCCAGTTTTGGGAAAGCCATTCTATTCTGCGTGACGCACAAGAAAAAGCCTATAGTCAATGGCAGGAATTCGCCACCTATTGTCCTTCTAATTCGGTTAAGGATAATTTAATTATAGTAGTTGATGATGGTATTGCTACGGGTATGACTATGGTAGCGGCGATTAAGGCTTTGCGATCGCAAAAACCCGGCGCTATTTGGATTTGTGTTCCCCTCGCACCTATCGAGTTAGTCAATTCTTTACAACAGTTATGCGATCGACTAATTATCCTAGCCACACCAGAAGTTTTCCTGAGTGTTAGCCGTTTTTATCAGGAATTTGACCAGGTGGAAACTACTATAGCGATCGCCTGTCTTCAGCAGCAAACAGAATGGTTATCTTAGATTTTGATATGGGAGGCAATAATTATCATCATCTCACAGTTTTTACCCAGATACTTGATTAAATTAGTCTACCCTCATCTTGATAATTAATCAGATCATTTTCCTCAGTTTCCAGGTGAAACTCAATACGACTTTGTATAACTATTTCCTCAATTACATCTGGTGCTTTTCCTTGTGTTAAAACTGCATCAAAACGGTGCATCAGTTCGGGGATATTGATGACTTCTTCTATAGACTCTAAATATCTTTGAACAATAGCTTTTATATGATATTTAGCTGTAGCTTGTTTCTTAACTTGATCTAAAACTTCCTCCGGTGGCTGTTCAGTTTTCACAACAAAGGTAATAGGGTATCTCTGTACTTTATCGATATCTAAGAAATATTTACCAGCATCAATAGTTTCTGTCACTTGGAAGAATTTACCTAGGGGTTTCATCACAAAATCTATACCACCATCATTCGCATTAGTTCTACCAGTTTTATACAAAATTAAGTATTCAGTATTTAGACTATTAGGAGACCCAGTAGATTTTTTGCTCTCCGTAATACTGTTTTAAAATCGCATAACTCACAATTTCAAACACTCTGGCATCTACATCCTTGTTTAAAAAACTGCGAATAAACTCAATAGCTTGTAAAGGGTCTTGGTTATGAATCTCAATCATCTGTTTACAATAGATAATAAACTGACTAAAAGACTGTCTTCTGGCTATCACAAAAGCATCTATAATATCTATGATTGCCTCAGCAATGTTGATTTGATTACCATTGATAGAAACCTGAAGCAGATTTTCATTTATCCAGTATCTATTAGTTTTTGTATCTCTGATTACCGGTACATAAGATAAAGTGGGGAAGTATTTTTTAAACTCCTGATTTAGTCGATGATTCAGGGCATGATTTTGCAGTTTATTCCCAAAGGGAAGTTGTCTTTGTCTCTGTAAAAGATTAATAAACTGAGCCCCTTCATAATCATCATAGCCACCTCTAATGTGAAATTTATTATTGAGATAGTCTTCAACTAATACATAGATAGCATAGTGGTTAGCAAATCCAGCCCGTGATTTAGAACCTCGATTAGCAGCTTTGGTTTTAATATTGAGATATTGCAATAACTCACTATTTATCAAAACTTGCTCTCCCTGATTGGGAAAATGAGAATTGAGAATTTCGATAATCTTTAGAGTGAATTCATGCTGTAGTATCGGCATCAAAAATACTGGGTTGAATGAATTGATTTGTAGGAAAATTGGTATTTTGTTTAGTCTGATTTTTCGCGGGTGGTAGTAGCTTTTCTCCTTGGTATTCTTGCCATCCTAAAACCCGCCTTAGACCAATTTTAAGATATTCTTCTTGAGATTCTATACTCATAGAAATTCGTCCTAAGCGTTTAGCTACGGCTGCAGTGGTAAAAGTTCCAGCAAAGGGATCAAGTACCAAATCATGTGTGTTGGTACTTGCTAGAATAATTCTTTCTAACAATGATTCTGGTTTCTGTGCTGGATGATTTTCATATTCTGCCATGCGATACCTTACACGGGGAAAATACCAGACATTACCAGGCACTTTTTCACTGTTGTATTGAGTAGGTACTGGTTTTCTATAATCAATTAATTTACGTTGTGCGCCAGTCTTGGCTTCCACTTTAATATCGGCTGAATTGAAAATATAATTTTTCTGGTCTTTCACGCAATGAAGTATGGGTTCATACATAGACCCAAAATATTTCTTTGCTTGCACTCCAGAACTATCATAATGCCAGACAATACGACTAAGAATTGACATTTTTTGCCGCAAGTAAATATCAAAGTATGGCATAGATTGAGTGCTGGTCATTACATATAATGTTCCGTTAGGTTTCAATACCCTGACACATTCATCAAGCCATTGATATGACCAATTGATATAATCTTCTTCGGAATTCCATTGGTCATGAAACTTGGAAAATTTCTTCCCTATATTGTAGGGAGGATCTGCAAAAATCAGATTCACAGAATTAGCTGCAATTTGACTAGATAAAATCTGAATTGCATCTCCATGAAATATAGTATTTCTATCATCTTGATACCGTTGAAACATAAGGATATATCGCCTTTAAAATTAGCCGCCACCCGATATTTTAGCCAGACAAGTAATCAGTTCATCAATTTCTGATGGCTGAGTGAAATAATGAACGCAGGCGCGAATACAGTCGGGGTCGAGGATAGTTCGCACTAAAATATTTTCCGATTCTAAGGCTCTGACTATCTGTGGGTGGGGGAGACTTTGGGTAACTTTAAATGATACTAAACCCGATTCTGGTGGAGAAGTGCGTAAACAATCAATTTGGGGAAGTTCTGATAAACGTTCCCATAGGTATTGGCTAAGATTACAAATTTGTTGATAACGTTCGGTGGCAGTTCCCCATTGGTTATGAATAGCGATCGCCTCTCGTAAACCCACCATCAAAGGATAAGCTGAGGTGGCTATTTCATAGCGTCTTCCGTCAGATTTCCAATTAGTCGGTGTTCCCCTTTCGTCAACTTCAATACCCCGCCACCCGATAAAAGTAGGACTCAGATCTGATACAGCATCAGGACTGACATATAAACCCCCTAAACCCTCTGGACCACATAACCATTTATGACCCGTAAAACCATAAAAATCTACTCCAGATTCCGCTAAATTTAACGGCAGAACCCCTACAGACTGCGCCGCATCCACCAATACCCTAACCCCTCCTGAAGCGGCTTTACAGGCTTGCATAATCGCGGTGAGAGGCAAAACCTGTCCTGTATTCCATAAGATATGACTAATTACTACCAGGCGAGTGTTGGATTTGATTCGAGATGCGATCGCCTCTACCGGATCACCCTCATTTAAAGTCTCTAACAGGGGACAGACAGATACCTCTATCTGAAACCGCCGCACCAATTCCCCCACCGTGGCCACTACCCCTGGGTGTTCACAATCCGAGATTAATAGATGATCTCCTCGTTGCCAATCAATCCCCCATAGGGCAATATTACAGCCTACGGTCACATCTTCCGTCAGGGTAATAGTTGCAGATTGTACCCCTAACTCAGAGGCGATCGCCTCCCGTGTTAAGCCTAACTCCTGCTGAACCCAGCTATTTACCTTTTGGGAAAAAGGACCACACTCCTGGACAAACTGATAGGATTTGATAATCTTATCCATCGAGACTTGTGGCAAGGGTCCCTGTCCCCCATAGTTAAAATATGCCTTATTCTCCAAAGCTGGAAAATGTTGTCGGTGGGTTTCTAATGACTTGTTCATGGGTATCAGATATCGCCTTATGATCCACTTTTACCACGAATTTTCAACAACTAACCCATCTACATCAGAATTGGTGCTACCATAGCCTATAATCATAAATTTACCTTGCCCATCCTCAACAATATTAATGCTGATCGAAGATCAACAGCTTCTATTTTACCAACGTTGCGATCGACGGGCCTTTTTAGATGTCTACGGCGATCGCACCCTGAAAGAACCCCCTAGCGACTTTCTCCTGAAATTGATAGCTGATAGCGTCACCTATCGAAAAACTCTCATTGCCGATCGCATTTATTCACAGCCTAAATATCCCCCACAAGACTGGGAAGCCGGAATGCAAGCTACCCTAGAATTGATGCGGCAGGGAGTAGATTATATTTACCGTGGGGTGTTATTATATCATAGCCATTCCTCCGATTCTGCTTATGGCGATCGCTCCTTTTTTGACCAACTCCCTGAACAGGTAAGTTATCTCAGTCGCCCAGATTTGTTAGTCAAAAAACCTGGGGCTTCCCAGTTTGGTGATTGGCTATATATCCCCCAAGATATCCGCCTAGGAAAACGTCCGAAACTTGATTATCAAATTGTAGCCGTATTTCATGGGGAAATATTGGCGGCGATTCAAGGGGTAATGCCAGAAGAAGTGGTGCTACTATTACGCGATCGCGGTGCTTATTCCGTAGACCTCAAACAGCGACTTCCTCAAATGCGGGAAATTGTCCAGGATTATCTGACTCTGATCAAAAACGCTCAGGAACCGGATATTTTTATCAGTCGCCAAAAATGCAGTCTCTGTCAATGGTATACTAACTGCCATGATATTGCTAAATCCCAAAAAAATATCTGTTTATTACCAGGAATTACCCCCATTCGTCAAACTCGCCTTAATAGTTTAAATTTGACCAGTGTTGAGTCTCTCGCACAAACTCAACCCGAAATCCTCCAAACTTATCCAGAGTTTGATAATGGTGTCGCTGTCCAAGTAATTAGGCAAGCTGAATCTGTTTGGAAAAATCAAGCCATTCTCAAGCAAAATATTGATGATATTATTAATGTTAAACTATCGACAAAAACCAGCCATAAATATCTGCCAGATCCCTTTTGGTTACAATCACCTGTAGAACTATATTTTGATATTGAAGCACAGCCGGATCTAAACTTAGATTATCTTCATGGTGTGTTGGTAGTTGATAGGCGATCGCAAAGGGAAAAATTCTATCCCTTATTAGCCGAAACTACCGCCGATGAACAAATAGCCTGGGAGCATTTTTTAACCCTCGTGTGGCGATATCCCATTGCGCCAATTTTCCACTTTTGCGACTATGAAGCCAAAACTATTAGCCGTTTGGCTAAACTGTATCAGACTCCATCTTATTTGTGGCGACCTTTGATTAAACGCTTAGTTGATGTTCATTATCAAATTGTAGAAACCGTCACATTACCTGTGGAAAGCTACGCCTTAAAATCGATCGCACGCTGGATGGGTTTTGAGTGGCGAGATGCTAAGGCTAATGGCGCGCAATGTGTTTGTTGGTATGAGGAATGGTTAAAAACAGGCGATCGCACTTTATTAGATGCGATCGTTCGTTATAATGAAGATGATTGTCGCGCTACCTATCACGTTAGACGGTGGTTAGCTGATTTTATCCAAAGTCAATCTGTTGGCGCAGAAGTCAATTTTTTGTAGGTCAACTTCTAATAGGTAAATAATGAGTCACTTGTTTAAATTTGAGGATGATTTTGTCTCTTCTCTACGCTGTATTCCTATGGCGGTTCGCTACAAACTCGATACCTGTGGGGTTAAATTAAAACTAGCCCACTGGAATCAATTTCCCCTGTCGGTGCGTCAACAATTAGTACAACAGCCAACCGAAACCCAAGACGATATTAATACCTATCGTAATTTACTGCAAGATTTCGCGAGTAAATATACAGATATACCCCTAAAAGATTTGCCAGTTGATTCACAGCCAGCTTGGTTAGATGCTAGTCAAGTTCCTGAAGCCGTCCAAAATAAAGCCGCCGAAACCCATTTACAAATTTCTGTAGAACAGTGGGAAAAACTCACACCTATCCAGCGTTTTGCATTGATTAAACTCAGTCGTTCTAACCATGAAAACGCCAACTTTATTCCAGCCATGAAAGAGTTTAACTTAACAGATGCGGGGTAGTTGTTCCCCACTGAGTAAGTCAACAATGCGAGTCGATCCGATTTTACTTCGCATAGTCACTAATCCCCCAGCTTTGTCTTGAACTTGACCAATCACAGACGCTTGGGGATTTTTGGCAGTTAAAATTGAGCAGGTTTTTTCAACATCCTTAGCAGGTATAAAAGCCACAAAACGACCTTCATTCGCTACATAAATAGGGTCAAAACCCAGAATTTCACAGGCTCCTTGGACATCTTCCCGGATGGGTAGTTGATTCTCGTCTATTTCCATTTGTAAGTTACTGGCTGTCGCTATTTCATGTAAAGCACTAGCTAAACCACCTCTAGTTAAATCCCGCAAACAGTGAATTTCTACCCCTGCATTTAATAATTCTAAAACCAGGTCAGCCACTGGTGCAGAATCACTCTCAATTGTGGTTTCAAATTCCAACCCTTCACGCACTGCCATAATAGCAATACCATGACGACCTAAATCACCACTAACTAAGATGATATCACCTGGCTGTACAGACTCAGGACAAATCCTTAATTCATGTTCAATAATTCCAATTCCTGCTGTATTAATAAATATGCCATCTCCCTTGCCGCGATCTACTACTTTGGTGTCCCCGGTAACAATCTGAATATCAGCCCCTTTAGCTGCCATTTGCATCCTTTGAATGATTTGCCATAAAGTGGTCATGGGTAGTCCTTCTTCGAGGATAAATCCCACGCTAAGATATAAAGGACGCGCCCCCGCCATAGCTAAATCATTCACAGTTCCATAAATTGCCATTGAACCGATATCTCCCCCTGGAAAAAATAGGGGATTAACCACATAAGAATCTGTGGTCATTGCGATTTTTTTGCCCGTTAAAGTCAGGGTGGTTGCATCATGGGGAATATCTGATGATGTGCCGAAGGCGGGACGAAACATTTGCTCAATTAATTGATTCATTAATCGTCCACCACCACCGTGGGCTAATAAAACTTGGGGATAGTTGTCAATGGGAATAGGACAGGTTAAATTAAAGTCGGGGTTGCTTTCCATGGGTTAATTAATTGGCTGAAATTTGCTGTTGCTCAGATGTTCTTGTATAATATACAATATCGTGATAACTGTTAAAGACACTGTGGCTGATAAATTTTACAGCTATCCCCGATTTTGGATCTATACTATCACTTTATTTTTGGGCTATACTGTGGCTGGGTGGTTCCTGGCGGCGTTTGAGGTTCCCTGGTTGGTGTGGTTAATCACTTTCGCGGTTATCCTACATTTGGCTAAGGTCGGGGAAGAAGCTATTGTTTTGGCGAATGCTTGGCTAGTGTTGATTATGTTTATTGGCACTATTCTCAAGACATGGCCAACGGTGTGGCTGCCAGATTTACCATTCCAAAATGCACCCCTTTGGGCGATGATTTTAATGGGATTATGGGCTTTTTCTATACTGCTAATTATGGCTTTAGCATGGGGTCGCACTATCCTATCTACGGTGGGTTTAAATGACGATCGCCTTTTTTATATACTACTGGGTATCCCGGGGGTCGCTTTCATAGTCGGTTCGGTAATTTTTCGCTTAGGTTGGATGATTTAATATGAACAGGAAATCTCAACAATATCCGAGAAATTTACCTCGGATTCAACCCCCAAATGCTGATGAATATTTACAAAAAATGACTCCCGAAGTTTTGGCAAGTTTTAACCCCCAACAACTGGCAGAAATTCGGCAAACTTTAGATGCAGCTATACCCCAACCTTCCTCGAAAATTGTCGATCTGAGATTTACTGTCGATTTGATTATAGATCGGTTTTATGTGGTGGTTTTCGTGGGTAAGGAACGCCGACAAAAAAAGCGATCGCCTTTCTTTACCCAAGCCCATAAAATTGCTAATATCATAGCCGCTTCCTTATTGCTCATCGGCTTAAACCTGATGATTAGTGCTATCATATTTCTGCTGCTATATTTAATCAAATCAGCTTTAGGAATTGACTTATTTCCAGGGGAACACCTGATAGACATTTTACCTATCAATTAAAATTTTAATCCTCACTTTATAATTGGTCTGGTGCGTCAGTCATCAATTATCGGGTTTTTCTCCTGGTTTTCCCTGTCTGACGCACCCTACTATATAATTGGTCTAATAATCTAATACCTTTCCAAGTAATTCCCCCGTGGGGTAGGGCGGGTTTATTAATATCGTCGTGGGGAATTGAGAATTGACAGCAGAACGCGCCCCTACAATAATTAATTATTAATTATTAATTATTAATTATTAATTAATTCTGATTTAGGGTGAGGGTAATATTTTAAGCTATTTCCGAACAAGTATTCTGGTGCGTCAGAAATAAATTATCGGGTTTTTCTGATGGTTTCTGGTGTCTGACGCACCCTACTGTAATAACTCGGTTTCTCCCTGGTGGCGGTAACGATAATAGGCGGCGCAAGCGCCTTCCGAAGAAACCATGGGCGCACCGAGGGGATGTTCTGGTTTACAGCGGCTTCCAAAGGCGGGACACTGATGGGGTTTTTTGATTCCCTGCATAATTTCACCGCTGATACATTCGCTATAATTATCCGGTTGTGGCGGTGACAAATTAAACCGATTTTCTGCGTCAAATTCCGCGTAGGGCGATCGCAACCCTAAACCACTTTCGGAAATTTCTCCTATGCCGCGCCATTGACGATTGACTACTTCAAATACTTGTGATATAATGGTTTGTGCCGTCTTATTTCCCTCTCTTTGTACCGAACGAGTGTATTGATTTTCTAATGTAGCTTGTCCCTCTTCTAGCTGTTTAATACATAGATAAATCCCCTGAAGAATATCTACAGGTTCAAAACCAGTCACAACAATGGGAATATTATATTTTTTTACAATCGGCTCATATTCAGTGTATCCCATCACTGTGCAAACATGACCAGCCGCTAAAAACCCCTGTACTAGACAGTTATAACTAGATAAAATAGCCGCGATCGCCGGAGGAACTAACACATGAGAAACCAGCATCGAAAAATTCTCAATTGAGAGTTCTTTGGCTTGATAAACCGCCATAGCTGTAGCGGGTGCTGTAGTTTCAAAGCCGACCGCCAAAAATACCACCTGTTTGTCGGGGTTATTCTGAGCAATTTTTAAACTATCTAAAGGGGAATAAACGATGCGAATATCTCCCCCCATAGCCTTAACTGAAAGCAAGTCTTTTTCGGTTCCAGGGACTCGTAACATATCCCCAAAGGAACAGAGAATAGTATTAGGAAGGGTGGCTATTTCAACAGCGCGATCAATCATGTGAATGGGAGTCACACAGACGGGACATCCAGGGCCATGAATTAAAGTAATTTGTTCAGGTAATAACTTGTCAATGCCATATTTAACAATGGAGTGGGTTTGTCCCCCACAAATTTCCATGATTGTCCAGGGTTGGCTAGTAATAGATGCGATCGCCTGAGCGTATTTTTGGGACAATTCCAAATCCCGATACTCATCCACAAATTTCATCTTGATATGTCCCCATAAGCTGCTGTGATGTTATTCAGCTTGACCATGATAGATGAAAGGTGGATCAGTTTTGGTAGTCGAAAAAACCGCCTCAACTAATAAGATCCTACCCTTCACCTAATTTTTGTCATTAACGGAATGGTGGAGAAAAGAGTAAACCCCCATTAGTCCATAGCTCATTTTCATTGCGAGGAAGATTAAACTGGGAACCTGCGCCTAAATTGCGATCGTAAACTTCCGCATAGTTTCCGACGTGCCTAATCACCCTAGCAGCAAAATCATTAGTTAAACCCATTCCTGTACCTAAATCCCCTTCCACGCCAAGAAAACGGCGAATGGTAGGATTCTCGCTAGTTTGGGCAATTTCTTCGACATTAGCTTGAGTAATTCCTAGTTCTTCGGCTTCAAACAAAGCAAATGTCACCCATTTGACGGTATCAAACCAAGCTGAGTCATTATTGAGGGTTACAGGTCCGAGGGGTTCCTTAGACATAGTAACATCCAGGATAATATGATCATTGGGGTTGGGAAGGGTGCTGCGACGAGCGAGGAGTTGAGATTTATCAGAGGTCATACCTTCACAACGACCCTCAGCATAAGCCGCATAGGCGGGGTCAGCCTGTTGGAATGTCACGGTCTCAAAGGTGATACCCCGTTCGCGCATATTATCAGTAAGATTAAGTTCGGTGGTAGTTCCCGCTTCTACACAGACGGCGCGATCCTGAAAATCTTCTAAGCTGGTAATTCCACTATCTGCGCGAACCATCATACCCTGACCATCATGGAATGTGGTAGGGGCAAATTCCATCCCTACAGATGTATCACGGCTGAGAGTCCAGGTAGTATTGCGCGAAAGCATATCTACTTCCCCGGCTCTCATGGCTTCAAAACGTTCTGTGGAATCTAAGTTCCGATACTGAACTGCATTAGGGTCATCAAATAAGGCTGCTGCTACGGCTTTACAGACATCTACATCTAAGCCAGAGTATTCGCCACTCTGATCAACAAAACTGAAGCCAGGAATACCACCATCTACCCCACAAATGAGGACTCCTCGGTTTTTGACAACATTTAGGCGACTTTGACCGCTGCCTCCGGCGGCTGGTCCGTCAGAACCTGGAGATCCTCCGGGTTCACAAGCTGTGAGTGATAAGGCTGACAAGCAACTTACCAATAATAGAAAACCCTGTTTACGCATAGTTTTTGAATTGTCTTTGAATCGGTTTACATATCGCCACTAAGCCACCCAATATTAAGGTTTGCACCTATGAGGGAGACTTAGGAGAAGAGGGAGAGCCCAATTAATTTGCCATCCTACTACAGGACTACCTTACAACAGCCTGAGAAGGGAGTTGACAATTTTCATAAACTTACCTTAATTTGGCGATATCGTTCGTGGACAATTTCAAGGGAGTTTGACATAAATTGGCTATATATCGCGATCTTCGGGGAAATTGTGGGGGGGTAATATATAGAGCGATCGCACACTATACTCCGTCCCTATTGAATATTAAGCCATTGATTCCCCAGACAGACGAGCCTCGGCTAGGTCACGAATTAGAGATATACGAGAGTTGATATACTCATCCAACATATCCACCTCCTGACCATTGATGCTTGACTGACTCTTTAGGCGACCCATCAAGCACTGAACCAGGCTATCATCATCCAGACTAACTAAATGTGAAGGTTGGGTATTTTCAACTAAAGACCAAAGTTGACGGAGCATTGTTGGAGTCATAAGACCTCCTTATGGTTTGTTCATTTTCTCCCCAAAGCCGGGAGTGGGTGAGCGTCTTAGATATGCAGCCTGTTCACACTAATCTTAAATTTGTGGTGGCCGCCTTTATTTTTTCTTTATAGTCTCAACCATAACTCAAATTCGCCTGATCAAACATCAAATTACACAAGATTTCACATGATTTACAAATCTCTTAACCAACTGAAGCATAACTTGACATAAAGGGTTAATTGTAATAATTTATACAAACTTATGGCAGATAATTCTCAGAGAGTCTTCTAGTGGTAGCTGATCTGCTCAGTTATGGAGGCTAATTATTTATAATTATTAATTACCCACCGCCACAGGGGATGAGTCGAACCCTGTTGGCGAATTTTGAGGACTTGTCTTTCTAGGCGTTGGCGATAACGAAGGGGGAAACCCATAAGAATGTTGCGACTTTGCCAAAGTAAGGTGCTGGTAGTCATGCCTACACATATACCTAAACCGATCGCAGATAGGCGATTATGAAATAGGCCGTGGCGGACTGTAGCCCAGGTAAAATGTTCCATGAGTAGGGAAATGTCCGATCGCATTCCCCACAAACTCAGTGAGCCAATAACCAACCATAATAGGATAATCACCAGCCAGCGACTCCAAATTATCAACTCATGGAGTCGTTTCATTTGAGTTTTCAGGACTGGATCATCTAATGAGGGTTCAGGATAGGACATGGGACTGTAATTATTTATTTTTCCCTAGACACTGGCTGAGGTTCATCATTAGGGACGATGGTTGACTTAGACGCTTTGCGATCGCGCCACCAACCCAGGAGGGTACTAGCAATAAAAATACTAGAGTAGGAACCTGCAATAAAACCTATAATCAGGGTGAGGGCAAAATATTTGAGAGTTTCCCCGCCAAACAGGAAAATGCAAAACAGGGGTAGGATGGTGGTAACTGTGGTATTGATAGAGCGCGCCAAGGTTTGGTTAACGGCATTATCAACGACTTCCCCGGTAGAAGCGTCGGGCATTTGTTTCAAGATTTCCCGGATGCGATCGTAAATTACCACGGTGTCATTAACAGAAAACCCGATAATTGTCAAGAGGGCTACTAAAAATAGGGTATCGGCTTCTAAGCCAAAAACCAGACCGAAAATGGAGAATATCCCCATAGTCAGAAAAACATCATGGAATAGGGCGACAAATGCAAATACTGCATAGTCAAACTGGAACCGGAAAGTTAGATAGACGGTAATTCCGGCGAAAGCGACGAGTAAGGCTTGGAGTCCAGAAATAAAGATTTGACGGCCGAGAGTTGGTCCCACGGTGTCGATTTGGGTAGCGAGGGGGTCAAAAACTCCGATCGCCTCTCGCAAGGCGGCTTCTAGCTGAGTTCGTTCATCAACATTGAGGTTTTTAGTGCGAACGGAAACAATTTGGCGATCGCGTTGAATGGGGTCTTTATCCAAAAGTTGAATGGAACTGCTACCCAAGTCCTGAGCCTGCAAAACTTCCCGCACCTGGTCAATCTCAATGGGGCCATCACAATTACCGGGAACAGTGCAATCAAGTTCCAACTGGAGGCGAGTTCCTCCCACAAAGTCTAGTCCGGGGCGTATGGGTGAGCCAATATCAGGATTAGTCCAGGAAATTAACATCGCCACTATTCCGGCGAGGATAACCGCCGCCGAAATCATCCACCAAAGCGATCGCCGTTTTGTCACACTAAAAGTCATAGTTTCAGATCAAGCCATAATTTAGGGGCAACACAAGAGTTGAGAAAACCATCAAACCTAATTAGTCTTAGGGAGATTTGGACAAAACAATTCAGGCTTGCGGAACTCAGGTAAACTAATCACGGTAAACATGAGAGTGCGGCTAAAGGTAACAGCGGTAAACATACTCACAGCCACCCCCAAACCGAGGGTAAGGGCAAATCCCTTCACCAGTCCAGTTCCCAGCCAGAACAGAGCGGCACAAGCAATACCAGTGGTAACATTTCCATCCAGGATACTGCCAAAAGCCCGATAAAAACCAGACTCGACGGAACGATAGAGGGTTTTTCCGGCTCGGAGTTCTTCCCGGGTGCGTTCAAAAATCAGGACGTTAGCATCAACAGCCATACCGATACTAAGGATAAACCCAGCAATTCCCGGTAGGGTAAGGGTAACTCCCAAGAGGGCAAAAATGGCTAGGGTAAATAAGGCGTAAACCACCAAAGCCACATCAGCGATCGCTCCTGGTAGGCGATAATAAGCCACCATAAAAATTAGCACCAAAATCAAGCCGCCACTGCCGGCATAAATACTGCGCTGAATGCTATCACGTCCCAGAGTTGCACCGACGGTGCGGTTTTCGACAATTTCCACCGGAACCGGAAGCGCTCCCCCTCGCAATTGTACGGCGAGATCATTAGCTTCGGCGGCGCTAAAATTGCCGGTAATTACGGCACTTCCCCCGGTAATTCCGGTATCGGCAAATTCCACGGAAACGGTGGGAGAACTTAACAGACTGTCATCTAAAAAGATGCCAATGGTGCGTCCTGTCCCGGCTAAGTTTTTGGTAAGTTCAGCAAAATTTCTGCCGCCTTCACTATTAAAGCGCAGGACAATTTCCCAACCATTCCCCCCTTGAGTGGGTTGGGGGAAGGCATCTTGTAGCTGCTGGCCGCGAATTATGGGTTCTTTATAGAATGAGGCGATCGCCTGATTACTTTCATTGAGTTGTTGGAGGAGTTGTTCGAGTCTATCATCGTCTCCGGTGGCGATCGCCTGTCTTAAATCAGCATCTAATGCTCGATTAACCTGTATTTCCGCAAAAAGCTCTCCCTCAGTCCCCGGTCTTTGCTCCCGGAAATCCAACTGAGCCGTCCCTCCCAAAACCCGTTCCGCTTGTTCTGGGTCACTGACACCGGGGAGTTGCACCAGAATCTGATCATCTCCTACAGTTTGCACCACAGCCTCAGAAACACCCAAACCGTTGACACGGTTTTCGATGACACTCTGAACCCCCTCCAAAACCCGCTCATCAATGCGTGGCACATCATCGGAGGTTTGCAACTGAATTGTGAGTTGAGAACCACCCCGCAAGTCTAGTCCCAGGCGAATAGGAACCCGGACCAAAATAATCAGGGAAGTGATGACCAGGAGTAAGATCAGGAAAAGGAGCGATCGCTGTTTTCGCATACTGAATTCAAAATCAGGGATAACGACTCATTTTATCATTAAAATCCGATCCCACGCCGAACTACCAGGAAAGCCATGGAACTTCACCCCAACTCAACCCAGAAGTCCAGACGCGGAACCCATTAAGCTATACCTGGTGGGATAACATCTTCTGAACCGCCTCCAGAACCTGTTCCGGCTGTACAATCGTCAACCTTTCCAACATCCCGTTATAGGGGGTAGGGATATCCTGGGAGGAAAGCCGCAACACAGGAGCATCAAGTTCATCAAAGAAATTATCATTAATCGAGGCCGTCAGTTCCGCCCCAATTCCCCCGGTTTTCATGCACTCTTCCACAATAATCACACGGTGAGTTTTCCGAATCGACTCGCCAATGGTATTCAGGTCTAAAGGCTTGAGGGAAATTAAATCAATCACCTCTGGGTCAAAACCCTGTTTCACCATAGCCGGAACCGCCTGCATTACATGATGGCGCATCCGAGAGTAGGTAAGAATCGTGACATCTTTACCCGATCGCACAATTTCCGCCTGGTCAATAGGAACCAAATATTCCTCTTCCGGTAGATCTTCCTTGAGGTTATACAGCAGGACGTGCTCAAAGAACAAAACCGGGTTATCATCCCGAATTGCCGATTTGAGTAGACCCTTAGCATTATAGGGCGTAGAACAGGCGACAATTTTTAGACCCGGAACCGCTTGGAAATAGGACTCTAGGCGTTGAGAGTGTTCGGCTCCCAATTGACGACCCACCCCGCCGGGTCCACGAATTACCAAAGGCATTTTAAAGTTACCCCCGGAAGTGTAGCGCAGCATTCCACCATTATTAGCAATTTGGTTGAAAGCCAGCAGCAGGAATCCCATGTTCATCCCTTCGATTATGGGTCGCAGTCCGGTCATAGCGGCACCAACTGCCATCCCTGTGAAACTATTTTCAGCAATGGGGGTATCGAGAACTCGCAGATCCCCATATTTCTTATGCAAGTCTTTGGTCACTTTGTAGGAACCACCATAGTGACCTACATCTTCCCCTAGAACCAATACAGCAGGATCGCGAGCCATTTCTTCGTCAGTGGCTTGACGCAGTGCATTAAAAAGTAGAGTCTGTGCCATGAAGATTATCCGAGTATAGTGGATTAATTATTTTAACCAGGGAAGGCGACACAAATATAGAGTAGGCGCGACTCTGTAGGGGCGGGTGCTAGAGCAGCCACGGGAGAAACCAGCCCACTGAAAGCGATCGCCCTAACCTAACCCTAACCCTAACCCACGATTCCCACGGCCAGTAGGGGCGGGTGCTAGAGCAGCCACGGGAGAAACCAGCCCACTAGCTGCACCCGCCCTAACCCACGATTCCCACCGCCAGTAGGGGCGGGTGCTAGAGCAGCCACGGGAGAAACCAGCCCACTGAAAGCGATCGCCCTAACCCACGATTCCCACGGCCAGTAGGGGCGGGTGCTAGAGCAGCCACGGGAGAAACCAGCCCACTAGCTGCACCCGCCCTAACCCACGATTCCCACGGCCAGTAGGGGCGGGTGCTAGAGCAGCCACGGGAGAAACCAGCCCACTAGCTGCACCCGCCCTAACCCACGATTCCCACCGCCAGTAGGGGCGGGTGCTAGAGCAGCCACGGGAGAAACCAGCCAACTAGCTGCACCCGCCCTAACCCACGATTCCCACCGCCAGTAGGGGCGGGTGCTAGAGCAGCCACGGGAGAAACCAGCCAACTAGCTGCACCCGCCCTAACCCACGATTCCCACCGCCAGTAGGGGCGGGTGCTAGAGCAGCCACGGGAGAAACCAGCCCACTGAAAGCGATCGCCCTAACCCACGATTCCCACCGCCAGTAGGGGCGGGTGCTAGAGCAGCCACGGGAGAAACCAGCCAACTAGCTGCACCCGCCCTAACCCACGATTCCCACCGCCAGTAGGGGCGGGTGCTAGAGCAGCCACGGGAGAAACCAGCCCACTAGCTGCACCCGCCCTAACCCACGATTCCCACCGCCAGTAGGGGCGGGTGCTAGAGCAGCCACGGGAGAAACCAGCCCACTAGCTGCACCCGCCCTAACCCACGATTCCCACGGCCAGTAGGGGCGGGTGCTAGAGCAGCCACGGGAGAAACCAGCCCACTAGCTGCACCCGCCCTAACCCACGATTCCCACGACCAGTAGGGGCGGGTGCTAGAGCAGCCACGGGAGAAACCAGCCCACTAGCTGCACCCGCCCTAACCCACGATTCCCACGGCCAGTAGGGGCGGGTGCTAGAGCAGCCACGGGAGAAACCAGCCAACTAGCTGCACCCGCCCTAACCTAACCCTAAACCTAACCCACGATTCCCACCGCCAGTAGGGGCGGGTGCTAGAGCAGCCACGGGAGAAACCAGCCAACTAGCTGCACCCGCCCTAACCCACGATTCCCACGGCCAGTAGGGGCGGGTGCTAGAGCAGCCACGGGAGAAACCAGCCCACTGAAAGCGATCGCCCTAACCTAACCCTAACCCTAACCCACGATTCCCACGGCCAGTAGGGGCGGGTGCTAGAGCAGCCACGGGAGAAACCAGCCAACTAGCTGCACCCGCCCTAACCCACGATTCCCACCGCCAGTAGGGGCGGGTGCTAGAGCAGCCACGGGAGAAACCAGCCCACTAGCTGCACCCGCCCTAACCCACGATTCCCACCGCCAGTAGGGGCGGGTGCTAGAGCAGCCACGGGAGAAACCAGCCAACTAGCTGCACCCGCCCTAACCCACGATTCCCACCGCCAGTAGGGGCGGGTGCTAGAGCAGCCACGGGAGAAACCAGCCAACTAGCTGCACCCGCCCTAACCCACGATTCCCACGGCCAGTAGGGGCGGGTGCTAGAGCAGCCACGGGAGAAACCAGCCCACTAGCTGCACCCGCCCTAACCCACGATTCCCACCGCCAGTAGGGGCGGGTGCTAGAGCAGCCACGGGAGAAACCAGCCCACTAGCTGCACCCGCCCTAACCCACGATTCCCACGGCCAGTAGGGGCGGGTGCTAGAGCAGCCACGGGAGAAACCAGCCCACTGAAAGCGATCGCCCTAACCCACGATTCCCACCGCCAGTAGGGGCGGGTGCTAGAGCAGCCACGGGAGAAACCAGCCCACTAGCTGCACCCGCCCTAACCCACGATTCCCACGGCCAGTAGGGGCGGGTGCTAGAGCAGCCACGGGAGAAACCAGCCAACTAGCTGCACCCGCCCTAACCCACGATTCCCACGGCCAGTAGGGGCGGGTGCTAGAGCAGCCACGGGAGAAACCAGCCCACTGAAAGCGATCGCCCTAACCCACGATTCCCACGGCCAGTAGGGGCGGGTGCTAGAGCAGCCACGGGAGAAACCAGCCAACTAGCTGCACCCGCCCTAACCCACGATTCCCACGGCCAGTAGGGGCGGGTGCTAGAGCAGCCACGGGAGAAACCAGCCCACTGAAAGCGATCGCCCTAACCCACGATTCCCACCGCCAGTAGGGGCGGGTGCTAGAGCAGCCACGGGAGAAACCAGCCAACTAGCTGCACCCGCCCTAACCCACGATTCCCACCAGCCCACTGAAAGCGATCGCCCTAACCCACGATTCCCACCAGCCCACTGAAAGCGATCGCCCTAATAGGGGGGATATAGGCGCTTTGTGAGTTCGTCCCCGGTCATATCAACGGGTAATAGTCGCCAGATTATAGGGAAATGGTATGAACTTCTTCCCAATGAAGACGGTAAAGCTGGAGGGCTTGATCCTTACCTTTCACTCGAATATGGGGCATTTTTTCCAGGGGGAAACTATGGTCGCCCAGTTGCTTAAATGTACTTGCCGAAATCATAATTTCTCCGGCTTGGGCGGCACTACAAATGCGGCTGGCAACGTTCATAGTATCACCAATATGGGCGTATTGAATTAATCGCTCAGAACCTATATTTCCGGCCGCTACGAGTCCGGTATTTAAGCCTATGTGAATTTGCAAAGGTTCCGCATAATCCTTAGTCCAGCGATCGTTCATGCGGCGGACAGCCCATTGCATATCAATGGCTGCTTTAACTGCTCTTTCCACATCATCTTTGCGGGCGTAGGGAGCGCCCCAAACGGCTACTAAAGCATCACCGATATATTTTTCTAAGGTTCCTTGATAGGGGAAAACAATATCCTCTACCATGACTTTAAAGTATTCATTCAACATAGATATTACTTGGCGGGGTTCCAGGCGAGAAGACATTTGCGTAAAGCGAGTAATATCAGAAAATAAGGCGGTAACTTCAGCTTCGATAATTTCTAGTTTGCCTTCTTCCCGTAGTTTGCGACTCACCGCCGGAGCAAAAAATTGCTCTAGTTTGTTACGCATTACCGCTTCTTCCTGCATTTTTTTGCGCAGTTCGGCGTTGTCGATCGCAATAGCCGCTTGATTGGCTAAAGTGCTTAAAAACTCCACATCTTCATTAGAATAAACATCAGACATCGATAGATTATCTACATATAAAACCCCAATTACTTTGTCTCTGGGTTTGAGAGGAACGCACACGGAAGCATGAATACCCTGGTAAATAATTGACTCGCAATCCTGAAAACGCTCGTCTACATGGGCATCTGAAGTTAAGATGGCGTTCCCAGTTTCTAGGACTGTATTAGTAATACTTTTACTATAAAAATATTCATCCTCTAACACTTGAGAACGATAACGAACTGCTTTTTCTTCGATTGCTTTAGTTTTGTTATTTACTAATAAAATTGCCGCGCGGTCAACCCCCATAATTTTAAACAGTAAATCTAGGATTTTATCAAGTAGTTTATTCGTGGATTCTGGAGATGATAATTGTTGGCTAACATCTAATAATATTTTGAGTTTATCTACGGCTCGTAAATGGGTATCGGATGACCGCAGATTAAGAACTGAGTGACGATCTCGTTCTTCGGGTTCCAATAAATCCTGCATCCCAATCATATCTGAACGGGGAGAAAACTGGGTAACTACAGCCGTGGGCGATCGCTCAATACGGGGAGACTTTTGGGAGGAGGTGACACCGGAGGCGACAAATTTTAACACCACCCTCCCTAAGCGGAGTACATCTCCATCTTTGAGTTGACAATTTTGGATCATGGCTTCATTGACAAACACATGATTACTGCTGTTGCGATCGCTCACAGTTACCCGGTTGTCCTGAACCTCAATCACGGCGTGTTGTCGGGACAGACTCATATCTGTAATACAGATAGTATTATCCCGGCTACGCCCGATGGTATTGACACCGCGCATTAACTCATAAGTGACCGGACTCGATGTATCGGGGTTATAGATTAGATATGGCACGTTTGCTCAAGTTTAGTTAAGATAACATAGTGAAGATCGTCCCTGATGTGGCAGCAGAAAGAATTTATCTGGTTAGATGAGACAATTAAGACCGGATCTTTTTTTCTCCTGACTCTATGTATCTGAAAACGCTACATCTCCGACAGTTTCGCAACTACGAAGCTCAAGACGTGGCGTTTGATGCTCCCAAAACTATTTTAGTGGGCAACAACGCTCAAGGCAAATCCAATCTACTCGAAGCCGTCGAATTGCTGTCTACCCTCAAAAGTCATCGGGTTAACCGCGATCGCGATCTGGTTTTGGACAATCATGCGATCGCCCAAATTACTGCTACCCTTGAGCGTGATAGTGGTACACTTGACCTGGCTTTGACTTTGAGGAGTCAAGGTCGCCGAACAGTTGCCATCAATGGTCAATCGGTCAAACGTCATCTTGATTTTCTCAGTATCCTTAATGTTGTCCAGTTTTCTAGTCTGGATTTGGATCTTGTGCGCGGTAGTCCCGCTGAACGCCGCCACTGGCTTGATCGGCTTCTGATTCAACTAGAACCAGTTTATGCCTATATGTTAGATCAATATAACCGGGTGTTGCGACAACGTAATGCTTTGTTAAAACGGGGACCCATGGCAGGAACTACCCCGGAAGAATTAGCCGTTTGGGATGCTCAATTGGCAGTGGCTGGGGCGCGGGTACTCCGTCGCCGCTGATCGCGTTATTGAAAGGCTCGAACCTTTAGCGCGGATGTGGCATCAAAGTATTAGTGGCAGTAGGGAAACCCTGAATATCACCTATCAGCCTAACATTGAACCCCCTTCTAAACAACAACAGAGGTGGTCTCGGTGGCCTCCTGAACAGGTACAACAGGCATTTTTGACCAAAATTAGCACCAGAGCGATCGCCGAACGTTCTCAAGGGTTGACTCTAGTGGGTCCACACCGTGATGATGTCATTTTTACCATTAACCAAACTCCCGCCCGCCAATATGGATCATCCGGTCAGCAGCGGACTTTGGTTTTAGCCCTCAAGTTGGCGGAATTGCAACTCATTGAGTCCGTCATCGGTGAACCCCCTTTACTTCTGTTGGACGATGTACTAGCAGAACTTGACCCCCATCGCCAAAATCAGCTTCTACAAGCCATCTCTGAGCGATTTCAAACTCTGATTACTACTACCCATTTAGGCGCTTTTGACCATCAGTGGTTGCAACAAAGCCAAATTCTCATGGTGGAACAAGGTAAAATTACTGATTTTTTCTGATTTTGCCAAATTTGATACCACCCAAAATCAAAATTAGCTGCTAACATATCTATCTAATGTTTTGTAGACCACTATTATCATACTGATTCAACATGAAGCGACTTTCTGTATTAGCATCTGCTATGGCGATCGCCACCATTTCCTTGACTGCTACTGCGACTACCGCTTGTGTGTTCAGCAGCAAAGGTCAAGCTAATGAAGGGGCTGCAACTACTAAGTTGACCTCTTTCTGGCATAATATGAGCCTTTTTAAATCCGACTATAAAGCGATCGCAGCCATTGCTGGTGTCGCTGGGTTGGCTGCCGCTGGTGGGGCTTATGCCTATCGCCGGATGGCTATTTCTACCCAACACCCAGAAGCCCCTGGCGGTTCCCTGGATCTTAATGATGACATCATTACCGAAAATACTGCGATCGAAGCCGAACAGCCCACCGAATCAGAAGTGGTTGCTGTCAAATAACTTGACCTCAATTCCAGTTTAGGACAGTACAATTATGGGGTGTGATTTACTCGCACCCCTTTTTCGCGCCCCTCCATCCTTAATCACCTTGCCCCTCAATCAACCCCTTCACAGTGAAGATTATATCTAAGCTAAAATTCCCCGCAAAAGCTAAATATAAAATTATCACCATCCTGGCATTTTTGATATGTTTAATCATGCCATTATTTTTGCCTTATTTCTGGATTTTACCCTCGCAAAAAAGTTGTGATATAACCATTTATATAACCGGAAATATATTACATACAGATATCTTGGTGCCAGTGGAAACCTCCGTATTTGACTGGCATCAGTTTATCGACTTATCAGAAGTTGGGAGACAAACCTCTGGCAATTATCGATATCTAGCCATGGGTTGGGGCGATCGCCAAGTTTACCTAGAATCTCCGACCTTCGCGGATTTACAATTAACAACCGCCCTGAAAGCATTATTTATACCTACTCCATCAGTTTTGCGAGTTCAAGTATATCAGACCCTCCCAGTAGCACAAGATTTACAACCCCTTAATATCAGTGAGGATAATTACTTAAAATTGGTCGATTTTCTGCAAAATTCCTTTAAACTTGACTCCGCCGGAAATCCCATCAGAATCGGCTATGGTTATGGTATCAGAGACAGTTTTTATGAAGCCCAAGGTGTTTATTCCCTCCTCAGACATTGCAATACATGGATAGCAGAAGCATTACGGACCGCCCGGGTGCAAACCCCACGCCACCCTAGCTTACCCATTTTGCTACTCCCGAAAGCTAGAAGCAATTGTTAAATTACCTACCTCCTAGGGTAGATAAAAGTTAAATGTTGTCCGATTAAGATGATGTTTTGGTTAAAACTAGCGGGTATATCTCGGCATTAATTTGGGGATGCCCCACCAGGGGATACTTGGCAAAAAAAATATTTTGGTTTTATCTCAGAAAAACTGTATTTTTTCAGGACTCAAGCTATAATTTCCTCAAGACCAGATGCTAGAGAAAGTGGTTGCAAATTTAAGTCGCCGATGACATCAAGGGAAAATCAAATGTCCGACAATGAAAATTGGTCCAGTAATGGTGTATACTTGACCGTTAACGATAGCTTATCCAATAATTCTTGTGATTGTGATTATTCAGAAGTGGAACCGACCAACCATCTGCAAGGGGAACTTGCCGAATTACGTCGTCATGTAGTCCAACTGCAACAGGAAAATCACAGTCTGAGGCAAAAATTACAGCAGCAGAAAATTAATGTGATTGCCAATCACTCCAATTCCATAAATTGTGACCACCTGTTACAGATGGTAATTGATTATGTTCCTCAAGCCGTTTTTTGGAAAGACTGTAACTCTGTTTACTTGGGATGTAACCGTCAATTTGCGGAGAAAGTCGGATTACAAGACCCCAGAGAAATTGTGGGTAAAACTGATGATGATTTACCTTGGACTCCTCAAGAGGCTAAATTGTATCAGGAATTCGATCGCCAAGTTATATCCTCAAAATCGCCTCAAATCAAAGTCAGAGGAACCCGCCACCTAGTCCAAGGAAAAGAAATTCTGGTCGAAACTACCAAAATTCCCCTTGATAATCACCAGGGAAATATAGTTGGAGTGTTGGGAATATTAGATGATATTAGCGATCGCCTACAACAAGAGGAACTACTCAAACAGCGACTCGCCGCCATTGAAGCCAGCACCGACGGTATCGCCTTACAAAATTCCGAGGGAGTATTTACCTATGTTAACCGTGCTTATTTAGAAATGTTCGGCTACAGCCAAGCTGAAGAGATTTTAGGCAAAACTTGGCAGGAATTATATGATGGGGATGAGATAGAATATATCCGGCGAGAAGTCTCTCCCGTCTTTGCTGCTGAAAATGAATGGCAAGGAGAACTCCGTAGTCGTCGCCAAGATGGTAGTTTCTTCATCCAGGAGATGTCTGTAACTAAAAGTGCCGCTGGGGTGGTGTGTATTTGCCGTGATGTTACCGAACGCAAACAGGCTGAAGCTACCTTAATGCTTTATAAACAGGCTGTGGAAAGCTCTAGTGATGCGATCGCTATGGCTGATGCACAGTGGAATCACTTTTATCAAAATCCCGCCTTTTCTGAGATGTTTGGGTGTGAAACCCCAGAAGAATTTAACCAAGTATTTGGGGGGATATCTGGCGCTTATACTGACCCGCAAATTCCCCGACAAATTTTTGCGGTCATTAGCCAAGGCAAAAACTGGGTGGGTGAAGTCGAACACCGCGCTAAAAATAACCGTGTCTTTCAGGTGTTACTGCGTGCTAGTGCTATCAAAGATGGTCGGGGTAATGTTTTGGGTGCTGTAGCATCTTTAAATGATATTACATCCCGGAAAAAAGCCGAAGCCAGCCTGCGGGAAATCACCTCCGATCTTCAGGAAGCCCAGGAATTAGCCCATATTGGTAATTGGGAATTGGATATCGATACTGGGGAACTTACTTGGTCTGATGAGGTATTTAGGATTTTGGGCTTAGACCAGACCTTGGGTATACCTTCCGTAGAGCAATGTCTGCAATGCTATCACCCCGAAGATAGACCATTGGTTGAGAAAGCCCTAGCAGAAACTCGCAATAATGGAACTACTTGTCAGGCAGAAGCCAGAATTATCAAGGATGAAAACTCAGTTAGCTATGTTCATATTAAGTTTAAAGCCATTTTGAATCACGATAACCAAATTGTCAGCCTGTTTGGGACGATTATGGATATTACTGAGCGGAAACGGGCGGAAATTCACCTCCAACAACAGACCGAGAAACTAGAAAAAGCCTTAACTAAACTCAAACGCACCCAAACCCAACTAATTCAGAGCGAGAAAATGTCTGGCTTGGGACAAATGGTGGCCGGGGTGGCTCATGAAATTAATAATCCCGTGGGATTTATTGTTGGTAATGTGCCTCACCTGGAAGAATATACCCAGGATTTACTGTTGCTAATTGAATCCTATCGACAATATTATACAGAACCACCATTGGCAATTACAGAATTAATCGAAGAGATTGATCTCAATTTTTTAATTACTGATATTCCTCAGTTGATTAATTCCATTCAGAATGGTGCTAAAAGGATTCAGGAAATTGTTAACTCCCTGCAAAGTTTTTCCCGATTGAATGAGTCGGCAATTAAGGAAATAGACCTTCATCAGGGGATTGATAGCACTTTGATGGTCTTGACAAGTCGCCTCCGACCCTTACCTGGAGAGCGGGAAATTGTGGTGATTAAAAATTACGGTGATTTGCCTAAAGTTGAATGCTATGCTGGCCAGATAAATCAGGTGTTTTTGCATATCTTTAATAATGCTATTGATGCCCTAAAAAGCTCCGAATGTCAGCAATCTGCTAAGGAACCTACACTGACAATTACTACTGGTTTAACTAAAAATAACCTGGCATTTATTCGCATTGCTGATAATGGAGTGGGTATACCTGAAGAGTTGCGATCGCGCATTTTTGACCCATTCTTTACCACTAAGCCTGTGGGTCAGGGGACTGGGTTGGGTCTATCCGTTAGCTATCAAATTGTCGTCGATTTGCACAAAGGGAAGTTAAACTGCACATCAGAACCAGGTGTGGGTTCGGAGTTCTGTATTCAGATCCCCATACATAGCGAATATAACACCTAGAACCTGTATCAATATAGCCAAGCCGGGGAGTTTGGGCAGTTCCGCATCCCTCCGGCTAATGGCTAGAGTATCTTAAACAAAAGCCTGATGCCCCAACTCTAACATATTCATCGGAAAATTGGGTTGTTGATCACATAATCTTCACAATTGCTGTTTATATTTGGTAAGTAGTTGTACGGGAGGTCATTCAGTAAGGGACTCTGGGGGAACTAAAAGTCTGATGGCTGGTTACCGGACTGTTATGGGACTGGTTAGTAAAAAGTCATTGGTCAATAACCTGGGGTCGTGGGGTCGATAATTGATGATTGGATCATTAATCCTCCTCTCCCTGTCACCTGTTCTTGATTTCCTCCATTGATGGGATTGTGTGAAATTATCAAACTAGATTTATCGGATTGAATCGGTGTCGCACTATTCCTAGTTAATACACTGTGGGGACAAAATTATGATATTTGATATTTTATGGGTGGAAGAAAACCAGGATTTTAACTCAACTTTAGAGGATGCGATCGCCTTGGAGCAGTTTAATATTATCTGTGCAGAAGGCGGGAACTGGGCGGTGCAAATCGCTAAAGAAATCAAACCGCATCTCATTATCAGTAGTTTAAATTTGAGCGATCGCAATACCTATAGATTTATTCATCGGCTACAGCAGAATCAGAAAACCGCTGATATTCCCGTCATCCTAATTCAATCAGAATCGGCGGTTAGTTCTCTCTCCCTCGGTTTTCAATTAGCACGAAATCATTATGTGACTACTGCGAAAAACGTCAATAATTTGATTAAAACCATCTTTAATGACCTGAGCAGAAAATCTGCATATCGCTCAATTTTTATCCCATACGTTGCTTAATCTCATTTTATAGAAAAATCTTAATCGGGAAACCGGAAACCGGATCGGCACTTGTCGGTTAAAATGTAGGGACGGCAACCGGACTTCCTAAATATGACGATTATATTAACTAATGATGATGGAATTGATGCACCTGGAATTAAAGCCTTATCGGCCGCTGTAAAGAGTCCCTGCCTTTGGGTCGCTCCCCGCGATCACCTTTCCGGCTGTGGTCATCAAGTCACCACCGCTACCCCCATTAATATATCACGCCGTTCTCCCACTCATTATGCGATCGCTGGAACTCCTGCCGATTGTGTTCGCCTGGCCATTAGCCATTTATGTCCAGATTTGTCCTGGGTTCTCTCAGGGATTAATGCCGGGGGTAATTTAGGTGTTGATACCTACATATCTGGGACTGTAGCCGCTGTTAGAGAAGCCGCTATACATGGCATTCCGGCTATTGCTATTTCTCAGTATCGAAAAGGCGGTAAACCAGCCGACTGGGAACGCGCGACTCGCCTCACCCAAGCCGTCTTGGAAAACCTGCTTAATCAACCTTGTTTACCGCGCAGTTTCTGGAATGTCAATCTCCCCTATCTACAGCCAGAAGAACCAGACCCGGAAATGGTCTTCTGTACTCCCTCCTGTGACCCGCTTCCGGCTAAATATCAGGTGAATGGGGAACAATACCAATATATCGGAGATTATGGTCAACGCGATCGCACCCCTGGTACAGATGTAGATGTTTGTTTCAGCGGCAAAATTGCTATTAGTCAAATTTTCCTCTAAGCAACAGCGGTTTCTGGTACTCTCAATCTCTCCTGTCTACTATCTGTGACAATTCTTAACACTATTTTTAAGCAAATAGGTTTAAGGTAGAAAATCGGGCGGTATAATCAGCCGTTTCCCCAAGATAATACATCTGCTGTAAAATCTCGTTAACAGATCAAATAAATTTACTATGAGTGTTAATCTAGCCACCCAGTTGCGGGAAGGAACCAAAAAGTCCCACACCATGGCGGAAAATGTGGGTTTTATCAAATGCTTTTTAAGAGGGACAGTTGAGAAAACCTCCTATCGGAAATTAGCCGGGAATCTCTACTTTGTCTATACGGCAATGGAAGAGGAAATGGATCGCCATAAAAATCACCCCGTCCTCTCGAAACTATATTTTCCTGAGTTAAACCGCAAGTCTGCTATTGAGCAGGATTTATTGTTCTACTATGGTAGCAACTGGCGGGAGGAAGTTCAGCCTTCCGAAGCGGCTCAGACTTATGTGGCTAGAATTAGAGAGATTTCTGAGCAAGATCCGGTTTTGTTGATTTCTCACCTGTACACCCGTTATTTGGGAGACCTTTCGGGGGGACAAATCCTGAAAGGTATTGCTCAAACAGCGATGAATTTATCGGACGGTCAAGGAACTCAGTTTTATGAGTTTGACGAAATTCCTGATGAGAAGGAATTTAAGAACAATTACCGTCAGATCATGAATGATTTGCCGATTGACCAGGAAACAGCCGATCGCATTGTGGAGGAAGCTAACGCCGCTTTCGGAATGAACATGAAAATGTTTAATGAACTCGAAGGCAATTTGGTAAAAGCGATCGGAATTATGCTATTTAATAGCTTAACTCGCCGACGCGGTAAAGGTTCCACAGAACTAGCGACCGCTACTGACTCGGTGAACTAACGCCATAAGCAGGGGTGGGGTCAACTCTGAGTTAAACCCCTTCCCCTTTTAAGGCTCGATCGCACTGTTGATACAAGTGCTGTAGACTACCATCATTGTATATGATCACATCCGCGCGATCGCATTTTTCGCTCAAAGGCATTTGGCTATCAATTCTAGCTTGGATCTGTGTAGGAGTTAGGGAAGATCCATGTCGCTGGATAAGTCGCTGTTTTTGGGTAGACGGTGAACAGTACACCACCCAAATTTCCGTGACTAAATCAGTCATATTCGCTTCAAATAACAGAGGAATGGCTAAAACCGCCGTAGCTTCTGGTAAATGAGACTGTTTTTCTAGTTCTTGGCGTTTTTCCAGGAAGCGATCGCGCACAAAAGGATGGATTTGGCTTTCTACCCATTGCCTTTCCGTTAAGCTATTAAAGATAATATCCCCCAACTTGCCTCGATTTAAGCTACCATCGGGATATAGTAAATCTGAGCCGTAGCGAACCGCCAAAGTATTGAGAACAGGTGAGTTAGGCTCTACCGCTAGGCGAGAATAAATGTCCGCATCCCATATCGGTAGTTTATGGGTAGCAGCCAAATAGTTAGAAACAGTGGTTTTCCCCGTACCAATACCGCCTGTCAAGCCAATTAACCGCATGAGTGAGCCAATCAAATACTACAACTACCACTACAGAAGTGAAAATGGGGTGCGAAAAGGGAGGATATCATAAACTTGTAACCAGTTAGGGAAGGGGAGGAGATAATTATGAACCCAGTACACCATCTGCAGTTAGTGCTGATCCCGGTTTCCTGTGCCAGTTTGATGGTTCTGGATATCCTCTCCATTATACCACAAAACTTTTTCGATATCCGGTATAACAGAGCGATCGCTCAACCAATTGTACCCGAACCCAACAGCACCAACACCATTACCCATCAACAGGGAAACCAGACCAACATCACTGGGGGACAACTTTCGGGAAATGGGAGTAATCTGTTCCACAGTTTTACACACTTTAACGTAGAATCCGGCGCTGTGGCTAACTTTATTGCCACTCCCGAAATCCAAAACATCCTCACCCGTGTGGTGGGTGGGGATGCTTCCCGCATTAACGGACTTTTGCAGGTCACAGGCGGCGCTTCTAACCTGTTTTTAATCAACCCAGCCGGGATTTTATTCGGTGCGGGTGCGCGGTTAGATGTTCCAGGTTCCTTTACCGCTACTACCGCTTCTGGTATCGGTTTTGGCGATCGCTGGATGAGTGCGATCGGTGCAAATGATTATAGCACCCTAGTCGGCACTCCCAACGCCTTCGCCTTTGGGACTAATCCTGGTAGCATTGTCAACGCCGGAGAACTCGCCGTTACCCAGGGAGAACAAATCACCCTACTGGGGGGAACTGTCATCAATACCGGGTCACTGGTAGCTCCTGGGGGAGAAATTACCATGGCGGCGGTCGAAGGTGAAAATATCCTCCGCATTTCCCAAGCCGGACACCTTCTCAGTTTAGAAGTTAGTCCAGCCGCCTCCCCTGATGGATTATCAACTAATCTTACCCCCCTATCCTTGCCGGAACTACTCACCGGAGGGGACGAAAATTATGCCACCGGAGTCAATATTTTAGCTGATGGTCGCATACAACTAACTGGTTCTAATACCCCCATTACTCCTAATCCTGGAGTTGTGGCTGTGTCGGGAACCATCGACACCGACTCCACTATTTTTAACCATTCCCCCCAGATTAACATTTTTGGCGATCGCATCGGAATTTGGGGTGCGAATATCAGCGCCTCCGCACCAGATAACGGCGGTACAATTAGAATTGGAGGTGATTACCTCGGACAGGGTACTGTTCCTAATGCCATCTATACCCTCATCGATGATAATTCTACCCTAGCAGCCAACGCCACCACTAACGGAGATGGCGGCAGGATTATTATTTGGTCTGACGGACATACCCAATTTTCCGGCAATATTTCCGCACAAGGACAACACCAGGGAGGGTTTGTAGAAATCTCCGGTCTCGAAACTCTCAGCGTTGATGGTAGTGTCAATTTGCGCGGCGGAGATGGTAACTTAGGAACCCTACTTTTAGACCCTTTAAATATCAGGATTGTAGACTCCGAAGCCTCTCCCAATAATAATATCGACTTTGATGGTGTAGTCACCGCTGACCAAGGACCAGCAGAATATACCCTCTCCCAAACTACCTTGGAAAATTTAGCCGCTGATGCTGATATTACTCTGGAAGCACGAAATGATATTCGCATCGACCAGTTATCTAACCAAAAACTCGACTTGAGAACTACCACCGGAACCGTTACTTTCCGCGCTGATGCTAACGGAGATGGTCAGGGTTCTTTTATCATGCACAGTGGCGATACTATCTTAACTAGAGGTGGTAATCTCAATATTTTTGGTGTCAATATTGCTACCGGGAATATTAGAACCAGTGGCGGAGATGTTAATCTAACTGCTAGTGGTATTGGTCAGATTAATACCGGGGTTATATCTACTGCTAATAGTGACAATACAGGCGGTGATATTACTCTCCGTAGTAGCCAGGGTTCAATTACTACTAATAATCTGAAAACAGACGGGAGATTTTCCGGCGGTAATATTACTATTAATAGTGGTCGGCAAATTTTCACCGGTCCCCTATCTTCCCAGGCGACTGATACAACCGGAGTCGGGGGAAATATCCAACTAGAAGCCAGTCGGGAGATTTTTTTAGAGGGTATCAATACTTCTGGCTTTCGGGGTGGTGGTGATGTGTCTATTATTAGCGAAGGTAGTCGGATTATTATGGATGATACTAATAATCGGACGAGACCATCTCGGATTATTACCTCCTCCGTTAGGGGTGAGGGAGGCGATGTCTTGATTACCACTAGCGAGAGTATGGATTTAGGTGCGATCGACTCGCGCGGACGGCAATCTGGTGGTAATATTACTTTGGATGCTGGTATAGAAATTAGTGTGGGTGCTATCTCCACCGGGGTTTGGGATGGTCTACTATCTCCTGATACTACAGGGGGTAATATTATGTTGACGGGAGATACTATTAATCTTAATGGTGGTCTTTCCGGGAGTGGGTCTCTCTTATTACAACCTGCTTCACCAACCCAAGATATTAGGTTAGGTAGAAACTCGGGACTCTCTGCTAACTCTTCGCCAACAGGAGACCCTTTATCTCTGAATTTTAACAGCTTGGAATTGTCACAAATTACTAGGGGGTTTTCCGAGATTATTATTGGTAGGTCTGATTCTCAGGGGACTATTTATATTGAGGGAGATCTCAGGTTTCAAGACCCCGTGATGATGCGATCGCCTCAAGGTAGAATTATCGCCACTGGTGATGAAAGTTTACCCACCATTAGAGGTGTAGGGAATTCTAGCTTAACCTTAGAGGCGGAAAATGAGATTATTCTCGGAAATCTCGTGACAGAAGGTGGAGATATTAGCGTAATTAGTCAATCGGATATCATCCAAATAGAGGGAATCCACACCCTCCCAAATGGCTCTAATCAAGGCAATATTTTATTACGAGGTTCCGAAATTAATTTAGTCGGTGGTTCTCATTCAGTTCGTGGTAGCGGTTCTTTACGATTAGAATCCAGCCATTCCGGTCAAATCATGACTTTAGGAAGTGAGGAAAATACCACTGGTTTGGATATCAAGTTATCAGATATAGACGCTTTCGCGCCGGGGTTTGAAAGGATTATTATTGGTAGTCCTGATGGAAATAGTATCATAGAAATAGCTCAAGATATCACCTTTACCAGTCCCGTCTTATTACAATCTTCCAGTGATTTAGGTCAAATTATAGCTGAGGGAAATATTACCGGAATTGGTGATGCTTCCATCTCCTTACAAGCTGATGGTGATATCCGCATTCGTGACATTAATAGCAGTGGATTAAATATATACATTAATAGTGCTAGAGGTGAGGTGATTACCGGGAATTTGCAGTCGGGAGGTAATATTAATATACGGTCTCAAGGGAATATTCAGACCGGAGAACTTCGTTCTAATGCAAGTTTAGATAATCTGGCTTTTCGGACAATTGACCTCAGCAGTCAGCGGGGACAAATTACAGTTGATGGCAATATTTTGGGGGATGCAACCTTTTTAAGTCTCGTAGGTCGGGATGATATCCAAACCGGAAATATCACCGCCGGACGTGGTATGAGTTTAAATAGCGATCGCGGAACCATTACCACCGGAAATCTGCAAATAGCATCCCCTGACAGCCTCGACAGTAGCATTAATATCACCGCCTTGGGAAATATTAACACAGGTGATATCAGCACCGCTACCGACTCAGGAACAGGCGCAAATATTACCATTACCAGCCGCCAAGGAGGAGTACAAAGCCGTAATCTTAACACCTCCGGTTCCACCGCCGGAGGGTCTATAGTAGTACAAGCACAAGACCAGATTTTTCTAGGTGCTATTAACACCAATTCCTCCGAGGGAAATGCGGGTTCCGTCAGGCTAACGAGCGAGAATGATATTGAAGTCTCCCTAATTAATACCGAAGCCCAATTGCGGGGAGGTTCCCTAATAATTGACACCTCTCGATTTTTCCGAGTTACAGATACCTTTGAAGCCATGAATGATGTAGAAGCAAGTATCTCTACTATCGGTTCAACAGGTAGCGGGACAATTAGATTACCCGCTTTTTCCACCCCTCTAGTTATTGGTGATCCTAGTCAAAATGGGACCGCTGGAGCTATTACTGATGGTCAATTAACCGCTGGTGCAGATACTACAATTGTCGGCAATAATTTTGAGCAAAACTCAATTAGACAAACCACCGTTAACCAACCAGAAATTACCACTGAAAATCAAGATTTATCTGATGTAGAAACCACCGGATATTCTGTTTCTAGTATCCCCGAAAATTTAAGCAACAGTAACTCTAACACCTCCGACAGTGATCAGAATATCTCCGGTAACTCCAATCATGATGCAGAGTCACCCCTAATCAATTCCAACACCGAAGCCAACCCCGACATAGACCAGGCTGGAAACCTCGTAGTTCAGGTAGAACCAACCACCGTACCTACTGACCAAATGGCTCGTTCTCCCTTAGTTTCCTCAGTGTTGCAAATTGATTCATTCCGAGGTCGGGAATTTCTCAACTATTTCGGCTATAATCTCAGTAAAAACACCGTAGATGACCAAAGTATCCGTCAAACCCTCAGCGATATTGTCCGCATCACCAACTACAAACCCGCAATTATTTATGTGTCCATACAACCTGAAATACTAGAATTAAGATTGCTTTTACCCAATGGGGAAGCAGTGTTTAAAAGCGTGGCGGTTAATCGTGAGGAACTCCTACAAGTAGCGCGACAATTTAGCCATCAAATTCGCACCCCCCAAAATTTCCAAGATACTCAGTATAAAGAATCAGGACAACAATTATATAATTGGTTAATTGAACCCATCAAACAGGAGTTAGAAAAACATGGCATTGATATCCTAATTTTCTCAATGGATGCTGGTTTGCGTACCCTCCCCCTAGCCGCATTATATGACGGGGAACAGTTCCTAATAGAAAACTATAGCCTCAGTCTGATTCCTAGCCTCAGTCTAACTGATACCAGTTATGTTAACCTGCAAAATGCTAGGGTTTTGGCTATGGGTGCTTCTAAGTTTCCTAATTCTAACCTAGATCCTTTACCAGCAGTTCCCCTAGAATTAGATTTGATTGTTGGCAATATTTGGCCAGGTCAAGCCTTTTTAAATGAGGAATTTACCATAGCTAATCTGAAATCCCAAAGGGAACAGGGAGAATATAAAATTGTTCACCTAGCAACTCATGGAGAATTTGTATCTGGGGGTGCTGACCGTTCTTATATTCAATTTTGGGACCAAAAGCTATGGTTAAATCAACTGCGAGAGTTACGACTAAATCAACCTCCGGTAGAATTATTGGTATTGAGTGCTTGTACTACGGCTGTGGGGGATGAAAAAGCGGAATTGGGATTTGCTGGACTAGCTGTTCAAGCTGGGGTGAAGTCGGCTATGGCTAGTTTATGGTATGTTAGTGATGCGGGAACTTTGGGATTAATGACGACATTCTATAATGCTCTAACTGCTACTCCCATTAAAGCAGAAGCTCTCCGACAGTCTCAATTAGCGATGTTAAATGGTCAGGTACGTTTAGAAAATGGTTACCTACTTAGTCAGACTAACATGAACACTCGTCGCGGTGATATATCAACTCCAGTCCCCCAAGAATTAGCCAAACAAAACCCTGTTGATTTATCTCATCCTTTTTACTGGGCTGGGTTTACTCTTATTGGTAGCCCTTGGTAATAATATATAGTAGGGTGCGTCAGACCAGGCGACACCGATAAGAACCGGAGAACTGATAAACTGACGCACCAGGTATCTATAGCATAAGACAGAACACTTAGGACGTATAATGGAGAGGACGAGATGACTAAGAAGACCAAAAATGCCAGCCCCCTATAGTTATGACCTCAGACAAAAAGTTATTGATGCCATTGAACTAGACGGTATGCCCAAAACATAAGCCAGTCAAGTTTTCCATGTCAGCAGGAACACCATTAATCTCTGGCTGCAAAGAAAAGCACAGACCGGAGACTTCCTCCCTAAACCTCATCACCGACCTGGCAATAACCACAAAATTACCGACTGGCAAAAATTCAAGGCTTTTGCCCAAGAGCATGGCGATCAAACCTCCGCTCAAATGGCTGAACTTTGGGATGACGACATCTCTCCTCGCACCATATCCAGAGCCTTGAAGAAAATTGGCTTCACCAGAAAAAAAACTTACGGCTACCAAGAACGTGATGAGCAACAGCGAGAGGAGTTTATGGCTCAGATTGAACAGATGGAGCCACAAGAAGTGGTCTACCTCGATGAAGCCGGCATGAATAGTCAGGACTCGGATTACCCTTATGGTTACTGCGAGGAAGGAAAACGCTTCCATGCCCTCAAATCAGGGAAGAGGCAGGGCAGGGTGAGCTATATGGCCCCATGGTGTCATCAACAACTCTTAGCCCCCTTTAGCTTTGAGGGTTGTTGTAATCGGACAGTGTTTGAGTTGTGGTTGGAGTTCATCTTAATTCCAACACTGAAGCCAGGTCAGACTCTAGTGCTAGACAATGCAACGTTTCATAAAGGGGGACGGATTCCTGAGCTAGTGGAGGCGGCTCAATGCCGTTTGCTCTATCTACCACCTTATTCGCCAGACCTCAACAAGATAGAGAAATGTTGGTCGTGGTTGAAAGCCCGCATTCGCCATTGTATTGAGCAGTTTGATTCTCTCCATGATGCCATGGATTCCGTTCTCAAAACTGCGTCCTAACCACCTTGACTAATGCTATAGCTGAGACTGAGTTATCGGTGTTGAGCCAACAGTGTTTGAAGCGACGTTTAGAAAGTGCCGAGAAGCTCGAACGCGAAGTAGTGGCGTGGCAGCAAGAGCGTAATGAGAAGCGAGCCCAAGTGAGTTGGCAATTTACGACCGAAGATGCACGAGTGACTCTGCGTCATCTTTACCCAAGGTTTGAGGAGGTCTCGTCCTCCTCAAACTAATGCACTATTTTAAGCGTGTCATGCCACTACAAGGTTATTTACAGCCTTTACACAAAACACAAAGTACGGTATAATGTATGGCTATTGTATAAGTGATCACAACCAACTACCATGAGCCGTTACTCTTTAGATTTTCGGAAAAAGATAGTAGAAGCCTATGAAAAAGGAGACACTTCTATCCGAAAAGTAGCGAAACGCTTTTTGGTGAGTCCAGACACGGTAAGGCGACTGGTCAAACAGTATCGATTAACGGGAGACTTATCTCCTCGTAAGTGTGGCACTAAAAAGAAAAGCATTTTATCTAAGCATGAGGAAGCCGTGATAGATATTGTAGAAGCCCACCCCGACCTGACCTTATGGCAATATAGTGATAAGCTCAGAGACAAGCTGGGCATAAATGTCAGTACGACCATGATAGATAGATTTTTAAAGCAGCACGATATAAGTCTCAAAAAAAACATACAGGAGCGAAAAAGTAGTAACAGAAGAAGTACAGAAAGCGCGAGTAGATTATTGGTAAATAATTAGAGATGTGGCTCCTGAAAAGCTTGTGTTTATTGATGAAAGTGGGTTATGGGTAGGGATGAGCAGACCGTTAGCCAGAGCTACGAAAGGGAAAAAAGTCTATGAACTGCGGAAATCCTATCGAGGTCAAAAAATGACAATAATTGGTGCAATTAAGCTCTCCGGAGTGGTAGCGACTCAAACATTAGAAGGGTCAATGAAAAAAGAGGATTTTCTCCAATTCATCAAGTTAGATTTATTGCCAAAATTAAAAAAAGGAGATGTAGTGGTAATGGATAACTGAAATTCTCATCATCGAGAAGAAGTCAAAGAAATGATAGAGTCAGTAGGAGCCAGGGTAGAATATCTGCCGGTGTATTCCCCTGAGTTTAACCCGATAGAGATGATGTGGTCACAGCTCAAAAGTGTAGTGTGCAAGTTCAGGACGGAGACCATGGAATTATTAGTGAGATTGGTAGAAGTGGCGGTAAGCCTTGTGGATTTACAGTGTTTGAATAACTGGTTTACCAAGTGTTGTTAATGTGCTTAATGATTGAGAGAAAGGCTGTAATTAGATACCTGGTGCGTCAGTTTATCAGTTCTCCGGTTCTTATCGGTGTCGCCTGGTCTGACGCACCCTACAAGGTTATTTAATTATAGCATTAGTCAAGGTAGTTAGGACGCAGCTTTGAGAACGGAATCCATGGCATCATCGAGAGAATCAAACTGCTCACGTGCAGTGGCGAATACGGGCTTTCAGCCACGACCAACATTTCTCTATCTTGTTGAGGTCTGGCGAATAAGGCGGAAGATAGAGTAAACGGCATTGAGCTGCCTCCACCAGTTCAGCAATCCGTCCCCCTTTATGAAACGTTGCATTGTCCAATACTAGAGTCTGACCTGGCTTCAATGTTGGAATTAAGATGAACTCCAACCACAACTCAAACACTGTCCGATTACAACAACCCTCAAAGCTAAAGGGAGCTAAGAGTTGTTGATGACACCATGCGGCTATCATACTTACCCTGCCCTGCCTCTTCCCTGATTTGAGTGCATGGAAGCGTTTTCCTTCCTCGCAGTAACCATAAGGGTAATCCGAGTCCTGACTATTCATGCCGGCTTCATCGAGGTAGACCACTTCTTCCGGCTCCATCTGTTCAATCTGAGCCATAAACTCCTCTCGCTGTTACTCATCACGTTCTTGGTAGCCGTAAGTTTTTTTTCTGGTGAAGCCAATTTTCTTCAAGGCTCTGGATATGGTGCGAGGAGAGATGTCGTCATCCCAAAGTTCAGCCATTTGAGCTGCTGTTTTGTCGCCATGCTCTTGGGCAAAAGCCTTGAATTTTTCCCAGTCAGTAATTTTGTGGTTATTGCCAGGTCGGTGATGAGGTTTAGGGAGGAAGTCTCCGGTCTGTGCTTTTCTTTGCAGCCAGAGATTAATGGTGTTCCTGCTGACATGGAAAACTTGACTGGCTTCTGTTTTGGGCATACCGTCTAGTTCAATGGCATCAATAACTTTTTGTCTGAGGTCGTAACTATAGGGGGCTGGCATTTTGGGTCTTCTTAGTCATCTCGTCCTCTCCATTATACGTCCTAAGTGTTCTGTCTTGTGCTATATCTTATTAGGTTGACCTGGGTGGTTGTTCCTTTATTCGGATACATTTCTTTAACTAGCCTTTCCATACCATCCAGTGCGATGTTGGCTAGGAGTGGACTTATTACCCCTCCTTGGGGTGTCCCTGCTTCTGTATCCTCGAATACGCCGTTATCTAGCACACCCGCTTTGAGCCATTGTTTCAGGTCTCTCTTCAGGCTGCTTGGACAATTAATTTTTGACAGTAGATAATCATGGTTTATTCGGTCAAAACACTTCGTTATATCCGCGTCTAACACATAGTATTCATCTTTGTTAATACTCTGAAAAATTCGTGCTATTGCATCTTGGGCAGACCTACCCGGTCTAAACCCATAACTAGTGCCTTCAAATCTCGATTCCCATTCAGGTTCGAGAGCCGATTTAACCAAGGCTTGCCTCGCTCTATCTTGGATTGTGGGTATTCCCAGGGGGCGTTTTTCATCCCTACCGGGTTTTGGAATCCACACTCGTCGCAGTGGTTTTGCTTTGAGGTTTCCTTTAATGTTCTCAACAAGTTCAAACCTTTGCCTTGGAGAGATTGCTCTCATTCCATCGACACCGGCTGTTTTCTTGCCTTGATTATCTTGGGTCACTCGCCGCACTGCTAAGAGTCGGGCATAATATGACTTCACCAGTAGACGTTGCAACCTTCGTGCCTTTGCGTCTTGTCCCGATTTAGCTGCTTGAAATATCCTCTTTTGGAGCTTGAAAACTTTTCTCTGAACTTTCGCCCAGGGAATTTGTTTCCATACAAACGCACGTCTTGATTGGCTTCGATTTCTCAAAACCTTTCTTTAAACTCGCTTTCGTCATAGTAACTCCTACTAGACTCTATTCTTTACAATCAAACCGTGACCCGTTAGCATATCCCTACCATTACAGTCGGGCATTAGCTTCTGGTCACATCTCACCCCCTAATAGGCTTACGCTTACACTTTCACTACTAACTTTCTCGACCAGATTGTTAGAGCCTAAAAGGGGTTACAACGTTCCGTTTATATGGGCATTCCATCTTTAGACTTGTCCTATCCACCGGGGTACTTTTAAAGGTCTGTGTAGGTGATGATAGAATTACCCTACTTTTTCCCTTTCTCTTTTGAGTGCAGCGTATCAACCTGTTTCGCTACTAAATAATTACGATGGTTCAAGTCGGAGCATTCAGATTTCCTTAGTCATGGATGGTTGGCAGTGGTCGCGTCTGGCAGTAGGTTCTACTTTACGCCTTCCGTTCCCCGCTTCAATCCTGGGGTTGTGATTCCCAAAACTGGGGGTGGCTATCGCCGTTACTCTCGACGCAATTGTTAAGGAATCATTAAGATTTCCAATTTTGCGTTTTGACCCCGAGTTCCCTGCCTTGTTTTGGTAGGGGTCGAGAGGGAAGTCGCCTTCCCCCACTCCCATTCAAAACCGTGCTTGATACTTTCGCATCACACGGCTCCTGATGTAGATACCCCTTGGCAACGGGAACAGAGTTACCAACCCCTGCTTTTGTACTTCAACTTTTGGAGCTAAATACAACATCGTAGTGTTTAAACTCGCTTTCGCCGTTAAACTCCTGTTGATTGCAGTAACTATATCTACACCGTGACTAGTGGGCATATCCTAACCATTACAATTAGGCTTTGGCTTTCAGTCACATCCCTTCCCCTTAAAGGCATACGATTACACTTTCACTACTCAACAAGATGTACTTGTCGAGAGCCTAAAAGGGGTTTAAACGTTCCGTTTATACGGGCATTCCATCTTTAGATTTGTCCTATCCACCGGGGTACATTAAAGGTCTGTGCACAACTTTCGTTGCTTCTGGGTAGTATATACAAACCCCCACTTTTCCCCTTGTTCTTTTGAACGCAGCGTGTCAACCTATTTCGCTACTTTATATTGACGATGGTTCAAGCCGGACATTCGGTTTCCCTAATCATGGATGGTTGGCAGTGGTCTCGTTTCTGGTGTTGGGTTACACCTCGGAACCTTCCGTTCCCCGCTTCAATCTGACGGGTTGTGAATCCTGAAATTGGGGGTGGCTATCGCCGTTACTCTCAACGTCCTGATTTCTCAGTTTGTTTATGACCTTGAGTCCCCTGCCTTGCTTAGATTTCTCCAAGCGTCGGGACATATAAACAGTTATGGGATGGTCAGGAATATGAATTCCTTATATTCCACCAAGGGGTGAAAGTCCCATTAGGAGGTTATTTCGGGCATCGCAGCCCTATTTCACTCCTAAACGTTTCGCACGTATATTTCTATACTAAACGTCGGGACATATAAACAGTTATGAGGATGGTCAGGAGTTCGCTCCTTATATTCAACCAAGGGGTTGAAATCCTCACCAGGCGGTTATTTCGGGTATTGCAACCCTATTTCATGCCTGAACGTCTCGCACTCAATACCCTATTTTAGCAATGTCACGCCACTAGGCAAAAATGAAGCCTTAGGCCTCAAGATTGATCAGGTCGTGATCACCACCAAAAAAGACAACTGGATTGGCAACCGTTTCCCAGAAATCGAGGTAAAAAATGCCCTTAATGCCGTCCTAGTTGATGCTAAAGTAGACCTACCCGTTGACACCATTTTAGAGTTAATTAAACAGCAACATGACTACCAGTAAATCTCCCACAGATTACCAGATAACCATTGCTCAAATTCCCGTGCAAGTGATTCGCAAATCGATTAAAAATCTGCATATTGGAGTCTATCCCCCAGAGGGTCGGGTGCGGGTAGCTGCGCCGCTTCACTTCACTGATGATAATATCCGACTGGCGATTATCTCCCGCCTATCTTGGATTAAAAAACACCAGGCAAAATTCGCCGCCCAACCCCGTCAATCCCCGCGATAAATGGTATCCGGCGAAACTCATTATATCTTCGGTAAACGCTACGGCTTAGAATTCATAGAACGCCGAGGGAAACATGAACTTAAAATTCCCAATTCTCGGATAGTGCAATTATTCGTTAATCCCGGAACTTCTCGGGACAATCGCGCCCAAGTTTTAGCCGAATGGTATCGGCAAAAATTCCATGATATTATACCACAATTGCTGAATAAATGGCAACCCATTATCGGGGAAAATGTGACCGATTGGGGGATTAAGAAAATGCGGACTAAATGGGGGAGTTGTAATATCACTCAGCGCCGCATTTGGCTAAATTTAGAACTCGCAAAAAAGCCCATAGAGTGCTTGGAATATGTGGTAGTTCATGAGTTAGTACATCTCTTAGAACGTTATCATAATCACCGTTTTCAGGCTTATATGGACGAGTATCTTCCCCCATGGCGACAATATCGAGATATTCTGAACCGGGAACCCTTAGAAGACTTCTAAATCTGCCGGAACCGGAGCATAATGACCATCAACGGTCAACTGAAAACCGTCATAGTTACCATCTTGATTAAAGTACCACATAAAATCCGGGTCAGGACCGGGAGCATACCAGAGAATATCTGTGATTCCCGAACCATTAAAGTCGCCCGCTATGGGAATATAATAACCATTAATCATGAACAAACGACTCCCATAACTACCATCTGCATGAAAGTACCACATAAAATCCGGGTCAGGACCGGGAGCATACCAGAGAATATCTGTGATTCCCGAACCATTAAAGTCGCCCGCTATGGGAATATAATCACCGTTGAGAGGTAACAATGGGTCGATAAATTCCGGTGGCGGCGGTACAGGTTCCGCTACAGTCCCATCGACTATCACCCTAACAAAGGCATTTCCGGCCATATAAATAGACCCATCAATTCCCGTGGTGAGGTCATTAACTGTGTCCCGGTCATTGCTGGCTAACAGCCTTGTCCACGCCAAAGCGCCATCAGTTTCGTATTTGGCGATAAACCCATCGGAGTAACCACGATTCATTTCCTCAGCCAGGTTGCCTTGAGTCCAACCCGCCATATAAATAGACCCATCAAGGCCGGTGGTGAGGGCATTGGCTTGGTCAGCATTAGGGGTTCCCAACTGTGTTGTCCATACCAGAGCCCCATCCTCCGGTTCGTATTTGCTGATTAAGGCATTTCCGCCACGACTAAAAATTTCCTCGTTGATGTCGCCCTCGGTTAGACCAGCGACATAAATAAACCCATCAATTCCGGTGGTCAAGGCATGGGCTGCCCCCCAACCATTGCTTCCCAACAGTCTCGTCCATACCAGAGTCCCATCAGGTTCGTATTTGGCAATAAAGCCATCAGCACCACTCTGATTAATTTCCCCATTCAGGTCGCCCCAAGTCTCACCCGCCATATAAATAGACCCATCAAAGCCAGTGGTGAGGGCTCTGGCACCATCCCAATTACTGGTTCCTAACAGCCTTGTCCATGTCAGAGTCCCATCGGGTTCGTATTTGCTGATAAAGGCATCCGTGCCACCATTATTTATTTCCCCACCTAGGTCGCCCCTAGTAAAGCCAGCTACATAAATGGACCCATCAAGGCCGGTGGTGAGGGCATGGGCTATTTCCGACCTATTGCTTGCTAACCGGGTTGTCCATACCTGGCTGCCATCGGGTTCATACCGGGCGAGAAATACATCGTTTTCATTACTGGGAATTTCGTATGGCTGTCGAGGAATTTCTACAATCTGGTCACTCCGAGTCCAACCCGCCATATAAATAGACCCATCAAGGCCGGTGGTGAGGGCATTGCCATAAGAGTTAGAATAATTACCTCCCAACAGTCTTGTCCATACCAGAGTCCCATCGGGTTCATATTTGACAATGAAGCTATCAGTACCACTCTGATTGATTTCTCCATTCAGGTCCTCTCTAGTAGAACCTGTTATATAAATAGACCCATCAAGGCCGGTGGTGAGGGCATTGCCACCAGTTCCATAACTGGTTTCCAGTAGCCAGGTCTGGCTGAACTCTGGTGGCGTTGAAATCTGTACTGTTAGCATCTGTACTGTTAGCAGTTGTTCTGATACATTTACGCGACATTTTTCCGGCTGTTCCCTGACAATGCGACGATAGCACTATTACCCGTTAAGGTAACAGAGGCGGTATCCCGCAAAGCTTTTAGAAAGATTCCAAAAGCACCGTTCCAGTCCCGTGGTAGAGTGAACCCGCACTCAGGACATCGGAACACTTTTGAGCCACCTAGCTGGGAATGGACATGACCACAGTGAGTACAGGTTTTGCTGGTGTATTCTTCGGTCACATCTACAACTGTTCAGTTATTTCCGCGCTTATGTCTCAGGGTTAGTTTGAATCGATAATGCGCCCATGTCAGCATGGCTCGGGCAGTCTTAGACCTGATTAGACGCTTCACCTTGGCAACCATATTGGAAGTCTCGAAGGTGGGCAAAAAAATCAGGCTGTGTTATGGGATGGCCAGGGATGCGACCCAATCAAGCAAGGGGTTGAAGTCCTCACCGGGTAGTCCCCACGCCCATTTCAGCTCTATTTCATACCCGAAGGTCTCGCACCATACTTGGTATTATACCGTATTGCCGTAAAATGTTAACCTAATTTGAGATTAAATCATGCTCCTACCGAGATTAATTCCCTATCATCGGTTACAGGATTTATATCATTCGATGACTCAATCATCTGGGTATCCCCCTCAATGAATTGAGGCGATTTTTACTGCTGAGATTTTGCGGCAATTTCGCCTGTTGACACTCCCCGCTCTGAAGAGACGGGGATTCTTGGCTCACCGAGACCACTTAAACGAGATTCCTTGCGTCGTCTAGCCCAGAGGTGGGACTCTCCCCAAGCGTTACTTTCGGTATGCCCTACCGTAGTTGCATTTCTGCCAATCCTGTTTAGATTGAAGCCAATATACCTCAAAGACTGATTTGTCTAGTTCCTGTGAATCTTTTACCTGCTGCCAGGAGGAAGCTAGAACAATGCAGCCAAACCGCATAGATTCAATGGTCAAGGTTCAGTGTACGCCTTGAGGCAACAAGGTTTTTTAAGTGGTTGGTTACCTGGCACTACTAAAATCAGTGTAGCATTTATCTAGTAAGCGTGTCAAGTAAAACAGCGATGTTGTTCGAGAGTTGATCAGATCTTGGGCTGACGGGCACTAAAGTACCCGTGTCGCCTTTCATCCTTGCTCTCTTGAGACAAGGTTTTCATGCTCCAGTGCTGTTCGTATAATCTCACCTACCCAGATTGGCAAGCTGCTAATCTGTAGCACCGGGCGGCTTTATTCATAAAGTCGTGAGTAATTCAGAATTTACAGGGGAGGCGCGCCCCCGCCATTAACAATTAATAATTGTTACACATTTATCATAATTCCTCTTGACAAATCTCCTAACTTGACGTATCCTAGGATAATGGGAAACAGTGCCACTATATATGGTATAATCAGAGGTCTATGGTAAATTTTCCCTGCCCTAGGATGGGGTTTTTAGCCACCGCCAAGATTTGTATGAGCCTAGATCTGCAACCAGAAAACCATTAAAGTTAATTGAAAGCCGATTATCAATTATCCAGATGAATAATAAACAGGTACTAATCACTGGCGGAACTGGGGGACTAGGTTTAGGAGTGACCCCCCTAGTGCTTAACCAAAAAGCTAAGGTCACGATACCCTATCGCAGTGAAGCAGAAGTCGATCGCCTTAAAGGTATCCTTTCCCCGACGGACTTTGAGCAAATTCGGTTTGTGGCGGTCGATCTCACGGACGAAAACGCGGTTAGTAAACTGATTAATGATATGGGTCGGGTTGATGTTCTGATTCATCTAGTGGGGGGTTTCTCCATGGGGGCTACCCACGAATATAGCTATGATAGCTGGAAACAAGACATAGACCTTAACTTAAATACCACATTCCTTGTATGCAAGCACAGCCTAGCTAAAATGCGACAAAATAACTACGGTAGAATCGTGACGGTAGGGAGTCGTGGTGCTATAGACCCAGCCGGACAATTAGCGGCTTACTGTGCTTCTAAGGCGGCGGTAGTGGCTTTAACTAAAGCGATCGCAGATGAAACCAAAAACACCAATATCACCGCCAACTGTGTGCTTCCCAGCGTCATTGACACCCCCAGCAACCGCGAAGCCATGGGTAGTGATAACGCTCACCAATGGGTAACACCCCAATCTCTAGGAGAGGTGATCTGCTTCTTAGCTTCAGAAGCCGCCAAAGACCTACGCGGTGCTGCTATTCCCGTCTACGGCAACATTTAAGCCTACATTCCCGTAGCGTCAGAAGCGACCATATCCAAACCCACCCAGATGGATATATTCTGACGCACCAGCACCACCTAGGTTTTTTGAGCCATATCCAAAATGTCAACCTCTACCAACCTTTCTGGGTCTGACCTGCTACTTTTAACGGGGGTTTGATGAATAGGAATCTCTACTCCCAATTCTGTTCCTTGGTGGGGGGTTGACCGACAAATCAATTGACCTTGATGCAGTTGGGTGATAATCTGATAACTAATTGATAACCCTAATCCCGTACCTTTCCCGACAGGTTTGGTCGTAAAAAACGGGTTAAAAATGTGAGGACAAACTTGGTCACAAATTCCTGAGCCATTATCTTTAATGGAAATCCTAATAGACTTGTGATCAATGAGTTGGGTAGAAATTATAATTTGGCTATAATGTGGGGAGTTGCGGTCTGGGGGTGGTTTTTGGTCGGATTCTACTAAAGCATCGATCGCATTACTAATCAAGTTCATAAATACCTGATTAAGTTGACCTGGATAACATTCTATTAAAGGTAAGTTTCCATAGTCTCGGATTACCTCGATTTTACCAGATTGTAAGGAAGTTTCTAAGCGATCGCGTAAAATCACTAAAGTGCTTTCAATACCTTCGTGAATATCCACCGCTTTGCACCCCGACTCATCCAACCGCGAGAAATTGCGTAGGGATTTAACAATCTTTAAAATCCGTTGAGTCCCTTTACGCATGGAATCTAACAAATTCTCTAAATCCTCTACCACAAAATCCAGATCTATTTCTGCTTTAAACTCTTCAATTTCTGGCGATGAGTCTGGATATGCTGTTTCATACATTTGGACTAGCTGCAATAAAGTCTCAATATATTCTTCAGCATGAACCAAATTGCCATCAATAAAGGTAACCGGGTTATTAATTTCATGAGCTATCCCGGCTACTAATTGACCGAGACTGGACATTTTTTCCGTTTGTATTAACTGAAGTTGAGTATTTTTTAATTGACGAAATGCCTCTTCTAATTCCTGGTTTTTCAGGGATAATGCGGCTTCGGCTTGTTTCCGATGGTGAATTTCTTGGCTGAGTTGATCAATTTTTTGATTTAAGACGGCAAAATCTAAATTGGCGGCTGCACTATTTTGTAAACGCAGTAAAATCAAAGCCGGAGATTCATGGGAAGCTGGTTGAATTACCGCACCCTCCGCACGACAGCTTAAATGCTCATCATTGGGGAGGATAAAATTTAAGGAACCGAAGGAGAATTGACGATTTCTGGCGCAGGTTTTTAAATATTCAAGAACTGAATCATGGGGGTTTTCAACAATTTCTAATAAATTCTTACCTCGTAGGTCTTTACTGCGACAATTAAGAAGTTTAGCAACCGGACGATTTGCTGCCAAAATATCACCGCTAACTGTAGCCAAAATTAACGGCTCTGGCAATACAGAAGCCACCTCTAAAAACTGTTCCGGTGTCATCTTTCTTATATTCCAAAATACTCCCGACCTTCGGCATCTTCGGCATCTTCCGTCTGTTGAAGATACACAACTACTCGACAGCCTGAATGACCTTGAGCAATAGTTTCCTGTAATTCTACTTTCGCATAACCGAGATTATCCGCAGCAATTGACCCAAATACATTAGAGGTCATCATACACATAGAAGGACGATTTAAGACCTTATCTCCAAAGGGACAAACTCGATTCCCAAAAACTATTTTTTCGTCGTCTTCTTCAATGACATAAAAATCGCCGTTAATGCGTCGCTTGAGGTCTACCAACACTTGAGCGACTTGTGAACGGGAGAGTTGAGAAAGTTGCAGGGCTGATTTATAATCTTGCTCAATGGCTCTACCCATTGACTGACCGACAACGCTGATAAAACCGGATGCTTCTTGTAAGCCGACAACGTTTTCCAGTGTCCCAGCGAGTTCTCTGATTAAGGTACGGAGAAAAATATCTCGTTCCAGGGGAATATCTAACTCCGTGAAAGATTGGTTGTTATCAGGGGATGAATGGGTAAGATTACTCATATTCCTGTGATTTGGTTAAGACTGATGTGCTTATTGACGTGACCCTAGGGAGATTATCGCATAAATAACTTGTATATGTCCACCGCTGAGATATTTATGCTGACCGGGTGGCTGGAGGAACAGAGATTGATTATGATTAGGGGGTTGATGAATGTTTTAGGTATGGGAACTGCCGATATATTTAAACTTCCAGAGAAAACCGGATATAAAATTAGTAAAAATGTGAGCCACAATGGGCACGACAAGGTTGCCTGTAGCTAAGGCACTATAGCCTAAAATTACTCCCACTAGGGTAGCCCAAATAATGTAAGGCCACTGTTGAGAACCGCTGAAATGGAGTAAGCCAAAAAAGATGCTGGAAACGACTAAACCCAGGGGATTCAACCCAATGGCTGCGAAAATTACACCCCGAAATAGTAACTCTTCACTGAGACCGGGAAGCAATCCCAACCAAATTAAATCTGGCCAGATTAAGGGGGTGAGAATTAGTTTTAAATAAATATCGGCACTGCGACTATAAGCCGGCCAAAGACGATAGAGAATTGCACTAGCCCCAGTAATTCCTACACCGATCGCTAATCCTTGAATTATGCCCAAAGTGGTGATTTCCACAGGTAAGATATAAAAATCACCAAAGAAAGACACGACTTTAGCAATGACTAGCAACAATAGGGCTGTCCCCCCCATGGCGATTAAAATTTGGGTACGGGTAAAGGATTCAAATTCTGGCTGATTGGGGATTTTTTCCACGATGATATTAGGGCTGGAGTATGGTTCTGTTAAGGGGTGTGCAGTCGGTTGAGAGTTGTTAGATTTGGTCTGAGGGCTTGATGATTAACTCCCTGTCGCCATGTTACCAAAACTCCGATCGCCTCTAAATATGATTTTACCGGGACGGTCTTAATACCGATCGCCTCTGGGGGGGTTGCCATAGTGGTGCGATTTTCGGCTACGGTGATCATCAGTTTGGCACTATTAGCAAAACTCAGGATAGCACTACCACCACAGGCCGTTTCTGGAACTACCACCGCATCAACTTGATTAGCCCAGATGCTATCAGGTGCTGTCAACCGAGACTGGACATATTGGGGCGCACGACTCAACCCGGCTAATACACAGGGAAGGAATGTATAGCCTATTTCTTCCGCCGCCGAACGGGGTGATAAATGGGGGTCTAGGGGTAAAGGTAACAGAGCGGGAGCGTGGGCGCAGGGGATGCGAAAATGTCGGACAATGAGATGGCTAATAATAGCCTCGGCTCCGGCGAGAGGATCAACACCCTGTCCCTGTCGATACTGGCTGAGAGCCACACTGCCTTCATCATCGGGAAATCTAGCCACCACTGCGATCGCTTCCGCTCCCGCTTTATCGATCAACTGTTTTGCCCCCCGCAGTAAACTATCTGGGTTGCCAATGGTTCCCCAAGAAGCACCAGAGGGGGCTATTCTTAGCTCTACGTTGAGGGGAGCATCGGTAATGACATAATCAGTCATATTGATGCCCAGAGTCGCTCTAGCGCCATCGGCGGCCTGTAGGTGTCGCAGTTGCAATTCTGGTTCCATACCGCGATCGAGTAATAGTCCCACTCGGTTACTGTGGACGGGTTGGAGTCCCCAACACCCCGCGGCCATTTGGTCTAGGGCATATCCTTCCACATAGAGGGCATTAGGTATAGGCCAGTACAACTGAGCGCCGTTAAGGACGTTGGGATGGGTGATTAACCTATCACAGACTCCAGATAGCGATCGAGCAATGGGTAAGGCATCCCCCGCATAGCCACCCAAATCCGCCCCTATTCCAGTAGGGACTATCATTACCACAGTAAAGGGGCGAGCCATGATTGTCTATTGAGGCTGACCGGGATGGTCGCCTGTCGTGACAACTGCTTCTACATGGGCGATTTGGCGGTCAGTATCCACCTTGGTAATCGCCCAGCGCAGGGGTTCGCCCCGGCTTTCTAATTCGGTGGCGATCGCTTCTTGTAAAGCCTTTGGGGATTCAGTTAAATCTATTTCAGCAGTAATAAAGTGGGTAGTCATTTCTCGTCAATTCAAAAATCCTATGAACTTGCACCAAATTGGCGCTGATAGACCTCTTCTTCCTTTCCGGTTTCCACCTTCAAATCTGAGCGCGGATGGGCTATACACAGCAATACATAGCCCTGTGCTTGCAGATCGGGGCTCAACCCCATACCCTCACTCTGATCAACTTCTCCTTCCAGGATTTTAGCAGCACAGGTAGTGCAAACTCCAGCATTGCAGGAATTTGGTAAACTAAACCCCGCCTCTTCCGCTACTTGCAGGATATACTTATCCGACGGCACATCAATCTCGTGAATTTGGCCCTCGTGGTGAATCTCCACCCTATAGGTGTTAGACATGATTGGGTTAATACTCCTTCCACAATTTTGAACAATCAATTTTATAGTTTACAATGACCGGGGGAAATAGATCTCCGATTATTTGCCCCACCTCACCATTCAGGATAATAGCGCCCGCCGGGTTAACTTCCTCTATTGCAAGTTTATCGGCAATTATTGTTCTGTATGATAGATTAATTCCCGGTTTTTGTTCTAAACTTTTAGGGTAAAAGTCAGAAACCTTGTAGATCTACTTTTGGTCATTATAACCTATAAGTTTAACCTGCCTTCCCTCGATTGTGCTTTGACCTTCTTACCTAATCTGGGTATGGCTCCCGGGTTATCCCATTCAAGTTCAATAATTGGTCTAGCATTAACAGATGAATCGATTTGATAGTCAACTTTGGAGACGATTTCTCAGCATCGCACAACCGTTTTTTTATCCCCTAGGACCTGGTAGTGGCAGGGTTTTTTTGTTATTGATGTTGCTGCTGCTGGTTTTCTTGTTTGGGGTCGCTTTTGTGTTGGTCACCGCCGTTACTTTCGCTAGTCAAATGCTGTTTCCTGAGTTTTTTAATCGCATCGCTCCCGGCTTATTGGAAACTATACAAGGGGTGATTTATTCTCCCTCTATTATAGTCGTGGCTTTGATGCTGCTTGTACCCGCCATGGTATTCTACTGGTATCGCCGTCAATGGTTGACTCGCTGGCAACCTTGGGCTTTTTTGAGTGTCCTGCTATTTATTTCTCTGGCTGTTAGTGGCTTAAATGTCATTATTAGCTATGTGGGAAACTTTTTTATGACCGCTCTCTCCGAGAGAAATGAGGAGGAATTTTGGCGGTTTCTGTTTGTTTATGCTGGTGTCTTTGTCGTGGGTACTCCCATCGTGGTTCTCTATGGTTACACACGCGATCGCCTCGGGAACTATTGGAGGAAATGGTTAACTAATCGATTTCTGGATAATTATTTTCAGAATCGCTCCTACTATGAAATAGACTCCCATAAAGATATCGATAACCCTGACCAACGTATCTCTGAGGATATTCAGGCTTTTACGATTACTAGCCTCCGATTTTTACTGATTATTTTAGGCGCGGTAATTGATGTAATTTCCTTCACGGGTATTCTGTGGTCGATTTCTAAACAATTGTCCCTGTTCCTGTTAATTTATGCCGTATTTGGTACAGGGGTCACAGTCTTATTAGGTCGGCGCTTAATTACCCTCAATTTTAATCAGCTTAAACTGGAGGCAAATTTCCGTTATGGCTTAGTCCATGTCCGCGACAATGCCGAATCTATCGCCTTTTATCAGGGAGAAGACCGCGAATCAGAGCAAGTTAAAAAACGCTTTTTCCAAGCCTTTAATAATTTTAACCTCCTGATTGGTTGGCAGAGAAATGTAGATTATTTCACTACTGGGTATCGCTATCTTGTGATTATTTTACCCTCTCTGATTATGGCTCCTCTGTATTTTTCCGAACAAATCAGATTTGGAGATATTACCCAGGCGGGTTTTGCCTTTTCTCAAGTGTTAAGCGCTTTTTCGATTGTGGTCAGTCAAATTGAACCCTTGAGTAGATTTGCGGCGGGTATTAATCGTTTGACTGGGTTCTCCGAAGCCCTGGAAGTGAGCGATCGCACCCCCACAGGGAAACCTCAAATTGACCTCATGGTAGACTCTCCTTTGGCGGTGAAAAATCTCACCTTAGAAACTCCTAACTATCAGAAAACATTGGTGCGGGATTTATCCCTAGAGTTAGCACCCGGTGAGGGTTTATTAATTGTTGGTCAAAGTGGAGTAGGGAAAAGTTCCCTATTACGAGGAATCGCGGGTTTATGGCGATCGGGAACTGGGGTGCTAGTGCGTCCGGAACTTAGCGAAATGCTATTTCTCCCCCAGCGTCCTTATATGATTCTGGGAACCCTGCGAGAACAATTACTCTATCCTAACTCCCATCTAAACATCGACGACACCGAATTAGAATCCGTTTTGAAACTCGTTAATCTGGGTGATTTAAGCGATCGTGTTGGTAGCTTTGATGTAGAATTGGATTGGGCTAATGTTCTCTCCCTCGGAGAACAGCAACGCCTCGCCTTTGCTCGTCTGTTGCTCACTCAACCTCGCTATGCTATCCTTGATGAAGCTACCAGCGCCCTTGATATGAAAAATGAGGAGTTGCTGTATCAAAAACTCAACCAGATGAACACTACTTACGTTAGTGTCGGACACCGGATGAGTTTACTGCAATATCATCACCACGTTTTAGAGTTGATGGAAGACCAAAAATGGCGTTTAATATCCCCACAGGAATATCAAGCAGACCTGAATTTATTTGCGGGATAGTCTCCGTTTTTGACCGCTTCTGATTTCGCCGTCATTATCCGGGGGGTGTTTCTTCCAGGGACTCATAAAAGCGACATCGATCGCAGGGTCCCTGGGGATTTACCGCACAGCGAAATAACTCCGATCGCGCATTAAACCGACAACTAGCATCCCCTATTACCCAATGTCCATTGACTAAACTCTTCTCCTGGGGTTCTTCAGCCGACTGTACATATAGAGCAATTTTACTTAGGCGGTAACGACCTGATTTTAAATGATAACGGTGTCGGCGTTCCAAAACTGCATAGGTTTGACCCTCTAAAACCAAATAATGGCCAGGTTGGGGAGTCCAATCAAAACACACATTTCCTAGGGACTTACGCGGCTCGGTTAAAATTACTTCTGTTGGTAGTGAATATGATTCCATGAATTTCCCCAATTTTCACAAAACACCTGCCCAATTGTATCTTAAAATATACCCCCAGAAGCTGAACCAAGATTGGTCCACTTTTCTGGCAAAATGTCAAGGGTCTTAGGTAGTCCCTCCCGCTTCCCCACTGACCCGAATAATTCCCGGAAATCCCCAATTATCGATGATTTCAGGCGATCGGGAACTGTGATTTTCCCCGCCGGGAGTTTGAGATTTGCCTATTTCATGTCAAGATAAAAAACTGTCTGTTCTAGTGAGTGTCGCTGGGTGGTCGCACAACTATCGCAGCCACTTCTGTAGGCATTTTTACCGAAATACATGAGTTGGAATTTATGAAAGTCGGCGATCGTGTTCGCGTCAAAGAGTCAGTGATTATCTATGTCAATCCCGAACACCGCAATCAACCTTCTGATGCTAAGGGATTGGAGGGGGAAATTGTATCCATCCTAACAGACTGGAATGGTAGACCTATTACCCCTAATCTGCCTGTTATAGTACAGTTTAACCCCAAGTTTAAGGTTCACTTCAGAGAGGAGGAGTTAGAAGTGATTGAGGAGAGTTAGAAACTATCTGGGGAACTATTGGGGACAAAGAGACATCAGTTGACCGTTTCTTGAGTCCCTCACCCCGGCAGCTTTAGTGGCGACCCCGCAAAAACCACCCCAGCAGGTTAAAATCACCTAGCATTTTCTGCATCTCTTGACGGTGGCGATTGGCTGTCTCATAATACCACTGGCAATAGCGATCGAAGTCCTCACGATATTCGACTTCCTGATAAAATTCCCGTGTTGTCGTCGTGGCTTCTAATGCTTCTATGATTTCCCCTGGGGGTGGCGGCGCTTGTGGAATTATGTGTTCCCAGTTGGAGTGCATAATCTTTCTGGCTAAGGTTGACTTTTCCGTACATCAAGCAGGGGTCGCTGTTAGTAAAATCCAGGCGATCGCTAAACCGATGGCTACAAACAGCTTTAATATGACCCCTTTACCTGTCTTTAATTTCTCTTTCACCGATTCATAGAACCGAGTTACTTTCGGTTAGAAATAGCCTCCACATCATATCACCGCCTAGATTTTTTGTCAACCTGTTGGTGAGAGTTTAGAAACCCGGTTTTTCACCAGCCATCCCTTGGGGAAGGAGAAACTCTCCTAGAAACCGGGTTTCTCCTGGGGTGGGTGAGAGTTTAGAAACCCGGTTTCTCACCAGCCATCCCTTGGGGAAGGAGAAACTCTCCCAGAAACCGGGTTTCTCCTGGGGTGGGTGAGCGAAAAAAAACTGCCCCGGCTTTCACCAGAGCAGTTTTAAATTAGAACTCAGAAGTTACTTAGTATCCTAAACGGAACTCTATTTAGCCTGAGCGACTTCCATGATATCATCAACCAAAACGCCAGACTCTTCCATCTTGCCAATGTCGAGGATGGTCTTAATCACAGAGTCGGGGTTCAAACTCATCGAGTCAATACCCAACTCAACCAAGAACCGAGCAAACTCTGGATAGTCACTAGGCGCTTGACCACAAATACCAATCTTGCGACCATATTTCTTAGCTGCTTTGATGGCGATCGTGACCATCCGACGTACCGCCTCATTGCGTTCGTCAAAGATATGAGCCACCAGTGCGGAGTCACGGTCCAAGCCTAGAGTTAACTGGGTCAAGTCGTTCGATCCGATGGAGAAGCCATCGAACACTTGAGCGAACTCATCAGCAAAGATGACATTACTCGGCAATTCGCACATCACATAAACCTGGAGGCCGTTTTCGCCTCGTTTCAGGCCATATTTCTCCATTTCAGCCAACACCTTGCGGCCTTCATCAGGAGTCCGACAGAAAGGAATCATCGGCACCACATTGGTCAGACCCATTTCGTCGCGCACCCGTTTCAGAGCCACACATTCCAGACCGTAGGCTTCCCGGTAGTTGGGGTCGTAGTAACGGGATGCACCCCGCCAGCCGATCATCGGGTTCTCTTCTTTGGGTTCAAACTGACGACCACCTAACAGGTTGGCGTATTCGTTACTCTTGAAGTCCGACATCCGCACAATCACTGGGTTCGGATAGAAAGCCGCTGCGATCGTGCCAATACCATGAGCCAGTTTATCAACAAAGAAGTCCGGCTTATGATCATAGAGTTTGGTCAGTTCGCCAATTTCCCGCTTAACTGATTCATCTTCCAGTTGGTCATACTTGAGCAACGCCAAGGGGTGAGCCTTAATATGATTAGCGATAATAAACTCAAGACGAGCCAAACCTACACCATCGCAGGGAATAGATGCCAAACCAAAGGCTTCTTCTGGGTTCCCCACATTCATCAGAATTTGAGTGCGGGTCTTAGGTAAGTTGTCCAGAACAGTTTCGTTCACATCAAAGGGCACTAACCCTTCATACACCCGTCCTTCTTCCCCTTCCGAACAGGAAACTGTAATGTCTTGTCCGGTCTTGACCACTTCCGTAGCATCTCCGCAACCAACGATCGCCGGAATACCCATTTCACGAGCAATAATCGCCGCGTGACAAGTCCGACCGCCAGCGTTAGTGACAATAGCACTGGAACGCTTCATAATCGGTTCCCAGTCGGGGTCAGTCTTGTTGGTAACTAATACTTCTCCCGGTTGGAAATCATCAATCCGGTGAACATCCATAATTACCCGTGCTTTACCCTGACCGATCATTTCGCCAACTGCACGACCGCGAGATAGCACGTTGCTAGTTCCGTTGAGTTTGTAAGACCGCAGGACACTGCCCGATTTTTGGGATTGTACCGTTTCTGGACGTGCTTGGACGATGAACAGTTCACCCGTGACACCATCTTTCGCCCACTCAATATCCATAGGTGTATAGCACCCACGAACTGTTGAGTAGTGATTTTCGATGATAACCGCCCATTCAGCCAGCTTCAGGATTTCATCATCTGTAATACAGAACTTCTCGCGTTCGGAAACTGGGACGCTTACGTTTTTGGTGAGTTTCGTGCCACCAATGTCGTAAACCATCTTCAGTTCTTTTGTGCCTAAGCGCTTCTCTAGGATAGGACGGAATCCTTGTTTCAGAGTAGGCTTGAATACAAAGTATTCATCAGGGTTAACTGCACCTTGTACCACGTTTTCCCCTAAACCATAGGCCGCTGTCACTAGGGCAGCATTCTTAAAGCCCGTTTCTGTGTCAATTGAGAACATGACACCGGAGGAAGCTAGGTCAGACCTAACCATTTTCTGTACACCCACCGACAAGGCAACATCGAAGTGATCAAAGCCTTTAATTGTCCGGTAGGAAATCGCCCGATCTGTAAAGATGGAAGCAAAACACTTATGGCAAGATTTTAAGACTGTATCTTCCCCATAAACGTTTAAGTATGTTTCTTGCTGACCTGCAAAACTCGCATCAGGCAAGTCTTCTGCTGTAGCACTAGACCGCACCGCTACGTCAATATCACTGGCATAGCGTTTGCATTCTTCCTTATAATCTGAATCGAACTTCTCACAGAATTCTGCTGAAGTCCCGTAACGTTCACACAGTTTTCTGTAATAACTAACAATTGCTTCTTCAAGTTCTGGAGGGAAGGGGGTATCTAAGATCAAAGCGCGAGCCTGCTTACCCCGCTGCCGCAGGTTGGGCATATCTTCCACATCTAGATCTGAGAACAGTTCGCGTAGTTTGACTTCTAAGCCCGCTTTTTCGATAAAGTAGCGATAAGCATAGGCTGTGGTCGCAAACCCTGTGGGAACGCTAACCCCTTGGGAGCCTAGCTGTTGTATCATCTCCCCTAGGGATGCGTTTTTTCCACCTACTAATGGAACATCGACAATTCCTACTTCCTCAAACCACAGTACGAATGCTTTTTCTTTATTTTCAACCATTATGAAATTCCTCCAAACTTGAATAACAGTCTGGTAGAGAGTACAGCCAAATCTTTCTACACTTCCAGAATATTCAGTCTTACTGATACTCTGATTTTCATGCAAATAGACCATCTGGCAACAGGTATGGGAAACCTTATTGCTCCAAAACTCAGCATTTAGACTTAGTTAATTTTGGTTTGACTGTCGATCTACAGGCTGAGATTGTTTTCGTCACAGAGGGTTTTTTTTCCCTCTGTTTATAGAGTATTACTTTCTATAAAAATTACAATATAGTTTACTAAAGTTACCTTAGTTACCCAAAGTACAAAAATATTGCTATGATGGAGATACAGCCGCTTATTAAAAAAGTTTAAAACTGCTGTGGCGGTTGGTAACCACTAAAGTAAACCTTAAAATTTGTTAAAATGAAAGTTACAAAACATTGCGAAAACTCCCAAACAGGCCCAATGTCAACTGGTTCGGAAAACTCTACTGAGACCGAACAGCCTTGTCCTATAGAATATATATTGGATAGAATTAATAGTAAGTGGTCTTTTCTAATTTTGCGGGAACTTTTGATAGATAACCGCCGTACTCATGAACTACAGGAAGCACTTCCGATTAGTACGAAAACCTTGACAATTCGGTTGAGGGAATTAGAAAAATATGGTATGATAGAAAGAAAGGTTTATCCAGAAATACCCCCTAGGGTAGAATATTCTCTCACACCTAGGGGACGAAATATCAAGCCAGTCATTGATGCCCTACAAGAGGCAGGAGAAGCTTGGTTATCTGATGAACAGGTAGTCGGAGGTAGTTAAACCTCGACTTTTACGCCTCTCCAGAAGGCGATATAACCTTGGATCTTCTGGGCAGCGGGTAATGGGCTAGGATAATACCAAGCAGCATCTTTGTTAACTTCGCCTCCCACCTCCAGGGTATAGTAACTAGCGACCCCCTTCCAGCCACAGGTGGTGTGGGTGTCGCTATTTCGGAAGTATTCTTTTTTAATGGAGTCTGGGGGGAAATATTGATTGCCTTCGACGACTTCACAATTATTGCTTTCGGCAATAACGACCCCATTCCAAATTGCTTTGGCCATAAAATTTTCCTAAACTCAAGTTTTGTGATGGCTTAATTATACATAGTTTTTGATGGTTGGTGAGGGGATAACTTCTAACCTGCTTCTTTTCAACAATTATGATGTTGGCGCTGGAGATAGTCTTCGAGTGCGGCTACGGACATGGGTTGAGCGAGTAGATATCCTTGGATGGTTTGATATTTGAGGTTTTGTAGTTGTCTGAGTTGACCTTGGGTTTCGACCCCTTCAGCTACTAAGTTGATATCTAAACAGTTGGCCATTAAGGCGATCGTTCTGACAATTTCAACACTTTTCTGATCTCGTTCCATACCGCTAATAAATGATTTATCAACCTTAATGGTGTCGAAGGGGAAATTGTGGAGATAGCTTAAAGATGAATACCCGGTGCCAAAATCATCTATACATAGGTTAATTTTACGGGATTTGATTTGTTTTAAGATGTCGGTAATATCTTCGGCATTATTCATTAAGGCGGTTTCGGTAATTTCGAGTTGAATTTGTTGGGGGGGAATTTCAGTAACTTTTAAGATATGATCAATTTGGCTTAATAAATTGGGCTGCATCAGTTGTATCACGGAAACATTAATGTTAATAAACATGGAGGCGACCTGGGGAAATTGCGATCGCCACTGTTGAAATTGCCAACAAGCCTGACCAAATCCCCAGGTTCCCAAGGGAATAATAAAACCGGTTTCTTCCGCCAAAGGAATAAATTCAAAGTTAGAAATAAGCTGAGTGTTATTATACCATCTAATCAGGGATTCAAAGCCGACTATTTTGAGGGTCTCAGCGCCGAAAATTGGTTGATAATAAAGCTGAAACTTACGGTCATTAAAGTCTCGTCTCATTTGATTATCCAACTCTAGCTGACGACTAGCATAGGCTTTAAATTCGTGATTAAATATCGTATAACTTGTATTGGGGGAACGGCGACATTGATGCACAGCTAATTCTGCTGCTTGTAACATTTATTCGGGATTTTCCCCACAGTCATAACTCAAAGCCAACCCCATTTTTACCTGTTTAAAAAGTTCATGTTCTGAGAGATTAAATGGTTGAATAAACAGATGGCTAATATAATTGAGAATTTGATGGGCTGATTCCAAGTCTCCTACCTGTTCCCAGAGAATGATAAACTCATCAGCCATACCGACTCTAGCAATCATGACGGCATCAGGAAGATAGGTAGTCAGGCGGTTAGTGATAGCGATTAATAGCTGTTATGAGAATTCATATCCCAGGGTATATTTAATGGATTTGAAATGGACAACATCAAGGTGAATAACTGCAAATGTATGATTTTATGGGTGAGTTTGTTTTAATAAAGACTCCAGTTTATCTAACAAGAAAGACCGCCAAGGCAGTTTAGTCAAAGAGTCATATTCAATGTAGCTTCTCAGTTGCTTTTGTAACTTAATATATTCGGTAATTTTGCTTAAAATTATCAGTAATTGCATGGTTTTTTTGGATGCCATTTTATGGTTCATTTCCTGAAGCGATCGCTGATATTTTTGGAGAAGCTGATATAATAAAAGGCTGGTAATAGCCATAAATATTAAGCCTTTGAAAGTAGTCAGATAAGTAAACTGGCTATAATTACCAATAATAGTTTCTATAGCCTGATCAGAAATGAGTATCCAGACCGCGCCAATAACAGCGTAACTAAGGACTATTCGACGAGGGAGGTCTTTGGTTAATGTATGTATATTCATGGTCAAAGCCATTGACAAGGTAAACATCAGAGCATAGACTCTGTTATGGTGAAACCAGGATGGCTCACCATTATGGAGTCTTACCCATTAACAGTATTCTATCTGAGATGCTACAATGTCCAGTGTTTATGGAATTAATGGGAGTGACAATGTGTGCCTAGATTCGCTTGAATAGCAGTAATTGCTACGGTATTGACAATATCAGTGACGGTGCAACCGCGACTCAAATCATTAACGGGTTTTTTCAATCCCTGCAAAATTGGTCCGATCGCCACAGCATTAGCTGATCGCTGTACAGCCTTGTAAGTATTATTCCCGGTATTCAAATCGGGAAAAATAAAAACCGTGGCACGACCAGCCACCTGGCTATCAGGTAGCTTAGTTTTAGCGACACTCTCATCAATAGCAGCATCATACTGGATCGGGCCTTCAATTTTCAAGTCGGGGCGCAGTTGACGAGCGATGATGGTAGCTTGCTTAACCTTTTCGACATCCTCACCCTGTCCGGATTCTCCAGTAGAATAAGACAACATAGCCACCCTAGGTTCAATGCCAAACATTTGAGCAGTCAAAGCGGAACTGATAGCAATATCAGCCAATTGTTGAGGATTAGGATTAGGATTTACGGCACAGTCGCCATAAACCAAAATCCGATCTTCCAACCCCATTAAAAAGACACTAGAGACAATAGAAGTACCGGGAATGGTGCGAATAAACTCCAAAGCGGGGCGGATCGTGTGACCTGTGGTATGGACTGCTCCCGACACCATACCATCAGCGTGTCCCTTATAAACCATCATGGTACCAAAATAGCTAACATCGAGCATGACATCATAGGCCCCGTCTTTAGCAATACCCTTATGTTTACGGAGATTAAAATAGGTTTCAGCATAGTCTTCATACCAGGGGGATCTAGCCGGATCAATAATCTGGACTTGGGATAAATTCAAACCGAGGGCGGCAATACGTCCGCGAATTTCTGCTTCTGAACCTAATAAGGTAATATCTGCGACTCCCCGCCGCCACAAAATCTCAGCGGCTTGTAAAATCCGATCTTCGCGTCCTTCGGGTAGAACAATATGCTGTCGATTAGCTTTAGCCCTTTGAATCAATTGATACTCAAACATGATCGGAGTCATGCGAGAGGGACGGGAAACCTGTATGCGCTCCTCAATTTGACCCAAGTTGACATGAGTTTCAAATAACCCCAAAGCTGAGGCAATTTTGCGATCGTTGTCTGGGGTAATAGCACCATGTACCCGGTCTACATTCATGGCAGTTTCGTAGGTATCAGTCTTAACTGTGATCATGGGAACTGCCCAATGGGGACATCCATCGATGAGGCTTTGGATAGTGGCTGGTAGTTCCAGACCGCCACTAAGAATAATTCCGGCAATATTAGGATAGTTCTCGGAAGTAGCGGCGACGGCGCAGGCGAGAATAATATCAGCCCGATCGCCTGGGGTAATAATTAGGCTACCTTCTTTGAGGTATTTGAGGAAATTGGGAACTTGCATGGCGGCGACGCGCAAATCAAAAACCTCGCGGTTAAGGCGATCGTCGGATGGGCCATAGATTTGTTGACCGCCGAGTTTCTGGGCAATTTCGGCGACTGTGGGTTTAGCTAAAATGGGTTCTTCTGGAATGACAAATAGGGGATCTGGAAATTTCCAGAGAGTTGTCAACTGTTCCATAATTCCTGGAACATTGTGGTTATCGACACGGTTAACTACAGTAGCGGCGATCGCGCAACCTTCTTCAATAAAGGCTTCCCGTTCGGCTAGTAAGGCACTCATTAATTGATTGGGGGTTTTACCGCTACCGCTGGCTACAATCAAAATGGGACAACCTAGGTGGTTAGCAAATCGGACGTTAAAATCAAACTCGAAGGCGGAAGCGATATCAGTAAAATCGGTTCCCTCGCAGACTACAAAATCACAATCTTGCTCAACGGCTTTATATTTTTCGATGACTTGCTTAATGACTTCATCATAGCGACCCTCACCAATCAAATTTTGAGCTTCTTCGTGGGTGAGAGCATAGTAAGATTCATAGGGTAGGGCTTGGTGTAGGCGACTGCGAACTAATTGGATATCTCTGTCAGGAGTGGTGTGACTACGAATAATGGGACGGAAAAATCCCAATTTTTGAATTCGTTTGGAAAGCAATTCTATGATTCCGAGTACGACTAGGGATTTGCCACTCCCGGGTTCAATGGTAGCAATGTAGAGGTTCTCAGCCATTCCTTTCACTCCTAGTTATGTCCTGCCCTCCCATGCTACACCAATGAAAACTTACCCGATCTGTGGGGGGAGAAAGACCGGGTGAATAGGAATTATGGATTGGGCGCTAGTGGGTTAAGTTTAGCGCCATTTGGCGATCAGTTGGCCGGGTTTACTGGGGTCTCCGCTCAATTCTACTCCTCGGTCATTAGCTGCTAGGTGACGCAGGATTTTATATAGGGTTTCTACCTGTTCCTGGGCATCTATTTTGGTGGCTAAGTCGGAGATAGAAATACCTTGGCTATGGCTGCGTAAGGCTTGTAAACTTTGGTGTTGTAACTCTAGAACCTGGGCGGCGGCTTTTTTCCCGGCTTCGACTCCCGGTTGGTGATAGGCGTTGATGTTGACTAGGGAAGCATATAGACTGACAGCACGTTCATAGAGAGCGACTAGAGCGCCTACAGTGTATGGATTTACTTCGGTAATAGTTACGGTAATGGAGTCTCGTTGGTTGTCGTATAGAGCCTCTCGTGTGCCTTGTAGGAAGCCTGAGAGATAGTCTCCGGCGGTGACTCCGGGTTCGATTTCTGAGGATGGTCCTTGGCGATCGCGTAGGACTTCGATAAAGGTGGCGAAGAAGTTAGGAACCCCATCTCGAAGCTGTTGGACGTAGGCGTGTTGGTCTGTGGAACCTTTGTTACCGTAGACGGAGATACCTTGGTTGACGATGTTTCCATCTAGGTCTTTTTCTTTTCCCAAGGATTCCATGACTAATTGTTGCAGATAACGGCTCAAGAGTATGAGTCTGTCCTTGTAGGGGAGAATTACCATATCTTTTTGACCACGGCCACCTCCGACGGCATACCAACATAGGGCCAGCAGGGCGGCGGGGTTGGTTTTGATGTCGGGTTGGCGGGTGGCTATATCCATGGTTTGAGCCCCTTGGAGTAGGGCATGAATATCTATGCCTTGTAGGGCGGCGGGAAGTAGTCCTACGGCTGACATTTCCGAGGTGCGACCACCGATCCAGTCTTCCATGGGGAAGGTTTCCAACCATCCTTGGCTGGTGGCTTCTTGGTAGAGTTTACTACCGATTTGGGTAGTGGCGATCGCTTGATCGGGAAAGTGGAGGTTTTGCTTGAGTAAGGCTTGTTTAACTTCCATCATGCCGTTACGGGGTTCTGGGGTGCCGCCGGATTTGGAAATTACTAAGATTAGGGTACTCTTTAGGCGATCGCCTAGTCGTTGCAGAATCCGATCTATGCCATCGGGGTCACTATTATCAATAAAGTGGATGTTGATCAGTGGGTAATCTGGGGCTAAAGCATCAGCCACAAATTGTGGTCCTAGGGCTGATCCTCCAATACCAATGGAGAGTAAATCTGTAAATTTTTCGGCTTGGGGGGGTTTAATCTCACCCTTATGGACTTTAGCGACAAAGGTTTCTATTTTGTTAACTGTGTCGATAATTTGCTGTTTGATTTGGGGAGTAGGTGCTAACTCCGGGTTTCGCAGCCAATAATGGCCTACCATTCGCTGTTCATCTGGATTAGCGATCGCCCCACCTTCGAGGGCTTCCATGTCTCGAAATGCCCCGTCAAACTTGGGCTTCATGGCTTCCAGAAAAGCCTGATCAAACCTAATCCGACTGATATCGAGGTACAGTCCTATTTCTTCGTGGTAGTACAGCCAGTCTTGGTATCTTTGCCAGAGTGTAATGGCATCCATAATCACTGTTTCCCCGTTATGTACAAGTTGCCAGTCCAGAACATCTATGAGGGTTTAACCGCTTTTACCCTTCCGCAATTCATTGATAGAGCCTTATCTATCAGCACATATTCTACAACAGTTCTCAAAACTTAAACATGGGGTTTAGGCAGAATTCTCAGAAACTTGACGATTTGGCCCGTCATCTCTAGGCCGATTAAATAGCGATCGATGGTGAATCGATAAAAAATACCAGTCGAACCCACCGCACGAAATTCCGGTAATTCTTGTAAGCGATTAATTTGGGGAAACTTGACGAAAACGATTTGATAAACTCGCCAATAGGCATCCGTGTCTAAGGCAGTTAAGTCTTGTAAAAAAGAGCGTGCATAACGAACTTCAACATTCACGTAAACCTCTTGGGAGCGTGGAAGCCCCGTGTCTTTAGACCGGGGAGGAAACGCGACAGGGGGACTTTAGTCCCCGTCAATCTTTCAAGCATAGGCGTAACCATCCTTCCTGTGAATGGGTTGGCAGTATTTGTGGCTGATGCCTGCCACCCGTACAGAAGCGGTGGTAATATCAAAACTACCAGACGCACGGCAGAGAACCCGTCCTAGATATGAGCCAATTTTCTTCCCCGCTGTGACCAGTACCGTCACCATGTCGCCAGTCTGAAAGCCTTTATGAATTTGCCTCCTGGAGCGGTGACGATTCGGGAATCCGTACTTATTCGTCCCGCACATCTGACGGGTTCCATGCCCCTTTGCTAAAATCAGCAACGGTTTTGAAGTCAGAACTTCGAGTGATTCGACTGGTCCAACACAGGCAGTATCAAGCCAGTGAGCTTTAGGTAGGTTGAGCCTCAGTCGATTGAACTTCGTTTGTCCGCCCGTTCCTGTGGTAACTGGGAGTCCTGTTGCTTTCAAAGCATTGAACAAAGCCCATCGGGTCGAGTTAACGGCTGCTGCATCTTTAAGCGGCGATTTTACCTGCCTGAGAAGACGACTCAGTACATCAGGCTGGCTCGATAAAAAATCCCGAATGTCCCCATTGCCTTTGGCTTGATTGCATGAGTGGCAAGCCATCGTCAGGTTAGAAACCCGGTCAGAGCCACCCTTAGACCGAGGCTGGATCTGCTCAACTTCAAGTGGTACATTTTGAGCCCCACAGTAAGCACAGGTTCTGCCCCACTTCTCCAACAGGTATTCTCTGACTTCATAGCCTTGTAATTCTCCCTGCTGATACTCAACACCTGATATCTCAGGGTTTTCCATCAATTGCAGGTCGAACCGTACTAGCTCTTGGGTAATGCGGCCAACTGGGGCAAGTCTACGAAATCGGTGAACCCAGGTCATTAGAGTATCTACTCGATGCTGCCAGCTGGGAGCTAACCAACCTTCGGGACGAGTCCGATTCAAGAACCGAGCTGGTCGATATCGGGTCTTGCGGTTTCGTCGAGAACGTCGGAGTTGACGACGAGAGAGCAATGCTTCTTTAATCTGCTGTCCTCGGTGCTGCAACTCGGCAGCAAAGATAATATGATTCCCTTGCTTCAAGGCAATTCCAGTGACTTTAGAGCCTGGGTCTAATTTGAGTTCGAGCGGTTCAGGATTAGCGTCAACCTCCTTGTTTAGAATAATGGTGAATGGGTAGCGTCGAAATACCGATGCTTTCCCCGCTTTGAGCAGTGATCGTGCCACCCCTGGCTTGCACGGTGTCAAGGGCTTGCGGTTGGTATCTAAAACGAAAATATGGTTAGACATTGTTGCGTCTGTTCTGATTGCTCGTAACGTTTGCGCTTGCGCTAACGCGCACGCTGCGCGAACGCTAATGTTCAGAGTCGGTACTTTCCAAATCGCACTGTCTTAACCCCTTAGAACTGTTTAACGATTTGGTTCTAGTGCCTGGAACTAGCACGCATTCCAGGGTAGGAACTTTAACTCTTGCTCTGAACGTAGCCAGTTAAGGCTTAAGCTGGTCAGCTACCTGAAAGCGGGGGGCACGAAGCCCCCGTGCTTCAGCCGGGGGTGCTGACGACATAACCAATATCAAATGCTTTCTATATCGGGATTCAATCCATGGGGGGCTAGGGGGACACGCCCATAATCAAAATACAGCACTTGTAGGGCTTCTTCTCTCGTCAAGGCATCTCCTGGCCTTAATTTTTGATGGGCATTATCAATGGCTTTGAGCATGAAAGCATCCTCATAGAGGGGGGTCAGAAACTCCCAGGCAGTTTTCAGGTCCTCGTCTGATATTCCTTCTATTAAACGGTGTAGTTTTTTTCTCAAAGATATCATGACTCTTGCCTCCCTTTCCATGATTTCAATCTAGCAGAAAACTATGAAAGTTGATCATAATATCAGCCCAAACTAGATGCCCACACTACCTGAGTAGTTCTTGAATTATATTGTAGTGGGAGCATCAATTAACAATTAACTATAAAAACTGCATCAGGAAACTGGCAAGGCCCTTAGCACCTTTGGGTAATACCCCGCAATGAATCCATCAAGTTCTGATATTCAGGAGGATTAATCAACCCTGAACTGTAAAACTGTGCTAGACAGCTATTTAGGGCATTAAATGCTGTTTCCTTATCAATCCAGGACTTGCCCCCAAGCAGTGCCTCTTCTGGAGTGGAGTAGTCGTTATTGGAAGTTAGATGGTCACCGTAGGGCAGGATGATCTGCCACTTCCAACGGTGACGGAAACTGAGGGTTGATATCAGTAGCCCATAATAATCCTTGTGCATTGATTTTTGTTACCTAGGTGACAAAACTTAATTTTTATTTAACAATTGTATTATATTTTCTAATCAATATCAAGTTTGGGCGGCGTGATACCAAATCTTCACGAGTCGGTCAGATCCGCCACTAGCTATGGTTTTGCCGTCAAGACTAAATGCTAGGGATAATACGTCTGCTGAATGGGCGGCGATGGTTTCTAATAATGTGCCGTCGCCCAGTTGCCAAATGTCGATTTGGCCTTTACTGTTGCCAGTAATTAACTCTGTACTATCGGGTTTAAAGGCGATCGCAAATATATCCGCATCATCAGCCCGCAGGGTACGCCACAGCTTCCAGGTCTGGTCTTGTTGATGCCATAGACCGATGGAACCATCCCGACATCCTCCGGCTAACATTTGACCGTTAGGACTAAAAGCAACGGTTCTCACCCAGTCAGACCAACGGGGTAGGCTTCCTAATTCTTTTCTTTGCTGTAGGTTCCACAGGCGGACAGTTTTATCCCTAGAGGCGCTGGCTAGGGTCTGACCATCTGGGGAAAAGGCGAGTCCATAAATGCGATCGCTATGACCATAGAGAGTGTAGGAAGGCTTCCCTTTTTTGAGATCCCAAATTTGTATGGTTTTGTCCCGGGAGGCGCTGGCTAGAATATCTCCCTGGGGGGAAAAGGCCACCTGTTCCACAGCATCTTGATGACCAATGAGCGTATACCAGCGTTTACCTTTTTTGAGATCCCAAATTTCCACAGTCTGATCGCGACTACCACTAGCTAAAATCTCTTCCTTCGGGGAAAAGGCGATCGATGTTACCCAATTTTCATGACCAGTTAGCGTGTACCAACGTTTCCCATTTTTCAGTCTCCAAATTTCTATAGTCAGATCTTGGCTACTGCTGGCCAGTATTTCCTGATCAGGAGAGAAAGCTACACAGGTGACTTGATTACGGTGTCCTGTCAGCGTATGTAGCAGTTTCCAGCTAGGTGATGACCGTTGAGGTTGAACACGGCTAGGTTTTGGTGGGGTGGGTGGCTGAGAAGTTCTAGCCGTCGGTGGTGGGGTGATTTGCTGACTGGTTCTAGCTGTCCGTGGTGGCGGTGGGGGCAGTGGTGGCCGCGGTACTCTCACCGATGCAGCCGGGCTAGGGAGTGCCGTATTATCAAAGTTATTAATATTAATGTTGTGCAGAATCGTCGGGGGTAGTCCACTAGGATGCAGTGCCCTCAGTACATTCAGCGGGGAATTATAGCGCTGGGAAGGTAGGGAAGCCACCATTCTATCTAAAACTAAGCCCAGTTTATTACTAACCGTATTTTCCTGTAAATAATCTCGCCAAACCCATTTATCTTGGTGAATATCATAGAGGTCAAAGGGCGAGATTTGGGTGAGTAAATATAAGCAAGTCACCCCCAAACTATAAATATCACTAGCATATATGGCTTGACCCCTAGTTTGTTCTGGAGCCACATATTCAGGACTGCCGATAATAGTTCCTGGTCCTGATAAGTTGGTGCTTTGTACTACTTTCGCCGCCCCAAAGTCCACTAATACCAACTTACCCGATGTCGAGCTATTTACTAATGTTTGAGATTGAATAATATTGGCGGGTTTAATATCCCTATGAATGACTTTATTTTGATGTATAAATTCTAAAACTGGCAAGAGTTCATCAAGTAGTTGAATTATTTGAGTTTCGTTAAAAGTTCCCTGGCTAATTACTAAGTCTTCTAAATTGGGGCCGTTAATATATTCTTGGACTAAATATTGATTATTGTCCTGTTGAAAATGTGCCAGCAAATCTGGGATGTGGGGATGTTTTCCTAGTTCATCGAGACGCTGGGCTTCTTGGTGGAATAATTCCGCCGCTTTGCGAGTGGTTTCTACCCCTTGGGTTTGCGGGAAAAATTGCTTAATGACGCAGGGGGGATGGGAGGGTTTATCGTGATCAACTGCCAAAAATGTTTTCCCAAATCCGCCATGACCAATAGGTTTTATAGCCTGGTATCTCTCCCGTAGAAACAGTTTGGCACCACAGGTGAGGCAGAATTTAGCATCATCTGGATTTTGGGGATGAGAACATTGGGGATTGAGGCAATAACTCATGGTAGAAAATAATTACCAGGGGACTAGGTTGGGGTTTTTATTCTGTTTCTAAGCGGAAGGTTTGACCATTATGATTGGTGCGGTAAAGCCAATGGCGCTGACCATCAGACACTCGGACCCGCCAGCCATCTACTAACATTTGACCACATAATTCGTCTGGCTGGGCGAGTCCTAAACAGGTATTTGGCCAAGTATGTCTTTCGGCGGCGAGGATTTCGATTTCATCTGGGGAACTTCCAGTGCGATCGATGACATCTTGGCGCAATTTGGTGGTAATTTCCGGGGGGAGATCGGCTAAATTTTGGGAGGTTTCATCCATGATCATCACGGCTTCAGGGTTTTCTACCATAATGGGGTCTGGAGTAGGAGAGTCGGTTTTGACTAAAACCACATAGGCGACTAGGGCTAACACGCCTATCAGTAGGGCGAAGATGACCCGGGGAGGTTGTAGGTAGATGGGTCGGTCTGGCTGGTCTTGGTTGGCAGAATCCTGGGGCTTAGGTTTCATAACTAGGACTCGCAAAAACTAGATGATGACGCTTGGAAATATTATAGCTTAATAATTATGGGAAGGAAATGATACAGTATTAAATTAAGTACAATTGTGGGGGTTTGATGTATGGATGTACTATTAGAGGGGGGTGCAGTCCTGGAAAAACGGGATTATACCTTAATTGTGGATGTCAGCGAGAGTATGGCAATGGCTGGCAATAAAAAGGGGCAGTCTCGCTGGGAGTTAATGCGACAATCGATTTTAGAGTTGGCAACCTATTGCGAACATTTTGACCCGGATGGGATTACTTTATATTTATTTGCTGAAGAGTTTAAGCGCTACGATCGCATTACTTCTGACCATGTGGGAGAGGTTTTTGAGAATCATAAACCAGCCGGAAAAGCTGATTTAGCCTCGGTTCTCAAAGATGCCACTGATAGTTATTTTGCTAGACGGGCGACGGAACAATCACAGCCTAATGGTGAAACTATTTTTGTGGTGACGGGTGGGGAGATTATTAATACGTTATTGGAGGTTAAACGCATCTTGATTAATGCTTCCAATCAATTAACCCATGAGGAAGAGTTGGCTGTGGAAATGATTAGGGTGGGCTCTAGTGAAGAGGCTACGGCGTTTTTTAAGGTGCTTGATGATGAGTTAACGGCGGCGGGCGCTCGTTACAATATTTGTGATACAGTGAGTTTGGAAGATATGGAAGAGATTAGTTTGACGGATGTTCTATTGCGGGCAATTACTGATTAGATTTGAGGGGATTTCCTGGAAATAGGCAACCATTGGGGTTGCCTTGATTGATGTTATTGCGGATGCCATTTGATATTGCAACCAATACTGGGTTTTTGGTCGCTGTTGATGGGTTTGTCGGCGATAATGGCATCTAAAGCCGCCCGCAAATCTGCCCCGGTGACGGGTAAGTTATTCCCGGGGCGACTGTCATCTAATTGACCGCGATAGACTAATTGGCGATCGCTATTAAACAAGAAGAAATCGGGGGTACAGGCTGCTGTATAGGCTTGGGCTACTTCTTGGGTTTCATCGTAGCAGTAAGGGAAGGAAAAACCTACTGTTTCCGCTTGGTTTTTCAGGTGTTCGGGTCCGTCTTGGGGATGGGTTTTGATGGAGTTGGCGCTAATGGCAACTATTCCTATTCCTAGGGGTTGATAATCACGTCCTAATTGGGCTAGTTCATCTTGAATATGTTTAACGAAGGGACAGTGACAACATATAAACATGACTAGCAAGGCTTTTTTATCCTTAAATGTATCGACGGATATCATTTCCCCAGAGGTCACGTCTGGGAGTTGAAAATCTGGGGCGCGCGTCCCCAAACTTAACATGGTTGATGCTGTTAAAGCCATGATTCAAGATTCCTAATTTCTACTATTGGATAACATCTGTTATCATTATAGCGGATCATTCTCGACTCAGGTTAGGTAACGCCATGACTGATAACTAGGATGTTTGGGGGTGGGGGGTAAGTTGACATGAAGCGAATGTGATATGATCTCAAATAGCCACCCATAAAATGGAGAGAGCTATTATGAGCGATATCATATCCCTAAATACTTCAACGGCTATTAAGTTGGATGATTATATCCAATATGCGGAGGGGGGAATTGTTAGCCGGGTTTTGCTGAAAGATGCTCACTGTCAATATACCCTATTTTGTTTGGGGGCTGGCACGGAAATTTCGGAACATACAGCTACCAAAAACGCGACGGTTAACGTTTTGGAAGGTCGCGGAATTTTAATTCTGGAGGGGAAAGAGATTACCTTAGAGGCGGGAGTGTTTGTATTTATGAAAGCCAACGCACCCCACGCCCTGAAAACTGAGGAAAATCTGGCATTTTTACTGACTCTTTCGGCTGGTAATGAGTAGGGAAATTAAGTGACTTTAGCGCCTTGGGTATCAATTGCAAGCGATCGCACATCTACCCCGATGTTATAGCCCCTCCAAGCCTCCCTCATAGCAGATACACATAAGTGGGTGTGGGGGGGGTCTGTGAGGGCTAGAAGGGTCGGTCCTGCCCCGCTAATGGCTAATTCGTAAGCGCCTGCATCTAAGGCGGCTTGTCTGACGGTATCATAACCCTGAATCAGAGATTGGCGGTAGGGCTGATGGATTTTGTCAGCCATAGCCACGCGCAACCAGTCTCCCTGTCCGGTTTCTAAGCCTCGGACTAATAAACCTAGGTGGGCGGTGTTGAAAATGGCATCGGCGCGGGTATAATGGGAGGGGAGGACGCTGCGGGCTTCGGCGGTGGATAGTTCAAAGTCGGGAATAGCGACGACGGGGACTATATCTTGATGCCAAGGAATTTCGCAGATCTGCCAGCGGTGGTTATGGTCGGCTACTGATAACTGACAGCCCCCCAACAGGGCGGGAACTACGTTGTCGGGGTGTCCTTCTATGGCGATCGCCATTTCCATAATTTCTGTTGGAGTTAGGGGGTTTCCGGCTAGGGTATTTGCACCCACTAAACCCCCGACAATTGCTGTGGCTGAACTTCCTAAACCTCTGGCGAGGGGGACTCCTAGTTTGATGTGAATTTTGACGGGAGGGGGAGTTTGATTGATGTGATGGTAGAATTTGAGAAAGGCTTGATAAACTAAGTTGCGATCGTCTGTGGCTACGCGATCGCTTTCTAGTCCTTCGGCGGTAATTTGGTGGGGTTTTTCTGTATCTGTTAAAGGCGAAAATTCTAGGGTATTATATAGGCTGAGGGCTGCACCAATACAATCAAACCCTGGTCCAATATTGGCGGTGGTGGCGGGGACGGTAACGGTAATTGGGTGAGACATTGAAAATGATGAATATGGGCTAATTTTGTGGGAAAATTAGGGATTTTATCCCTGGCTTGTAGTTATGCAGACCATGGCTAGTTATTCTGGGTCTTGGTTGGCTGAATTTTCGCCAATATTAAGATTCTTTTTGGACTCTTTTAATTCTTTCCAGAGTTGTTTGATTCTTTGGTAAGCCACTTCGGAACTCAGTTTACCATTGGTTTCTAACCCACAGATATAGTTCACCTTATGTGCAAACTCTTGGAGGTTAGAGTTAAACATCATATTTTGGGGGCTAAATTCTCCACGATAACGGGTTTTGGGGTAAAGAAATTCGTCTTTTTCGTTCATATATTTAGGCTGAATATGTTAGTTGGTATCCTGGGGGAAAGCTACTACTAACTCCCTCAAAAAAAATGCTATTCTGGCTACATTTTTAGGTGCTAGTAATATCATTAATGAAAATCAAGGACTGACACTTAGGGGGTATCTGGGTTTAAGTCTGACCGTGGTGATTATAGTATTTCAGGCGGGTTATACAAGGGAAAGGATTATATTTTTGACCAGTATTTATACTGACTCAATCCGATTAAATGATTAACTAAATCCGGGTCAACTTAGCTGAAGATCATATAGCATTATGTATTATATGTTAGGCGATACCAAAAGGGGAGTCAATATGTCTATGGGTTTAGACAAACTCCCCATGGTCAAAGAGGTTTCTAGCCTATTATAGGTTATTGTGGCGCACCATATCCCCCGCCGCCGGGAGTTTGGATGGTCAACACATCCCCTATACCCATAAGGGCGATCGCCGTACTACCGAGATCTTCAACAGTCCCATTTTGGCGAGTAATGGAATTACGCCCCACCATACCCGGTTCACCCCCAGCCATACCAAAAGGTGGAATGATGCGATGTCCCGATAGGATAGTGGCAGTCATTTCCTCCAAAAATCGAATTTGGCGGATAATACCATTACCACCGCGATAGTTTCCGCCGCCGCCGCTGTGGGGGCGAATAGCAAAAGCATCGATCAGAACTGGATAACGCCATTCTAACACTTCTGGATCAGTTAGGCGAGAATTAGTCATGTGAGTATGTACCGCGTCGGTCCCGTGAAAATTTGGACCTGCGCCAGATCCGCCGCAGATGGTTTCATAATACTGATAGCGATCGCTTCCAAAGGTCAAATTATTCATAGTTCCCTGGGAAGCCGCCATAACCCCCAAAGCGCCATATAAAGCATCAACCACAGCCTGAGAAGTTTCGACATTTCCCGCTACTACAGCCGCCGGAAATTTGGGGTTAAGCATACAGCCTTGAGGGATGACAATTTCCAAAGGTTTTAGACATCCAGCATTGAGGGGAATACTATCAGCCACCAAAGTCCGAAATACATACAAAACCGCCGCTTTACAAACCGCCTGGGGCGCATTAAAATTACTTTCCAATTGTCGAGAAGTTCCGGTGAAATCTATTTTAGCGCTGCGGTTTTGGCGATTAATGCTAATCGCGACTTGAATAACTCCCCCATTATCCAGAGGATAAATAAACTGACCATCCCGCAGAACATAAATAGCCTTTCTCACGCACTCCTCAGCATTATCCTGGACAAATTTCATATAAGCCTGGACTGTGGCTAACCCATATTGTGCGACCATTTTCTGTAATTCCGTCACCCCTTTTTCGTTAGCGGCAATTTGTGCTTGTAGGTCAGCAATATTAGTCTCCGGGTTCCGCGCCGGGTAGGGATGATGAGTTAATAATTTCAGCAATTCTGCTTCTCGGAATTTGCCACTATCAACCAACTGGAAATTATCGATTAAAATCCCTTCTTCCAATACTGTTTGACTATGGGGCGGCATAGAACCGGGTGTTATCCCTCCCAGGTCAGCATGATGACCGCGAGATGCCACATAAAATAAAATGTTTAATCCGGCGGTATCAAACACTGGAGTAATGACGGTAATATCAGGTAAGTGAGTCCCGCCATCATAGGGATTATTTAGCATATAAACATCCCCCGGCTTGAGAGTTTCGGCTTTGGCTTTAATTAGGCTGCGGACACTTTCTCCCATAGAGCCTAAATGTACAGGAATATGGGGAGCGTTAGCTACGAGTTCCCCCAATTCATCAAAAATTGCACAGGAAAAATCTAGGCGTTCTTTAATGTTAACTGATGATGCCGTATTTTGTAGGGTAATTCCCATCTGTTCCGCGATAAACTGAAACAGGTTTTTAAAAATTTCCAGACGCACGGGATCTGGTTTATTGGTCAAGGTATTGGTGTCAATGGGGGAGGTTTGGGGCTGGGAAATTTTGGCTAAAACTAAGTGATTGCGTTCGGTTAATTGGGCAGACCAACCTGGTTCTATAATATTAGTTCCGGTGGCTTCAAGAATAATCGCAGGTCCGATTACTTCATCTCCTGGCTGTAAAATCTCTCTGGGAAATACGGGGGTTTGTTGCCATTTCTGATTAGCAAACATAGGGACGGTAGCAATAGGAGATGGGGGTTGATCATTTCGACGAGATAATATGGTTTCCGGGGGATTTTCCATCTGGCGGACTACTTCGACGGATACAGATTCAACTATTAATTTTTTGTCGGCTTTGACAAAACCATAACGGGTGCGGTGTTCGGTTTCAAAGGCGGCTTTCATGGGTTCGACTTGGGGAGAAAATGGGACGGTTAGGGTGGAGTCAGTCCCCTGATATTTTAAATTAGCGCGATAAAAAACTATGTCGTTGGGGGAATTGTGGGGGTCAAGTTCCGATCGCATTTCGGTTTCTAAATCGGCTAAAACTGGGGTGATATCTGCTAATAAATGTTCGTTTAGCGTGGCTTCTATGGCTTTCTCGCGGATGTTACCTACATCTGCTAGGGCCATGCCATAGGCAGATAAAACGCCAGCGTAGGGATGAATAAACACCCGTGTAATGCCTAATGTATCTGCGATCGCACAGGCGTGTTGACCTCCTGCGCCGCCAAAGCAACAGAGGGTATATTCGGATACGTCATAACCCCGCTGTAGGGATATTTTCTTAATCGCATTAGCCATATTTTCTACGGCGATCGCAATAAAACCCGCCGCCACTTCTTCCGGTTGGCGAGGGTCTCCGGTGGCTTGAGTAATATCTGCGGCTAACTGGTTAAATTTGGCTTTAACTACTTCTGGGTCAAGGGGTGAATTGGCTTGGGGTCCGAATACTTGGGGGAAAAATTCGGGTCTAATTTTGCCTAACATTACGTTACAGTCAGTAACTGTTAAAGGTCCCCCACCACCATAGCAAGCGGGACCTGGATCAGCACCCGCAGACTCTGGACCGACACGATAGCGGAAACCGTCAAAGCATAAAATTGAACCTCCCCCGGCTGCTACAGTATGAATAGAAAGGATAGGCGTTCGCATTCTGACTCCCGCAATTTCGGTCTCAAATTGTCTTTCATATTCGCCATTATAATGCGCGACATCTGTGGATGTTCCACCCATATCAAAGGTGATAATTTTGTCAAAACCTGCCTGTTTACTGGTTTTCACTGCGCCGACAATGCCGCCAGCAGGTCCTGATAAAATGCTGTCTTTTCCTTGGAAGTTTTGGGCGTTAGTTAAAGCACCATTGGACTGCATAAACATTAATTTAGGCAGGTTTTGCGGCGGGCTAGATACTGCATCTTTTGGGGGCTGGTTGCCATATAATTCCTGGGCAACTTTATCAATATAACGCCTTAAAATGGGTGAGAGGTAAGCATCCACTACGGTGGTATCTCCCCGGCTGATTAGCTTCATGAGGGGGCTAATTTGGTGGGATGCGGAAATTTGGGTAAAGCCAATTTCGGCGGCGATTTCGGCGATTTGTTGTTCGTGTTTGGGGTAGCGGTAGCTGTGCATTAGGGCGATCGCACAACTGCGAATTCCGTCTTGATAAGCCTTTTTTAGGGCGATTTTTAAGGGTTCTAATTGGAGAGGTTGCAGTTCTTCCCCTTGGGCGCTGTAGCGTTCTTCTGCTTCGATTACCCTTTCATATAGCAGGGATGGTAAAATGATTTCTTGGGCAAAAATATCGGGGCGATTTTGATAGCCAATGCGGAGAGCATCTTTAAAGCCTTTGGTGATGATTAACACAGTGCGATCGCCTTGGCGTTCCAGGAGTGCATTGGTTGCTACTGTGGTTCCCATTTTTACCTCAGAAATACAATTTTCTGGGATGGGTTCATGCAAACCAATTCCTAAAATTTCTTTGATACCAGCTACCACAGCATCCTGATAACGTTGAGGATTTTCTGATAGGAGTTTATGGGTCACTAAACTACCGTCTGGTTTGCGCGCGACAATATCTGTAAATGTACCGCCTCTATCTACCCAAAATTGATATTTATTTACTAAGTTTTCAGCCATTGAATAATCCCCAATCATGTGAATTGTTGACAGTTACTCTAGTCCCATTCTATATAGCCATTCTCAATCAATACAGAAATCAGCCCCCACCACCTTCTCACCTTCTGGGAGAGGGTGGTTAGGGGGTTAGGTGATCTGGTCTTATTTATGAGACAGTTGCTTTAGTCTTTGGTCGGGAGGTATGACTATATATTCACCATAAAAGAGACTAAATTCGATGGTATTGTGTATCAGTTTGATGAGACGATCGCCCCAAAGATGCGATCGGGATAATAACCGATGATTTTGCCAATTCTGTTGTTTCACCATAAAAACCCCCTGAATCAAAAATTGGGTATAAGTAGGGTCTAACCTACTGACAGACTCAATAGATATCCCTCAGATATTGGGTTGACAAATAAACCCCGGATTATTTAGAATAGCGGGATTCTAACCAAATTCTGACATCTTGTTCCGTATAAAAACGTTGATTGCGCCGAGTGAAAGGGTCATAAACATCCCAGACTAAATCACCATCTTGATCATAACTTTCAGAGATTCTGATATCCCCGCCACCCAGCAGAAAATTATACAATAAACTAGGTATTTTTTGCCACCAATTAACAATACCTTTTGTGGGGTAAATGCCGGAATAATTCACCAAAGCATTACCCGTCAATGGCATGGTACTACAAGCAGTTCGTTCCGTTGATTTCATCGCCACAATTCCTCCATGAATATTCAGTTGTAACAAACCATAAAGTAGAGGAGATGCTAACTTTAAACTCCCTTATTTATCGCGGTTCACATAAATAAGCGATCGCCAAAATAAGTAAATTTCGATCACTCTATAAAAAGTATGACCTACCTCAGCCAAAAATAACAGATGCAGTTATGATGAATTGTAGCCATAACAGTTTAATTTTTGGCAACTGTTATGGTAAGAAAATCAGCAACTGTATCCTTGTAAGGGATTTGGAGGTATGACCATGAAAGCCAGACCCGTGGAAAAGTCTCCCGGAGTGAATTTGTATGAACAGGTAGCCAACCGCATTCAGTCCCTCATTAAAGAAGGGACCCTGAAACCAGGCTCGCGCATTCCCTCAGTCCGCAAAATGCACCAACAGATGAGTGTTAGCATCACTACAGTATTAGAAGCCTATCGCCTCCTCGAAGACAGAGGGCTAATTGTCGCGCGTCCTCAGTCGGGGTACTATGTTCGCCATATTCTGTCACTTCCACCCGCAGAACCCACCTCCTCAGCCCCTCCGGGACTAGCCTGTAACGTAGATACCTCAATAGCTTTTAAGATCAATAAAGTCCTACGGGAACCAGGAATGATTAAACTCGGTGCCGCCGTCCCTGACCCGGAACTATTCCCCCTCGCCGCATTAAATCGACTGATGGGACAGGTAATGCGTCAAAACCCAGAAGTCTGTCACTCCTATAACGCGCTACCAGGGTTGGAACCTTTACGCGATGAAGTAGCCAGGAGATTAATGGATGCGGGTTGTTCCCTCACCCCAGACCAAATTTTGATTGTGAATGGGACGACAGAGGGGATGTATTTATCTCTACGCGCGATCACAAAACCGGGGGACACAGTGGCGATCGAGTCCCCATCCTATTATGGATTGTTAGAAATTTTGCAATCTCTACACCTAAAAGCCTTGGAACTTCCCACCCACCCGCGATCCGGCTTATCATTACCAGATTTGGAAAACGCCCTGAGTCAAGGTCAGGTGGCTGCTTGTGCGATCGTTTCCAATTTTAGTAATCCCCTGGGAAGCTGTATGGAAGATAGCAAGAAAAAAGCCTTAGTGGAAATTCTGGAACGCTACGATATTCCTTTGGTGGAAGATGACGTTTATGGAGATTTAGGTTTTGATGAGATGCGTCCGAAGGCGATTAAAGCGTTTGATAAAAAGGGTTTGGTTTTATATTGCTCTTCTTGTAGTAAAACCATTTCTCCCGGTTTGCGGGTAGGTTGGGTGGTCGCTGGTCGTTATCAAAACACCGTCGAACAACTCAAATTGTTTACTAACATTGTCACAGCGGCAGCTAATCAATTAGCGATCGCTGCCTTTTTAGCCAATGGAGGTTATGACCGCCATCTCCGACACCTACGACGGGCTTATGGGGAACAGGTTTTACGAATGACTCAGGCAATTTGTGATTATTTTCCCCCAGAAACTAAAGTAACGCGCCCCACAGGAGGTCACGTCTTATGGGTAGAACTTCCACCCCATTTTGATGCGATCGCACTTTACCAAGAAGCCTACCAACGCCAAATTAGCATTGCTCCTGGTACCATGTTTTCTGCATCAGGAAACTATCAAAACTGCTTTCGCTTAAATTGTGGTTTACTTTGGTCTCCCAAAATAGATATGGCTATGAAAACTTTAGGAGAACTAATTGCCAATCAAGACTCTGATAAAACTCGGTTACGCCCGCTATTTTTCGCTTGATCCAATCCCCTATCTGCACTTAATATCAGGTCTTCTGGTGATAAATCATCCCCAATAATTTGACTGGCAACTCCCGCGCTAAGGGTAATACATGAACCAATCTCAGACCCACAGTGGGGGATATTTTTAGCCAAAACCTTCAGGCGAATTTGGTTCGCTACATTCAGGGCTTCTTTTAATTTAAGACCCGGTAGGATAATCGCAAACTCTTCACCACCGTAGCGGGCGGCTAAGTAGGGCTTTTGCTTATGAGAAGCCGTGATAGCTTCTTGAATAGCTTTGGCAATTCTTGGCAGACATAAATCTCCCGCTAAGTGACCATAATTATCATTGTAGGGCTTGAAAAAATCTATGTCTAAGAGAATTAAAGAGATGGGTTGTCCTTTTTGGCTTGGTAAAGTATGTTCCATATAAAGATAGAACTTACGTCGATTTGCTAATTGCGTTAAATCATCCAAAAAAGCTAGTTCTTTCAGCTTTCTGTTTTCTTGCTGTAGCTGCCGAATCCTGATATTTTGATAGTAAATCTTACGATACAGTTTCCGCTAGAGCAATATTGTGGAGGATGTTAATGGGATATTGATCAATATTCTCCATGGTATTACTATCAACTAAAATGTCCTGAACTATTGGGCGATTTAGGATGTCAATATTCATGGTAGTATTATCTTGATAGTTCCTCGAAAAATGGGGATGTTCATGATGCAAGTTTTGGTGATTATTTAAACCCAACTTGCTGACCATTTTAGTGAAGATGACTTCCAGCTTGGACTTCAGATTAATTTCCTGGAAATATCTTGACTTTTCGATGGAAATAAGATTTAATAGTTGTGGGTTCAGAATCACGGTTAACTTACCTATCTCTCGGTTTCAACAATATCGATTATTGACGATCTGCCGTAAGATTGCCGTGACGACTATCCGCCGATACCGTGATAATCCTGAAAAAGTCTCGTGATCGGCTAGTTTGAATGATTGTGATCATTTGACCAAATTTATGTGACTGTGATCACAATGGGCTAAAAACCTGTCTGAGGGTAGATACGGAGAAATTCCCACCCAAAATGGCGAAGCAGGTTAATATTGTGGTAGATACTCACGAGGCAATCAATCTATGTCACCTTGGCCAAGCCTAATCACTGCATCTGCGCTTATCCTATACCTGGTTGTCACCATCAACGTAGGTAGAGCTAGAATGAAATATAAGGTTATGCCTCCTGACATGACAGGCGATCCCAACTTTGAAAGAGTTTTGCGGGTACAGCAAAATACCCTAGAACAGTTAATTATGTTCCTTCCAGCGTTGTGGCTGTTTTCTGAGTTTGTCAGTCCCTTAGTGGCTGCGGGTTTGGGGGCAGTATGGATAGTTGGGCGCATTCTCTATGCGTGGGGATACTATCAGGCGGCGGAAAAGCGGATGATTGGCTTTGGGGTCAGTATCTTATGCTTATTTTCCCTATTGGGGGGGTCTCTAATCGGAATTATCATCCCCTTGGTTAAACAACTGATCTAAATTCGTGGAGTCAAGGACATGGCAGAGAATCAGCCAGAAGATCCGATCATGTTTAGGATCAGCGATCGCCTCTTTCAACAATTAACCGAATTTACCGAAACCCTAGAATCCGAGGATATGAACCCGCGTCCCAATTCCGAGGGCGATCGGACAGTCAACCCGCCAACGGACTTAACCAGTTTACCGCTACCCTCGGAGTCCCCCAATTCCCCATCTGAATAACTTAATTAACGAATGGCTGATCTCGAACAATTAAAATCTGCCTTGGTCAGGACTAAAAATCCTAACCAAATATCTGCCCTAATTGTTGATTTCACCCACCAAGAGATACTTAGTGTCTACCATCAACTACCGTCCCAAAAGCAGCAACGAATTTGTCAAATTTGGGCGATCGAATTTGAATCAGGGTGACAATTAGTAAGGGTAAAGTGCATCCATGTCAGAACCCAACAATCATCCTTCATCATTACAGTATCAAAATGAATCTCCCCCTCATTCCTCCGCTTTCACAGAGGAAGAAAACGAGATACCTACAGTCACCGACTCCGAATCTTTATTTAATCACACATCAGGCTTAGTTCCCTATCTGGGTTGGGTGAGTGTTTTATCATTAATTGTCGCTATGGTCATGTTTGGAAATGACCTAGGGGCGATCGCGATTATTTATGTAATTATCACCATTTTCTGTGCGGCTTTATCCTACCGATATCCCCGCCAAGGATTATGGGGTTTACTGATTTATTTACCTTTGGCGGGGACGATCGCCTATTGGGTAGGGGATGATCGACCTATTTTTCACTTACTAAAAAATATATTATTTTACATTCCCGCCCTTTTAGGAATGCTGGTTGTCTTAATTCGTGAAGGCAAAGCAATTCTGATTAATAAACATCTCAAAATCCCGCTATTAATCTTTGTAGGGATTGCTTTAATTAACCTAATTATCGTCAATGGAGGGCAACATTTTAGTGATGACCCTAGGGGAATTCCCATAGTTATGGGGATTTTCGGATTAGCCATCTTAATCGGATATATCCCCCTAATCACCTGTGGATATTACCTGATCCGTAAAAGTCAAGATGTCTATTTCCTCAATCGTTTACAGGTAGTTTTAGCCATAGTATGTTGTCTGCTAGGTATCGCTCAATTTTGGTTAGTCATCACAGGTGTTTGTCCTGACAATAGCGGCTTAGAACCCCATCTTTTACTAACAGCCAACCTACAGCGCAAGTGTCTAGTTGGGGGTTCTTTAGGCTACCTACCAGAAGCCAATTTTATCCGACTTCCAGGAACCTTTGTCTCGCCGTGGCATTGGACATGGTTTTTAATTTCCAGTGCCTTTTTTGCTTTTCTAACTGCCCTCAATGACCCGAAAATCACTTGGCAGATAACTGGCGGATTTTCCCTATTCTTAATCATGATAAATGCCGTCATCTCAGGTCAGAGAACCGCTTTTTTGGCCGTACCTGTGGTGCTGATATTATTAATGGTTGCCACCAGTCATATATCTCGTTGGAAGCGATTATTAATTAGCTTTTTAGCCATCGGACTATTTTTGTTAACTACCCTCGTCATATTTCCTAATCTAGCCGAGGGACGAATTGAAAGTTTTACCGGACGCTGGATAGCATCCCCCCCTCCCGAATTTGTCATAGATCAAACTCAGTGGACTCTCAGAAATAGCCGAGGCTTATTAGGTAATGGACTCGGACGAGGGACTAATGCCACCCGCAGTCTAGGTAGCACACGGCTACTAGAAACCTATTATTCTAAACTCATCTACGAATTAGGCATCATAGGAGCGATCGCCTTTTTAATATTGGTAACCACCCTGATGATCGAAGGTTTCAAATCTTATCATCAAGTCCGCAATTCTCATCTGAGAAATGATGGTATTGTCTTCTGGATTTTTATTATCATTATCGGTTACAACCCCTACTGGTATCCTCTCGATACCGACCCCGTTGCCGTTTATTACTGGTTGATTGCTGGGGTGATGTTGAAACTACCCAGCTTAACCGAATAAGCGTTGTTGCTTGTTTAAATCAGCTTCTCCCAGATAAATTTGGCGCTGACCTTTGGGAATAGTAATCCAACCCAAATCTTGTAGGCGGTTAGTCAGATTAGAAATACTCACCCCCAACTCATCCCTAATACTGTAGAGATGAGACCACTTACTGAGATCGCGACCCGATCGCTTTTCCTCCAAAATATGACGAGGCATCAGCAGACAACTGGCAAAATATTGAGCCTGCCATTCAATGGAAGCAATTTGAGAGGAAACCGCACCACTGCGACAGACAAATGGTTCCTGGGCTGTTGAGGATGACCAACCGTAATTTCCCAGATTCAATTCTAACTGTCGAGCTACCCCGTCCACCTCATCCTGATTAATATGAAGGACCCAGTGTCCGATTTCATGGGCGATCGTAGACTCGATAAACCCTTGGGGTTTTTCTAAAATCTCTTCGTTAATCTCAATTTGTCTAGCGGCGGGAATAATGCGGGCGGCGATCGCCCCTTGTTCGTCCGCTGGTATGTAATCCCATACTACCCCCAAATCTAAAAAGTCCGCCACCAAACTCGACTCAAAAGGCCACTGAGGAGCAAAATTAGGGGTAGCCGCCATGCGCTGAAGAATCTGATCAGCGCGACGTTCAATAGATTCTTTCGCATAAAAGCGATAGGGTTTGAGAATACTCACTGATCTTTCCCCGAAGCTGCATCAAATACCTGTTTAGCAAAATTAGGGTTTTCCTGAAGTCGTCGAAATAGCGCTGTGATCTCCCGGTTATTCTGTTTGAGGAAATTCTCGTAATGGTGGGGAATGCGTCCCGCCAAAAAGATTAACTCCTCCTCATCTATGCCCAAATTTCGCGCTAAACCCCGGATTACCTCCTCTTTGGGAGCATAATCAGCGCGATCGTTCTCTAGCTTTGATAGATAGGTAAAGTCCACACCAAGCAACCCCGCCAGTTCTCGCTGGGAGTAGCCCCTATCCTTGCGAGCCTGACGGATCAATTTACCAAAAGTTTGTGTTTCGTCCACGGCATTGTCCTCCTGGTCTCTATTATAAGACACCTTGAACAAAATTTCAACTGATAACTTGACGAAACCATCAACACTTGTTAGTATAGATGTAGTTGAACAAAGCATCAACTGCCAAGGCTCTACTGATAGCGCTCAACTGTCAATAAAACCACATCATGCCATAGATGTAGAGTCTAAGGCTTCCAGATGTTGGGTGAAATGGCGAACCGGAGGACAGATCCCATGCTCAGGACTTGGACTGATACCCATTACCAACTAAATGATCACGACTGGCTCTATATTGCCACCCATGAGGAACTAGGTTCAGCGTCCCTAGTCTGTCCGGGTTATACGCGCGACGGTACAGGATTTAGCATTCATTTTACTGCCGCTCACACGGAGACTTTAGAGAAACTGATCGCCGCCTTAAAGATTTTGAAAGCACAACCCCAACCATTATCTACTTATCCCGAACCAGAAAAAACAGTTTCTGTGATTCGCTAAACGCTGATTTTGTCCACATTTTCACGAGTTGTAGAAACCATGAATAAAACTAACGAAAAACCCACAATTTCTGTATTTGGAAGTAAGCACAAAGAAGCGATGCTAGTGCCGGAAATGCCGATCGCTGTCCGTAATAATTGCCAATCGGGAAAATGGATGATTGGAGATGAAGAATATGGCTCTAAATGCTCGATGACGATTATCAAATTTAGCAAATTTTTTGGCAGTTTAGGGCAAACTAACAACACATTATGGGGACAAATTTGGTTTGTAGCTGAATCGGGAGAACTCCCCCAAGGTGTTGTATTGGTCACTTATATTAAAAGTCGCTCTCTCAGTGATTTTAACCGGTTGGTGGCTTCTGTACAAAGCCAAGGTGTAGAACCTGCTATGGGGATTTTTGTGCCGGAATTTGTCCGCCATTCTGGTCAGAAACCGGATGAAAATGGAGTGGTAAAACCGATTAATTACTATAGTTTAAAGTGGTCTTGGGTAGAACGTAGTGATTGGTCGATTTTAGAACAGGCGGCGGCGGTTTTAGCTGATCCGGCTAACCTGTCCCGTATGATTGATTTGGAAGGAACCCGACAAATGATCTGTTTGGATAATTTGTCACCCCATGAAGTGGCTTGTTTAATGGCGGCTCATTCTCCCTCAGATCGCGACAATGAGATGATGTTACCTCCGGTTAATGATCAACAAGTTCCGGTAGCAGTGTCTTAGGGATTGAATCGGATGGATAGCTTAACTCTCCTCTTACCGAGGGGAGGGTTAGCCAGTTGAAATTTAGAGGGTATCTGATGAAAAATGTAGTCCGGTTAACGCGAAAGGATTTGTGGGAACGTCAACTGCTGGAAAACTTGAGTTTAAGCGATCGCCTCCGAAATCATACCCTAGAAGATATCTCCAGTCTATCTGATGATTTGCAACATATTAGTTTTGTGGTAAAATCAATTCAGACAAACTATCAGGCTGTTCTCGAAGAAAATCAACGTTTGAAGTCTTTGCTAATCGGATTAATGGATGGTTGCTATTGCTGGGAAGGTAATCGCTGCCCCAATTGTCGCGCCATTTTAGCAACTTTAAACCCGGATAAACCCGCTAGAAGTGAGCATCAAAACAACTCAGATATAAGTATCGCTAAAATCCGGAGATTTGTCGATACCCAAGAGAGTTAAGTTAGCCATTTTTGGGGTATTTTCTGACTCTAAAATTAGCATTTGAGGTGAAATAATGAGCAAATTAGCATCTTTAGAAACCCAGTCTCAAATTATGGCGGCGTTCTCTAAAATTATTAGCGATCGCCAAAATATAGTTTCCAAGGTAGCCACGAAAGAAGAACAAGCCGAACGGGAGAAACGGAAACAGGTTCTGGAACAGGCGGCGACTTATACGGTTGATAGCCTGGTGAAAGGATTAGCAGATTTACAGCTAGATTTTAGTGGTGTAATCACGGAACTCTCGGAAAAACTGGAAACCGAATCTGCGAAATTAGATGCTATTAAACGCGGCATTAGTATTCAATCTCAGCAACTGGAAGAACTCCAGAAAATTCGGATGGTGGCTGATGTTTTGCATCTGGTAACGCAAGAACATCAAGAAAAGATGAACCGGCTAGAGACACAAGCCAGCCAACGCCAAGAAAGCCTGGAAAAAGAGATAGCTAGGGAACGGAAGTTATGGGAAAAAGAACAAGAGGACTTTGAGACTGCTGCGGCTGAATATCAAGAAAATACGGCGAAACATCGTCAGCAGGAAGCGGAAGATTATAGCTATAATTTACAGCGACAGCGACAAATTGAAACTGATCAATATGAGGAAGCGAAACGTCGCTTAGAACGTCAAATTGAAGAAACGACTAAAGAACATGAGAAAAATTGGCGGGAAAGGGAAAAAGTGTTGAATGCGGAACAGGCTAAATTTGAGAGCGATCGCCAACGGGTGGCGACCTTTAAGGAAGAGTTAAAACAGGCTTTAAATAAAGCCAAAGAAGAGGCGATTCAAGAAGCTACTCGCGAGGCAAAAGTGAAGGCGGATCTGTTGGCTAAGGAATGGGAATCTAATCAACAGGGATATGAATTGCAAGTGGCATCTTTAGAAGCAACTATTGAGCGACAAAATGAACAAATCACGAATTTGTCGGCACAGTTACAGGAAACCATGAAACAGGCTCAAGATTTGGCAATGAGAGCGTTTTCTGGGAATCGTAACAATCAATAATTGATGAGAAACTAAACTAGGATAAAGCGGAGATTAATTATCATGGCAAAAATTAGCGATCGCAACACAAAAGCCGAAATTTTAGCAGCCTATCATGAACTGCAAAAAGAACAGGAAGCTCTGAAAGCAGAGATTAGTAAATCCCCCGCCGCCGCGCCACCACCGCCGCCTACACCCCCAGCAACTACACCCGTGAAGACGGTTACACCACCCGCACAACCTCCTAAGTTTAATAAGTCAAAATTGCAATCTACCCTAGATAACTTAACTATACTTCAGTCAAGTTTTGGGGGGGTAATTAGTGAATTATCAGACCAGTTAACCTCAGAAGCTACCCGACTGCAAGAATTACGAAATGGGGTAGCAGAGGCGGAACAGCATTTGCTAGAACTGCATAATATTGAGTCAATAAGTGATGATACTTTAGATGTTTTAATTGAGCAGTATCATCAGAGTTTTAAAGAATTTGAGGAGGAATTAAGCGATCGCCAGGAGACTTTAGAACAGGAATGGCAAGGACAACAAGCCACCTGGAAGAAGGAAAAAGAAGAACATCAACAGTTAGTTAAAGAACGCAATCAGACGGAGACTAAAAACCGGGAGCGTGACCAGGAAAGTTATCAATATAACCTCCAGCTTGAGCGAGACTTAGACGAAGAACAATATCAACAAAATCAGGCGGAACTCTACCAACAGCTTGAGGAATTGCAACAGCAAAAGCAGCAAGAATGGTTAGAAAAAGAAACGGCGATCGCTCAACGAGAACAAGAACACTTAGAAGTTAAAACTAAGGTGGCAGAATTTGAGCAAAACCTAGAAGATGCCATTAAAAAAGGTAAGGAAATGGGGCGGAATATCGGCAATTATCAAGCTAAAATCAAGGCGGATTTATGGGGTAAAGAAGTGGAAGGGCAAAAACAGTTCTACGAACTGCGAGTTAAATCCCTCAGCGAAACCATTAGCAATCAAGAAAATCGCATTCAAAGCATCTCCAAACAACTAGACTCCGCCCTAAAACAAGTTCAAGATTTGGCGGTGAAAGCGATCGAAGGTTCCTCTAATGCCAATTCATTCCAAGCCATGAAAGAAATCGCCTTAGAACAGGCGAAAAATCAACAAAAGGGTAAATAGTCCCATAGGGGCGGGTTAACTAACATGAATCAACCCGCCTACTATATGGAGATATAATTAATAATTAATAATTAATAATTAATAATGGTGGGTGAGGGTGGGTTTATTAATCTTCTGGTTGGGAAGTATAATTGACAGCCCTAGGTGGAGGGCGGGTTTATTAATCTTCTGGTTGGGAAGTATAATTGACAGCCCTAGGCGGAGGGCGGGTTTATTAATCTTCTGGTTGGGAAGTATAATTGACAGCCCTAGGTGGAGGGCGGGTTTATTAATCTTCTGGTTGGGAAGTATAATTGACAGCCCTAGGTGGAGGGCGGGTTTATTAATCTTCTGGTTGGGAAGTATAATTGACAGCGGAACCCGCCCCTACATTAATAATTGATAATAGATAATTGACAGCCCTAGGCGGAGGGCGGGTTTATTAATCTTCTGGTTGGGAAGTATAATTGACAGCCCTAGGTGGAGGGCGGGTTTATTAATCTTCTGGTTGGGAAGTATAATTGACAGCCCTAGGTGGAGGGCGGGTTTATTAATCTTCTGGTTGGGAAGTATAATTGACAGCGGAACCCGCCCCTACATGATAATACGGGGAGAGGGTAGTTAAAGAGTTGATTAATTGGTGGCTTGAGTGGCCATGGTCTGGCTGTAATTGTAGTTATTGTAATAGAGAACAGCCCGATCTTGAGCAGTTAGATAATTAGGGTCATCAAAGGAGACTTCCTGCATGAGTTGGCTGGCGAGCTGCCAATTTCGCGCTATGGTTTCCCAGTCCTGTTTTGATTGAGCAGTTTGGGTTAAATTGGCTGCTTCTATGGCTTTGCGGACGGCTTCACCAAAAGGATCTGAATTAACTAGGGGTTCTGTGGGTGGGTCTATCTCTGCTTGTGGTGCGGGTTCTGTGGGTGGGTCTATCTCTACTTGTGGTGCGGGTTCTGTGGGTGGGTCTATCTCTACTTGTGGTGCGGGTTCTGTGGGTGCGTCTATCTCTACTTGTAGTGCGGGTTCGGAATTAATTAGGGGTTCTGCTGCTGGTTGGGTTGTGGTAGCGATTAGACTTTGGGAATTGGCGACAATATCGGTCACTATACCTTTGATGTATGCCAAGTTCCTATAACCTATGGGCAAGCTAATCATAATGATACATGAAACGGCGGCAATGGAGGCAAATTTTAAGATTTGTTGGCGAGAAATGTGCTTTCTGATTAAGAATTCCGCCTGATATAAATACAGGGTTGAAATAAAGGAAACTAACATACCTGAACTAACTACCAATTCGGCTGATTCCCAATATCTTACATGACAATAAGAGCTGTATATGGAACAGCTTTCAGGATAAAAAGGCACAACAACTATCAGAAAGATTAATGTAGCTATCAATAAGACAATTACAGCTAGTATGCCTTCCCAAATACTCTGTGAACCGGGATATTTCGAGAATTTTCGAGGTGTTTTAAAAGCGGATGTTATGAAATGATGGCTATAGGAAAAAACGGCAATTGCTGCAATTAAGCTAATGGCTAAAATCAACAATGCTAGGTGATGATTATTTGATATGTCATAGATAAAAGAACTCCAAAAGCCCCCCCATCGCGCGAAAATAGTCAAGACAATAAAAGCCCATAAAAATAAGCAAGTTGCCCTTAACCAGGAACTAGGATAAGGGAACCATCGCGGCCATTTAAAGCGATATGCTGATAGCTTGGGTGGTTTATGAGGGGGGGTTTGAGTGATGTCAATACATTGAGTCCATGCGGGGTTAAATTGCCCTAATTCTCGACCTTGAACGACAATGTTGGTAATATGCTGAGGCTGAATTTTACTAACAATTTGTTTAAGTAAATGAACGGAATAATCCTGAGGAGGAAGTTCTGGAGATTCTAGGGTGATTTCGAGATAATCATTTTTGAGCTGGGTGTAAACAGTGGTATCCTCAAGGGGGAGGAGGTGTTGAATTACGGATGCGATCGCCTCCGGATCACCCAGCCTAGCTTGTTTAATGGAAGGTTGATTTTGCATAGCCCCTGATTGCCTGCTCGATCATCCAATGATAACAAGGTGATGGTGCGGGGTGATCATGGAAGTGGGAAAAAGTGGTTAGAGTAGGCTTTGCATTGTATCCCAAGTCAATCCTCGTTGAATATATTTAGGGTTGGCGGGGTCATAGGGACTGACGAGGCGATCTATCTCCAAAATTTCGGCATGGTCAGGTAAAACGGGAATATCCGGGTCAAAAGCAGTAGGTCGCATGAGAGAACTAGAAAAACCCTTAAAAATGGCAATCTCATCTAATTCGCCGTCAACGGAGACCCGCACGAGCAAAACTTCCCCAGGATGTTTTTTGGTGTAATTTTCCAAGGTATCTTGCATCAGATTAATTTCCGGTAGCAGAACGTCCCTGTCTTCCGAGACGAATGACAACAAAATAGGCAAAACATCCGACATAAATTAAGAGGCCGACAATTGCCAAAAAGCCCAAAAATGGGGGATTCCAACCGGGATGAAAAATCTCTTTATACATCCAAGGGGGGTCAAGCCAAATTCTACAGCCGGGGTCAGCCAATAAATCCTCAGCGCCTAAAAAAGCACATCGGAGGGAAGGGAGAAAAATCAAGGCCCCGATCGCATTATAAACAGTAATAGCCCATCGCCAACTGGTGAGGGTCAATTTTAAGGGGGAAGGCTGCATATCCTCGATTTCCTCATTGAGATCGACCCAAAACCATAAACTAATTGGAATGAGGATACGAGAAGCGATCGCACAAATAAAACCTATGGGGATAGCGGCGATCATCAGATAAAGGGTAATCATCAACAGACTAGCGACCCGCCAATAGATAATCAACAGGTGAGTAATAGCTTCCAGCTTTTTGACGAGAGCCCAAATCAGTAAAATTAGGGGAAGGATAATCGTAAATATAACCGCGAGTCTGTAATCCATCCAAACCCAAGTCTCCAGACTTGACGGAGTAGCAGCTATGGATATGGGGTTTAACATTATATTTTGATAGAGAGTGCTGAGACAGTGCAGGAGCGACCCAAGACAATTTCGGTCAGTTTTCCCAAAACCGAAAAAATATGACCCATTATGGGTCAAGGATGCCCCCTAGCATGGCGATTTAGCCAAGGCTAGGGGAGTTAGGTAAACCAGGGGCAGTTAATCGTCGTAAAGCCGGCACTCTGCGGCTTCTGGGTTATTGTCACAATAAACCTCAAAAGAGCTTTTCTGGGGTTTTTGCTTTTTATGAGCAGCCGCCGCCTGAAGTTCTTCTACAGCATCCCAAGCCGCGGCACACTCTGGGGAGGTTCCGCCTTGGATATCACAGATGTTACGGGCTTCTTCCCGTCCTTGTTCGATGGCTTCGTTAATTTCGTTGTTCATATAACCTGTTGTCCAATCTTAGCAATTTTACCAAAAGCCTGACCCAATCAACTATCATAGCAGGCAATCATTGAGATAGTTCCCTACATCAGATCGATTTAGGCTGCCCATAGTTTGTAATAGATCACTCGAAAGCGTCAACCCAAAATCGGAAGTAATCTTTTAATATTTCTCGTAACCCACCATAAATCAAGTCAGCACCCCCGGCTGAAGCACGGGGGCTTCGTGCCCCCCTTTCAGGTAGCTGACCAGCTATAGCCTTAACTGGCTCCGTTCAGAGCAAGAGTTAAAGTTCCTACCCTGGAATGCGTGCTAGTTCCAGGCCCTAGAACCGAATCGTTAAACATCTCTAAGGGGTTAAGGACGTGCGATTTGGATAGTACCGACTCTGAACATTGGCGTTCGCGCAGCGTGCGCGTTAGCGCAAGCGCAAACATTACCCCGCAAGGGAGTCGGAGCCAACCATAGCTCCATGGAGGGGCAACCATACCCCTCCACCCCGCAAGGGGGTGCTGGCGGCGGTCATCCGCTTGAGTCGGTTTTCCTCTCCGTGATCAATCACGGAGCTTCCAACCCTCCCAGGAGTTTTACGTGATAGCAACTTTAGGATAATGATAAATACAACAGGACCCATGGAGTGGGTCAGCGCGATTTCCACTCGTCCATCGTTAGAAGCAGCAGTGACGGAGGTAGTTAAACAATGTCAAGAATCGCTGAAATCTTCGCCAGATCTAGGTTTGGTGTTTATCTCTTCGGCGTTTAGCAGTGATTATCCCAGACTCATGCCATTATTAGCGGAACAGCTTTCGGTGCGGGTGCTAATTGGCTGTACAGGTGGCGGTATAGTTGGTATGCAGACGGAAACACAGGTCAAAGAAATCGAGGGTAAACCCGCATTAGGCTTATGTTTAGCCCATCTTCCGGGGGTTGATATTTGTCCGTTTCATCTAAATACCAATGATCTACCTGATTTAGATAACCCCCCAGAGGACTGGGTAGAATTAATTGGGGTTCATCCCCAAAATGACCCTCAATTTATTTTGTTGATTGACCCGTTTTATGGGAAGATTAATGATCTACTCCAAGGGTTAGATTATGCCTATCCAGCATCGCCGAAAGTGGGAGGATTAGCTAGTTCTGGGATGATGGGTCGGGCGACGGCTGTATTTTGTAACGGCGAGATGTACTCTGCTGAAGCTGTGGGAGTGGCCTTAACGGGAAATATTGTCTTGGAAACTATTGTCGCCCAGGGATGTCGTCCCATTGGGGAGCCTTATCGGGTGAGTGAAGGGGAAAGAAATATTATCTTGACGGTGGAGAAATGTTCGGAAACTGATGGTCTGAATATTAACGATCGCCGTGAAGTTGCGCCTTTAGAAGCACTACAGGAATTGATAGCGGAATTGGGGGAAGATGACCGCAAACTGGCTCAAAATTCGTTATTTGTGGGTGTGGCGCGCGATGAGTTTAAAGCTAAATTAGAATCGGGGGATTTTTTAATTCGTAATTTGATGGGAGTTGACCCCAGAGTGGGGGCTATGGCTATAGGCGATCGCGTTAGACCAGGACAACGCATTCAGTTTCATTTGCGCGATAGTCGCACTTCTGCGGAAGACTTGAAAGGCTTGCTAAGTGGTCACCAGAAGCTGACAGAAACGACGGCACCAGTGGCCACGGAAGGGGCGCTGATATTTTCCTGTTTGGGACGGGGAGAAAATCTTTATGGTCAGCCAGATTTTGACTCGAATCTGTTTCGGGAGTATTTTAAAATACCCCTAACGGGATTTTTCTGTAATGGTGAAATCGGACCCGTGGGAAATGCTACATTTTTGCATGGGTATACTTGTGTGTTTGGCATTCTGCGTCAACCGTAATATTTGAAGATCACATCATGCAAATCAAAAAAGCGTTAGTAACAGGGGCTTCATTCGGTATTGGTGAAACCTTTGCTAGACAAATAGCAGCCCAAAAGGGCGATCTGGTTTTGGTAGCCCGATCGCAAGATAAACTGGAAAACTTAGCCGGGGAGTTACAATCCCAATATGGGGTAAAAGTCCAGGTAATCAGCCAAGACCTCACCGAAGCCAACGCCGGACAGGTAATCTTTGACCAGGTGGCGGGGGGACCTGAGACGGTGGATCTGCTGGTGAATAATGCCGGGTTTGGGGACTATGGACCTTTGGATGAGCGATCGCTCACTAAACAATTGGCAATGGTGCAACTCAATGTTACCGTCCTGGTAGAGTTGACCTATCTATTCCTGGGGGTGATGAAAGCCCGCCGCTTTGGGGCGATCGTCAATGTATCATCGATCGCCGGATATCAAGCCCTACCCTATATGTCTGTATACTCTGCCACTAAAGCCTTTGTGGTCAACTTTAGTCAGGCTATATGGGCAGAAAATCAGGATACAGGGGTGCGGATTTTATGCCTTTGTCCTGGCCCGACAGAATCGAATTTTTTTGAAAATGCCGAATTTCCCCAGTCCATGAAAAGCTCTGGTAACAATTATGCCAGCGCCGCCGAAGTGGTGAAGGAAACCCTCTCTAGCTTAGACAAAAAAGACTCTACCCTGGTGACCGGAGGCATCTCTAATCAGATTATTGTCAACTTACCTCGGTTAATGCCCAGAGATATCATAGCCAGTTTGGTAGAAAAGCAATTCCGACCCAAAGGGTAGCTTGACCCTGTGTTTAGCCTAATTTATCAATTCAATAAGCTGTGGTAGATGTTTTCTGCCACAATGGTTTGTTAAACCGTTTGTGCTTTGTGCAAATCGGAGCAGATTTCAAAAAAACAATTTTGGTTATGAAGCGTTATCGTTCAATTTTGGCTTGTGTTTTGGCATTTGTAACCGCCTTCGTGGTGGGTTGCAGTTCTCCTGTGGCGGTGGAACCTCCCAGCTATAGCAGTATTCAGCTTGAAAAAATCCAGGAGTATAAGTCTAATATCGCGGCTATACGCGATCGCTCCACCACAGAACTGGCAGGTTATATCCAAAAGGGTGACTGGATCAATATCGATAATTTTGCTCACGGTCCCTTTGGTACTGTACTTCAGGAAATGAACTATGTAGTTCGCAACCTACTTCCCAATGAACAACCAGAAGCCCGCAAGTTGTCCCGCGAGGTGTTTGAGCATTTACAGGATATGAGTGAGGCGGCGGCTAAAGCCGATCGCCAACAGGCTGCTATCAGCTATCAGGAAGCCCTGAAAGACCTGGATTTGTTTTTGAGCAAATTTCCCCAAGTTTAGGGAATAGGTAGTTAGGGAAGGGTATATGGTGGCTTATGACTAGGGTTGTGATTGTCGGGTGTGGCATTATCGGGGCGGCGATCGCCTATGAACTTAGTCTGGTGTCCGGGTTAACCGTCACCGTGGTAGATCGTCATCCACCCGCTACCCAGTCAACCGCCGCCGCTTTGGGGGTATTAATGGGGGTCATCAGTCACAAAACCAAGGGGCGGGCTTGGGCTTTACGGCGCGACAGTATGGCTCGCTATGAAACCCTAATTCCTGAATTGGAAGCCTGTAATGGGTATGCCATTCCTTTTAACCGCCAAGGGATTTTGATGTTAGGGTTTGAGGGGGAAAATTGGCATCGTTGGCAGGAATTAGCTACTATCCGCCGTGAACAAGGTTTTCATCTGGAGTTAATGGATCAGCCAACTGTGCGATCGCATTATCCCCAGATTGATTGTTCGCGAGTCACAGGGGCTATATATTCCCCAAGCGATCGTCAAGTTAACCCCACAACCATAACTAAGGCTTTGGTCGAAGCCGCCCAAAAAAATGGGGCTACATTTAACTTTGGTGTTAATGTCGAGGGCTGGGAAATTACCCAGTTGGGTCATGGTCAGAAACTCTGTCAGCGCCTAAATACTGACTCTGGAAGCCTTCCGGCTGACTGGGTGGTGGTGGCGGCGGGTTTGGGGACTACACCCCTACTTCAGAGCCAATCTTTGCCCTCTGGGTTAACCATTAAACCCGTCCTCGGACAAGCCCTCAAGTTCCGCTTTCGTGAACCTTTGGGGGGTAATCATCCCCAACCTGTGATTACAGGAGATGATGTGCATATTGTACCTTTGGGGGGTTCTGAATATTGGGTGGGTGCAACCGTGGAATTTCCAGACCCCAGCGGGGAAGTCCAACCGCAACTACAACAAGTTGATTTTCTTCTGGAAAGGGCGATCGCTATTTGTCCCGCCCTCGCCCAAGGGGAAATTATCCACCAATGGCATGGGCTAAGGCCCCGTCCCGAAGGTAGACCCGCCCCCGTTATCGGTCCTTTGGCGGGTTTTGGTAATGTCCTACTCGCTACGGGACACTACCGCAACGGCGTGTTATTAGCCCCAGCAACTGCTTTAGAAATACGTCAGATGATTAATGGTGGCATTTAGACCGCCAAAAACTCTTTAATTAGTTCCGCGCTGAGATCTTCGGTTAAGCCAGAGGCAACTATTCCGCCTTTTTGCATGGCATAATAGCGATCGGCTTGGCGGACAAAGTGTAAATGCTGTTCCACCAATAGCACAGAAATTCCCCTAGTTTCAATAATCCGCCGCACCGCTGCTTCAATTTCTAGGATAATTGAAGGTTGAATGCCCTCTGTGGGTTCATCTAAGACTAATAGACGTGGCTTTCCCATTAACGCCCTGGCGATCGCTAACTGTTGCTGCTGACCACCGCTAAGGTCTCCCCCCATACGAGACAGCATAGTTTTTAACACTGGGAATAAATCAAAAATATCCTCTGGTATTTCTCTTTTACCTCTCCCGACTTCCCCAGAGGCTTCTAAGCCTAACAGGAGATTTTCCTGCACCGTGACGCGGGGGATAATTTCTCGCCCTTGGGGAACATAACCAATGCCTAATTTAGCCCGTTTGTGGGTGGGAATTTGGGTAATGGGAACATCGGCAAATTTTACCTGTCCGGTGCGGGGTTTGAGTAGTCCCATGATGGTTTTTAATAAGGTAGTTTTTCCCACACCATTACGACCAATTAGACAAACCATCTCCCCGACCGGAACACTTAAATCAACATCGCGTAAAATGTGGCTTTCTCCGTAATAAACATTCACACCAGAAACCTGTAACATTAGGTTTGATGGGATAATATGGGGTTGGATATCCGCTTGAGTTGATGTCATTTTACTTACTCCTCTTTTCCTAAATAAACCTCAATCACTCTGGGGTCATTTTGCACCTGTTCCATATTTCCCTCACACAAAACCGAACCTTGATGTAATACTGTCACCTGACGCGCTATTTGTCGGACAAATTCCATATCATGTTCAATCACAATAATTGAGTGGCTTTCCGCTAAGGCTAACAATAAATTACCGACGTTTTCCGTTTCCTCATCAGTTAGTCCCGCCACCGGTTCATCAACTAATAATAAATCGGGGGACTGGGCGACTAGCATACCAATTTCTAGGCGCTGCTTTTCACCGTGGGCTAAAAATTCCGCTTTTAAATCTCCTTTGGCTGCTAAACCCACCGTTTCCAACAGTCCCGCCATCGTTCGTTTTTCCCCAGAAATAGGGCGACGAAATAGGGTGGTAAACACATTTTTATTTTGATTAACCACCAGATCCAAATTTTCGGCTACCGTCAAATTTAGATAAACTCTGGGAGTCTGAAACTTGCGACCAATTCCTAGCCGGGCGATTTTATATTCGGGGATATTTCGTAAATTCCGCCCCTTAAATTTAACTTGTCCTTCGGTGGGTTGAACTTTTCCGGTGATGGTATCTAAAAAGGTGGTTTTTCCCGCACCATTAGGGCCGATAATTACCCGCAATTCCCCAGCTTTCATGCTAAAGTTAAGGTTATTGAGGGCTTTAAAGCCATCAAAATTGACGGTAACATTTTCGATTTCTAAGATGTTCATTTCCAGTCCATTAATCCACTCAATATTAACTCTCAAGTTCTTCGCGTTCTAGTTGCAATTCTGGGTCTTCTTCTAGTTGAGGGTAGGTCATTATGGGCTGTCGGAAACCTAATAGCGATCGCATATATTCCCAACCATCTGTCCGTAACCATCCCACTATACCACTAGGGAGAACTGTCACCACAATTAAGAATAATGCGCCTTGAAAAAACAGCCAAACTTGGGGGAATTGTTCACTGAGGAAGGTTTGACCGAGGCGAACTAAGACAGTTCCCAAAATCGCCCCCACCAGAGTCGCCCTACCACCAACGGCGACCCAAATCACCATTTCAATAGAAAAGGCTACCTCCATAAAACTAGGGGTGATAATACCACTTTGAACAGTATATAATGCCCCAGCAATTCCGGCGATCGCCCCAGAAATAGCAAAGACCAAAACCTTAAACCCCGTGGGGTCATAGCCGGAAAATCTCACCCGATTTTCATCATCTCGAATGGCTACCAATAAACGCCCAAACCTCCCACTGGTCAGCCACCGACACAGTAAATAAATTAAAATAATCAACAGAATAGACAATTCATAAAATACCAGTTGGGCGGCGGGGGAACCCGCCTGAGTCCCAAAAATCATAGTGGTATCTGTTTTGAGTCCATTGCTTCCGTTGATATATTTTTGTTGACCGTTAAACAGATGAAAAAATACCAGCAAAGCTGCCTGGGTGAGGATGGAAAAGTAAACCCCTTTAATGCGGTTACGAAATACCAAATATCCCAATATTGCCGCCACGATACCGGGAATCAAAAAGATGGCAACTAGGGTAAACGGAAACGAATAAAATGGCTCCCAAAACCAGGGGAGTTGTTCAACTCCATAGAGCATAAAAAAGTCGGGGATTCGACCTTCGGGAAGCTGTAACTGTAAATACATAGCCAGGGCGTATCCTCCCAGGCTAAAAAAGATGCCATGTCCTAAACTTAGCAGCCCTGTATATCCCCAGATTAAATCAATACCGAGGGCGACAATAGATAGGGATAAGAAACGCCCCAATAGCTTTAATCTAAAGGCTGGCAAAGCTAAAGGCATTATCACACCCAAAATAATAGCGATCGCTATTATTACCCCAATTTCAATGAGTCGCTGTTGTTGCTTCTGTTTTTGTTGGGCGACCCTACCGATTTCCTGATTCATATATATGACCCAATTAACCTTAATTAACCATGGATAAAATGTTGATTTTTAAAGTGTTCGCAAATCCCAATCTACAACTCAGCAGTTCTGCCTTTAGGCGGGAAAATGCCCGCAGGTTTAATTTGCAAAAAGGCAATAATTAGCGCAAAGACTAACACCTTAGACATACTGGTTGTCGCAAAGAAACTCAAGAAATCGACCACAGGCTGTAGAACATCCACAGAGGATAATAAGAACGCCAATGTTCCCGAACCAATCAAATAAATTAAGCTACCAATAACTAAAGCGGCTAACACCGTCCCCAGCAAATTTCCCACCCCACCAACTACCACCACCATAAAGGTATCAACGATATAATTTTGTCCGGTATTCGGTCCAACTGAACCCAATAAAGTAATCGCACAACCTGCTACCCCAGCCAGTCCCGAACCCATGGCAAATGTCAAAGCATCAACCTGGTCTGTAGGGATACCCAGACAAGCACTCATTTGGCGATTTTGAGTTACTGACCTAATCCTTAAACCCCAATTAGAGCGATTAAGAAATAGGTAAATCAACCCCAAACATACCAACCCCAGAATAATAATAAATACCCGCGCATAAGGAACTTGAAAATTCCCTAGGGCGAACCCTCCTCGTAACCAAGCGGGGGCGGTCACATCGACATTTCGGGCGCTAAACCAGGGTCGAGTCAAAACTTGTCCAGCCGCGTTACCAATCAGAATACTAGCGGTTGTAGAAATTCCGATAGATAAGACTAACAAAACCCCCATAGCCCAATTGCGAATTTTCTCCCAGTCCTGGCGACGCTTAACCCAGAATAACCCCCCAAAAAACAAGAGGCAAAATAAGCCCAAACCAATTACCATTTGCCAGTTGACACTACGGACAAATTGGCGTAGAATTAGACTAACCCCCCAAGTGGCTAATAAGGTTTCTAAAGGTCTGCCATATAGGTATCGAATCACGCCTCTTTCTAAGAAGAACCCGACTAAAGCGGCGACAATGAAGGCGACGGGAATAGCCAGGATTATATAGAAATTAAACAGGGGTTCTCCCAGGGGTCTAAAGATATTCTGCACAACAAATGTGGCATAAGCACCCAGCATCATTAACTCTCCGTGGGCGAGATTAATTACCCCCATTAATCCAAAGGTGATTGAGAGTCCTAAAGCCGCCAGGAGTAAGACGGAACCGATACTGATGCCATTAAAAAAAGCGATCGCAAGTTCTTGCATTTTTCAAGATTTAAACAACATAGATTCAGGCTATTTAGGAAAGGGCAACCCTTCCGAGTTGCCCTTAATTTAGGAACCTTTAAACCCCTTCCATTCGGAATCTTTCGCCACGGGCGGGGTCAGTCCAATCGCAGGCATAACCCCTGGTGCTAGGAACATACTGATTCCAGGGTAATGGTTCAACCGGACCATCGGAAGACCAGATAATATCAAATAAACCATCATCACGGATTTGACCAATTCTCACAGTCTTAGATAAGTGATGATTAGGATTAAGAGTTACTAACCCATGGGGGGCTTGTAATTGCTGACCTATTGCCGCCGCCCTAACGGCTTCTAAATCGTCCGCTGTCCCGGCTTGTTCAACTGCTTGTTTCCACAGATAAACCATAGTATAAGCAGCCTCCATGGGGTCATTAGTAACCCGGTCTTGACCATGTTTAGCCTTAAATGCCTCCACCCAAGTCTGATTTTCTGGGGTCTCTACAGTTTGAAAATAGTTCCAAGAGGCATAGTGTCCAATGAGGAACTCTCGGCCGATTTGTCGCACTTCTTCCTCAGCGATACTCACGGACATAACCGGGTATAAATCCGGTGTTAATCCTGAACCCTGTAGCTGTTTAAAGAAAGCGACATTACTATCACCATTTAGGCTATTAAAAATAACTCCACCGTTGGGCAATGCCTGCCTAATCTTGGTAATGATTCCGGTAACTTCTGTATTTCCTAAAGGTAGATAATCTTCCCCGACGGTAGTGCCACCTTTAGCCATAAGCTGTTCTTTAATAATGGTGTTGGCTGTGCGGGGGAACACATAGTCAGACCCGACCAAAAAGAACTCTCGACCTTTATTTTCTAATAGCCAATCGACCGCTGGTTCAATTTGTTGATTGGGTGCAGCCCCAGTATAAAAAATATTCCGAGAACATTCCTGACCTTCATATTGCACGGGATACCATAACATATGGTTCCGGGATTCAAACACATCTTTAACTGCTTTACGACTGGCAGAAGTCCAGCAACCAAAAACGGTAACCACTTGGTCTTGGTCAATGAGTTTTTCGGCTTTTTCGGCAAAGGTCGGCCAGTCAGAAGCGCCATCTTCAACTACTGCTTCAATCTGTTTTCCTAACACACCTCCGGCTGCATTTATTTCAGCGATCGCCATTTTTTCCGCTTCCACAACCGTGGTTTCACTAATTGCCATAGTTCCACTTAAAGAGTGGAGAATACCCACCTTAATCGTATCGCCTGTAGTTTGAGTTGTGGCATCTTCCGAGGGAGTACCACAGGCTTTTAAGAGTACACTAGCACCCAAGGTAGCCGATCCATACAATAAAAACTTGCGTCGCCCTAATCTTCTGTTTATCATATCAATTTTACCAGTTGTAACGGGAACTAATCGAAGCCGGAAATTCTCACAAGTTTGACAATTTATTTTTAATTACTAGCCAATTTCCGAGAGTTGATGCTACTTGAGTAAATTTAAGACCGATTACATACCACCAAGCTTAGTTTTACCATGGATAAATCTACTCAAGCCCATAGACTTAATTAAGCATTTACCCTTAGCTAACTTGGTGACAGAGAAATGGTCTTAACTTTTACTTAACTTTAAGGCTAGTCGTGTATCCTAGGCTAAGTCAACCGCAAAAAATGTAGCTATTAATACAGTTTTCCGGTCAAAAGTGAGCATTGGGGGCTAATCATCAGTTATGGAGGTTAACAAGTATGTGTTACCGGAATATGATACTATACAAAAGTTTTGTTTCTGGTTGTGGACATTTTCAGCTAAATAGCGATCGCATGAATGTTGAATGGTTGAGTATTGCCATGTTTATCGTGGCTTTAATAGTGTTAGCATTAGGCTATCCGGTGGCTTTTTCCCTGGGTGGTGTCGCCTTAATTTTCACCCTAATTGGCATAATTTTCGGAGTATTTGACCCCATTTTATGGTCAGCCATGCCACAGCAGATATTTGGGATTATGAACAATTTTACACTGCTGGCAATTCCCTATTTTATTTTCCTAGGTTCAATGCTAGAAAAAACAGGCATAGCGGAAAACCTGTTAGAAACCATGGGAATATTATTCGGAAGAATGCGGGGAGGATTAGCGATCGCAGTAATTATAGTAGGAGGACTCCTAGCCGCCACCACCGGAGTAGTCGCCGCCACCGTCATAGCTATGGGCTTAATTTCCCTCCCCACCATGGTACGCTACAGCTATAATCCCAGACTCGCCGCCGGAGTAATTGTAGCATCAGGAACCCTAGGGCAAATCATCCCCCCCAGTGTAGTCTTAGTAGTCCTAGGAGATCAATTAGGAATTTCCGTTGGCAACCTATTTATTGGCTCAGTAATTCCCGGATTATTAATGACCACCGCCTTTATTATTCATGTAGCGATCGCCTCCTGGTTACGCCCGGATCTCGCCCCCGCCTTACCCACAGAAGTCATCACAGCACCCGGTCTCAAACAGCGAATCATCAAAGTATTAATTCCGCCCATATTACTGATTTTGTTAATCTTGGGAAGTATATTTTTTGGCATAGCCACACCCACAGAAGCCGGAGCCGTGGGATGTGTCGGAGCAATTATCCTAGCCGCTTTTAACCGTCAACTGACCAGAGACAACCTATATCGCGCTTGTGATGCCACCCTACGAACCACCAGTATGGTAATATTTATCCTGATAGGTTCACGAGCTTTTAGTTTAGTATTTCGGGGACTAGGGGGAGACAACGTAGTTAAAGATATGTTCCTCAATCTTCCTGGGGGTCAAATCGGCTTTTTGCTCATCTCCATGTTAATCGTATTCCTGTTGGGATTCTTTATCGATTTTTTCGAGATCGTCTTTATCGTAGTTCCCCTTTTACTTCCCATTGCTCAAAGCTATAATATGGATTTAGTCTGGTTCGGGGTATTATTAGGCGCTAATTTACAAACCTCCTTCCTCACCCCTCCCTTTGGCTTTGCCCTATTTTACCTACGGGGTGTGGCTCCTGCGTCTATCAGCACCGAAGACATTTATCACGGTGTGATTCCATTCATCACCCTACAGCTTATCGTTTTAGGGTTGATAGTCGTCTTTCCCTCCCTGGTCAACTTTTTGCCAGATCTGGCTCAGAACATCGGCCGTTAGAATACATATAGTTAGCAAAATTCCTTATTTGTGCAATTAGATAATCATTATGGCGAAACCCACTCAGGAACAGTTACAACAAGAACTCGAGCAAACTAAATCCGAATTGCGTGATGTTTGGGAGGAATTAGAACGAGTCCAGTCTCAGTTTGAACAGGTATCCGGGGAACTCCAACAGGCTCAGACCCAAATTCCACAGCAGGAAACAGCCTATGATACTGACTGTCAACAGGAATTAGAAGCGGTCCGGTCTCAGTTAAATCAGGTTTTGGCGGAATTGGAGCAGGCTAAGGCTCAAATTCACCAGCAGGAAGCGGAAAAAGCACAACTGGAGTCCCTACAACAAGAGCTACAGACTACTCAAGATAGTTTGAACACGACTCGCACCCAGTTAGACCAGGTTCAGGCTCAAATTCAGCAGGGGGAAACGGACAAGGCGGAACTGGAGTCGGTCCAACAGCAGTTACAGGAAACTCAAGCCAAGCTAACTAGCACTACTGAGGAGTTAGAAAAGGCTAAGACTCAAATTCAGGAGGCGCAAGGGTCAAAAGCACAACTGGAGTCGGTCCAACAGCATTTACAGGAAACTCAAGCCAAGCTAACTAGCACTACTGAGGAGTTAGAAAAGGTCAACTGTCAGTTTGATGAGGTATTGGGGGAACTTGAGGAAACCCATTTTAAGTTACATCAAATTCAGCAGGAAACAGCCTCGGATACGGAGAGCAAGCAAGAATTGGAACGGGTCAATTCTCAGTTAAATCAGGTTTTGGGGGAATTGGAACAGGCTAAGACTCAAATTCAGGAGGCGCAAGGGTCAAAAGCACAACTGGAGTCGGTCCAACAGCAGTTACAGGAAACTCAAGCCAAGCTAACTAGCACTACTGAGGAGCTAGAAAAGGCTAAGACTCAAATTCAGGAGGCGCAAGGGTCAAAAGCACAACTGGAGTCCCTACAAAAAGAGTTACAGACTATTCAAGGTCAGCTAACCAGCACTACTGAACAGTTAGACCTGGCTCAGTGTCAGTTTGATGAGGTATTGGGGGAACTGGAACAGGCTCATATTCAGGCTCAACAGGCGCAACAGGAAAAAGCACAACTGGGGTCTGTCCAACAGGAGTTACAGGAAACTAAAGAGAAATTTACTAGCATTCAGCAGGAGTTACAGCAGGGTCAGTTGAAGTTTGATGAGGTATTAGAGGAACTAGAACAGGCTCATATTCAGGCTCAACAGGCGCAACAGGAAAAAGCACAACTGGGGTCTGTCCAACAGGAGTTACAGGAAACTAAAGACAAGCTGAATAATAAGACTGAGGAGTTGAAACAGGCTCAGTTTATGCAAAAAGAAGCGGCTGAGGAAGTTGATAAGACTAAGGCTGAGTTACACGAGGCGCGACAAAATCTGCAAACACTGCGATCGCAAAAAGAGGAGACGGAGGGACTTTTACGGAAGTGTCACGCTCAACTTCAGGAAACTATGGAGGTATTAGAGTCCTCCCACAGTCAACACAAACAGACTCAAGGGGAATTGGAACAATTGCGATCGCAAAAAGAGGAGACGGAGGGACTTTTAGAGAAGTGTCACGCTCAACTTCAGGAAACCATGCAGGTATTAGAGTCCTCCCACAGTAAACAACAACAGACTCAAGAGGAATTGGAGCAATTGCGATCGCAAAAAGAGGAGACGGAGGGACTTTTAGAGAAGTGTCACGCTCAACTTCAGGAAACCATGCAGGTATTAGAGTCCTCCCACAGTAAACAACAACAGACTCAAGAGGAATTGGAGCAATTGCGATCGCAAAAAGAGGAGACGGAGGGACTTTTAGAGAAGTGTCACGCTCAACTTCAGGAAACCATGCAGGTATTAGAGTCCTCCCACAGTAAACAACAACAGACTCAAGGGGAATTGGAACAATTGCGATCGCAAAAAGAGGAGACGGAGGGACTTTTAGAGAAGTGTCACGCTCAACTTCAGGAAACCATGCAGGTATTAGAGTCCTCCCACAGTAAACAACAACAGACTCAAGAGGAATTGGAGCAATTGCGATCGCAACTACAAGAAAAGCCACAGGAATTGACAAATCATGCGGTTCAAGTCTCACCAGTTCCAGCTTCCCCCCCAGCACCTGTAGCAGTAGCAGCAATCGACTGGGAAACCTTTTAACCCATCATCTGATTGTAGCATCCGCCAGGACTATATGGAGGGTGACCAAATATCCTGGCGGCGGTTTTCCAGTTAATTTAAGTCATCAGAAATCAGTGATTTTTATTCCTGTACCCAAACAGATACAGAACCCCCGTCACAGGAAAAGTGACCCCATCCCCATTCATTGGTATAAACAGGTTCTTTGATGTGTTCTGTCAGGTCAATAAACTTAGCATTAGGTTTACCAACTTCCATCCATTTTTGACCAGGAATGTTATCACTCATAATCACAGCCATACCTTGGGGGTGTTCTTCATCACCTAAACGAGTCCAACCGATGACATTGTAGTTGTCGAAGTAATCGTATTGTTCCCCGTAGGAGTAATGATGTCGCGCATATAATAACTTATCAATTATCCAACGGTGGGAGGGTAAAACAATTTTATAACTGTTACCATCTTTGCCATAATCTTCGTATTCTGCGCCATAATAGTCAGCATAGAAAATACAGGGATAACCTTCTCGTCGCAGCAGAATAATCGCATAAGCCAACGGTTTAAACCAAGGTTCAACGGGTGCTTCTAAGGCTTGTAAAGGTTGAGAATCATGATTTTCTACAAAGGTGACCGCATTAATGGGGCGTTCCTGTATAAAAGTGCGATCGAGAATAGTTCTCATGTCGAAGTTACCCCCCGACTTACTGGCATAATAAAACTTATAGTGTAGGGGAACATCAAACACAGACATTCGACCCCCCACCGTATCTACATACCAATGTAGAGTATCAATGTCATTATACCAATATTTCCCTACCATAAACAAGTCTTTACCGACGTGATTTTCTAGGGTTTCTATCCATTCTGGGAAGAACCAAGCCGAAATATGTTTAATGGCATCAAGGCGGAAACCATTAACCCCCGTAGTATCAAGATACCATTTAGCCCAGTTAGTGATTTCGTCCCTAACTTCTCGACTTTGGAAATCGAGATCACAACCCATTAAATAGTTAAAATTCCCCTTTTCCAACGACACATAATCATCAAAAACCTTACCTTCCAAAAGATAAATATTCGAGGAATCTTTAGTAAAATCATCATAATCAACCGCATCAAAATGCCACCAATGCCATTGAAAATCAGAATGTTTGCCTTGACGACCGGGAAAAGTAAAATGAGTATAGGCTTTAATCTCTCGCATTTCCCCAATCGGATGAATCCGATTATTCATAGCAAAAGGAGTAGCTTTAACCACCTCAGTTTCATCAGCCCCCATGCGATGATTAACCACCACATCAGCGTAAACCTGAATCCCGGCACTTTGGGCGGCATGAATAGCATCTAAATACTGTTGATGATTGCCATATTTGGTTCTGACAGTTCCCTGTTGATCAAACTCCCCCAGATCATACAAATCATAAACACCATAGCCCACATCAGATTTACCTTTCTTCCCTTTATAAGCTGGGGGAAGCCAGAGGGCGGTAATACCAGCATCGACTAATTCTTGGGCGTTTTCTTTAAGTTGATTCCATAAAATCAAATCGGGATCGATGTACCAATGGAAGTATTGCATGATTACGCCATTAATCATCTAAATTTCTCCTGTCTGAGTCCCAAAAAATATATTTCAATTATAGGATGGTTTTCCGAAACCGATAAGAATACCAGACAAAGCCCCAAGTTGCCGGCTGGTGTGAGGACAGGGGAGAGAACAACCTCCAACCCGATGACTTTCCCCCTAATCATGGCTGAGGTGGGGGGCAGCTAACATAATCTCAGGCTAAACTATACAGTAATGGTTAGATTCAAAGATACAGCAACAGCAAAGGTAAATGTGAATATGAAAAGTTCCTGGATCAACAGATTGGGACAACCAGTTAAATCATCAGCCATGTCCAAAAAGCATTTGTGGCGGATTTTGGGAGGTTGGGTGATTTCCCAAAGTATCCTTTTGGGGACTCCAGCTTTGGCTAATCGTGATTCTGGGTCGATGAGTTATACAGACTTGTTGCAGAAAATCGAAGCGGGACAGGTCATCAGAATTCAAGAAGACCCATCACGACAACTTGCTAAAGTCACATTCACAGACGAAGCCAACGGACAACAGATTAGGTATGTGGCACTATTTGACCATAACCCGGAACTGATGGCCGCGCTGCGGGCAAACCCGGTAGACTATGAGGTAAGACCTTCGGCAGACAATAGCGTGGCTATGGGTTTAGTGGTCAATGTTTTGGTGATTGTGGCGGTCTTAGCATTTCTGCTGATGATTCTGCGGCGGTCTTCCCAGTCTTCGGGAAATGCGATGAATTTTGGTAAATCTAAGGCTAGGTTCCAAATGGAAGCGAAAACCGGGATTCTGTTTGATGATGTGGCTGGTATTGAAGAAGCTAAGGAAGAATTGCAAGAGGTGGTCACATTCCTAAAATCCCCGGAAAAGTTTACCGCCATTGGTGCGAAAATTCCTAGGGGGGTGCTATTGGTGGGACCTCCGGGAACTGGGAAAACCCTGTTAGCTAAGGCTGTAGCGGGGGAAGCGGGGGTTCCGTTTTTCAGCATTTCTGGTTCGGAATTTGTGGAGATGTTTGTGGGGGTCGGTGCATCCCGGGTGCGGGATCTTTTTAAAAAGGCTAAGGATAATTCCCCCTGTCTGATTTTTATTGATGAAATTGATGCTGTCGGTCGCCAACGGGGGGCGGGAATTGGCGGCGGTAATGATGAACGGGAACAGACCCTTAACCAATTACTGACGGAAATGGATGGATTTGAGGGTAATCCGGGAATTATTGTGATTGCAGCCACTAATCGCCCTGATGTGTTGGATACAGCCCTATTGCGTCCGGGACGGTTTGACCGACAGGTGATTGTTGATTTACCTGGTTACAATGGCCGTTTAGGGATTTTACAGGTTCATGCGCGCAATAAAAAGCTGGCTGATGATGTTTCCCTAGAGGCGATCGCCCGCAGAACACCAGGATTAGCAGGGGCGGATCTGGCTAATTTACTTAATGAAGCGGCGATTTTAACGGCTAGACGACGCAAGGAAGCGATTACCCTCTTAGAAATTGATGATGCTATTGACCGCATTACTATTGGTTTGGCTTTAACTCCCCTTCTCGACAGCAAGAAAAAGCGACTGATTGCTTATCATGAGGTGGGACACGCTTTGCTGATGACTCTGTTGAAAAATTCTGATCCTCTTAATAAGGTGACAATTATTCCCCGGTCTGGAGGAATTGGCGGTTTTGCTCAACAGATGTTTAATGAGGATATGGTTGATAGTGGTCTGTATACCCGCGCTTGGTTGATTGATCAAATTACTATTGCTTTGGGGGGAAGGGCTGCTGAACAGGAAGTATTTGGTGAAGCAGAGGTGACTATTGGCGCTAGTAATGATATTCAGATGGTCAGTAATTTGGCGCGGGAAATGGTGACTCGTTATGGTATGTCTGATTTGGGATTGGTGGCTTTGGAAAGTCCCGGAGAACAGGTATTCTTGGGGCGAGGCTTTCCTAGTCAATCGGAATATTCTGAGGAAGTGGCGACTAAGATTGATCATCAAATTAGAGCGATCGCCTTTCGCTGTTATGATCAAGCCTGCCGCCTTATCCGTCAACACCGAGTTTTGCTAGACCAGTTGGTAGAAGTTCTCCTAGAAAAGGAAACCATTGAGGGGGACGAGTTCCGCCGCCTAGTCTCGGAATATACTCCTCTTCCTGAAAAGCAAATGGCGATTATTCTAAACAAATAAGCTACATACAGCTTGTTCACCAGTCGCTGAATACATTGCCCTCACCCTGAATCTGGATCCCAGAGATGGAGAGGGACTTTGAGAGGTGATCAGATGATTTCTGAACAGGCTGTATCAACTACCAAACAGTTGTTAGGGGGCGGTAGGGGGGGAGTCTATCCCCTTCCCCACCAGCCCTTAATCATTTTTTGTGCTGATTCTATGCTGGTTGTGGAACACCCCGCAGAATCCGCAAAAACTGTCCGGCTTGCTGGCGACCATTACTCATCAATTTCTGAATGAAAGCATCATCCCGGTTGAGTTTAGAAGAATAATCAAGTTCTTCGGCTAGGTCATGACTCATACTGATCCAGCGAATATCAATGGGTTTAATTTTATCAGCTAATGGTGTCCCCTCAAAAATTCCCGCCCGAATCCACTTGTTAACTAACTCAATGAAATTAACTTCTTGATACAGGGACAGATTCCCGGCTAATTCATTGCGTCGGTCTAGGATATCTTGGGCGGTTTTGGGTTCAGAACCACGGGTTTTAGGGTTAATTTGAATAATCCAAATCTCGTCAGGTCTTCTGACCATATTTTCTGTCAAAAATTCGGTAACTGGGGGATTTTTAGAAAATAGACCATCCCAGTAAGCATCTTGACCAATATGAACGGCTGGGAATACATTAGGAATAGCAGCAGAAGCCATCACGGCTTCTACGATAATTTCCCCTTTGCGAGAATCAAAGGCTTTAAAATCACCAGATAGAATATTGACTGCACCTAACAATAGGGTGGGACTCGATGAATTCACTAGGGTTTTAATTTCATCAAAATCAATGTGATTTTCTAGGAGTTCTCGCAGGTTAATATACTCTTTGCGGGGAGATATCATGGTGAGAAAATCCACAATCCATTGATTAGCATAAGGATTGGGGGGATAGCTGGGAATTATGCCAGAATCCTGCAAGTGGACTGTGTTAATGACAAAGTTATTTAAACTTTTTTCCCAGACACTTTGAGTAGAGTTATCTTCCCAAATTTTGACTAACCATTTATAGGGGGGTTCTTTTGAACCGGCTGCATATTTGAGTAAACCATACCAAACTGCGGTAGCGCAGATCGCGCCGCCAGAAGTGCCGCTTAATTCGGTAATATTGTATTCTTCGTGAACTCCCTCTAGTAGTAAGTCATGGAGAACACCAGCAGTAAAAGCTGTATGACTACCGCCACCTTGACAAGCGATCGCAATATTTTTTTTGCTCATAATACACCTTACAATTAATTACAAAAAGCTGGTCGATTTTACACTACAATTTTTTCCTGTTTGTTGACTGAAAATTCAGCGGAATAACTGTAGTCAATATTTAGCCAAAACTCCCCACTTACAGAGCCTCTGGTTTCAATCTGAATAGGGCGAATAGTGGTGGTGGGGACAGGTTCAATATCTGGGTTATAGGGGTTGATATCGCCAAAATAAATCGGGGTATTTGGCTGTAAGAGAATGGGGGGAATTTCGTCAGGTAAATTGGGTACAGGAGTCCGTTCATCAATGGTGACGGCGGACAAGAACACGGTCACATCCCGAAAGGTGATGTTACTGTACTTATTGGTAACAGCGATCGCCGCAGTTTCCACCTGATTTGCACCTAGGCTAGGTTGAGAACAAATCAACTCAAAAGAGGGAGCATACTTATCTATTTCTAGGTAAGATTCTGGCGTAAAACTCGCCGCTACGACCGATAATAAAGCCGACGACCAACCCTGATTATCTAGGGGATGACTAAATGATAATCCCCCCGTTTGTGTGCTGATGGCTACATCATCTCCCGAAGATTGTCGATAACTATGAACTGTCACCACGGCAGACTTAGCGGCGGCGATCGCTTTTTCCCACTGGTCTAAATTTAGTGATTCATTATCCGATGAAATCCCCAATTCTCCCAGATAAAAAATCGCCCTATTTGCGCCTAAACGCCAGTCAAAGTGATTACATACATCGGCGATCGCTCCCGCGCCATCCCGCCGCGCCGGGTCATTCCTTCCATTACTACGGGTAACCTTTAACCCAGTCAATTCGGACTCATTTACCCCACCATTAATTAAATAATTACGCAGGGTACGACTAAAGGGGGTTCCGTGCCAAATTCCCTCTATTCCCAACCAGGTAATCTGCAAATCACAGGGATAGCTTTCCCTGACATTTTCGATCACGTCTTCCGCCACCTTACTGATAGTATCAGCATCATCACGCAGTGGGGAACGGGTATCGATAATTACCACCAGGTCAACTTTATTGATTGTATTTTTCTGACTCATATCGCCATCCTCTTCGAGGTATTTTACCAGGTATTTTAGGGTTAATGATCTCCCTTATTTACCATCAACTTTAAGCGATCGCGACCTCGACCACTCACCGAAACCCGACCAGAGTATTGTATTTTCACCGTTTCTATTTTAGCCGGTTCATCTTCAGCATCTAGGATAATTTCTCCCGTCAGCTTAGATGGTTCACTATCCTTAGCGGGTAGGTTTCCCAGAGAGAGAAATTCTCCCTCTTCCAAAACTTGCACACTTTCACCTGGCGAACTAATTACCTCCGCTGCAACTACCCGAAAATCCAGAACATCTGCATTCAGATAACTATTGGTTACTTCCAGGCACAATTTTGACCTATCCTCGGAAGTAGTGACGGCAAAATTTAAACCATCTAAACTGTCGGGAAGTTCCGCCAGCAATGGCTGACTGGTTACCGTCTTCTGGGAAGTTTCACCCCCCAAAGATACAGGAGTTTCTGACACAGTTGCCGATGAGACACCCGCCGCCAATTTGAACTCATAAATACGATGCTTACCCTTACCTTTAGCAGTAGTTAAAGTTATCGTATGTTCACCTTCACTCAGGCTGCCAAGTTGTAGTTCAGTTTGACGTTTCTGATTTTCTCCTGCACCCCAAATGCGGATTAATAGGATACCATCTAGGAATAACCAATCCTCTCCCAAACCATCGCGGTGGTAAGATAAAGTTAATTCCCCTTCCTGATAATCCCTATACAGGCGGAAGTGAATATTCAGGCAATCTGTTGATGCCACTCCCGGCGGTTTTTCCGCATCAGGAGCAGTTATAATTGTCGGTAAGCTAGGGTATTTAATCGGGTCAGCATCACTACCGATATAATAGTTATATTCGGGAGTCCAGACACCTTGGGGAGAAACCTTTAGCCGTTTGGAAGATGTGCCAATTTGCCATAAAATCGCTGGGTCAGATTCGGGAATATCTGAATTGATATTAACCCGACTTTCTGGGTAAAGTATATCCTCTAAATCTCTGGCATTTAACAAGGGTTCTACGAAAGAATCAGCCTGTGCAAATCCCACCGATATCAGGTGGTTAATTAAACTAGGATGCCGGTCAAATTTAGAGGCATAGTCTAATCCTTCTAAATGCGATCGCTTAATTTCTAACTGGCGAACTTGCACCGGACTAATTCCCGCTAGATCTCCATTTAAAAACCCCTTTTGTAACCAGCGATTAGTTTTTTCGATCAACTCTAAACTTTGATACAGAGAAAGATTCCCTGATAGTTGATTTCGCCGATCTAAAATCTCTGGCGTAGTCCTAGGTATACTGTCACAGGCGCGAGGGTTGACCTGTATAACCCATAATTCATCCGGCCATTGTTCCGGGGGAATAATTTGTTCATCTACTAGGGATAAAATTGGCGGATTTTCTGCAAATAAACTATCCCAATAAGCAGCATCCCCAATTTCCACAGCTTTGAATAGGGTGGGAATAGCCGCCGAGGCGAGAATGGCATCAATTTCAATTTCGTTTTGGCGAGAGTCAAAGATTTTTGATTCCCCAGATATCACATTAACCGCACCTAGAAATAATCGGGGACTGCTACTATTAATCAGCCTAGGAAGTTGCGAAAAATTGATGTGCTTTTCCAGCAGTTTCTTCAGGTCTAAATATTCTCGTCTCGGCGTGACAGATTGCCAAAATTCCTGAACTCCTCCCCAGGTATAGGGATTAGAAATGTAGCTAGGAATAATCCCCTTATCGTAAAATCTACAGGATTGAACCGTTAAATAATTTAGGTATTGTTCCCAAAGATGGTTGGCTGAGTTATCTTCCCAAAAATCAATTAATTGGTGATAGGGTTCTCTCGCCGTTTCCTGTTGATTTTTGACTAAACCATACCAAGCTAGTAGACTACATAAACCGCCGCCAGAGGTGCCGCTTAAACTCACAATTTCATAGCGATCGCATACATCACTTTGCAGAAATCTCTTTAAAACTCCCGCCGTAAATGCCGCGTGGCTTCCCCCTCCTTGACAGGCGATCGCAATTTTACCTTTTTTCCGCTTCTTCATTTTTTCGCTTCCTAGTAATGGGTGAATAATTCTTTAGTCAACCTCCAGTTTGAATTGGTTTCGGTCACATCAACTCTCTTTTCTCATCATGATGATCACTTCACCACAATACAGCCCAAAGCTAACGTTTGCGGTTGTTTGAACGCCAACGCCCGTATTTTTTGAATCCTTTGTATCGCGCTATGTAGTTGATGCTAAACGGGTAAACCTCCCAATTTTATAGGTGAATTTTTTTGGGGCTGTACCTTATTATTTTATAGAATTTCTCCAAAGGACTCAACCCCCTGACAAAACCTTTATAAAATTTTAACATTTCCCCCAAACGAATGACCCATAAAATTAATCGGTTTTGTTGTGGATAAAAAGCCCAGTTCGATTTACAATTACCAAAGAAGAAGCTAAAATCTGGGTAGCCTTTTTTGTTCTCAGTTTCATGTTTGAGGGAACGCCAGAACAGGAGAAGCCAAAATTACAGCTTCACACGAAGAGCATGATTTAATCTCAAATTAGGTTAACATTTTACGGCAATACGGTATAATAAGCGAGAAGGGTTGAGGATAAACCTATTGCCAGATATGTCAAACCCAAGGAAGCGGCCCAAATCCTTGGAGTCCATGAAAGAACACTCCGCAGATGGGACGAAAATGGCTCAATCGAGACCATCAGAACCCCCGCTGGGCAACGACGATACAACGTTGAGTGATATACTGCTGCCATATCAGGCAGTGACAAACGCAAAGTCGTTATCTATGCCAGAGTTAGTAGCCGCGCCCAGCAGTCCGACCTCAACCGACAGGTGGCCGCACTATCCACCCTCTACCCCGAAGCAGAAGTCGTCTCAGAAATCGGAGGCGGGCTCAACTTCAAGGGAAAGAAAATGCTGGCCTTACTGGGACATCATTGGTCAGGAGATGTCGGCATAGTTAAGGTCGATGGTTTGCGATTTTCCCTGAACCAGTTGCCGTTACCCCAACTGAAGCGAATGGCGTAATTGCATTAGACCCGGGTGTGCGAACTTTCATAACTGGGTTTCTGGAATTTGGCTCCGGGGATATAGGACGCATTACTAGGCTATGTCAACATTTGGATGATTTGATGAGCAGAATCGCCAAGGAACCCTGTCGTTCAAGGAGGCGACGGATGAGGCAAGTGGCTCAACGAATGAGAACCAAAATCCGCAATCTAGTTGATGAAGCCCACAAACAAATTGCTCACTACTTGACTCACAACTACAGCCTAATTTTTTTGCCCACCTTCGAGACTTCCGATATGGCCAGTCAGGTGAAGCGTCTAATCAGGTCTAAGACTGCCCGCGCCATGCTGACATGGGCGCATTATCGATTCAAACTGACCCTGAGACATCAAGGGGAAATAACTGGAACCACAGTTGTAGATGTGACGGAAGAATACACCAGCAAAACCTGTACTTACTGTGGTCATGTGCATTCCCAGCTAGGTGGCTCAAAAGTGTTCCGATGTCCTGAGTGCGGGTTCACTCTACCCAGGGACTGGAACGGTGCTTTTGGAATCTTTCTAAAAGCTTTGCGGGATACCGCCTCTGTTACCTTAACGGGTAATAGTGCTATCGTCGCATTGTCAGGCAATAGCCGGATAAATGTCGCGTAAATGTATCAGGTATAGACAATGGAAAACGAAACAAATCCGTGGAACGAAATGGCCAATCAATGGGTAAACACCTGGACTCAGACCGGAAATGACATCTGGAAAAACTGGTTTGATCTGATGAGTGGGTCAGGAGTATCTGACACCGATAAAAATGGCCAGTCCCACTCCGGGGGAATAACCGAACAAATGGCAAAAAATCAGGCCTCATTGATGCGTTTTCTACAATTTTCCTTTGAAGCCTGGAAAGATATATTACCAAAAGTTGAATCTGGTGCGAATTGGGAACAAACCCTAGAAAACTACTCCCAGCAAATTCGCCAGCAAATGGAACAATATATGAGTGTTCCCACTAAGATGACCGGAAGCGGCACGACCCTGGGGAAACTCTACATGGAACAAATGCAGAAGTTTAACCAAATGTGGATGAACTACAGCGGCGCGGCTATGGTTCCCATGGGTGAAGCCATGATGGGTAAAAGTGAAGCATTAATCGAGTTAAATAACCTCTACTGGGAACAACTGTATCAACCCAGCCTAGGAACCCTGCTACAAAGTCCGATGTTTGGTATTAGTCGCGAGTTGAATAGTACCATGATGAGTCATTTTCAGGCTTGGATAAATTTTTATCGCGCTAGTAATGATTATCAGGTAGTTTTAGCAGATATCCAAGTCCGCGCCTTTGAGAAGTTAATCGAAAAATTAGCGGCGGGAGTTAGCAAAGGCGAAAAAGTCGAAACTTGGCGGCAGTTTCAGCAGTTATGGAGTGTGGCTATAGATGATGTATTTGAGGAAACTTTCTGTTCCGAAGATAAACTCAAAATTAGGGGAAGGTTTATTAACTCCCTCAACGCCTATCGACTAGAACAACAAAAGTTGATGGAGATTTCTATGCGATCGCTCAATCTCCCCCTCCGCAGCGAAATTGACGAAATGCACAAAATCATTTACGAACTCCGCAAAGAGGTTAAATCTCTCAAAAAACAGATATCCACCATGACAGCATCTTCACCCAAACCCGAGTCAATTCAAGAAGTAAGTTGAGAGAAAGTTACTCCTAATATTTGTCTCAACAGTCTGACTCAATTCGTGATCCAATTTAATATGTCTTTGCTTGGAGGACATCAAGCTATGTTACCTTTCGCCTTACAAATGGGTTTAGAAGACTTAACCCAGGAATATGCAGACCTCACCGAAAAAATTGTTCATGGTATGGACAACCTTAGCAGTTTACGGGAGGAAGAAATTATCGTTGGGGTCACACCCAAAGAAGCAGTTTATCAGGAAGATAAAGTCACCCTTTATCGTTTTGAACCCAAAGTCAAAAAAACCCTTTCTGTACCCCTGCTAATTGTTTATGCTTTAGTCAATCGTCCCTTTATGGTAGATTTGCAAGAGGGTCGTTCCTTAGTTGCTAATTTACTCAGTTTGGGATTAGATGTCTATTTGATTGACTGGGGATATCCTACCCGTAGCGATCGCTGGTTAACCTTAGATGATTACATCAACGGTTATATTAATAACTGTGTTGATTTTCTGCGCGATCACTATGAACTCGATAAAATCAACCTCCTAGGAGTTTGTCAGGGAGGAACCTTTAGCCTCTGCTACAGTTCCCTATATCCCGAAAAAGTGCAAAACCTCATCACCATGGTTGCGCCAGTCAACTTTGATATGCCAAATACCCTGTTAAATGCGCGGGGAGGCTGTACATTGGGACCGGAAGCCATAGATGTTGACCTCATGGTTGAGGCTTTAGGTAACATTCCCGGCGACTATTTAAACATCGAGTTTCTGATGTTAAAACCCCTACAATTAGGATATCAAAAATATCTCGATTTACCCGAAATCATGGGAAGTCGCGACAAACTGCTAAACTTCCTCCGCATGGAAAAATGGATTTTTGATAGTCCCGACCAAGCCGGAGAAACCTATCGCCAATTCCTGAAAGATTTTTATCAGGAAAACAAACTAATCAAAGGCGAAGTAATGATTGGTGATTCTCGGGTAGATTTAAGCAATATTACCATGCCAGTTCTCAACCTCTACGCCGAGAAAGATCACCTAGTCCCCCCTTCCTCTTCCCTAGCCTTAGAGGAATACATCAGCAGTGAGGACTACACCGCCAAATCCTTCCCTGTAGGTCATATCGGTATGTATGTCAGTGGTAAAGTACAGCGAGACCTACCCCCAACCATTGTTGATTGGTTAAAAGTGCGAGAGTAATTTGATTAGCGGCTAATTAGGGGGGGTTGACAAAAACAATCTACCCCCTTCCGCTTTTTTGATGCCTTACTTCACACTCTCGGCAGTTTTACGCATAGTATTAAAATACTCTGTCCAGAGTTGTTTTTGAGCATCCAGCATCATTTGGGTGGTCTGCTTTTGTGTCTCCAGATAAGACTTAACCATTTCCTCCTGCAATTTCAGAGTCTGTTCAAAACCCTCTGATAAATTAGAGGGAGGCTTCCAACCCGGAAAACCCTCCATCCAAGTGTCAAACCATTTTTTCTGCAAGTCTACCATTTGCTTTTGGTAATCTTCAAAAAGCTTAGTATCCATATTGCATAAACCAGTAAATTACTTCTCGCCAATCAAATCTGACTCTGATTGACTCCATAGCGATTCCCGGCCAGTCGTTTCCTAAAGCCTGGGAAACACTACCCTAAATTATAAGATAATTTGCTCAAAATTGATGCTTTTTAGCTAATCTATAGATTTGTAACAAAATCTCATTTTTCCCATCAATTGACCCCAGGTATTCTCAAAAAGCCGCCGACCTAAGCGCTAGGGAGGATCTTAGTTTACGGAATATTAACCGAATTTTAATCTTTAGAAGCGATCGCCAACAACAATCTATCCCCAGACATAAATTGTAGTTTGAGATACCACTGCTGAGGGATTTTAGCCACATCAGTTCACCAAGAACTTTTTTATTAAGTTTTATTATGTTAAGCTGTGTTACAGTAGATTGCTAAAACACTACCATCCAGGTAAAGACCACTGCCAACTTAGGAGAGCAGCATCCCATGATACAAGCAGTTGCAACAACCAAGTTTGCGCCCACCCATACGAAACAGACCCCCCTAAGAATTATCGCTTTGGGGGACAGTCTGATTTATGGATTCGGAGATCCAGTCGGCGGAGGTTGGGTAGAACAATTGCGACGCGAGTGGATGTCTCCAGAGAAGGGCGGTCATGCGCTTTACAACCTAGGGATTCGTGGTAATACCGTCGCCCAAGTTACCCAGCGTCTCGAGCAGGAATTTCGGCAACGGGGAGAATTAAGAAACCGCCTACCAGACCTAATTATTTTATCAGTAGGACTCAATGACACCCCCCGCTTAGGAAGACCCAACGGCCGATCGCTCACAGATTTCGACGCATTTCGCATCCATGTCGCCACCCTTCTGGAAAGGGCCCAAAGCCTCTGTCCAGTCATCTTCGTAGGAATGCCTCCCGTTGACGAAAGCAAAATGCCCTTTTTAGGCTGTATGTACTACAACCACGCGGACCAATACGCCTACAAAGAAGCCACACGGCGAGGCTGCGAAGTCCGGGATATCCCCTATTTAGATATATTCGACCTGTGGCTGTCTCGTGGGGAAGATTGGGTGCGATCGCAACTGAGTTCCGACGGTTTACATCCCAATGTTCAAGGCTACCAAAGTTTACTGAAAGACGTTCAGAATTGGGAGCCCATCGCCAACCTAGGTTAAACCCAACCCCCCCAACTTCTGGTTATTTATTGGTAACCAGAGGTATCTGTTTAGCCCAATCAAAATAACTATCCCACCACTGTTTTTGAGCAGTGGCGATAGTTTCCAGGGCTTCCTGCTGTATTTTCAGAGTCCCATTGACAGTTTCTTGTTGAAAATCTAACGCCTTCGTCATAGCCTCAGAAGTATTAGATAGATCCTTGATACTGTCCCAACTATTTTTCCAGGTATCCAGCCATTGTTGCTGATAGTCTTCAAACCAATTTTTGCTCATGATTCCCTCAACGGTGAAAACAACAAAATAACCACAACTCGCAGCGGGTAAGCACCTACTGCTTATGATCAGTCTCAGCAACCACCACCCCACCAGTCGCCGTCCCAGGTAGTGGCGATCGCTACTCTCAAAATCTATAAACGTCAATTCTGTTTCGTCTGGTGAGTAATTATACCATCATTATCTGAGATTGAATACCTGATTCTACCAATTTCAGGTGTTGAAACCCGATCTTTGGCTGACATTGTGATCCAGCCTTCCCCGTCCGTCATCACAACCCCCACCATAGATCTGGCTAAACTGTCAAGATATCATGACATTATCAATTCCCAGTAAAATTAAGTAGATATCAAAAAGTTCTATTTAATGTGCAACACTTCCCTTTCGGCAAAAAAGTTATACCATGACAGGTCTAGCCACTTCAGCATTTTACCAATCCCTGACAATCCCGGTTTATCCTCAGTAAATTTACGGAAACAGACCCCACAAACAACCCCGGAAATTTCAGTGAAAATACATATTGGCAAAATGTAGTCAAAAATGTAATCTGGAATCAGAGTATAAATTTTCCATGCTAATAACTCAGCCGAGATTCTCTAATTCATTGACACAACCGCGAAAATATGGCGCTGGTATCGGCAAATTGTCAGTGTAATTATGACTGTGGAACCCCCAGAGAGTGTTAATCCCAGGGAAAATGGCAGATTTCCCCCTTGTGGTCTAGTCCTGTGGCGGCGCACGGCTCCAATCAGAAGCTATGGGAGAAGCGGGAGATGATGTACTTCAAGCTAACTTGGCGGGTGATTGTTTGACTGATGGCGGAAGTTATCTAAATTCTGAGAGTATTTATTAATGCTAGGAATTAGGGAACTTTAAGTATAGCGATCGCCTGTGGAGTTAGTCATTAATAACCAAGAAGATTTGGGAGTGACATCTCATGGATGAAATCGTAAGAAAATTAGCAGGTGTGGGTTTACCAGCAGTGGTTCTGTTAATTACCATGGCGACTACAGGACTGACGGGAGCCGCCGCGATCACAGCGGCTTTAGCAATGCTAGGACCTGGTGGGATGCTGGGCGGAATTGTATTATTAGGAATCATTGGACTAGCATCGGACGCATTGACTAAATATGGTTTAAAAACGCTTCTAGTGGAAGTTTATTGGCAACGGCTCCAAGATGGTGAAAGTCCGTCGAAGTTATGCCGTGAAATTGATTGGCTGCCAATTACCAAGGAATTGAAATTGGTACTTAAAGATTCCCTGGGTCAGTTGTGACGGAAAAAGCGATCGCCCTTTGTGGCTCGGGTTTCACCCAACACTTGTGGCTCGGGTTTCACCCAACACTTGTTGCTGGGGTGAAACCGGAACGCGATCGCCCTTATCAAGGGTAACACAATTTACCATGTTCGATGTAGCTTGGTAGGTTGGGTGAAACTCCGTGAAACCCAACAGGGAGAGAGATGGTGGCGTTGGGTTTCGTAGCGACCCCCAACCTACTTAACTGGGTAGCGGAGCCATCGGGTTACATCGAAGGTGGTTCCCGTCAACTTGATCGCCCGACCAGAGCGATCGAAAACCGGACCGCCTCGGGCGTTGATATGGCGAATTTCCCCATCGTTGGCTCGAATGATGCGTAAGTTCACTTCAAAGGCTTTTCTTTGCAGTGCCGGAATCCGAATCGCCTCCTCGTGGAGTGGGAGATCGTCGGGGTGAATCAGGGCCGAAACTTCTTCGGGTTTGGGAGCCGGCAGATTCGGATCGAGGCCATGGATGAGAAAAAGTTCCTCCGTCCAATAGGTTTCGCGAGTTTCGACATCGAACTCCCAACACCCGACATGAGCCATTCGTTGAGCATTTCGCAACATCATTTCCGATCGCCGCAGTCGAGCTTCAATATGTTTGCGATGCTCAATTTCTCCGTGCAGGCGGGCATTCGCCACCATCAATTCTTGCCAGATGTTGGCGGCCATGGAATCGAGCATCTCTTTCGGGGGATCGGATAATCCCTTGGCGGACTGGGTTTCAATGTTGTAAACCGGATCGAGACAGTATCCCCGACCGTAGTGGGTTTGAATCAAATTGTTAATTCCCGCCTGTTCGAGTTTACGGCGAATGCTGCGGATGTGGCTGTTGATGGTGGCATCGGTGGGCAATTCATCGTCCAATGTCCAGAGGCGATCGCCAATTTTGTCGCGAGAAAACATTTGCCGGGGATGCCTCAAAAATAGCTCCAGAATTTGATATTCCTTGCGGTTGACTTTCAAAATTTGACCGCAGCAGGTGATCTGCCCGGAGGCGGGATTGAGAGACATGGGCCCCCAGGTGAGCAGGGGACTAGCCCGACGCAGGCTCCGCCGCGCCAGAGCCCGGAGATGAGCCAGCAGTTCTGGGATGCGAATGGGTTTCACCAAACAAGTATCCGCGCCGCTATCTAAACCCTCGATACAAGTCTCCGCATCGGAAGGCTCCAACATCAGCAAAACGATCACCGGGTTGCCCACATCCCGCAACCGACTACAGAAGGCAATTCCATCCAACTTGGGTAACAGCAACTCCAGCAAAACCGCATCGTACATAAATGCCTGGATCAATTCCCAAGCCTCCTCGCCATCGGTGGCCACATCGACGACAAAGTTTTGGCGAGATAAGTCTTGATGCAGTTGGTTCTGTAGGGTTGTGTCCGGGGAGGTGAGCAGAATTCTCATGGTTTGGTGTCCGGCTCAGGGTAAATCGGCGGGAGCATACCTCCCACATTACACAAACTTTTCAGATTTCGATCATATATTATTCGGGTGTAGTTAAATCGGTCAGAGTGACTCTATGGTTCCCGCCTCACATCAGGCCAATGATTTCATTCAAAAGAATGCCGTAACGAGCGGTGTAATCAACGCCATCATCAACGGCGTGATCGGCTGGCTTATGTTTCGAGGAAAAGAGACGATACCTCTGACCGTTGACACGATATCAGCCCATGAAAAAACGGTCTTCTCGACGGGGGTGATGACGGCATTCATGCTGTCGCTCATCTTAGGAACGATCGCCTTTTTTACATTCGGCAAAAAAGCCAAAGATTTCTCAGTTCCATTCCCCGAACTTTTAAACCGACCCTTTTTATTTTTTGGGGTGAGAACTATCCTATTTTATTCTCTGTTTGCCTTCGGTACGGTGACATTGTTTGCCCTCTTTTTACAAAAGTTTTTGGGAACGATTCCCGTGACACCATTAGTCGGTGCCATCATCTTGGGTATCATTGCCGGGATTGCCTCTTGGTTTATCAATGCGGCGGTCATGAAAGCCATGCTGCGGCACGAGTAGTAGAGCCGTTTCATTAGCCCTCGAAAACTAGCGAGCAGGAGAGGGATATTTGGCGGGAGAAAGGGTTAATTTTGATTATTTTTACGCCCGATTGAAGACTCTCTCCCCCATGTTTTCAGGTTGATAATTCGGATGGGATATGACGAGTATTTAATATTGTGGAGATTTTGCAAGTATGACAGTTTTGGAAACCTTCGGACTCCAGGATCAAGTCGCCATTGTCACGGGGGGCGGTGCCGGTATCGGTCGGGGCATTGCCGAATTATTTGCCCAGGCTGGGGCGGCGGTGGTCGTCAGTGATTTAAAAGAAGAAACGGCCACAGCAGTAGCCGACGGCATCAAGGAAAAAGGCGGTCGCTCTATAGCCGTGCCTTGCGATGTCACCAAGGATTCCGACTTGGAAAATTTGGTCCAGTCTACCCTCGACGCTTTTGGCAAAATTACCCTGCTAATCAACAATGCCGGGGGGGGCGGTCCTCAACCTTTCGATATGCCGATGGATACGTTTATTTGGGCTTACAAAATCAATGTATTTTCCGTGTTTCATCTGTGCCAATTGTGCGCCCCCCACATGGAAGCAGCCGGACAGGGGGCGATTTTAAATATCTCTTCGATGTCGGCGGAAAATAAGAATATCAACATGGCATCTTACAGTTCTTCCAAAGCCGCCGTCAGCCACCTGACCAGGAATATCGCCTTCGATTTGGGACCCAAGGGAATTCGGGTGAATGCGATCGCCCCCGGTGCCATCAAAACCGACGCGCTGGCGAAGGTGCTGACCCCCGAAGTCGAAAAAGTCATGCTCAAACATACCCCCTTGGCGCGGTTGGGAGAACCCAAGGATATCGCCTATGCGGCATTGTTTCTCTGTTCCCCCGCAGCCAGTTGGATCAGCGGGCAAGTGCTGACCGTCAGCGGCGGCGGCGTTCAGGAATTGGATTAATTTTTCGCCTGAGAAACTGACTGTATTTCAAAGTATTTAAACCCCAAAAGGAGACCACCATGAGCAATTTTGATTCCTTCGCCGACTTTCGGATGAATAACCATGTGGCGATCGTCACTGGCGGCGCTCAAAACATCGGGGAAGCGATCGCCAAAACCTTTTCCGGTGCCGGGGCGAAGGTGATGATTGCCGACTTGAACGGAGAAAAAGCCCAGGCTACCGCAGCCGCTATTCAAGCCGAAACTGGCAATGAAGCATTGGGCATCGGCTGCAACGTCACCGTCGAGGCAGACATCCAAGCCTGCGTCGCCAAAACCGTCGAAGCCTTCGGTGGCATTTCAACCCTGGTCAATAACGTCGGTTGGGGCAAAGCCTACGACGACCCCCTCGACGTTCCCTTGGAAGAGATGGTCGAAAGCTACAAACTCAATACCCTGTCAGCCATGCGGATGACCTCCGCCTGCCGCCCCTATCTCCTGCAAGCCGAAAATGCCACCATCACCAACTCCGGTTCCCTGGTGGGGGTCTTGCCCGCTTTTGACTTCATCGCCTACTCCGCCGCCAAAGCCGCACTCAACCACATGATGCTGGGTTTAGCCCACTATTTTGCCAAGCAGGTCCGCATCAACACGGTGCTGATCGGTACAGTCATCACCCCGGGCTACGCGGAGGCGGGTTTAGATGAACAGGCTCAGTACGCCCTGGCTCACCCCGACAACCTGACCGGGCGGGCTGGCAAACCCCAGGATATTGCCAACGCCTTCCTGTGGCTGGCTTCACCGGCGGGGTCCTGGGTGAGCGGCCAGACCTTGCAAGTCTCCGGCGGTGGCAAGCGGGTCCGCCTAAAGCCCGAATAAATCCGAGGGGGCGATTCCAGATGAAAATTTGGACCCTTTTTCACCCCCGGCAAACAACCAAAACATGGGCTGAGTCCCGCCGTTCCCACGGTTGCAGAAGTCGGGGGAGATGCCGTCCGCCCAGGGGGGTTATGTGTGGCTAGGTTATACGAACAGCACTGGAGCATGAAAACCTTGTCTCTTTAGCTCTTGGTAGGTTGGGTTTCACCCAACATTTGTAGGTTGGGTGAAACGAGGGTGAAACCCAATATAACGGAGAGATGGTGGTGTTGGGTTCCGTACCTCCACCCAACCTACTTAAATAAGCGATCGCTCTTGGTAGGTTGGGTTTCACCCAACATTTGTAGGTTGGGTGAAACGAGGGTGAAACCCAATATAACGGAGAGATGGTAGTGTTGGGTTCCGTACCTCCACCCAACCTACTTAAATAAGCGATCGCTCTTGGTAGGTTGGGTTTCACCCAACATTTGTAGGTTGGGTGAAACGAGGGTGAAACCCAATATAACGGAGAGATGGTGGTGTTGGGTTCCGTTACCTCCACCCAACCTACTTAAATAAGCGATCGCTCTTGGTAGGTTGGGTTTCACCCAACATTTGTAGGTTGGGTGAAACGAGGGTGAAACCCAATATACAGCCTTTATCTCAATCATTAAGCACAGTAATAAAACTTGGTAAACCAGTTATTCAAACACTGTAAATCCACAAGGATTACCGCCACTTCTACCAATCTCACTAATAATTCCATTGTCTCCGTCCTGAACTTGCACACTCAACTTTTGAGCTGTGACCACATCATCTCTATCGGGTTAAACTCAGGGGAATACACCGGCAGATATTCTACCCTGGCTCCCACTGACTCTATCATTTCTTTGACTTCTTCTCGATGATGAGAATTGAAGTTATCCATTACCACTACATCTCCTTTTTTAATTTTGGCAATAAATCTAACTTGATGAATTGGAGAAAATCCTCTTTTTTCATTGACCCTTATAATGTTTGAGTCGCCACCACTCCGGAGAGCTTAATTGCACCAATTATTGTCATTTTTTGCCTCGATAGGATTTCCGCATTTCATATACTTTTTTCCCTTTCGTAGCTCTGGCTAACGGTCTCCTCATCCCTACCCATAACCCCATCAATCAACACAATCTTTTCAGTATCCACATCTCTAATTCTTTCCCAATAATCTACTCGCGCTTTCTGTACTTCTTCTGTTACTACTTTTTCGCTCCTGTATGTTTTTTTTGAGGCTTATATCGTGCTGCTTTAAAAATCTATCTATCATGCTCGTACTGACATTTATGCCCAGCTTTTCTCTGACCTTCTCACTATATTGCCATAAGGTCAGGTCGGGGTGGGCTTCTACAATATCTATCACGGCTTCCTCATGCTTAGATCAAATGCTTTTCTTTTTAGTGCCGCACTTACGAGGAGATAAGTCTCCCGTTAATCGATACTGTTTGACCAGTCGCCTTACCGTGTCTGGACTCACCAAAAAGCGTTTCGCTAATTTTCGGATATAAGTGTCCCCTTTTTCATAGGCTTCTACTATCTTTTTCCGAAAATCTAAAGAGTAACGGCTCATGGTAGTTGGTTGTGATCACTTATACAATAGCCATACATTATACTGTACTTTGTGTTTTGGGTAAAGGCTGTATTATTTGAGTTTTTGAAAAATTCGTTAGATCAGATAGTTTGTAAAAAACAGTTAGAAGATAAAAAGCAATCACCCCATCTCCCAATCAACAGAGATGATATTGATGATGATGGTTGGCGTAAGCCCTAACAGCTAACAGATAACCCCTAACTCAATAACTTAATAGCCCCCTATGGTTTCTGACTGTAGGGGGTGTCTATGTATTTTTTGAATACAAGCCCGTTACAACACGCCTGTAACGGGTTTATATGAATGCTCACCCTATCATGTCCAGATATTACCCAGAACTACTTTACCCCTAACAGATAGCTTTACCTACAACCTACGACTAAGATTTTGGGGGTGAACTGATTATGTTGGTATCGGTTTCCGCACGGGGTGATTGCCAACAAAGATTGGAGACTTGCTGAGAATTATGTGGGTATCGATTCCCATCTCGGTAATTGTCACCAGTTGAAAAGTTGTTTAGGGGTATCGGGTTGGAGCCGGTAGATGATAGCTCATAGTTTCCCCTCACCGGAGATGATGAATCAGACCCATAGATAACCGGATAGGCGATCGCTCATAGGTTTACCTATAGGTCTAGTCCACGGAAAGGCGGTCTGATATCTTTGTACATTGATTACTTAGCGGGTTCCCCCCTACGGCTACCTACGGCTATCGTGTTGGCTTTGAAACATACCCTCCCCCCATAACCGGAATAAGCACTATTGGGGAAGTGACCGATGTGATAGCGGTCAAGGGTGAGGTACGAACCGATAGGCTTGCCATTGACGGGTATCACAAGGGAACTACCCTATCAGCGTCCGGTTATGGGGGTGATATGGATATTTGACAGATTGATTAAGTTGTGCTTATTGATTAACCCGTCAATAATTAAGATTTGCTGCTAAGGGATATGCACCAATTGTCCCGTGTGCTAAGACTGAATGGAGTGCATTTTGAATGTAACGGTGCGGTGCGACTATCGGGTTAAGTGAATTCCGATAATCGCAGTCAGGATAAGAGATTGCTTCAAAAGCCGATGGCGGGATTTGAACCCGCGACCGCTCGATTACGAATCGAGTGCTCTACCACTGAGCTACATCGGCACAGTCGCCCATTATAACATATAATTGAGCGATCGCCAGCCAAAAACTTGTCAACGCTGATTATACAGGATCAGGAGTCGAGGCAGTTGCGCCCGAGTAAACCACACCCCGCTGCATATCCAAAGTAAGAATCACCCCATCACGAATCACCTGGGTAGCATTTTTCACCCCAACAATCACCGGAACCCCGAGGCGCAAACCAATAACCGCCGCATGGCTAGTCAAACTATCAGCTTCCGTCACCACACCAGCCGCCTTACGCATAACCTCCACAAAATCCGCATTAGTTTGGGAAACCACCAAAATTTCTCCAGGGTTAAAATCACCCACCTGAGAAGGCTGGTTAACCACACGAGCGCGACCAGTAAAAGTTCCCTGACCGATAGCAGTTCCCTTACCGAGGACCGCCGTCACCACTTCCACCTTAACCAAATCCGTAGAACCCGCGACCCCCTGCAAAGTCCCAGCAGTAGTCACCACCAAATCCCCATCAGCGACAAAATCATTTTCCCGCGCCACATTAACCGCCGATTGGAAAGTCTGATCCGTAGAAGGTAAATCCAAAACCAAAAGCGGTTTAACCCCCCAAACCAAACTCAACTGACGCGCCACCTCCACATGGGGAGTAATCGCCAAAATCGGAGTTTGGGGTCGAAACTTCGAGACATTGCGAGCCGTAGCGCCAGTTTTAGTCAAAGTCATAATCGCCGCCGCATCTAACTGAATCGCAATTTGACTAACAGCCTGACTAATCGCATTAGGAATAGATCGCCCCGTATCCTCCACCTTGAGAACATTACGAGTAATCCCATCTCGTTCAATCCTGTTAGCAATTCTAGCCATAGTCGCCACCGCTTCCACCGGAAACTGACCCACAGCCGTTTCATTAGACAGCATCACCGCATCAGTACCATCAAGAATAGCATTAGCCACATCAGAAATTTCCGCCCTAGTCGGACGAGGATTGCTCACCATACTATCAAGCATCTGAGTAGCAGTAATCACCGGAATTCCCATGCGGTTAGCCGTCACAATCAAGCGTTTTTGCAAAAGTGGCACATCTTCAGCAGGTAACTCCACCCCCAAATCACCCCGCGCCACCATCACACCATTACACAGAGCTAAAATCTCCTCCATTTGTTCGATCGCCTCATGTTTTTCTATTTTGGCGATCACGGGAACATCCTTACCCGCACTAGCAATCAATTCTTTAATTTCCAAGACATCCTGGGGATTGCGGACAAAACTGAGAGCCACCCAATCGACCCCCTGATCTAAGCCAAACATCAAATCGCGCCGGTCTTTGTCCGTCATAGCTTTAATGGAGAGATAGACCCCCGGAAAATTAACCCCTTTACTATTGGAGAGGACACCACCGACGACTACCCGACAGTGTAGATCTCCCTTGTCTCGGTCTACTTTTTCCACCAGCATCTCCACCTTACCATCATCCAAAAGGATCGTCGCGCCATCGGGGACCTCATCAGCGAGAGGTTCGTAGGTAACAGAGGAGATCTCATGAGTTCCAGGAAGGTGACGGCTGGTGAGGATAAAATGATCATCTCGGTTCAATCTGATCGACCCCTGCTCGAATTTTCCTAAGCGAATCTTGGGTCCTTGTAAATCCTGAAGAATACCTACAGGCTTATTCAATTCAAAGGATACCTGACGAATCAAACGAATGCTGCGCTGGTGGTCTTCATGGCTACCGTGGGAAAAATTCAAGCGCAAAGTCGTGGCTCCCGCTTCAATCAACGCCTTGAGTACATCAGGTTTTTGGGTCGCAGGTCCAATGGTGGCCACAATTTTGGTTCTATGTATTAAGTTTGGCGATCGCATAACGTTAACTCAGTCCCAGGCGTTGATAGTTGTTAGTTTGGCGCACAAAATAGGTGTGCGGCTAGAATAACTTTTAAGAAAATTTAACCATGATCGTGACATATTTATCGCAAAACCCCCCTAGAATCTGACTGCGAGAGTATATGAATCGGTCCTAGCGCCGGACAGGCTAGGTCTAGGTAGCGCCTGCTCTAGGCTCGTTATTTGCCCGCGCGAACCTCCCTTCTCCCCCTGTGGTGTCTATTGATAAAAATGACCGTTTCGCGCCTCTAGTGGTGCTTTCTGACCGGGATTCAACCCTTAACTATGGGGAACCCGTGAGTTACTGTAGGGGCCTCACCCAGAGATAAATCTTGTTTTGGGCATCTCTCCAAGTACAATTGTAGTATGTTTGTCCCTGTGAAACAGAACACCACCATCTCTGACGGAAAAAATCGGTTTCACCGTAGTTTCACCGAACGGACAAAGAAGATTAGCCCCGGAAACTTAATGATTGGTAAAATTCGAGACAATGAAGCTCAATTTAGGCATTTATGCAGTAATCTGGTTAATGAGTAGCTACGTCTTGTTAGCGACTCCGGCGCAGTCGCAGCGTCCATCACCCTGTTCTAATGATAACCAAGAACGACCCTCCCAACGTCGCCGCCAAATTATTAACCGTGAATATGGTTTGCGCTTTGATATTCCGGCTAATTATTACACGGAACTACGAAGTGAGACGGGACATAGACAACAGTTATCTATTGCGGTTCGTAACCCTACTGATGTCGAGTTTTTGGAATGTGCAAGAAGGGAAGGAATGAGAGGCTATGGACACCAAGTTTCCGACGTGAGAGTTACGATTGAACCACGTCCTAGCAATATCAGTAATGTTCGTGATATTTTACGCGATGCGGCTGGAGGCGGTTACAGCCAGATTTTAGAGTCTAATTTTGGGACTATTGCGGGACAGGATGCGGTAATTTATACAGTGCAAACGAGTTATCCTGAGCGTTATCGGTATGCGCGGCTAATCCATCCTAATGGACGATATATCATTAGTATTGCGGCGGGTGATTATGGGGAAAGAATAGATGTGATTGATTTACAGGTGATGAACCTGATCATGTCTACGATGAGGATAGATTAGCAACTATACAGTAGGTAAAACCCAACACGATGCTTTTAAGGAGTAGGAGAAAATGAGAAAGGCGATCGCCCAATTTGAGTAGGTTGGGTGGAGGTACGAAACCCAACGCCAGCATCTGTAAATGATGTTGGGTTTCACGGAGTTTCACCCAACCTACATGGCTAAAATTATTAATTATTAATTATTAATTATTAATTATTATAGTAGGTTGGGTGGAGGTACGAAACCCAACGCCAGCATCTGTAAATGATGTTGGGTTTCACGGAGTTTCACCCAACCTACATGGCTAAAATTATTAATTATTAATTATTAATTATTAATTATTATAGTAGGTTGGGTGGAGGTACGAAACCCAACGCCAGCATCTGTAAATGATGTTGGGTTTCACGGAGTTTCACCCAACCTACATGGCTAAAATTATTAATTATTAATTATTAATTATTAATTATTATAGTAGGTTGGGTGGAGGTACGAAACCCAACGCCAGCATCTGTAAATGATGTTGGGTTTCACGGAGTTTCACCCAACCTACATGGCTAAAATTATTAATTATTAATTATTAATTATTAATTATTATAGTAGGTTGGGTGGAGGTACGAAACCCAACGCCAGCATCTGTAAATGATGTTGGGTTTCACGGAGTTTCACCCAACCTACATGGCTAAAATTATTAATTATTAATTATTAATTATTAATTATTATAGTAGGTTGGGTGGAGGTACGAAACCCAACGCCACCATCTCTCAGTTATGTTGGGTTTCACGGAGTTTCACCCAACCTACATGGCTAAAATTATTAATTATTAATTATTAATTGTTAATTATTATAGGTTGGGTGGAGGTCACGAAACCCAACGCCACTATCTCTCAGTTATGTTGGGTTTCACGGAGTTTCACCCAACCTACATGGCTAAAATTATTAATTATTAATTATTAATTGTTAATTATTATAGGTTGGGTGAAGGTACGAAACCCAACGCCAGCATCTGTAAATGATGTTGGGTTTCACTGCGTTTCACCCAACCTACATAGATCACTACTGGAGATTATAGCGCGAAAGAATAGATCTTATTGATTGGGAGGTGGTGAACATCATCGTGTCTTGAATGAGGATAGATTTTTCATCCGCCAAAACCGACAGCCCCAGTTTATACCCGTGTCTGTGGTAAGCTAGTCAAAAATTAGGCATAATAAGGCGTTAATTTTTGCTGCTCCAAAAAAGTAGATTATGGCAGATTATGTATGTATGATCGAAAAAATGAAAATTCGTCTAGTGTGGCATTGAGTAGCTTAATCGATTGACAGCGGCCAAAATAACGTGCTATATCTGGAAATGATATATGTTCCCGATCCCATAAACTCCTAACTGCTGTGAACTCAAAATTTTATGCCCCCAACTTGGAGAAGATGTCGGCCCAGATATCCCCGACAGACTGCTATAATTACCGCCAGCGAGTCCGGGAATTTCGCGATCGCCTCCAGTCCGTATCTTCCCAGCAAGAGTTACTGATCATTTCCCGCAAATTTATGACTGTAGAACGGGAAGATTATGGCATAATTGGTGATCTAGAAGTCGAAAATTTCCAGTGGGATTTGCAAGAACTATCCCGGCTGTTTCCCGAAAACTACACTAATCCTGATCGGCTCAGAGTTTGCATTAATATTCTTTTGCAACAACAAGTAGAACTGCGTTGGTATGCAGACTTTCCTAGGTATCTAAACTCTGGCTCCCTGGAAACAGACCCCCAACTCTATGACTTGACCAGATCTCCCTCCTGTTATCTCCTGAAATTTTCCTTTACACCCCTGCGAGAGGGGGGAATGTATCGTTTGATAAATGGCATTCAAAGGCGAATGCGAGTATGGCGAAATCACCCGGCGGGGGGAACTGTGGGAATGAAAGTGACCGAGTGTAAGTTGGAGATGATCGCGCTGTTGAACCAAATTTGCGATCGGGTGGAGGGGGAAGTCGGGAAATCAATTTACCTGCAAATTAATAGTATAATTAGAACATTAGAACATCAAAAACATTTGGCGAGTCTAGGGTACTGGGCCTCGCCGAGGACTACCCACAGCACCGGATATGCTGCCGACATCGAACGGGAATGGTATTATCGCAACGATCGCCAATTATTTGACGCGATCGAGCAAGTGTTAGAAGATTACCAAAGTAGGTCAGTTTTGAATGTGATTAACGAACAACAAGTTTGGCATATTTGCCTCAACCCTAAGTGGATAAAATATTATCAAAATAGTCTCGATACTTACCAACAATAATTAGAAACTACCATGTGTGGAATAGCCGTCATTTTTGGAGAACAAGCAGACCGCAAAAAAGCCGAACTGAGCAGGATGCTAGAGACCATGAAATCTCGGGGAGAGGTGACAGAAACTTTCTTTCATCCCCAAGTAGCAGCGGGAACTAGACGACTGAAAATTGTTGATCGCGAAGCATCTAAACAACCGATTTTTAACGCCACAGGGGACAAGCTGATTGTCTTCAATGGGGAAATTTTCAATTTTGCCGCCTTGCGTTCGGAACTGCAAGATAAATATACCTTCCAAACTAATGGTGATACGGAAACGATTTTATATGCCTTTGAAGAGTACGGGGAAAATTGTCTGAATTTATTTGAAGGTCAATTCACTTTTGCTATCATAGATTTAAGCAAAAATCAAGTATTTTTTGCCCGCGATCCGGTGGGAATTATTCCTCTGTACTACGTCCGCGATCGCGATTTCCTGTATCTCGCCTCCACCATCAAAGCCCTGACCTTCCTGAACCGACCCATTCAAGTTTTATCTCCCGGCTGCTTGGAATGGAGCGATCGCCCAGAACTGCCCTATTTCCGACCGCAATTTAAACCCTCACCCCCCCAGCTTTCCGAGTTTTTACCCCAACTGAAAACCACCATTACTTCTGCGATCCGATCAAGAACCCAAACCGACCTTCCGCTGGGGGTAATTTACAGTGGCGGATTAGACAGTTCCATCGTTTTGAGTCAGGCTATCCAAAATCATCCCCAAGTCACCGCTTTTACGGTCGGTTGCGAGGGCAGTGAGGACGTGGATATTTCCCGCCGATTCTGTAGGGAACGCGGCATCAAACAGGTAGTGATTTCTCTCCATCCCAAAGATATTAGTTTGGAGGAAATTAAGGTGGCTATTCGCGAGTCAGAATTAACCGAATATGGCGATATTATTAATGCGGTAATCAGCCTGCAATTATTCCGAAAAATTAGGGAATATGGCATCAAAGTTGTCCTGGCTGGAGATGGAAGTGACGAATTGTTTGGAGGCTATGAAATGTATAGTTTAGACCTAAGCGAACCGGAACGACAAAATCTGTTTTTTTACAAGTTAATGAACCTGCACCGCACCGAGCTACAGCGGGTAGATCGATGCAGTATGGCTTGGGGCGTGGAAACTCGCGTCCCGTTTTTGGCAACACCGGTTATCGACCTGGCATTGAACACCCCCCAAGCCTGGAAAATTAAGGACGGAATTGAAAAGTGGTGTTTGCGACAAGCGTTTCAAGACGAACTCCCCGAGTACATCATCAAGCGCCGCAAAAATCCCCTCTCTCACTCCAGTGGACTTCACGAATGGGTGAGACGATATAAATGGTTTTTCCGCGAGAATTACGATCGCCAAGGCTACAGACTCCACGACCACCTGAAAAAAGATTTTTCCGCCATTTTGAGGGAGAATAACTATCAGATTGATCGCGCCATCGCCGCCACCCAATTTTCCCCAGATTACAGTCGCCTTGAATTGCTCCTGGAGGGGGTAAAAGCATCCCTGAGAACGGGATTATTTCAATGGCGATCGCTCCTCACAAATAGCCAGATAAAATCTTAGCACAAATCCCTAACCGCTGGTTTCTGAATGCCGGGTATTTCCAGCATATAAGTTGAATCAGTGTTGGGGATAAATCAAGCGATCGCCCAATTTGAGTAGGTTGGGTGGAGGTACGAAACCCAACGCCACCATCTCTCAGTGTGAAAAAATGAGGCGATCGCCTTTTTCCCCCATTTGAGTAGGTTGGGTGGAGGTCACGAAACCCAACGCCAGCATCTCTCAGTGCGAAAAAATGAGGCGATCGCCCAATTTGAGTAGCCACCATCTCTCAGTGCGAAAAAATGAAGCGATCGCCTTTTCCCCCATTTGAGCGAAAAAATGAAGCGATCGCCTTTTTCCCCAATTTGAGTAGGTTGGGTGGAGGTACGAAACCCAACGCCAGCATCTCTCGGTCCGAAAAAATGAGGCGATCGCCCAATTTGAGTAGGTTGGGTGGAGGTCACGAAACCCAACGCCACCATCTCTCAGTGCGAAAAAATGAGGCGATCGCCCAATTTGAGTAGGTTGGGTGGAGGTACGAAACCCAACGCCAGCATCTCTCGGTCCGAAAAAATGAGGCGATCGCCCAATTTGAGTAGGTTGGGTGGAGGTCACGAAACCCAACGCCACCATCTCTCAGTGCGAAAAAATGAGGCGATCGCCTTTTTCCCCCATTTGAGTAGGTTGGGTGGAGGTCACGAAACCCAACGCCACCATCTCTCAGTGCGAAAAAATGAGGCGATCGCCCAATTTGAGTAGGTTGGGTGGAGGTCACGAAACCCAACGCCACCATCTCTCAGTGCGAAAAAATGAGGCGATCGCCCAATTTGAGTAGGTTGGGTGGAGGTCACGAAACCCAACGCCACCATCTCTCAGTGCGAAAAAATGAGGCGATCGCCCAATTTGAGTAGGTTGGGTGGAGGTCACGAAACCCAACGCCACCATCTCTCAGTGCGAAAAAATGAGGCGATCGCCCAATTTGAGTAGGTTGGGTGGAGGTCACGAAACCCAACGCCACCATCTCTCAGTGCGAAAAAATGAGGCGATCGCCCAATTTGAGTAGGTTGGGTGGAGGTCACGAAACCCAACGCCACCATCTCTCAGTGCGAAAAAATGAGGCGATCGCCCAATTTGAGTAGGTTGGGTGGAGGTCACGAAACCCAACGCCACCATCTCTCAGTGCGAAAAAATGAGGCGATCGCCCAATTTGAGTAGGTTGGGTGGAGGTCACGAAACCCAACGCCACCATCTCTCAGTGCGAAAAAATGAGGCGATCGCCCAATTTGAGTAGGTTGGGTGGAGGTCACGAAACCCAACGCCACCATCTCTCAGTGCGAAAAAATGAGGCGATCGCCCAATTTGAGTAGGTTGGGTGGAGGTCACGAAACCCAACGCCACCATCTCTCAGTGCGAAAAAATGAGGCGATCGCCCAATTTGAGTAGGTTGGGTGGAGGTCACGAAACCCAACGCCACCATCTCTCAGTGCGAAAAAATGAAGCGATCGCCTTTTTCCCCCATTTGAGTAGGTTGGGTGGAGGTCACGAAACCCAACGCCACCATCTCTCAGTGCGAAAAAATGAAGCGATCGCCTTTTCCCAATTTGAGTAGGTTGGGTGGAGGTACGAAACCCAACACCACCATCTCTCAGTGCGAAAAAATGAGGCGATCGCCTTTTTCCCCCATTTGAGTAGGTTGGGTGGAGGTCACGAAACCCAACGCCAGCATCTCTCAGTGCGAAAAAATGAGGCGATCGCCTTTTCCCAATTTGAGTAGGTTGGGTGGAGGTACGAAACCCAACACCACCATCTCTCAGTGCGAAAAAATGAGGCGATCGCCTTTTTCCCGATAATTTCTGCGAGTGTGGTTTGGGAAAGCAGGTGAACACCCAAAGTGAACGGGTGTGCTGTTTGGGAGGTGTGTTTTGGGAGGCGATCGCTTCTGGGGAATAGTATCAATGAGGCGGTTTGATACATTGTGCTTCACAATAATTCACAGTAGACTTGACCAATCAAAATTCATGAGTCACACTAAGTAAATTCTCGAATCGTTAAGGACCGAGTATTATGCTTTCCGATATTATTACTGAGAATGGACTAGACTTGGGTATCGCTACACCCGGCAACGATTTTATCATCGTGTCTCAGCTTGCAGCAGAACAACTAGCTCATTTCAGCGCTTCACCTTTCCAGAATGCGATCGCACTTCTGGAAGGAGACGATTATCTTGTTAACGACAATGACGCAAAGATTATTTACGGAAACCAAGGTAATGACACCATTATTGGCGGGAACGGTAATGATACCATCTTTGGTGGTCAAGATAATGATTTGCTAGAAGCTGGTAATGGTAACAATATCCTATTTGGCAATTTTGGTAATGACACCCTGATTGGAGGACCTGGAAACGATAGCCTGTATGGTGGCGCGGGTAATGATGTGATTATCGGAGGTCCTGGAAACAGCATTATTTCTGGTGACAAAGGATTAGACACCTTAACTGGTGGTGGCGGCGCAAACCAGTTTATCCTACAATCCTCGGGTGCTGACCGGGATATAATTACCGACTTCCAGCCCGGTATCGATAAATTGCGTCTTCCTACAGGTCTTACCTTTAATGATTTAGAGGTTCGAGGTGCTGGTGCTAATACGGAGATTGTCCGCAGTGGTGAAGTTGTGGCAGTTTTGAATGGGGTTATGTCTTCTTCTATCAACAGCAATGATTTTATCACTGCTGGACAAGAAACACCGCCTCTACCTCCTATACCAATGCCACCAATTTCAGTTGAACCAGGTGATACACCAGGAACTGCTGGGGATCTGGGAGTATTTAGTGGAACTCAGACTTTCCGAGATTTTGTGGGAACTACTGATTCTAATGATTATTACCGCTTTACACTCAATCAAGTTCATGATGTTGAACTGACATTATTTGGCATGGACCAAAATGCAGATCTTGAGTTGTATATTGGCGACCCAAAACCAGATGGATCCGTTGAAATTGGCGATCTAATTACCTGGTCGGATAACTTTGGAACGACGGATGATTCTATCACTCGTTCATTGGGTGCGGGTACTTATTTTGTTCGAGTGTTTCCACAAGCAAATAGGAATGTAGATACACGGTATAGCTTAACTTTTGAAGCCACTCCAACCGGAATTGTTGATCAAGCAGGAAATACAGCTTCTGCAGCCTTGGATCTAGGAATTTTAGAAGGAGAACGTAACTTTCAAGATTTTGTGGGAACAGCTGACCGTAATGATTACTATCGTTTCACTCTAGCTGGAGTTCGTGATTTCAATTTGGATCTTTTTGGAATGCGTCAGAATGCAGACGTTGAGTTATATGTCGGTCAACAAAAGTTGGATGGTTCTTGGGAGTTAGGCGATCGAATTACCAGGTCGGATAACTTTGGAACGACGGATGATTCTATCACTCGTTCATTGGGTGCGGGTACTTATTTTGTTCGAGTGTTTCCACAAGCAAATAGGAATGTAGATACACGGTATAGTTTAAGGCTCAATGCTACTCCCTAAGCTGTATTCCTGACATATTCAAGAGGATAGGGGTCTCAACATTTCATGGATTCCGGGATGTTGAGACCCATCCTAACTCGCATCACTGCCAATTTAGCTATTTCCCTTGACGATCATCTTATCTTGAGGAGCAGATATTCAGGTTAAAAAAATGTAGGTTGTCTGAAGTAATTTAAGTAAACCGTGTTTTTTGCAGAATTACTGAGTCACAGGAAACTCTTTCTTAGGTCTGTTTTTTGACGGTTACTCTACCTTGACTATCATGAAACTCAACTCCTTGCTTATCTCGTTGCCCATCTTCTCTTTAGTCATAGGTCATCTTCCCGCCCTAGCCGGACGATTAGAACCGACAAGGGGAGAGTGCTTATTTTTTAGGAATGGACGACTTGAAGAACGCCAACGTTGTACCTATTCCGGTCATTCCTGGGCTGGCGGTGGTGGCACAGTCCTAGAATGGGAAGATGGTGTCAGGACGGCGATTAACTTTGGCGTACAGGGACGGGGAGAGCGTCCTTGTCCAGAGGTTGGTGTTGATGGAGTCTGTGGAGAATGGGGTTTTCGAGATGCGGCTACGTTGGCTCCACTTGACCGGCGGCGAGCTGAAAGTAATGGAATTCCAACATTCCGATGTGTCAATGTCAATAATAACTCAGTCTGTTGGCGTTAAAATCGGTCAAGATGACTCCGGTTATTGAGTTAGAGTAAATTGCTATGAGATATTACTTAAAAATTCCTACAATCCTCTCGCTGATGAGCCTCAGTCTCCTCGTCGTGACCCCGGTACAGGCTCAACGTTCGGATCCGTGTTCCAATGAGAACCAAGAGCAGCCATCCCAAGCTCGTCGTGAAATCACGAACCGGGAATATGGTTTGCGATTTGAGATTCCTGCCAACTACAGGACTGAACTTCGGCGTGAGACGCGCTCCCCTCAGCAGTTATATATTTTTGTTCGGAATCCAACTGATGTGGCGTTTCTTGACTGTGCAATTCGTAATCGGATGAGGGGAGCAGGACACCAAGTTTCTGATGTCATAGTTAGTATTGGGCTGCGTCCTAGACGTATCCGTGATGTCCAGGATATTTTCCGGGGACTTCAATCATATATGGCTCGTACTCAAGGGGAGATTGTCGATGCGAGTTTTAGTCAGATTGCTGGAGAAGATGCGGTTATTTATACAGTACAAACAATTTATCCTGAGCGCTATCGATATGCCAAGCTAATTCATCCGAATGTACAATATATAATTACTATTTCGACCGGAGACTACGGGTACGAAATCGATCCGATTAACTTAGAAGTCATGGATATTATTATGTCTTCATTGAGGATTGACTCTAACTAATTACCATGAAACCTTACATCGAGCTTAAAACTTCGTTGCTTTGCAGTTTCATCAGTCTGGCCGGACTGGCTATGGCTACGATCGCGATCGCCCAAACCCCAAGCCGTGACAGCGAACCCTTCGTTTTCGGATGCGGTACAGGATGCCGCGTTAGAGCCGTCCGCATTAGTGAAGTTGAGACCATTCGTCTCAGGGATGGTAGCCTAGCCAATACGGCTCTATTTGAGTTTCAGCAATTTCGCGACTATGACACACCGCAAGCCTATGTGGCGTTTTCTGGAACCTCTCGCCATTTCGCTATCTGTTCGACTCGGCGCGTGGGAGCGAATAGTGGAGAGGACTATGTTCCCAATCCTGACTGGTGGGTGCAACTTCGGGGCGATCGCGATGACTATGCGACGGTATCCGGGGGAAGCGTACATTATTTTGACCGATTATGTCCATAAACGTCCTATGAATCCATTTAATTCCCCAGGGTTTCTTCAATGGCTGAATTGGCGATATCAATGACCGTCTCTTTATCGACTTTCAATTGAATTCCATATAAGACCCCGTCATACACCCAGTAAAGAATTGAAATTCGACGAGGATGAGCAAAATAGTAACCCGTAATTCCTCGCGATAAAGGGACTTGTTTGAAACGATCATCGGTCGGAGGACTCTCACCTCGGGTGGCGGATAAGAGACCCGTAAAACAAGCCGTTTCTCCTCGGCATTGTGGATGAGTGCCTAGACTAATTCTGTAGCCATTTGCGTCTCCTTGACCATTCACATAAATACGCGGTCCTGGTATGGTTAACTCTCTGGGCAAAAATATTCTGACATTAGTTTCTCGCCGGAGTTGCGGTAATAAGGCGCGAATTTCTGCTATCTGAGCTAAACTTACTGAACTCCTAAGAATTAGAAGACTAAGGTTCATCAAGATGACTATAGAAAGTTTTAATCCCCAAATCGCTGGCCTACTCCAAAGGGGTGAACTAGGTCGGGACAAACTAATACCCACTGGAGTTGCGATAATTTTCTGAAATAAATTTTTCATGATATCAATTCTATGGTTATCAAGTTTTACAAAATTATTGAGAGCGCGATAACTTCCTAAAAAAAAGATAAGGTGGACAGGATAAGTTTTTGGATTTCTAAATCAACTGCATCAACATCACCGGTCCCTAGTTGCCAAGCGCGAATGCGGATCAGGTGCTGTCCATTCGGATGCAAAATGTAAGCATAGCGGTTTGTTTCAGGAAACCTTGACCTATTCCCTCCAAACTTTTCACTTACAATAATTACCTCCTGATTGTGAATGGTAATTCGTTCCAAAACAGTCTGTTCATTATTATGATTTGCTCTTGAGTTTACATAGGTTAGTAAATCATCCGAATCAACCATATTTCCAGGCAAATCTGAAATTAGAATAAATACATTTGTTGCTACATAACGAGAGTTACCGGACCGACCATGTTCATCTATGCAGGCTTCAAATGCCACATCTCCTGGATTTTTAATTTCAATAATTAAGTGGTGATCATGGCGATTTAATGAAGCCTGATAATTTATCGGAATCTCAAATCGTAAACGGTATTCTTGATTGACAATTTGTCGTGTTTCTGAAGCGGGCTGTATTTGTCTAGGACTACATTCATTAGCAACTACAGGAAGAGATAAAAGTGATAAAGAAAGCCCAATGAACGTTGAAGTAAAAATTTTATAAAACATCAGATTATAGATTTACAACTCAAACTCAGGATACTGGATATTAAATCCTCCCGTATGGATTACAACTCCATTAACTGTAGAGTTTTGCTGAACATTTTGACAGTTCTCATAGCGTCTTAAAGATTCTAAATAATTAGAACTGTTTACAGAATTTAAGTTGACCATACTACTTGATATTCCCAAACTAGAATTGTAGGAGCAAAGGTAGTAAAATGCACCATAATTGGGTGTAAAAATTTTACCTGGGACAACCAAAATATCTCGCCATCCTGATGTTTGACTAGGTAAAACAACCAAAGAAACTTGATGAAAAAAAACGTGAATTAGTTCATAGTTATTTTGGTTGAATTGAAATAGCAAAGTATGAACCCCACCGGATCCAGCAGCAAATGAGCTATTCACTTTAACAAAGGCTTCATTCCGTCCATCATTGTTGAGGTCAAATTCTGCATAGGAGTAAGTAATTGTCGAGTTGGAACCCTCAAGAAACTGCTGAAAACGCTCTCGAATTGCTCTATGAAGATCTGAATTAAACTGCTCGGAGAACTCGAGGTAAGAAACTTGTCCTCTGCGGATTCCACCCACTGCCTGAATGGCATGATCAAAAGCTGTTTTCCCAGCTAGTAAATTGGTGGCGTTAGCTGTTCGCGCCCATCCTAACTCCCAACTCATGAAAAGTGCCATAAGTAATCCTAAACTTAGGCTGATCCCAGACTTTAGAAACCTAAATAAGGTTAGCATGATTTGAACATTCCTTTTATAAAATAGAAAAATTTTCAGATGTTGTAACAGTCAATTTGTTTACACGAAACCTTGATTTTATAAGAAGTTCCTGTATGGAGTCGCACTACCTTATTTTTTTCTTGGAAGCGAATAAATGGCTAACTGTTAGTACAATCTGACTTATGGTTTACTCCTCCTAGTTTTGAAAGGCTTAACGACAGAATTGGCTGGAACCATAGCATTTTTTGCGACTTGTTCTCAAGAGATTAGCTTGTTCTGCATCAGCAGGAATGATGCCAGAGCTAATCAGTTGAAAATGCTCCAGACTATAGCGGTTCAAAAAATCTCGGATATACATTCGCTCATTTTCACCTCTTGTAGTGATAGTCATTGCATCTTGAGTGATAAGCTGTTCACATAGCCATCCATTTCCTTGCTCAGAGCGATTCGGTTGAAACTGGCAATTTTTTCCTAAAACAGCAATTGGAACTTGTGTTCTGTTAACTGTTGAACCCACATTATAATGAAAGCCAAAAAAGCCACTTAAAAATGTTGAATCACAAGCTCTCTCTTCACAAGCTATACTTGATTCAAGAATCCAATGTGCTGTGTCATCGGTATTTAAGCAAATCATTGAAAACGATCCTGAAGTATGCGACATATTAGAATTACCCAAAATGATTTCAAAAGCTCCATCGGTCTGACATTCATAAAGACTATTGGATGTAATCAACCTCGCAATAGGCCCAATCGAACCAGCATGGGTCGTTTGTTGTAGTAGCCATATAGTCCCTACTAAAGAGAGTTTTAATAATATAATTGTTTTGAACATATTATAGTTGGCTTTAATGGCGATTAATATCAATAATTTTGATAAAATCAGGTAATTTTATTCATTAATTAAAATTCGCAAAATCTAAAAATTTTTAGACAGGGATTCATGCCTTTCTTGAGACATTCTCGTTAAACACAAATTTTGACCACCAGAGGCAAAGGTTCCTTCAAATTGGCAGTTTAGATTACGAAAATTTAACCAAGAACTTTGAGATCTCTGTAAATTGGTTCTAGCTTCTCCTGAAAGGTGATTCATGGATCCTTGATAAATCCTATTAATTGCTCGTTCACTCTGTCCAAGGTTATTCGCATTTAAAGGCTTAGGTAACTGACTTTGAATATAGTGATTAAAATCGTTAGTGCGATTTTGTGTTAATAAGGTTAGGCAACTGTAAACAATGACTGGAGACATTGATCCGCCACCTCCGCCACGAGTAGTAGACGACACAAATGAACAATGATTATCTCGAAATTGAATCCAGGACAATTGAGCTTGAACTAACTTTTGTCTGCGGTCAGCAGAAATCATAGAAGTTAATCTTTGATAGGTAGAATTAAGTTGAGCATCTGCATTTCTATATCTTTCTATAGCACAAGCATTAAGATCAGCTTGAGTATTCATTCCCTCGCAACGAGACTGCGCTTTAACTTGAGAATTTGCCTCGATAAATCCCAACCAAGTCCCCGTACAAATTAAAGCACCGAATAGATAACATTTGTTTAACATTGAATTAACTATCCTAGATTTTTACGACTTAGAACCAGTAATTATCTTTCCATCGCTTCCCTCAATCGATTTCTCCACAATGCCGTACCATCATTATCGTAGCCTGTAGCAATAACAACCCATTCTTGTGAGCCACAACGAATATCGATCGCATAATTATCAAGTAAACCCGACACATAGCGACCTTCCCTATTTCTTCTGACATTTCTCAACCCTTCTTGTCGCATAACCCGAGCGGCTTTATCCAAGCACCCATCAATACTCATTTGATGAGAGCGAAAAGACCATCTCAATGCTGGGGGTCTACCCCAGGCTGATGCGGTTGGTAGCAATAAACTAATGCTCACCGTAGTTGCCACAATTTTATGAACTAAAGTTTTCATGATTTATACATCCCTATAATCAAATATATATGTCCTCCCGCCAAGTTGTAACTTGGTTATTTTTGGTTAATTTTGCTTGGAAAAATCAACCCTATATTATGTCATCTGCTTTTCTCTCCTCCCTACCATAAACTCTGTTACCAAAAATACTGAACTATTCTGTTCATGTTGAACAATTGTGTCGATGAATCTAGCGTTGATTTCTGTGAGTCTGATTTTAACTTTTTCCTACCTACTACTTTTATACCGTATGGGAAAATAAATCCTCAAAAATTTTCAATTTTCTTCATAAAGCAGTAACTTCAACCGTTTCAGCAGTCCCTCAATTTCAGAACGTTTTTGAGGGGATAGACTAGCCTTTGAACGTCGGAATTGTTTGGCCAGGTCGGAGATCTCAGTTTCCAATTGGTCTGGCAGTTCTGATACTTTCGTTTCCTTCACCAATTTCTGCACCTGTCTCAGGGTCAATTTTTGACCGATCGCCTTTTCCAGTAGCGCCAACCTTTCCTCCTCGGACTTTAACTTGGCTATTTCCTTCGCTTTGGTGTAATCAATATCGCCCTCACCCAGAGCTTTCAGAATTTCCGGTGGCAGTTTCAACAGTGGTAATTGATTGCTCACGAATCAATCCCACGACATTCGACCCAGAGAGTCAAATGTGGATTTGACAATTTCGGCTTCCGATGTACCCATAGCGCTATGGGTAGTTACTTTTTTCTTAGCGTCGTTTTTCATTCGGTGCAGTAGCGATCGCACCTTTTCCACTGAGTCATTTAAGTTGATAGCCAACAGCCGCAAAATCGCCTCGGTTTCTTCAATCGGGTTCAAATCCTCCCGCTGGATATTCTCAGTCAAAGCGCACTGCAAAGCCTCAGCATCGCTCATCTCCTTAACTTGAGCCGGTACCGTCTCAAGTCCCACAATTTGAGCCGCTCGATAGCGACGCTCCCCCGCTACCAACTCATACTTATCCCCCCCAATGGGACGCACAATCAAATCTTGCTGGATGCCACTGCTTTTAATACTGGCAGCCAGTTTATTGATGCCTTGCTCACTAAAATACTTTCTCGGTTGCACTTTCGAGATCACGATTTGCTTGATGGGAATTTGACGACGATCGCCAAATGTTCGGATTTGATAGTTTGGTAGAGTTTTCATCGGTCCTTTGGTAGTGCAGTGGTTTTCGGGTTTCCCTAAAATAGTTATCGGCTCGGATCGAGAAATTTATGCAATTTAGCACCCGGGTTTCCAGTCACTCTCCCCTTCCCACGCATCCAGCACAAATGGCTAGATGAGCGATCGCCTTTTCCCCAAGTTGAGTAGGTTGGGTGGAGGTACGAAACCCAACGCCACCATCTCTTAGTATGGCCTTTTTCCCCCAATTTGAGTAGGTTGGGTGGAGGTCACGAAACCCAACGCCACCATCTCTCAGTGTGAAAAAATGAAGCGATCGCCCAATTTGAGTAGGTTGGGTGGAGGTACGAAACCCAACGCCAGCATCTGTAAATGATGTTGGGTTTCACTGCGTTTCACCCAACCTACATGGCTAAAATTATTAATTATTAATTATTAATTGTTAATTATTATATAGCATTAGTCAAGGTGGTTAGGACGCAGCTTTGAGAACGGAATCCATGGCATCATGGAGAGAATCAAACTGCTCAATGCAGTGGCGAATACGGGCTTTCAGCCACGACCAACATTTCTCTATCTTGTTGAGGTCTGGCGAATAAGGTGGTAGATAGAGTAAACGGCATTGAGCTGCCTCCACCAGTTCAGCAATCCGTCCCCCTTTATGAAACGTTGCATTGTCCAATACTAGAGTCTGACCTGGCTTCAATGTTGGAATTAAGATGAACTCCAACCACAACTCAAACACTGTCCGATGACAACAACCCTCAAAGCTAAAGGGAGCTAAGAGTTGTTGATGACACCATGCGGCTATCATACTTACCCTGCCCTGCCTCTTCCCTGATTTGAGTGCATGGAAGCGTTTTCCTTCCTCGCAGTAACCATAAGGGTAATCCGAGTCCTGACTATTCATGGCGGCTTCATCGAGGTAGACCACTTCTTCCGGCTCCATCTGTTCAATCTGAGCCATAAACTCCTCTCGCTGTTGCTTCCAACGTTCTTGGTAGCCGTAAGTTTTTTTTCTGGTGAAGCCAATTTTCTTCAAGGCTCTGGATATGGTGCGAGGAGAGATGTCGTCATCCCAAAGTTCAGCCATTTGAGCGGAGGTTTTGTGGCCATGCTCTTGGGCAAAAGCCTTGAATTTTTGCCAGTCGGTAATTTTGTGGTTATTGCCAGGTCGGTGATGAGGTTTAGGGAGGAAGTCTCCGGTCTGTGCTTTTCTTTGCAGCCAGAGATTAATGGTGTTCCTGCTGACATGGAAAACTTGACTGGCTTCTGTTTTGGGCATACCGTCTAGTTCAATGGCATCAATAACTTTTTGTCTGAGGTCGTAACTATAGGGGGCTGGCATTTTGGGTCTTCTTAGTCATCTCGTCCTCTCCATTATACGTCCTAAGTGTTCTGTCTTGTGCTATATATTCGCTCAAGCAGGTCTGAGCCGGCCAGAGGGATTGCTCCAGTTGATTGGTGGCTAGAATAAAGCGACTACGCTGACGGCTAAAGCGGTCTTCCGCCGTGGCGGTCTGCTGTAACGTGGCCTGGAGCCGATAGCCCTGAACTGGGGTGGGTTCGGCGGATTTGGCGGGACGACCGGGGGGTCGCTTGGCCCGCACCGTCTCCAGGGAGACCTGAGTGAGCTGATGCACCTCGAGTCCATCTTGAAACTGCATCAAGGCCTCGAGGGCATCGGGTTTGCAAGCAAAGACCCGCTGGGTCAGCTTTTTCAATTGGCGGTTGAGGCGGTGTTCGAGCTTCTCTAATTCGGGTTGCCAGAGGTCGGCATTGGCTTTGCGGGTTTGGCTTTCGACGAGGCGCCAGCGCTGGCGCACTCCGGCATAGGTCTGCTCAATCTCCCACATCCGGTAATCCTTGGAGTTGCAGGGGACTTCAGTCAGTCGGGTGACATCGCTGTGCACCAGCTCTTGAGCCGCTTTTAGGGTCAGCGGCACCCGTGATAGCCACCCCGTGGTCTCCATCTGCTGCAGATTGGCTGCTGTGTAAAAGGCGGCATCCATCACAACGATACCGTCGCTAGTCCATTGGTCACCAAACGCCTTGAGCACCTCTGCAAACTGCTGAGTGTCCTGTTCATTGCCACTGGCCAACTGCAACCATAGCGGCACGCCACCGTCGGCGGCACAGACTAGAGTCATCAAAAACTGTTTCAAATCTGGACGATGGTCTCGGGAATAGCCTCGACACAGCCGAATTGGGCTGGGTTCTGCTGATGTCTCACCGGGGGGAGCTGACTCAAGTCCTACCTCGGATTTCCCCTTCGAGCACCGCTGATACTTCCCTTCTACTGAGATCGAGGTGGCATCGAGATGACGCTGTTGAATATCAATTCCAAATCGTTCCACAGCCTGGAGCGCCACCTGGAGAAAAAATGATGTCGTCCCTTCTGCGTAGAGTTCATCCAACACTCGACCTAAGCGGTCGTCATTCAAGTGACGAGCCTCTACCCCTTCCCCGAGCAGATGAGACACCGCTTTACTCTCAAAAAACTCGCTGAATAAATACAACGGTGCACTGAGAAAGCCTAGGGCGTTCAAAATCATGGCTTTAACCACTTGTCCGGCACTCACATGCTCCAAGCTATGAGGTTCAATCCGCTTATCCGTCAACTCGACCAGGCCAAGTTCGTCAATCACTCCAGCCACTAAACCCAGATGGTCTAAATTTTTAATCTGCATCGCCAGAGCCTACCGCTCGAAGGAACCCTTTCTAGCCTAGACTAGCACCATATCTTTTATTCCCTGTCAACCTGCGGAATGTAGGTTAGAGATGTGGCTCCTGAAAAGCTTGTGTTTATTGATGAAAGTGGGTTATGGGTAGGGATGAGCAGACCGTTAGCCAGAGCGACGAAAGGGAAAAAAGTCTATGAACTGCGGAAATCCTATCGAGGTCAAAAAATGACAATAATTGGTGCAATTAAGCTCTCCGGAGTGGTGGCGACTCAAACATTAGAAGGGTCCATGAAAAAAGAGGATTTTCTCCAATTAATCAAGTTAGATTTATTGCCAAAATTAAAAAAAGGAGATGTAGTGGTAATGGATAACTGAAATTCTCATCATCGAGAAGAAGTCAAAGAAATGATAGAGTCAGTAGGAGCCAGGGTAGAATATCTGCCGGTGTATTCCCCTGAGTTTAACCCGATAGAGATGATGTGGTCACAGCTCAAAAGTTTAGTGTGCAAGTTCAGGACGGAGACCATGGAATTATTAGTGAGATTGGTAGAAGTGGCGGTAAGCCTTGTGGATTTACAGTGTTTGAATAACTGGTTTACCAAGTGTTGTTAATGTGCTTAATGATTGAGATAAAGGCTGTATCGCCGCCAGCATTGAAGATTACGCCGAGAGGATTAATGTTCGCCTTGATGGTTTTTCGAGGGAAAAGCCAGAACATCTAGCCGAAGTGATTGGTTATCTACAACTAATCAAAGACCTAACCACTCAAGGATTAAAGGAGGCTAAAAAATTGTGACCAATGACCGCGACCATCTGGACGAACAATTGAGGCGACTGCCAGGGTTTAAGGAAGAAATCTTAGATATCAGCTACATGGTGAGGAAACTTTACTATGACATCGACCAGATTTTTAGCTACTGCTTTAGCGACAAACTCACTAAACCTTACGCCCAAAAGCAATTTCTCAACAAACTAGAGAAATTTGTTACCAACACCCAGGAAGCCGGAAAACTCATTCCCCAACTCATTGAAAAAATTGGAGGCTCTGATGATGAATAGCACAAACCAGCGAAACCCACAAACCCAATACACCAAACAGCTAAAAGAGGAAGTCTTAAAGTCCATTGAAAATATTAGCGTACAGGTTTCCTCTCTGTGGTTAAAAGCCCAAGTCCAGAATCCCAACGAACCCTTAACCAGGGAAAACATCAGCAACTACTTGGAACAGTTAGCACGGGCTGTGAAAGTAGAAGCCAACAACTACAGCGAGAATCTTACCGACAATGAGGATAAACATTCCCCTTCCTCATGGGTCCACTTAGTAGTCAATGTAAACTCGCTTATGGACTGTTTAGTTCACACTAAAGCAAAGATTGAGAACACCATTATCAATTTAACAGTTATCGATTTTGCGTCTAACACTTCCTTAATCAATGAGCCGGAGGCTTACGCAAAACACCTTGAATACTGCCATGGCCGAATTTATGTAGCTTTGGAGGATGCACTCGCTGAATTAGAAGATCTAGATTTCACCGCCTGATGAGTCCTGACCGGTAAAGGACGAAACTTCCTCCCGCCGCTGGGGGGAAGTCGCGGATAACCGGGTGATTCCCTCCGCATTGATGACTAGCCCCCCACCTGGAAACGGGAGGGAAACCTCCCCAAGTTTTTACTGGGGGCAGAAGTCAGCAATCATTTCTAGCTGGGTTCCAACCCCAGCAGTCGAAGCGAGTTTACTCCCCCGGATAGAATGGGCGAAAGCCGTAACAGCTTCTTGGGAGTGATTTTCCACCATACTTAACAGGAAAAATGAATAGTTTAATAGTAGGCCTTGACGTTAGTTCGTCGTGGTGCGATGCCGTGTGGCTGGAATCCATGCCAACCGGTGCCGTGCGGGATTTTTTCGACTCCCCAGCATTTGCTGAGTGTCACCGAAAACTGGAAGCGAACGCGAAGTCTATCCAGTTTCTGGTGTCTTTGGAGCCGTCTGTCGTGGTATTAGAGCCGACCGGAACTTATAGCAAATTCTGGATTGACTCTCTCCATCGGGAATGAATCCCAGTCTTGAAAGCGGATCAAACCATGATTAAAGACAGTCGGAAAAGCTATGGGGGAACTTCCAACAAATCTGACCCCTATGATGCCCTCATCATGGTGATTACTTACTTTCAGCACTACCAAACCAATTACGATCGCCGGTATTGGGTACGGGAGCGGCCGCCAGCGGTTGCCAAAATTGAGCAATGCCTGAGAGATATTCAGTCCTTTACCAAGCGCCGCACTCAAGTCATAAACCAAGCCAAGTCGCGGCTGGTCTATGAATTTCCCGCCAAGGCTAAAGTTAAACCACTGAAAGAAGCTGGGAGGCTAGATCCGGGCAAACTGCCAGCTTGGTGGGGTTGGGCTTGTGGCTGGACTTCCCAAGGTAGTTGGGAAATTCCCAAAGGGGTTAAAACCAAGTTTGACAATGAATATGCGAAAGCGATCGCGGCGGGTGAAGGAACTGGCATTAGTGTAGTGACTGCCCGACTAGCCCAACAGATTTGTATGTGGCATCAGTCGGAGGCGATGGTAGAGCAGGAGATGTTAGGCTACCTAAACCTTCCAGAGTTTGATTGTTACCACCGGGTGTTTGATAAGTTCGGTTTTGGTTCCCGCGAACGAGGCTGGCTGCTCACTCGGATCGTACCCTTTGATGAGATGTTTAAATGCCTTCCCAAGTCTAAAGCCATGCGACGATTCCGGCAGTTGTGCGGGTTGGGGGCTACTCAAGTGCAATCTGGGCAGGCTGACACTCGTAGCAGTTTTACCGGAAGTAAAGAGGCGTGATCGACCTGGCATCAGTTTGTTGTCCGGGCAATCGAGAGGGGGACCCATCGCGAACAGAAACCGGGTGGGGGTGCGATCGCGACAACCCCCTACGATTGCCTACCAAAATCCCCAGAGGCTCAGTCTGTTAGAGTGTACTGGGTTACTATAGCACCAGACAGGAAAGTTAGGACGTATAATGGAGAGGACGAGATGACTAAGAAGACCCAAAATGCCAGCCCCCTATAGTTACGACCTCAGACAAAAAGTTATTAATGCAATTGAACTAGACGGTATGCCCAAAACATAAGCCAGTCAACTTTTCCATGTCAGCCGGAACACCATTAATCTCTGGCTGCCAAGAAAAGCACAGACCGGAGACTTCCTCCCTCAACCTATAGCACCAGACAGGAAAGTTAGGACGTATAATGGAGAGGACGAGATGACTAAGAAGACCAAAAAGGCCAGCCCCCTATAGTTACGACCTCAGACAAAAAGTTATTGATGCAATTGAACTAGACGGTATGCCCAAAACAGAAGCCAGTCAAGTTTTCCATGTCAGCCGGAACACCATTAATCTCTGGCTGCCAAGAAAAGCACAGACCGGAGACTTCCTCCCTAAACCTCATCACCCACCTGGCAATAACCACAAAATTACCGACTGGCATAAATTCAAAGCTTTTGCCCAAGAGCATGGCGATCAAACCTCCGCTCAAATGGCTGAACTTTGGGATGACGACATCTCTCCTCGCACCATATCCAGAGCCTTGAAGAAAATTGGCTTCACCAGAAAAAAAACTTACGGCTACCAAGAACGTGATGAGCAACAGCGAGAGGAGTTTATTGCTCAGATTGAACAGATGGAGCCGGAAGGGTTGGTTTACCTCGATGAAGCTGGCATGAATAGTCAAGACTCCGATTACCCTTATGGTTACTGCCAGGAAGGACAACGCTTCCATGCCCTCAAATCAGGGAAGAGGCAGGGCAGGGTGAGCTATAGCATTAGTCAAGGTGGTTAGGACGCAGCTTTGAGAACGGAATCCATGGCATCATGGAGAGAATCAAACTGCTCAATGCAGTGGCGAATACGGGCTTTCAGCCACGACCAACATTTCTCTATCTTGTTGAGGTCTGGCGAATAAGGTGGTAGATAGAGTAAACGGCATTGAGCTGCCTCCACCAGTTCAGCAATCCGTCCCCCTTTATGAAACGTTGCATTGTCCAATACTAGAGTCTGACCTGGCTTCAATGTTGGAATTAAGATGAACTCCAACCACAACTCAAACACTGTCCGATTACAACAACCCTCAAAGCTAAAGGGAGCTAAGAGTTGTTGATGACACCATGCGGCTATCATACTTACCCTGCCCTGCCTCTTCCCTGATTTGAGTGCATGGAAGCGTTTTCCTTCCTCGCAGTAACCATAAGGGTAATCCGAGTCCTGACTATTCATGGCGGCTTCATCGAGGTAGACCACTTCTTCCGGCTCCATCTGTTCAATCTGAGCCATAAACTCCTCTCGCTGTTGCTCATCACGTTCTTGGTAGCCGTAAGTTTTTTTTTCTGGTGAAGCCAATTTTCTTCAAGGCTCTGGATATGGTGCGAGGAGAGATGTCGTCATCCCAAAGTTCAGCCATTTGAGCTGCTGTTTTGTCGCCATGCTCTTGGGCAAAAGCCTTGAATTTTTGCCAGTCGGTAATTTTGTGGTTATTGCCAGGTCGGTGATGAGGTTTAGGGAGGAAGTCTCCGGTCTGTGCTTTTCTTTGCAGCCAGAGATTAATGGTGTTCCTGCTGACATGGAAAACTTGACTGGCTTCTGTTTTGGGCATACCGTCTAGTTCAATGGCATCAATAACTTTTTGTCTGAGGTCGTAACTATAGGGGGCTGGCATTTTTGGTCTTCTTAGTCATCTCGTCCTCTCCATTATACGTCCTAAGTGTTCTGTCTTGTGCTATATATGGCCCCATGGTGTGATCAACAACTCTTAGCTCCCTTTACCTTTGAGGGTTGTTGTAATCGGACAGTGTTTGAGCTGTGGTTGGAGTTCATCTTAATTCCAACATTGAAGCCAGGTCAGACTCTAGTATTGGACAATGCAACGTTTCATAAAGGGGGGCGGATTGCTGAACCGGTGGAGGCGGCTCAATGCCGTTTACTCTATCTTCCGCCTTATTCGCCAGGCCTCAACAAGATAGAGAAATGTTGGTCGTGGTTGAAAGCCCGCATTCGCCATTGTATTGAGCAGTTTTATTCTCTCCATGATGCCATGGATTCTGTTCTCAAGGCTGCGTCCTAACCGTATTGACTAGTGCTATATCTATAGCACAAGACAGAACACTTAGGACGTATAATGGAGAGGACGAGATGACTAAGAAGACCAAAAATGCCAGCCCCCTATAGTTACGACCTCAGACAAAAAGTTATTGATGCCATTGAACTAGACGGTATGCCCAAAACAGAAGCCAGTCAAGTTTTCCATGTCAGCAGGAACACCATTAATCTCTGGCTGCAAAGAAAAGCACAGACCGGAGACTTCCTCCCTAAACCTCATCACCGACCTGGCAATAACCACAAAATTACCGACTGGCAGAAATTCAAGGCTTTTGCCCAAGAGCATGGCCACAAAACCTCCGCTCAAATGGCTGAACTTTGGGATGACGACATCTCTCCTCGCACCATATCCAGAGCCTTGAAGAAAATTGGCTTCACCAGAAAAAAAACTTACGGCTACCAAGAACGTTGGAAGCAACAGCGAGAGGAGTTTATGGCTCAGATTGAACAGATGGAGCCGGAAGAAGTGGTCTACCTCGATGAAGCCGCCATGAATAGTCAGGACTCGGATTACCCTTATGGTTACTGCGAGGAAGGAAAACGCTTCCATGCACTCAAATCAGGGAAGAGGCAGGGCAGGGTAAGTATGATAGCCGCATGGTGTCATCAACAACTCTTAGCTCCCTTTAGCTTTGAGGGTTGTTGTAATCGGACAGTGTTTGAGTTGTGGTTGGAGTTCATCTTAATTCCAACATTGAAGCCAGGTCAGACTCTAGTATTGGACAATGCAACGTTTCATAAAGGGGGGCGGATTGCTGAACTGGTGGAGGCAGCTCAATGCCGTTTACTCTATCTACCACCTTATTCGCCAGACCTCAACAAGATAGAGAAATGTTGGTCGTGGCTGAAAGCCCGTATTCGCCACTGCATTGAGCAGTTTGATTCTCTCCATGATGCCATGGATTCCGTTCTCAAAGCTGCGTCCTAACCACCTTGACTAATGCTATAATATCACCATCACTAGAAATCATTGAACAGTGCAAAACTGCAATTTCCGAATGGCTAAAACCTGTAGGATTAGAGATTAAACCTGGAAAGACTCGAATCTGTCATACACTCAATTCCATTGAGTATAATGGCAAAACTGAAGAACCAGGGTTGGATTTTCTCGGATTCAATATCAGGCAATACCCAGCAGGAAAATATAAATCTGGAAAAATAGGTGGGACAACAAACCGATTAATCGGTCATAAAACTCACATCAAACCCAGTAACAAAGCAGTCAAAGCCCACACAGAACTGATAAAAGGTGTAATTAAACAACCTAAGTACAGGACAAAAGTTGTAGAGCCTGGTGAAACCGCCCTGAAAACAAAGGCAGATTAGAGAAAGTGCGGCGTAGAAAATCCAAGCCAGTGCGGAAAAGACTCTGGGAGCGTCGTCCGTGAGCCTTCAAAGGAATGGGTGAACCTTGGTGAATCCACAAACCCACCTTCATAGCCCAAGTAAAAGCCAGGCTAAGCAAAGCCAATAAACGGCTCAAGCGCTCAGGGTCCTTAAAGTGAGTCGATTCGAGACAGAAGCCCCGAGTCTTCAAGGCTCCGAAGAGGTTTTCAATACCCCAACGCCGAGCATAGTCGGGGAGGGCCGTTTCGGGGCAAGCGTTAGTGATGAGAATCAACAACTCCCCCGAATCAGCCAGACGAGAGCCAATGACGTAAACCTGCCGTCCCCAAACCCAACGGCGACCCGAAAGCTGGCGAAATTCTCCGGGTCGCAGAGAATCAAACATTCGTTCATGCTACGCCGAGTTCCTCCTAACTTAGGACTAATCAGCTCGCTGTGGCGGATGCGTAGGCGGAAAGGAACCTCGGGGTCGATGAGAAGATACGAGAGCCAATCTCGCCCCACAAATTCCCGGTCAGCGGTCAGACAAGCCACCTCCACGTCAGGAAATAGTGCCTCGAAGCGGTCGAATAAGTCCATGCGTTCGCCACTGTTGCTATTGCCCTTTTTGTCAAGCATCGTCCACAGCAGGGGAAAGGCAATCCCCTCGTGGACGACTGCCAACATCAAGATGTTGAAATGGGTTTGACCGAAAGACCAACAGGTGCGGTCGAGACTAAGAGTCCAAGGTTGGGGAATGTCAATGAGGCTAACGACGAAACGGGCAATCTCTGCCCGGTCAAATTTGAATTCCCGAAAAAAACGTTGTAATCGCTGGTAATTTGAGGAAATTTGCACAGGATTTGCGAATACAGTCGCTATTTCCATCAGATTAACCGTCTTTGTTTGGAATAGCGCCATCAGGAACAGGCAGACAAAGTTTAATCTCGCCCCGTGCCAGGGCAAGTGAGGGCGCAAAGTGTCTCGTAATCGGTTAAGCTCGTTCATGAGAGGGAAGTTTGGTTTGTGGTAATTCCGATGTAACCCTCTCACCCCAACTTGGCGCTACCCCCCACCCCTCGACTTTCACCTCAGCCCGGAGCGCCCCCTTCAGAATTTTCGGCTAGATTCCCTTTTGGCTAAGACTTTCAGCTTTTTTGTCCTGTACTGAGTTAAACAACATAAAACAGCACCTCAATCAGCCCTGATTAGTAAACTAAACCCGATTATTCGTGGATGGTCAAATTACTACTCAGGGGTCGTCTCAATGGAGACTTTCAGTAAGCTAGACAATATAATCTGGCAAATGTTGCGGGCATGGACAATCTCAAGATGCGGAAAGGCAAGCTATGAAAAGCTAGGAAACTACTTTCATAAAGGAACGGTTAAACTTAGCCATGGGAAAGAAAGACAGGAATCCTGGTTATTCAAGACTAAGGACGGACTTCAACTATGGAAACATAATTGGACACAGATTGTTAGACACACCCTAATACGCCCTGACGCAACACCATATGACGGAAATTGGACTTACTGGGCAACCAGGAAAGGACAAGCAATCGACACGCCAAATAGAGTAGCAAAGCTACTCAAAAAGCAAAAAGGCAGGTGTTCTTGGTGTGGGCAATATTTTGCACCATCGGATTTAGTTGAAGTAGACCACATTATACCTCGAAACCACGGTGGAAAGGACGAATATAAAAACCTTCAGCTATTACACCGCCACTGTCATGATGATAAAACGGCATTTGACAACGCCAACGCTGTATCCTTAACAATGGAACAATCAGACTAGGAGCCGTGTGAAGGGAAACTTTCATGCACGGTTCTGAATGGGAGGGGATGAAGGTGACTTCACTCTCGACCCCTAATCTTACAATCAAACCGTGACCTGTTAGCATTTCCCGTCCATTACAGCCGGGCGTTGGCTTCTGGTCACATCTCACATCCTCTAGGACTTGCGCTTACATTTGTCACTACTAACTACCTCGACCAGATAGTTAGAGTCCGGGAGGACTTAAAACGTTCCGTTTATACGGGCATTCCATCGTTAGATTTGTCCTTTCCACCGGGGTACTTTTAAAGGTCTGTGTAGGTAGTAATGGTAACCTCCTACTTTTTCTCCTTACTCTTTTGATCGCAGCGTGTCAACCTATTTCGCTACTCTGTATTTACGATGGTTCAAGCCGGACATTCGGTTTCCCTAATCATGGATGGTTGGCAGTGGTCTCGATTCCGGTGTTGGGTTACACCTCGGAGCCTTCCGTTCCCCGCTTCAATCCTGGGGTTATGATTCCCAAAACTGGGGGTGGCTTTCGCCGTTACTCTCTACTCCCTGATTTCTCAGTTGGTTTATGACCTTGAGTTCCCTGCCTTGCTATAATAGTTATCTACCATAGCGTCGGGACATATAAACAGTTATGAGGATGGTCAGGAGTGCGCTCCTTATATCCAACCGAGGGGTTGGAGTCCCCACCAGGCGGTTATTTTGGGTATTACAACCCTATTTCATGCCTGAACGTCTCGCACATAGTATATATAGTATCACAGGAGATCAGCTTGAATTCAACAGTAATCATGACAATTGTACTGCTGGTTATGATGTTTGGAGCGGGTATCTTCAGTTCTTCGACAGGATATAAACTCGGTCGTGATGCACTCAAGGAAATCACTCAGCCAGACGTGCGACCCAGCAACATTAGCGATCGCATTAATAACTCATCTTCCCGTCAAGAGGGAGTAAAACTCCTCAGAGAAGAAGATATTATCGCTCAAGTCAAAAAACGCATAGCAGCCGGGGGTGTTGATCCGGATACCCCACCTCCTCAACCCCAAACCCAGGAGAAACCCAAAGAAGAGGATCAGGCGCGATCGGAAACCACTAACCAAGTTACATTTCCTATTGTTAGCAGTGATGGGGGTGTCACTATGGAAATCACCTCCACCCAACGCCGCAGCAATTCTTTACAGCTAAATGTCAATCTCAAAAACGAAAGTGATCAATCAGTGCGGTTTCTTTATAGTTTCCTGAATGTAACTGATGACCAGGGACGTGCTTTAAGTGCTAGTGTAGATTCTCTACCTGGTCAACTACCACCAGGGACTCAAACTTATACTGGAACTATTGCTATCTCTACGGCTTTGCTAGATAATGTTCAGGAACTGGCTATCAGTTTAACGGACTATCCAGAACAAAATTTGCAATTACAAATGTCGGGTATTCCTGTGGCACAATAACAATGAACAATGAGCAATGAACAATGAACAATGAACAATGAACAATGAACAATGAACAATTAATAATTAATAATGAACAATTAATAATTGTTATGCTTCCGATAAGCACATCCGATAAACACAACAATAAGCATGAAATATAGTGATAGTTTCTCCAGCATCATATCCCTAAATCCCTCACCCAGGGGGAGAGATGGACGAGTGAAAGCCTATGGCATGATTCCCCCAAAAGCTGTAATTAATAATTATTAATTGTTAATTATTAATTATTAATTGTATGGATACAAGTTCCTTGGGTGATTTATCAGGATTAACGCTGACGGCTCAGGATATTTTTGGGCGATTATTATCGGTGTTTTTGCTGATTGCTGTTAATGCCTTTTTTGTGACGGCTGAATTTTCGATGGTGTCGGTAAGGCGATCGCGAATTAGCCAGTTAGTGGATGAAGGAGATTTACCTGCTATCACGGTTCAGCAATTACAAAGACGCATAGATTTATTGCTGTCTACTACCCAATTTGGGATTACGCTGTCGAGTCTGGCTTTGGGTTGGATTGGTGAATCAACTATGGCGGTGGTGATTCGCCAGATACTTAATCAAATTCCTTTATACCAATTCCAAGGGTGGCTGGCTCATTCCCTGTCTATTTCCATTGTCACCTTTTTTATGCTGGCTTATCTGCAAATTGTGCTGGGGGAATTAGTCCCCAAATCTCTGGCGCTATTATATCCTGAACAGATAGCCAGAATGTGGGCCCCTTATTCTTTGGCGATCGCTCGAATTTTTAAGCCATTTGTCTGGTGTTTAAATCAGTCTACCCGGCTGTTATTGCGTCTGTTGGGAATTAACTACACCGGACAACCTTACACCCGCGTAACCCCAGAAGAATTGCAGCTAATTATCACTACATCTAGTGAATCCATGGGTTTAGAAGCTGAGGAAAGACAGCTACTTAATAATGTGTTTGAATTTGGGGATGTACTCACTGAAGAGGTGATGATTCCTCGCACCAGTATTGTCTCGCTTCCTCATACCGCCACCTTTCAAAACCTCCTAGAAGAAATGGCAGTTTCTAACCATTCTCGTTACCCTATTACGGGGGAATCCTTAGATGATATTTTGGGGATTTTAGACTTTCGGGATTTAGCCAAACCTTTAGCGGAAAGACAGCTTGATGAGGAGACACCTATTTTAACCTGGGTTCGCGCGGCTCGGTTTGTTTCTGAGCAAATGTTACTCAGTGAATTATTACCCCTAATACAGCGATCGCAACAGGAAATGGCTATTGTGGTAGATGAGTTTGGCGGTACAGCCGGACTGGTAACCATTGACGATTTAATCTCCGAAATTATTGGGGATGGTTCGGAATTAGCCGAAGGGGAAGATGGGGATATTAAGTTTGTCGATGACCAGACTTTTTTAGTCCAGGCTCAGTTGGATGTTGAGGAAGTTAACGAACTGTTAAATTTGGATTTACCCTTAAATGAAGAGTATCAAACTTTGGGGGGTTTTCTCACCTATCAACTGCAAAAAATCCCCGCCGTTGGGGAAGTCTTGACCTACCACAACCTAGAATTTAAGGTGGTGTTAGTCGAGGGTCCCCGTTTGGAACAAATCCAAATCTCTCAGTTGCGACCTAAAACTACATCAGATGCTGAACTGACTATTGCGGAACTTTTGGAGTCGCCAGACTCTCAGGATAGGGAAGCCGATAGTTTAACGGCTATGGATGAAATCACCCCCCCACCCGATAATGATACCCCCAAAATATCGGATAATTCCCCATCAGAAAAAAGCGAGGTTGATTATACCATTGCGGAACTGTTGGAGTCGGGAGACTCTGAGGATAGGGAAGCCGATGAGGATAGGGAAGCCGATAGTTTAACGGCTATGGATGAAATCACCCCCCCACCCGATAATGATACCCCCAAAATATCCGATAATTCCCCCTTAGAAAATAGCCAGGTTGATGATGCGATCGCAGAACTTTGGGAGTCTTCGGACTCTGAGGATACAGAAGGAGAGGAGAGGGGGAGGTAACTGTTAACTCTCAGCCTTTTCTGAGGTTTCAGTGTTCTGGTCACTGGTTTGCGGAATAACGGACGGTGCGAGAATCTTTAACCCGTTGGGAATACATTGAATTTCTATGGGTGTAGTCCCGATAATTTCACCATCTAGGACAACTTTTTGAGGGGGTTCAGTTTTCACCTTAACGTTAGTGGCGCGTAACCCAATCATGTGATCGCGCTGGGTTCCGGTTTTCAGCAAAGCCGACCCAAACAATTCTACCATACCAGCGATCGCCCTAACTTTAGTAAATTTCTGATTTTCGTTTTGATTAGCAGCAAAAATCAACACCTCTAACTTCCCATCATTAGGGATAACCTCTCCCAAACCTTGAGCTAAAATTGAGGTAGCCGGAGCCGCATTAGCAATAGTGACAGCACCAGAACGAACTCGGCTGATAGTTCCATCAATCTCGATTTCCGTATCAAAAAGGACTTGCTCATCGAGTTGTTGTAATCCCGCCATTATATAAGCCAGAGCGCCCCAACGCTGCTTAGTTTCCCGATCAGCTTTATCAATGGTTTCGGCTTCATAACCAATTCCAGCCAATAGAATCATAGGGCGCGCGTTACAGGTAGCAATGTCAACTGTGCGAATTAACCCAGCGATAATATTATTACAAGCGCCGCGAATATTCCCAGGAATTCCCATAGCCATACAAAAAGCATTAGCCGTCCCGCGCGGAATGATACCCAGAGGGATATCTGTTCCCATCACCGCACCAGCGACCGCCGAGACGGTTCCATCCCCTCCAGAAGCAATAACGATATCCACCCCGGATTCAACGGCTTCCTGAGCCAACTGTTCGGCGCTAATGGTAGGAGTTGTGAAGGATACCTTGAGATATATATGGGGTTCTAACAATTGTCGAATCAAAACCAAGTCCTGTTGGGAGTTCCCCGTCCCGGAAACCGGGTTAAAAATTAAACAAGCCGACCGACTACGGGTGAGACCGCTTAACATAGCCCTAGCAGTAGCGCGGTTGGTGGCTAGGGGTACATTTTGCAGGTTACAAGCGCGAATCAATACTTGAATTTCGGGGGAGGATAAGTTAAAACCAGGATCGAGGAAGAAAATTACAGCGGCGATTTCTGTTTCCTGTAGGATGCGATAGGCTAGTTCAATATCTCCTCCGTGATGGAGAGATGATAACACCTGCACCTCTACTCCCGTTCCCTGTAGGAGATATTGGGCGGTCCTTTCTGGGGCGATTAGTTCGTAGAAGGACAAAGCCACAGTATTCTCTTCTACAAAGCTGACCAGTTCCTCTCGTTGGCTATCATGGGCGATTAGGGCGATGGTTGTAGACATGGGGGATTATAGTTGACAGTTAAAAGTAGACAGTCAACAATTATCAATTATTTGGGGATAAGTTTCACCAATTCCCGTGATGGTTTCGGGCTGTTTCTCCCCCAAAAACTCAAAATTAGCTGATATCTAGGGTATCCATATCTATGCAATTAAATCCCCAAACTACATCAGAGCAGCAGTTAACCTCGACTACCCTACCCACACAGACGATTATTTTGGATGTTGGGGGAATGAAATGCGCTGGTTGTGTGATGGCGGTAGAACGTCAACTAAACCAGCAGCAGGGGGTGATTGCTGTTCGGGTTAACTTAGCCACGGAAGTGGCGACGGTTGAATGTGAACCCGGTACAGTCGATCCACAAAAACTGGCCGATATTTTAACAGAAACGGGGTTTAATAGTCAACTGCGTTATGGGTCTGCGGCTCACCAAAAGCTGACTTTTGAGGAACGTCACCGCCAAGAAATGCGCGACCAAATTGGGCGGGTGATTATTTGTGGGGTGCTGATTTTTCTGTCGGGAATAGGTCACTTTCATCATATAGCTTGGGGAGGGCTTCCCCTAGTGAGTAGTATTTGGTTTCACTGGGGGTTAGCCACTTTGGCTTTACTATTCCCAGGCCGATCGCTTATAGTGGATGGCGTGCGTAGTCTGGCGCGAAATGCTCCTAATATGAATACCCTCGTGGGATTGGGGACTATTAGCGCCTATACTGCGAGTTTGGTGGCTCTGTTATTTCCTCGGTTGGGTTGGGAGTGTTTCTTTGATGAACCTGTGATGCTGTTGGGGTTTATTTTGCTGGGAAAAACCCTGGAACAACAAGCAAGAATTAGGGCGGCTAGGGCTTTTGAGGCTTTGTGGGGTTTGCAACCGACAACGGCTCAGGTGATTCTCTCGACACAACTACCTGAACTAACTCAGGAAAATTCGGCGATCGCCTGGTCATCTCCGACGGTGGAGGTTCCGGCGGAACAGGTGCGGGTGGGGGATTTGGTTAAGGTTTTTCCGGGTGAGAAAATCCCCGTTGATGGTAGGGTGATTATGGGGAGTAGTACGGTTGATGAGTCGATGCTCACGGGAGAGTCTTTCCCAGTGACTAAACAACGGGATTTAATGGTTTTTGCGGGAACTTTAAACCAGTCGGGAGGGCTGATAATTGCGGCAACTCGCACGGGAGAAGAAACTACTGTTGCCCAAATTATCAGTTTAGTAGAAACGGCTCAAACTCGCAAAGCACCGATTCAATTTTTGGCGGATAAGGTGGCGGGATATTTTACTTATCTGGTCATGGGTTTGGCGACGCTGACTCTCATTTTTTGGTACACAATTGGCACTAAAATTTGGCCGGAGGTGATGACCTCGGGAGGGGTGAATTTGGCGGTTGATGCACCTTTGCTATTGAGTCTCAAATTGGCGATCGCTGTTTTGGTGATTGCTTGTCCCTGTGCTTTGGGACTGGCTACCCCTACGGCTATTTTAGTGGGTTCTGCGATCGGTGCGGAACGAGGTATATTGATTAAAGGTGGTGATATCCTAGAGAGGGTTCACCAACTCCACACTGTGGTTTTTGATAAGACGGGAACTTTGACGACGGCTTCTCCCCAGGTGACTACCTGCGTTAGTTTGTCTCACGGCTTTAGTGAGGACCGGATTTTGCAATTGGCCGCGGCGGTGGAACAGGGAACCCATCACCCTATCGCTACCGCCATCTGTAGAGCCTTAGAAGGGCGTAACCTGCCTATTATAGATGCCGAAGGTTTTGTGACTCAGACGGGGCTGGGTGCGGCTGCTATGGTCGATGGAGAGAGAGTTTGGGTGGGTAGTGCAGAAGGTTTGAGCGGCTGTGGGGTGATTTTGTCGGAGTCGGTGTTATCGATAATTCCACCAGGAGAAACGGTGGTATATGTGACTGTGGGTGATGAGTTGGTGGGGGTGATTGGTATTTGCGATCGCCTCAAGTCTGATGCTAAAATGACGGTGGAACGGCTCCAGAAAATGGGGTTAAATGTAGTTCTACTCACAGGCGATCGCTTTTCGGTAGCCGAGGCGATCGCTTCGGAGCTACAATTGTCTGAGGGGTCGGTGCTGGCAGAAGTGCGACCGGAAGATAAGGCTAAGGCGATCGCTGCTTACCAACAGCAAGGACACCGGGTAGCCATGGTGGGGGATGGCATTAATGATGCTCCGGCTTTAGCTCAGGCTGATGTAGCGATCGCTTTGGGAACCGGAACTGATGTGGCGATCGAAACTGCTGATATTGTACTCATGGGAGACGCACTCGGTGACGTAGTGGAGTCTATTCGGTTGAGTCAACAAACATTCAACAAAATTCGCCAAAATCTGTTCTGGGCTTTTGCTTATAATACCATCGGTTTACCCATGGCGGCGGGTGTCCTGCTACCAGGTTTTGGTATAGTTTTCAGTCCCTCGGTAGCAGCGGCATTTATGGCTTTTAGTTCCGTGAGTGTAGTCACCAATTCCCTACTATTACGTCGCCAATTCACCCCCGCCGATTTTCCCCCATCAATAAAATCCCAGCCGGAATAGCTGGTTATATAACCGCTGAAATTATCGCCTCCACGGGAATAGTAATATCAGGAAAAGCCACGGGGGAAACCTCTCCATAAGTGAGGGTAATTTTAGAACCATATTCCCGTCGTCTCGGTTCCCGGTGAATAATCAACTCTCCCGTTTGTAAATTCACCAGCCAATATTCTGGAATACCAGCCTCAGCATAGATATGATATTTCACTGTTTTATCTTTCAGTAGGCTGCTGTCCGCATATTCAATCACCCAGAAAATATTTTCGGGGTAGGGGTGATGATTGAGATATTCCCGACCCAAAGGTGCAACAATAGCGATATCTGGTTCGGGTTCGGAGTTATTGGGGAGAGTAATGGGTTTGGCTGGACTGACTAAAGCGCGATCGGCTAAAATACGAGTAAGATAAGATCCAGCCGCGCGACTAAAAAAGGCATGAGATTCACCTTCTGGGGGCATTTCGACAATTTCTCCGGCTAGGAATTCTACGGGACGACCCACCAGCAACCCGGTTTTAATCATGTGATGATAATCGTCTAAACTCCATTTGATGGTTGACAGTACCATATTTTTTCCCCTAACCCAAATAGGAATTTTATTGATGGGCTATATCTCAAAGCGTGACCGACCACACTCTCCCATGATAACATAATTTTACCCCTGGGGTGAAACCGGCTTAATTTACAGGTGAGGATTTCCGGGGTCGATTTCTCTTAAAGTGGCGATCGCTCTGCTACTGGGAAAAGAAATGGGAAAAGAAACCGGGTTTCTAAAAGTCTCAACAAGCCACCGGGTTTCGGAATTCCGGTGAAGGGTGAAAGCGGCTTGATTTACAGGTGAGGATTTCCGGGGTCGATTTTTCTTAAAGTGGCGATCGCTCTGCTACTGGGAAAAGAAACCCGGTTTCTTAGAGAAACCGGGTTTCTAAAAGTCTCAACAAGCCACCGGGTTTCGGAAGTCCGGTGAAGGGTGAAAGCGGCTTGATTTACAGGTGAGGATTTCCGGGGTCGATTTTTCTTAAAGTGGCGATCGCTCTGCTACTGGGAAAAGAAACCCGGTTTCTGGGAGATACCGGGTTTCTAAGAGTCTCAACAAGCCACCGAGTTTCGGAAGTCCGGTGAAGGGTGAAAGCGGCTTGATTTACAGGTGAGGATTTCCGGGGTCGATTTTTCTTAAAGTGGCGATCGCTCTGCTACTGGGAAAAGAAACCCGGTTTCTGGGAGAAACCGGGTTTCTAAGAGTCTCAACAAGCCACCGAGTTTCGGAAGTCCGGTGAAGGGTGAAAGCGGCTTGATTTACAGATGAGGATTTCCGGGGTCGATTTTTCTTAAAGTGGCGATCGCTCTGCTACTGGGAAAAGAAACCCGGTTTCTTAGAGAAACCGGGTTTCTAAGAATCTCAACAAGCCACCGGGTTTCGGAAGTCCGGAGGTGAAGGCGGAGCTTGATTACAGATGAGGATTTCCGGTGTCGATTTTTCTTAAAGTGGCGATCGCTCTGCTACTGGGAAAAGAAACCCGGTTTCTTAGAGAAACCGGGTTTCTAAAAGTCTCAACAAGCCACCGGGTTTCGGAAGTCCGGTGAAGGGTGAAAGCGGCTTGATTTACAGATGAGGATTTCCGGGGTCGATTTTTCTTAAAGTGGCGATCGCTCTGCTACTGGGAAAAGAAACCCGGTTTCTTAGAGAAACCGGGTTTCTAAAAGTCTCAACAAGCCACCGGGTTTCGGAAGTCCGGTGAAGGGTGAAAGCGGCTTGATTTACAGATGAGGATTTCCGGGGTCGATTTTTCTTAAAGTGGCGATCGCTCTGCTACTGGGAAAAGAAACCCGGTTTCTGGGAGAAACCGGGTTTCTAAGAGTCTCAACAAGCCACCGGGTTTCGGAAGTCCGGTGAAGGGTGAAAGCGGCTTGATTTACAGGTGAGGATTTCCGGGGTCGATTTTTCTTAAAGTGGCGATCGCCCTGCTACTGGGAAAAGAAATGGGAAAAGAAACCGGGTTTCTAAAAGTCTCAACAAGCCACCGGGTTTCGGAAGTCCGGTGAAGGGTGAAAGCGGCTTGATTTACAGGTGAGGATTTCCGGGGTCGATTTTTCTTAAAGTGGCGATCGCTCTGCTACTGGGAAAAGAAATGGGAAAAGAAACCGGGTTTCTAAGAGTCTCAACAAGCCACCGAGTTTCGGAAGTACGGTGAAGGGTGAAAGCGGCTTGATTTACAGATGAGGATTTCCGGGGTCGATTTTTCTTAAAGTGGCGATCGCTCTGCTACTGGGAAAAGAAACCCGGTTTCTTAGAGAAACCGGGTTTCTAAAAGTCTCAACAAGCCACCGGGTTTCGGAAGTCCGGTGAAGGGTGAAAGCGGCTTGATTTACAGGTGAGGATTTCCGGGGTCGATTTTTCTTAAAGTGGCGATCGCCCTGCTACTGGGAAAAGAAATGGGAAAAGAAACCGGGTTTCTAAAAGTCTCAACAAGCCACCGGGTTTCGGAATTCCGGTGAAGGGTGAAAGCGGCTTGATTTACAGGTGAGGATTTCCGGGGTCGATTTTTCTTAAAGTGGCGATCGCTCTGCTACTGGGAAAAGAAATGGGAAAAGAAACCGGGTTTCTAAGAGTCTCAACAAGCCACCGGGTTTCGGAAGTCCGGTGAAGGGTGAAAGCGGCTTGATTTACAGGTGAGGATTTCCGGGGTCGATTTTTCTTAAAGTGGCGATCGCTCTGCTACTGGGAAAAGAAACCCGGTTTCTTAGAGAAACCGGGTTTCTAAAAGTCTCAACAAGCCACCGGGTTTCGGAAGTCCGGTGAAGGGTGAAAGCGGCTTGATTTACAGGTGAGGATTTCCGGGGTCGATTTTTCTTAAAGTGGCGATCGCCCTGCTACTGGGAAAAGAAACCCGGTTTCTTAGAGAAACCGGGTTTCTAAGAGTCTCAACAAGCCACCGGGTTTCGGAAGTCCGGTGAAGGGTGAAAGCGACTTGATTTACAGATGAGGATTTCCGGGGTCGATTTTTCTTAAAGTGGCGATCGCCTGCCTACGGGTATATTCATGCTGAGTATTTTGAATAACTTGAACCAACCCAGTAATAACTTGAGGATTTCCGGGGTCGATTTTTGCTAAACTCTTAGCCGCCAGCATACGGTTATATTCATCCTGAGTATTTTCAATAACTTTAACTAACCCGGCGATCGCTTGAGGATTTCCGGGGTCTATTTTCCCTAAACTCTCAGCCGCCTGACCACGGGTATTTTCAGACTGAGTATTTTGAATAACTTGAACCAACGCGGCGATCGCTTCAGGATTTCCGGGGTCTATTTTCCCTAAACTTTCAGCCGCCTGACTACGGGTATATTCAGACTGAGTGTTTTGAATAACTTGAACCAACGCGGCGATCGCTTCAGGATTTCCGGGGTCTATTTTCCCTAAACTTTCAGCCGCCTGACCACGGGTATTTTCAGACTGAGTATTTTGAATAACTTGAACCAACGCGGCGATCGCTTCAGGATTTCCGGGGTCTATTTTCCCTAAACTTTCAGCCGCCTGACTACGGGTATATTCAGACTGAGTGTTTTGAATAACTTGAACCAACCCAGCGATCGCTTCAGGATTTCCGACACCGATTTCCCCTAAACGTGCGATCGCCTGACTACGGGTATATTCATCCTGAGTATTTTCAATAACTTTAACTAACCCGGCGATCGCTTGAGGATTTCCGGGGTCTATTTTCCCTAAACTCTCAGCCGCCTTCCTACGGGTATCTTCATCCTGAGTATTTTGAATAACTTGAACCAACCCGGCGATCGCTTCAGGATTTCCGACACCGATTTCCCCTAAACGTGCGATCGCCTGCCTACGGGTACGTTCATACTGAGTATTTTGAATAACTTGAACCAACCCGGCGATCGCTTCAGGATTTCCGGGGTCGATTTTCCATAAACCCTCAGCCGCCTCCCTACGGGTCTTTTCATCCTGAGTATTTTGAATAACTTGAACCAACGCGGCGATCGCTTGAGGATTTCCGACACCGATTTTTTCTAAACTTGCGATCGCCTTCCTACGGGTATCTTCATCCTGAGTATTTTCAATAACTTGAACCAACGCGGCGATCGCTTGAGGATTTCCGACACCGATTTTTTCTAAACTTTTCTCTAAACTCTCAGCCGCCCGCCAACGGTTATCTTGATCCTGAGTATTTTGAATCACTTGAACCAACGTGGCAATAGCTTGAGGATTTCCGGGATCGATTTTTCTTAAACTCTCAGCCGCCCGCTTACGGATATATTCATTCTGAGTATTTTCAATAACTTGAACTAACCCGGCAATAACTTGATAATTTCCTGGGTCAATTTTCTCTAAACTATTAGCAGCCCGACTACGGATATATTCATTCTGAGTATTTTCAATAACTTGAACTAACGTGGCGATCGCTTCAGGATTTCCGACACCGATTTCCCCTAAACTCTCAATCGCCTCCCTACGGGTATTTTCATCCTGAGTATTTTCAATAACTCCAAGCAACTTAGCGATTTCTTCATCCTCAACCGTCTTAATAACAGGTAACAACTCGCGGGGAATCGGAATCTTAATCTTGTCACTCACAGAAACTACCCCGCCCTCATGCGGTAACTGGGCGATCCCTGCCTTTGCTTCTTCAAACTTCTTGCGTCGATAATGCCCCATTGCCCTGGCAAAAATTAGCAGGCGGTCAAACTCTGTAATCGGTTGATGAATCATCTCCGTCAGCGTCGAAAGTCGCATCAAATCCCTAGGATTTTCTTGATATGCCCGCCGGAAAGCCGCCGCCAATAACTCCACTGATTTCTGAGGTTTGGCATAAGCCCAAGCCGCCCAACTTTGCGACTCGGCAAACTCCCGGTCATAACTATCTTGACTGTTTAAATCTTTCTGCACATACTGCAATAAAAAACACGCCACTTCCTTCAGGCGTTGCCCTGTAAATCGAGGATTAGCTTTCAACTGGTCTAACAATTCTTGGCGGACTGTCGCATCCATTTCATACAATTCATGCCCCACCTCATCACACAAACTGGAGAGAATTAAATCCGAAACCGCAATCCAAGGAATCTCGATAAATTCCCCCTGAATATCCCGCCGAAAATTCGCCAAAATCTGATACAGCAAATCGGGAGTTATCGCCAACGGTAACGCGGCATGATAAGCAAACAAAAGGTGAGGCTCCCCAAACCTTTTCTGAAAAGCATTAATCCGACGTTTAGCCGCTTCTAGTTCCATGATATGCCGTCCATTTTCATCATTCAATGATTGCCCAAATCTGACAAACTAATCGCCTGATTGATAATCCGTTCTCTCAAATAATCCCGTAAACCTTTAACCGTCGTGACATCAACTTTTCGGTTTAACAAGTCCTCTAAATCTTGGATTAAGGCAATTCTATCCAATAAACTGCAATTACTGTTCATTTCCACCAAGAAATCAATATCACTATCCTCCTGTTCTTCCCCCCTCGCCACCGACCCAAATATCCGCACATTGAACGCCCCATGCTGTTGTGCAACCGCTAAAATTTCATCTCGTCTTTGTTGTAATTCATCTTTGAGTTTCATACAATAATACCCTTGACAATTAGATGAAAAAATGCTAGGATTTATGACTGACTCACTGGATTTCCCCGTAACACCTTAACGGCATTTTGTAACCCAAGGCGATCGCATTCCAACATCGGGATTAACTTAGCGATTTCCCCAGCCGTGGACCTTGCCCACCGTTCTCTCGGCACAGGATTCACCCAAACCAGATAACGTAAGTGTTGCTGACACTGCCGCAGGAATCTCTCAGTCAATTGTAACCTATCTTCACTATATCCCCCCCGTGCCGCGCCAGCATCGCTAAAAATGAGCATACAAGCGCGATTGGCAGATAATCCGCTCAACATATCCTCCACCCTCACCGCCTCAGAATATCCCGGCTTCCCATAAACATAATCCACCGGACAATTATGGAAATAATAAACCCGCGATGCACCCAACTTTCCCCCCCGCGTCGCAGTGTCTTTCAGTCTATCCCCCAAAGGATGAAAAGCCACCATTGAACCATCAATATCCAACAGCAAAACCAACTCAACCAGATTCCTGCGTCGGGGGACTAACACGGGTTCCAAGAAAAACCCATCCCGGATAATTTTTTCTATGGTTGCCGTCACATCTAATTCAACCAATGGCCCCTCGCGAATCGGAAGCCGTAAATAACGCCAAGTTTGTTTCATTTCCCTTTTGGTTAACGGCAAATAATCCGAAGATAAAAAAAACTGTTCACTGGTTATGGTTTTCAGTAACTGTACCTCATCATCCATTTCTACCGCCACCTCTGGCAACATAAATTCAGATTCATCAGGTTCTGATTTTTCAGCTTCCGAAGATGGCTGAGTTGGTGGCTGTGGGGGTTCGTCACGGCGTGGTTCAGGCGGGGGTAATTTATCCGGTGATACCCTCTCATCATTTGGAGGTAATGTGGGTGTCGTTTTTACCTGTTTTACCTGCGGCTGTGTAGTAGGAATCGCTGGTTTGGCGGGAGTAGGTTTCTCGACTGTGACCAATGGATTCTCAAGGGGTTGAGACATCACCTCCTCAAAATAAGAATTGAAAATTTTTTCATCTTCAACCGACTTCACCCACAAAGTTTTACAGAGTCTTTTTAACGCCGCTTCATCCTCAATGCCAAACCCTTTCATCAAGGCTTCTAACAGCAGTTCATATTCATCAATCCCCAACACAAAACCCGCTTGACGCAGCTTGTCAAATAACTCTCGCAGGGGTAAATCATTAACTTTCATCCTTCCCCCTAGATTTGCTTAAATAAAGTCGGTGGTCATCCCAAGTTTTCAGTAAAACCCCTAAATAGGGAAGTGGACCCTGTAACTTTTTCAGCACCTCATCATGAGGATATTTACGCAGGACCTCAAACCAATCAATCAACTCACTGGTACTGATATTTTTACCTCTTTCTCCTTTTTCCTCCCGCAAAAATTCCCGCAACTCCTGGAACTTATCCACCGCTGCTTCAATCAACTCATTTTCATTTTCAGGAATCGTTGATTTATCTTGTGTAACCCCAAAAACCCGAGCCATAATAATCTCAATTAACCGTTCTTTTTTGGGAAACTCAATATAATGAAATAAACAGCGCCTTAAAAAAGCATCGGGTAAATCTCGTTCCTGATTACTGGTAATAAAGATAATCGGAGAATGTCTAGCCGTCTTTTCCTTTTTCGTTTCGGGTATAGAGAAGCGTTTTTCGTCTAACTCCAATAATAAATCATTGGGGAAATCAATATCCGCCTTGTCAATTTCATCAATCAATAAAACGGTAGGTTTATCGCTGAGAAAAGCCTCCCCAAGTTTACCCAATTCTACATAGGTTTTAGGGTCTTTAACCCGCCGTTTTTCTTGCGGGTCAGTAATTTGACCTAACCCCAGTAATTGAGAGTCCCGCAGTCTGGCTAAGTTATTATAGGTATAGAGGCCATCTTGTGCGCGACTGGTGGATTTAATCGTCCAGCAGAGATAGGGTAATTCCAACTCATAGGCGACAGCTTGGGCTAATTTAGTTTTACCACAACCGGGTTCACCTTGCAGCAGCAAAGGACGCTGTAAAGTAATGGCTAAATTAACGGCTTCCACAAGTTCATCACTGGGTAAATAGGGATAAACTCGCTGTCCATTCTCCTTATGGTCTTTAGGAGGATGCTTTTTTCCGGTATAGCGTAAGTTTTCTGTGGGTGTTGTTAATATTTCATCCATGTTGATACATAGTCCTCCAATTCAATTTTACAGAGAGAGCAGATTTTTTTCAAGATATCTTTATGAAGTCCATTTTGACTGTCTCCAATAATCTCACCAACTAAATTATCAGTATATTCGAGTAGTTTTTCAGCGCCACAAAATGACTCTAGCCAAATTGATAATTGTCGGCGTGTTATGGGTTGTATATCCATCAATTTAATCAGAGCGTGGGGAATTAAATCTGAGGTCGGTTCTTGAGTATAAGCAATATTCCAATGATTGGTACATCCATCTTCATCTAGCAAGAATAAAAGTAAACTGTAGTTTTCATGAGTTGTCCCTCTCTGACGAGCCAACTGGGCTAATGGTTGCCAAAACTCTTGCAAAAATTCCTCAAGATCAGATTCTTCAACCTTGTCAGGATTTGTAAAAATTAAAATCAGCGTTTGAGATTGCCATAATTCCAAAATTTTTTGATGAATGTCTGTAACTGAACTGGTTTCTACCATTTTCAATTCACGACTAATTGCTTTTAAAAAATTGTCTAAGGAGTAAGCATAACTCCGGGAAACAAAACTGATTTTTGCTACAAAATTAACATAATTACTATCAGATGCGTTGCGGTTGGTAGATGTCTTGCCGTTGGGAACATGGCGAATCAAACGATTGAGCAACCAACGGGGTGCAGTTTCACGCGAACCGTGAACTAAACAAGCTCCGATTTGATGATTGTCCACAAACTCTTTAAATAAATTCGCCTGTTTATCATAATCTAAATTCAGCAATGCTTTAAGTAGTTTCTCCTCGGTAGTTTCCCTAGGGTGAGGTTGATTAAGGCTTTGAATATCCTGCCGTACCTTACTAAGTTCATCCAACATACGCTTCGTAAATTCATCCTGCATAGATGCCAGAGATTCTTTGATTTCTGTAGTATCTTGTCGGATAACTGTTGTATCTTCTTTAATCTCAACCAGTGATTCTCGGATTGTTTGCAGGTTTTTGTTAATGTTGGTCTCAAGAAGTCCGAATTCATGGCAAAGTTGCTCAAACCCGGTTTGCATCCGGTCAGAAATATCGATAAATAATTCCTGGATCTCCTGTTCGGTTCCGTTTAACTGCTGTTCTATCTGTTCGATTTTTGCCAAGGAAATTAGGGCAATTTCACCCTGTTTATCCAACTCTTGACTAATGCCAGTAATCAGTTGAATCATTAACCCAGCAAAGGCTTTCCCATCTGCCTTAAAGTCCTGTTTTAATGCTTCTCGTAAGACTCGCGGAAATTCTTTATGCAGTAATTCTGCTACATATTGGCGCACATAACCCGGCAAATCAACGCCTTTGTCTGAGTCTACCGCCTTTAAATCTAATTTGGCTAAAATATCCCGCCACTCTTCAACGGTCAAAATTTCCGCTTGGGTTAACCCTTCTTCTGTGGGGGTAAGAATTAAGGGGATTTCTCCCTCGGTTAACTGTTTATATTTAGATTGATCAAATTCAAAACGCGCCAATTTTACCCATTTTTCGGTAGCTTGGGCGGCTATCATTTTCAGATGTTTAGAATAGCGTTGATTATAATCTTTGAAATTGCGGTTATTATACTGTTCGGCAGCCAAATGAATAATTTGCGCGATCGCCTTTCCACAAACGCGAATTAAATCCTCATTCTCTAGCCTAACGTAATCAGAACCTCTGCTTCGGTCAAAGTTATCAATTGCATTAGCCGTATTACCCGCCGTCACACCGCTAATCATTTCGCCCACTTTGGTCAATATGTCTTGACCTTTCTCAGTCGATAAAAAACCGACCGGGATAGCCAACTCCGGTAATAAGACGGAAGCCCCAACATAAATTCCGCTACAAATCGCTACACGACGAAGCGATCGCCCAATGGTCATAAGTAACTACTGATTAGGAAGTATTCCGATGATACCACAATTGGGAAAAGACACTGGGAAAAGAAACCCGGTTTCTGGGAGAAACCGGGTTTCTGGGAGATACCGGGTTTCTGGAAGTCTCTTATTGATTAGCGATCGCATAATCAATTAACTGTGCAATGCGGCGGCGGAGAGTTTCCAAACCGAGGGCATTAGCAGCCGAAATAAATACAGCTTGGGGGTATTCTTCTTGGGCAAAACGGAGAGTTTCCCCATCCACAGAATCGATTTTATTAAAAGCCAATAAAGCCGGACCGGGAGTAATCGGCATTTGAGTTAAAATCTCCATCACGGATTGAATTTGTGCCTGCCACGCTGGGTGAGATAAATCTACCAAATGCAGCAGGGCATCAGCATCAGTCACCTCCTCTAAAGTAGCGCGAAAAGCATCAATTAAAGCTGGGGGTAATTCATGAATAAACCCCACCGTATCAGTAATTACAATATTTTGGGGTTCTTCCGTAATCGCATCGGGGATAGTTAGGCGGCGGCTAGTGGGGTCGAGAGTAGCAAATAATTGGTCAGCGGCGTAAATTTCCGAAGCGGTGAGAACATTAAGCAAAGTAGACTTACCCGCATTCGTATAACCCACAATAGCCAATGTAGGAACCTCCTGGCGTTGGCGACGTTGGCGGAGACGGGCGCGATGGGCCTGTAGTTGGTTAACCTCCTGCTGAAGGCGGGCGATGCGCCGCTGAATGGCCCGTCTTTCGGTTTCTAGTTTAGTTTCCCCAGGTCCACGAGTACCAATACCGCCACCTAACCGAGACATAGCCTGACCCCTTCCGGTGAGACGCGGTAGACTGTATTCTAGCTGCGCGAGTTCAACCTGTAATTTTCCCGCCCCAGACTGGGCGCGTTGGGCGAAAATATCTAGGATAACTTCCGTGCGATCGACTACTCGGACTCCAATGCGGGTTTCCAAATTACGGACTTGCGCCGGAGATAAACTGCGATCGAAAACAATTAAGGTCGCCCCCAGAGTTTGCGCCGCCAGGGCAATTTCCTGGGTTTTTCCCTCTCCGACTACCGTTTGGGGATGGGGACGCGATCGCTTTTGGCGAAGAGTTTGCAGGACAATACCCCCCGCAGTATCCACCAGGCGGGCTAATTCGGCTAACCCTTCTTCAAATCTCTGGGTGGAAATTTTGTCAGTTTGTACCCCCACCAATAGCACCCTATCTTGGTCAGAGTTGACATCAAGGGCGACAAATTCCCGCTGAAATTCGGCTTCTAGTCCATCTACCAAATCCAGGAAATCTTGGTTAGAGAGAACATCAAGACTCATGGGGGATGAAACATAATAGGGTACTGGAGCCAGAGGACTATCAAGTTGGGTCTGGTTTTCCCCTTCCCCTTGGGGTAACAAATGGGCGAGATAGGCTTCTTTCACATAACCTGTCCCACCCCCCCCACGACGTTCAAACCCGCTTCCGGTCAGGGTCAAAATCGCCAAAACATCTAACCGTTGCATAGCCATGGCGGTTAAGACTGACTCCCTAGGTACATCAGATTTTAACTGGGTGGCTATACACCGAATACCACTGAGGCGACCATTACCATAGCGGGGCAATTCTAGGGCAGGAATGCGGGTCTGACTGACCGTGCCTACTCCCACCCTAATCACCTGCCCACGACGGTTTATATAGGCGCAGACTGGCTCTTTGATGTCTGTACTTACCCCGGCGAGTCGCTGGGCAAATTCTGAAGTAGTAATGCGATCGCCTGGTAGTTTTTGATGGTACAGGCGTTGCAGTTGTTTAAGCTGACTCGGTTTGAGACCTTGCAGGTTTCCGTGTATGGTTTCGATAGGCGCTCCTTTTGGTTGCTTAACATTTCCCCAAAATATAACAAAAAAATGAGTTTTGAGAACCGATATGGGGTCGCTCAAAACTCAATCTGCTAATATCTGAATGGAACTGGGGTTAGAACTGGAATGTAGTTCTCAGGGTTCCTACGAAAATGGTGGCATTGCGATCGTTATGACCGGGATTGGTGATGAAGTATCCTCCGGGAGTAATGGAAATATACTCGCTGAAGGGGAAGTGATAGAAGGCTTCAATGTGCAGTGAAGTATCACTATTTTCTAGGCTTGGTCTGTCATGGGAGGTCACTTTAGGAGGCATTCCCACAATTAATGCGCCTGTGTCGCCTTCTCGCAGTAAATCGGGGAAACCAAGAGTTACCGCCCAGTTGAGAATGGTCGCGCTATCACTGCCATTATTCTGTTGGTTAGCCCAGGTAGCACCGAACCAACCTCCTAATTGGAAGCTGTTAGCCAGCCGCCAATTGAATTGGAAACCTAGGTTATCACTGGTGGTCGCATTATCACCAAAGGGGCGATCGGCAATCCAGCTACCAGTCCCGCCAGCTACCTCTACACCGCCGTTAGTGAAATACTTGCGGGCATATTCTACCGCAAATCCCAGTTTTTCCGTCGGTTCAAACACAAACTGAGCCGATGCTGTATTACTACCGTTGAATAAGCCATTCCCAGCAGTAGCATCCGATGCGTTACCAGCTAAATAACTCAGATTCAATCGGTAACGGTCTCGATCGCCAAAGGCGAAGTTAGCCCCTACCCCGGCTCCTTCTGGACCCCGGAAAATGGCAGGGTTGCGCTGACCAAACATGGAAATTGAGCCTGTACCTTCACTATTAAAGGGGGTCAGAATTTCCATGGTGTCATCTAAATCGAGGCTGTTAGCACCGATAAAGATTTGCGCCCTGCCATTGAAAGCTGGGAAACGATAGTATAAATCATCTAGCTCTACTCCGTTGGAAGTCCCATCAAAGGGAGTCCGAGACATCAGGCTATTGGTTAGGTCGAAGTCGCTCAGGTTGGGATTGTCGTAAACCTGTAAACGGGTTTTTAACAGATCCTGTCCGGTGAAGCTAGTATCGAAGTCTAAGCGAACTCGATAGCCAAGATAGGTTTGGGTCGGGTCACTATTGCGGCGGCTAAAGGGACCTCCTGCCACGTTATGTCTAGCGCGATCGCCAAAGCTATCACCCGGCCAAAAGATGACTTCCCCATGCAGCCTGGTAGTGGTGGAGAATTGGTTAGCTTCCAATTCCGCAGTACGAGCTTCTAACACGGTTACCCGTCCGCGAATGCTGGCTAGTTCCGCCGCGAACTCTTCCATCAGTCGCTGCATTTTCGCCAGGTCTTCCCGAGTCACTAGGTCGGCTGTGGCGGCGTTAATTAATTCGTTAACCCTTTCTAAACAGGCGTTAACCCCCGCCGCAAATTCAAAACGGGTTAAGGCACGGTTTCCTCGGAATGTCCCATCTGGATAACCTGCAATACAACCATAGCGCTCAACTAAAGACTGGAGTGCTTGGAATGCCCAATCTGTAGGCTGTACGTCGGACAACTGAGAAACGGAAGTCACCTGAGACTGTCTCCGGCTTTGTCCTTCTCTACCGTATTGATTGAGCTGATTTAGCGTATTCCCATCGGAACTGGGAGCATCTAGGTCAGCGAGGGGAATTTCTGTGCCACGGTCCGCGACTGAGTTACCTTGGGAAAATACACCGCCAGCATGGGGGTTAACCGGAACTTGAGCTAGTTGCTGGGGTAACTCGGCTGTGACATCCTCAATAGATGCGATCGTGATAGCGTTGTTTGTCGTTAATTCTGTTTCTCCTGTCTCAGTAGCCGAAATTTCCGCCACCGCAGGTAGAGAGGCTAATAGACTAGCTCCCAATACTGCTGGACTGAGCAGCCAAAGATTTAATGATCGTTTCGACACTCTCTCTCTCCTCACACGGATAACTTGGTTGATAAGGTTTCGCAACGAGGAGATCAAAACCTCCCCTCGCTATTTTATACACCCTAGATTCGCCTTCGCGAAGCCCAGGTCTATAATATAACCAATTTATTCTGACATCTTCCCGTCATCGAATCCAAGATTACGATGAGGGCTTCCTTACCTTGCGATAAGGCATTCCTGTTTCCTTGGTCTTCCCTAGCAGTTCGTTGGTACAAGTGGCCTAAGCCTCCCAACATTGTTGCCCCGTTCCGATACCTGATACATTTACGCGACATTTTTCCGGTTGTTCCCGGACAATGCGACGATAGCACTATTACCCGTTAAGGTAACAGAGGCGGTATCCCGCAAAGCTTTTAGAAAGATTCCAAAAGCACCGTTCCAGTCCCGTGGTAGAGTGAACCCGCACTCAGGACATCGGAACACTTTTGAGCCACCTAGCTGGGAATGGACATGACCACAGTGAGTACAGGTTTTGCTGGTGTATTCTTCGGTCATATCTACAACTGTTCAGTTATTTCCGCGCTTATGTCTCAGGGTTAGTTTGAATCGATAATGCGCCCATGTCAGCATGGCGCGGGCAGTCTTAGACCTGATTAGACGCTTCACCTTGGCAACCATATTGGAAGTCTCGAAGGTGAGCCCAAAAAATCAGGCTGTGTTATGGGATGGCTAGGGATGCGACCCAATCAACCAAGGGGTTGAAGTCCTCACCGGGTAGTTATTTCGCCCATTTCAGCTCTATTTCATACCCGAAGGTCTCGCACAATACTTGGTATTGTAGCGGATCGCCCTAATTGGTTCAACTAATCTGCGATTAAATTAAGCTCCACAGGCATTACCACCCAGAGTCTCTGGGCTACGAAGTATCATAGCAGATACAAGACTTCCCTCTTAACTTACGGGTTAGGTTTTTACCTCAGCACCGCAGCGGGAAATCTCTACCTAATTTCTAGCACAGAACACCATAACCTGAATTGTCAAGTGACACCTATTGTTAAGTTTGATCACGTCCCTGTCAACTTCGGAATATCTGCCACAGAGATGAGGATAAGGCACATTAAGCGATCGAAGATACTAAAGACCAGAACAGGTTCCGCGTCCCCATTGACCATCATAGGATACGGAAACTTTAGTTCCGGGTCTAGGTTGAAACTCTGCCAAATCAATTAAAGTGACACTAGCCATACCGCTGACATTGCCACGATAAACCCGTTGACCTTGATCATTTCTGCGATCGAATTGTAAACGGGAAGATTGAGCGATACCCGCACCCGTCCGAGCATTACGAAACTCTACTTCCTGTTCAAAGCCAGTATTAGGACTCCAGGGAACAGAAAAAGATAGGTTATCTGCGTCGGTCCGGAAAATAGTTCCCCGACAGACAATATCAGCCAAGGCTTTAGGAACAGCAACTCCTAAAACACTTATACCAATAATAGTTGGGGTAGCGGCAATGAAATTCAACCTATTTGTCCACTGCATTGGAATTACTCCTCACCACAAATTAATTCAACCTTGTAGCATACTCTGTCGGGTTCACTCTAGCCACATTAACAAATATTAACATCAGCAATAGTTTCTCAAACCTCAATGGCAATTCACCCATATTGATCATGGTATAGAGCCGGATTTCCATCAGAACTTATGGAGCATAAATATATACAAATTTGATACACTATGCTATAATGACCTCCATCAATTCTGAGTATACCAAGCCGATTATCTCTAAGTTAGACTAATTAACCAAGGGTGAGTCAGAAACACTAATTTTGATGTCCTGTAGCACTAAGTAATAATCATGAGCAATCCGCAACCAAAGCCCGAGATAGATCCGATCACAGTAACAGTGGTGTTAACAGCCCTGATATTAATTCCCCTAATTATTGCGGGATTCTCGCCCTAAAGGCTAATTAATCAGGTAAAATAGCGCCCCGCAAATCAGCATCACGCAAATTAGCGCGGTAGAGTACCGTGTCCAACATGACAGCCTCAATCAAATTAACGCCACTAAGATTAGACCAATTGAGTTTAGTGCGATAAAGTCGGGCGCGACTCATATTAGCCCCCCTTAAACTGGTCCAACTGACATTAGCCGCCCGTAGATTCGCCTCACTGAGGTTAGCATCAGTTAAATCAGCCCCCACCATAGTAACCCGACTCAAATCAGCTCGATGAAAATTAGCTCCCATCAGCATCGCGCCACTGAGGGTAGCATTAGATAAATTAGCACCCTCAAGGGTAGAATCGCGCATAATCACATTAGTGAGATTAGCTCCATCCAAGTTAGCACCACTCAAATTAGCTTTTAACAAATTAGTTCGGATCAAAGTGCTGTTAACTAGATGAGCGCCAATAAAATTAGCCTCTGTAAAATTAGCCTCAGCCAAATTAGCATCAGTAAGATTAGCCATATTTAGGGTGACATTTTTGGAGATAGACCCCCGCATACTAGCCCCGGTTAGATTAGCCCTAGAAAAATTAGCATCAGTTAAATTAGCGCTAATCAGGTTAGCATCAGCGAGTTGAGCATCAGTGAGATCCACGCCCATCAATTTAGACTCACGGAAATTAGAGCCACTCAGATTAGTATTAATGAAGCTAGTATTTTCGAGATTAGCCCGGATAAAGCTAACCTCCCGCAGATCCATATCACTGAGATTGACCCCAACCAGGTTAACAGACCGAAACATTCTCTCTCCGGCGGCATATTGTTTGAGTAGCTCCTCAACCTCCATGTTTAATTAACCTCATCATCAGTATTGCAGTATTAAACAACTGAGGGCTAAAATCCCTCAGAATTATGATTTCAACAAGTTTCCCTACTTTCCGCACTATATGTCCAACCGCGTAGTTATACCCTGTATGTAATAATCATCTCCTGAAAACGGCACATTGGTGGTGATAGTTCATAATTTGAGGGGTAACCCCCACATCCTGTCCCCAATTAGCGATCGCTTAGGCATCACTAACCTGGTAAATTATAGGATCGTTAGGGAAAGATACCAGAGAAAATAGGTCAACCCCCCAAGATTTACTAGAAACAGGAAACCAGGGATGTCAGATAATTTGAGAAGTAAAGCAATTACCCAGGGCAATCAGCGAACCCCTAACCGGGCTATGTTAAGGGCTGTAGGCTTTGGCGATGAGGATTTCAATAAACCCATTGTGGGCATTGCTAATGGTTATAGTACCATTACTCCCTGCAATATGGGCTTAAATGATTTAGCATTACGGGCAGAAGCGGCCCTGAGACAATCGGGAACTATGCCCCAACTGTTTGGAACGATTACTATCAGTGATGGTATCTCTATGGGTACGGAGGGGATGAAATATTCCCTAGTGTCGCGGGATGTAATTGCCGATTCCATAGAAACTGTCTGTAATGGTCAGAGTATGGATGGGGTGTTAGCTATTGGCGGATGTGATAAAAATATGCCTGGGGCGATGATTGCCATTGCTCGCATGAATATTCCGGCAATTTTCGTTTACGGGGGAACTATCAAACCGGGTCACTATAATGGCTGTGACCTCACTGTGGTTAGCGCCTTTGAAGCGGTGGGACAACATAGCGCGGGGAAAATCCCTGATGAGGAATTACTGGGGATTGAACGCAATGCTTGTCCTGGGGCGGGTTCCTGTGGTGGTATGTTTACGGCTAATACTATGTCGTCAGCTTTTGAGGCTATGGGGATGAGTTTGATGTACTCTTCGACTATGGCGGCTGAAGATGCGGAGAAAGCGGAAAGCACTGAACAATCGGCGTTTGTATTGGCTGAGGCGATTCGGAAACAGATTTTACCGAGCCAAATTCTCACCCGTGATGCTTTTGAAAATGCTATGGCGGTGATTATGGCTGTGGGGGGTTCTACTAATGCGGTGCTACATTTACTGGCGATCGCCAGTTCTATGGGGGTAGAACTAACTCTGGATGATTTTGAAACTATGCGACAACGGGTTCCGGTATTGTGCGACCTGAAACCTAGTGGTCGGTTTGTAACTACAGAATTTCACCAAGCTGGGGGAGTTCCCCAGGTGATGAAAATGTTGTTGGAACATGGCTTGTTACATGGCGATGCTTTGACGATTACTGGTAAAACTATTGCGGAACAGTTGACTGATATCCCGGCTGAACCTGACCCTAACCAGGAGGTGATTCGCCCTTGGGATAATCCTATGTATGCTCAAGGACATTTGGCTATTCTCAAGGGTAATTTGGCTTCGGAGGGGTCTGTGGCTAAAATTACTGGGGTCAAAAATCCTCAAATTACTGGACCGGCTAGGGTGTTTGAGTCGGAGGAGGAATGTCTTGAGGCAATTCTGGCGGGTTCAATTAATCCGGGAGATGTGATTATCGTCCGCTATGAAGGCCCGAAAGGGGGGCCGGGAATGCGGGAGATGCTGGCTCCTACTTCGGCGATTATTGGGGCTGGTTTGGGGGATTCTGTGGGGCTGATTACTGATGGTCGCTTCTCAGGGGGAACCTATGGTCTGGTTGTGGGTCATGTGGCTCCAGAGGCGGCGGTCGGAGGTGCGATCGCCTTAGTGAAGGAGGGCGATAGTATTACTATTGATGCTAAAGCCCGCCTATTACAAATTAATATCTCTGATGAGGAATTACAGGCGCGACGGGAGGAATGGCAGCCTCGTCAACCTCGCTATACGAGGGGAGTCCTAGCTAAGTATGCTAAGTTGGTATCCACTAGCAGTCGCGGCGCGGTCACGGATGTAAATTTGTAACCTAGGTTCGACTTAATCATTTTCGTAGGGTGCGTCAGAAGCAGGCTATCTACATCCTCACCGAATCATTATCGGCGCTACGCACCTCAATCAATTATCTGGGCTTTGATGATAATTCTCGGTGTCTGGTGCGTCAGAAATCAATTATCGGGTGTTGATGATAATTCTCGGTGTCTGACGCACCCTACGGTATGATTACCTAGGAGTGTCACAAAAAGGAGCATGATTTAATCTCAAATTAGGTTAATATTTTAGGGCAATAGGGTCTAATAAGCGAGAAGAGTTGAGGATAAACCTATTGCCAGATATGTCAAACCCAAGGAAGCCGCCCAAATCCTTGGAGTCCATGAAAGAACACTCCGCAGATGGGACGACAATGGCTCAATCGACACCATCAGAACCCCCGCTGGGCAACGACGATACAACGTTGAGTCATATACTGCTGCCAAATCAGGCAGTGACAAACGCAAAGTCGTTATCTATGCCAGAGTTAGTAGCTGCGCCCAGCAGTCAGACCTCAACCGACAGGTGGCCGCACTGTCCAACCTCTACCCCGAAGCAGAAGTCGTCTCAGAAATCGGAGGCGGGCTCAACTTCAAGGGAAAGAAAATGCTGGCCTGACTGGGACATCATTTGTCAGGAGATGTCCGCATGGTTGTCATTGCCCACCAAGACCGATTGGCAAGGTTTGGATTTGACTTGTTTCGATGGCTCTGTGAGCAAAACAGGTGCTCACTCATGGTTCTCAACCAGACAAGTCTCAGTCCAGAACGAGAAATGGTTGAGGACATCCTCGCCCTCTTCCACTGCTTCAGTTCCCGATTATACGGAGTGCGTAAATACAAAACTCAGGTCAAAGAAGATCCGGATTTACCCCAGCCCCGAGCTAAATCAAGTCTGGCGCAAATGGTTGGCCGCTTGTCGGTATTGCTACAACCAAGCAATTGCATTATCCCGGAGTGGTAAACGACTAAGCAAGTTAAAGTTACGCAATAAAGTGATGCAGAGCGACTTGCCTGCATGGGTCAAAGAAACACCCTGCCACATTCGGCAGAATGCTATCTTTGATGCCTATCTCGCCTTTTCAGCCAGTCCAGGCGCCAGGTTTAGGAGCTGTCGGGATAGTTCTCAAGCCATCAAGTTTAACAATGCTAATTTCTCTTCAGGGAGTTGGTATCCAAGACTAACGAAAGGATTAACTTTCATGGTTTCCGAACCCATCCCTAAAACTTGCGGGCAAGGGACTCAGTTGGTGTTTACCAAAGGTCGATGGTTGGCGATTTTCCCTGAACCAGTTGCCGTTACCCCAACTGACGCTACTGGCGTGATTGCATTAGACCCGGGTGTCCGAACTTTCATAACCGGGTTTGATGGTTCACGATTTCTGGAATTGGGCTCCGGGGATATTGGAGGCATTACTAGGCTATGTCAACATTTGGATGATTTGATCAGCCGAATCGCCAAGGAACCCTGTCGTTCAAGGAGGCGACGGATGAGGCAAGCGGCTCAACGAATGAGAACCAAAATCCGCAATCTAGTTGATGAAGCCCACAAACAAATTGCTCACTACTTGACTCACAACTACAGCCTAATTTTTTTGCCCACCTTCGAGACTTCCGATATGGTTGCCAAGGTGAAGCGTCTAATCAGGTCTAAGACTGCCCGCGCCATGCTGACATGGGCGCATTATCGATTCAAACTAACCCTGAGACATCAAGCCGAGATAACTGGAACCACAGTTGTAGATGTGACGGAAGAATACACCAGCAAAACCTGTACTCACTGTGGTCATGTGCATTCCCAGCTAGGTGGCTCAAAAGTGTTCCGATGTCCTGAGTGTGGGTTCACTCTACCCAGGGACTGGAACGGTGCTTTTGGAATCTTTCTAAAAGCTTTGCGGGATACCGCCTCTGTTACCTTAACGGGTAATAGTGCTATCGTCGCATTGTCAGGCAATAGCCGGATAAATGTCGCGTAAATGTATCAGTCAACGGTTTGGTCGGCGGTAATGCTAGGGGAAAAGCCCTGCTGTGGTGTCCAATGTAGTGCGCCATCTCGCCCAGTCCAAAATAGTTGAATGTTAAGATTTTCGAGCATTTGAGATGTTTCCGGACTGAGGGTATCAGTGGTGGCGATCGCCACTTGGGGTTTGAGGGTCTCTAGTAGTTGAGCATTCAAATCGTTACCCAACCACCAGAGGACATCAACGGGGGATAAATCATACTGTTGTAACAACTGTGATTGTTGTTGTTTGGGGATATTTCCCATGAGTAGCCAGCGGCGATCGCTGATCATAAATTCCACCAGGGGAACCTCAGCATTAATCAGTGTAACCTGAGTTTCTCCTAAATCCAAATTTTGCTGAACTGGCAGAGTTAGATATTGTCCTTGGGCGCTAACAATTTTATTTTGAATAGCCTGGGCGCTCACTTGGTAAGCATTCTTAGAAGCGGGAGTATCATAGAATTTATGAATTGGTAAAGTGTCTAAAATATGTGGGAAACCGATAGTCAAGCCTAGCTGAGGGTGAGTGAGAATAGCCCAATCAATCTGATTAATTCCCTGCCTTAGTAAAAAGGGCAAAACGGTAAATTTAACGGTGCGTTCATCCCCGGCATTTACTAACAAAACGCGATCGCGATCTTCCACGACCAGAATAGGTTTTTCGGCGGTAGCTAAAACGGTGACTCGAAATTGGGTAAATTGAGCATAAGCCATGGGTAAAGTGATGATGGCGATCGCCATTAATATACCAGCGATAACGGCATAAAATCGGCTATGGTTTCTGGTTTTCTTCTTCTGGTCAGTTTTACCAACTTTTTCCGGTAGGAGTATCGGCAATAAACAGAGCAATATATTAATGGTATATAAACCGATTAATTGTGCCATATATAAACTGCCTACAGCGATGGAATTGCCAGGTAAATCATTAAAAAATTCGACTATATAAATTAACCCTTCTAGGGGGTAATATAAAGCGGTGGCTAGAGCGGCAGCCGCCCAGGGCGAGATGATCGCGACCGATGCAGTTAGCATTCCTCCCAGGGTAATGACTGTAATAAAAGGCACCACCAAAATATTGACAAAAATACTGAATGGTGATACCAAATTAAACACATAAATTTGCAGGGGAAGAATCCAAACGGTGGCGGCGATAGGAACTGCTATACAACTAGCAATTACTGGGGGAAGCCATTGTAGCGATCGCATCAAAGGTGGTACAGTCACCAATAGCCCCAGAGTTGCCAAAAAGCTGAATTGAAATCCTAAGTCTTGAATCAATAGAGGATTCCATAACAATAAGAAAACGGCTACAGCTAATAACACAGCCAAGGGTCGCACCTGTCGTTTCATGACGACACCCACCAACGCAGCTAACCCCATTAAAGCCGCCCGCAGTACGGAAGCCGAACCCCCAGTTAATCCGACATATAACAATAGGATAGTTGCACCAAAAACCAATCTCAACTTAGGAGACCAGCGGGCTGTCAAAGCTAGGACTACGCCCAGAAGTAAAGAGACATGAAACCCAGAAGCGGCTAAAGTATGAGCTAAACCAACTCGCACAAAGCGATCGCTAATTTCTGGGGAGATATCCACAGCCCGCCGCCCCAAAACCATGGCTGATAATAGTGTGCCTTTGGTAACATCCAAACCCTGAACCTTAGCCCTGACAATTCGCTGTCGCACCCTAGACAGTCCCCACCTAGGGGTAGTGTTAATAGAGAGGTGGCGACCATACATTCCCGCAAACCCCCCTTGTCTGGCGAGATAGGCTTTAAAATCAAAGCTACCAGGATTTAAAGGGGATTTTGGTGCATATAAAGTTCCGGTCACAGAAACAGTTTCGTTGCCTTGTAATCCTGTGGCTTGTAGAATGGGTACGGTAACATAAAGTTTACCTGTAACTGTTTTGTTAACCTGAACCGGGCTGTTCTGATCATTACTGGTAATCTGGTTAACAAGGTTAGCCTGTAGCCAAAACTGGACATTTCCTGAACGAGTGACCCGTGGAGAACTAATCACCCTTCCCCAGACGGTGATTACCAGGTTTTCGGCATTACCACCGCTGACAATTAATCTGCTAATGTCATGAGGCCCTGGTTGTGGAGTTTGTAGTTGAAAATATAGGGTAGCGAGGAAACCTATTAATCCAGCTACTAGCCAAAGGCTTCTAGGGATAGGAGGTCGGGGGACTGTCAACCTATCTGGATCAGATGTCCTTTGTCTACGTTGCCTTTGACGGCGGTTTGTAGTAGTCGGAGAATTTGGCTTAATCAGACGGCCACGGAGTTTATATTGCCAAATGGTTGTCATAATTGCCATTCCGACTCCTAGGGCGAGGAGAGAATATCCTCCCCAGCTAAAGCTCGCCATTAGTAATCCGACAATATAGGCTAATCCTAGGGCGATCGCAGCGGTTTGGTTCATCTATCCGGGAAGTGATGGAGGACCGGTTAGGGTTGGGATTAGGAACCAACCCTGATTGTTTGCTAAATGGATAGTCCCAATTTTAGACCGAGTACGGTGTGAATGACCATCATTAATAGGGCGACACTGCCAATATAAGCATGAGCCTTGCGCCATTGGTCTTGGTTGCCGCCAAATTTGCTGAGGGAAATAGCGCCGTTAATTCCTAATAGGCCTAAAACTGCGGTACTGGTCCAAAAATGGGGACTTTCAAAAATTGGTTGTCCCTGCATAATTAAGGATAGTAGCCCGCCGCTAAACCCCAAAGCCATAAATAGGGTCATAAAAGGGGCAAGTTTTCGGTGACTAGACCGAGAAGCGATCGCCGCCTCTTGGTCTGTGGCTAAACGTCCCTGCCAGCCAGTATAACCGACAAAACTACCCATCACAAAAATTACAATTCCCATCATCAGGGGGTGTCCCCAATGAACAATAGGTTCGGGAACTCCTAAACTAGCAAAAAAATTGGCGATCGGTTCTAATAAGCCTCTGATGTCCATAACTGGCTCTGGTTCTCTTCTCTATGCGCTATCAATCCCGATATTATAAATGTTTGTTGAGCCGTTATCAATCTTTGATTAACTGAAAACCCGCCCCTACTATTCACTAATAAGAGCGGGTTCATAAGTATGGTATGAGCGAAACCTTGTCTAGAGTTAAACACTCACGTAAAACTCCTGGGAGGGTTGGAAGCTCCGTGATTGATCACGGAGAGGAAAACCGACTCAAGCGGCTGACCGCCGCCAGCACCCCCTTGCGGGGTGGAGGGGTATGGTTGCCCCTCCATGGAGCTATGGTTGGCTCCGACTCCCTTGCGGGGTAATGTTTGCGCTTGCGCTAACGCGCACGCTGCGCGAACGCCAATGTTCAGAGTCGGTACTATCCAAATCGCACGTCCTTAACCCCTTAGAGATGTTTAACGATTCGGTTCTAGGGCCTGGAACTAGCACGCATTCCAGGGTAGGAACTTTAACTCTTGCTCTGAACGGAGCCAGTTAAGGCTATAGCTGGTCAGCTACCTGAAAGGGGGGCACGAAGCCCCCGTGCTTCAGCCGGGGGTGCTGACATCAAGCCAAGTTAAAAGTTATTCGACCACACCCGGCAAGATTACGGTGTCAACAGCATGAATCACCCCATTGCTGCCCAAAATGTCAGATTGAATGACACTGGCTTCATTCACCATTACAGTGCCGTCCATAACAGTAATAGTTAAGGGCATTCCGGCAACGGTTTCCACAGACCCATCAGTAATGTTAGCAGACAGAACTTGGGCGGGGACAACGTGATAGGTAAGAATTTGAACCAGTTGATCGCGATTTTCGGGTTTGAGAAGTTCTTCAACAGTGCCTTCCGGTAGGGCCGCAAATGCTTCGTCAGTGGGAGCAAAAACGGTGAAAGGTCCTTCACCAGAAAGGATTTCGGCTAATTCGGCTGCTTCTAAAGCAGCTACTAGAGTGCTGAATTGGTCGTCACCACTAGCAATACCAACAATGGTTTCTGTGGGGTCTGAGTCAACTACAGCAGTCATTTCTTCCCCGGCGGGTTCTGCTTGGGCTTCGATGGTTTCATCAGAAACGGTTTCAGTGGCTACAGGCTCACTGGTTTCGGCAATTTGTTCGGTGGGTTCGCCTTGGGTTTCGGTGGCAGTAGGTTCGCCACAAGCCGCCAAGAATGCTGTACCACCTAGGGTCACTAACAGGATCAAAAGCCGTTTAGCCATCAAAGTCATAGTTTTCCTTTAGAGAGTTTTCTACAGAACTGTTCAAATAATCTTGACTTAATTTAACTTATCTTAACACAAGTTTACTGGCCGTCAAGTCCCATGCTAATTCTTGCTTAACCATGCCCGCTATCCCCTGCCCTTTAGTATGGGGTGGTGAGGATTAACGACGGTCTTTGAGCCAGAATGTCATCATTTTGCCTCTTCCTTTTACATCAATTACACCCCTTTCCTCAAAAATAAAATTATCGTTGAGTAGCGCTTTGGTGGCGGCGGTGATCTGAATTCTTCCCACTTCGCCTTGAGACTCCATACGGGAGGCGACATTGACGGCATCCCCCCACAGGTCATAGATAAATTTACGAGTGCCAATTACCCCGGCTACCACAGGTCCGGTATTCATCCCAATGCGTAAATTGAAGGGTTCGCCGTCTTGGCGACGGAAACGGACAATTTCTCGCTGCATATCTAGAGCCATCTGAGCGATCGCTTCTGCATGGTTTTCTCTAGGGGTGGGTAAACCTCCGACTACCATATAGGAATCCCCAATAGTCTTAATTTTCTCGAGTTGGTGTTTTTGAGCGAGTTCATCAAAACAGGAAAATATATCATTGAGTAAATCCACCAATTCCGTGGGGGATATCTGTGCGGAAAACCCGGTAAAATTGACCAAATCTGCAAACATGACTGTTGCTTGCTCAAAGCGTTCCGCAATAGAATGGGGGCTCTGTTTTAAACGTTCCGCAATAGAGTGAGGCAAAATATTCAATAGCAGCCGCTCGGATTTTTGTTGTTCAACCCGCAAAGCATCTAAAACCCGGCGGCGCTCGGTAGTATTACGAGCCACCCAAATTACACTATTGTCTGGCATGGGGGAAACTGTGGCAGCAAACCACACCAGATCGGCATCAGCAGCAGAGGGTAAGATATTAACAGGGCCTTGCTGCCCGGGTTCTGGGGGTGCTAATTGCATACTGTATTCTAGGTTGATGGTTTGTCCGGTTTGAAGGACTTTCTGGATATTTTCGTAAAAAAGCTGTGCTTGGGGGGTCGGAAATATGTCAAATACTGTTTTTCCGAGTAAATCGCTACTAGGTGTATAGACTACTTCCGCGTTAGTGGTGACTATTTTCTTATAGCGTCCCTCTCCATCAAAAACCGCGATCACGTCGGTCATGGCTGCAAATAAGGCTCGCAATTCGGCTTCTGAGGCTCGTAAGGCTGCTTCTATCCTTCGTCTTTCGGCCACTTCTCTGATTAGGTGATGGTTGGCTTCTTGTAAGGCGGCGGTGCGTTCGACGACCCGCTTTTCTAGTTCCTCTTTGGCTTGTTGGAGGCCGATTTGTCCTAGTTTGCGATCGGTAATATCTTCGACAGTTCCTTCATAATAAAGAATTTCTCCCTGGGGACTACGGACGGCGGTGGCATTTTCCGAAATCCAACGAACTTGACCATCTATCCGTCGAATTTGGGACTCAAAATCTACTACGGAACCTTGGCTTTCTAAGAGATAAACAAATTCCTGGCGGCGCTTGGGGTCGATATACAGTTGGGATTGAATATCGGTTAAATTGGTCATTAATATGGTCGGGGATTCGTAGCCGTAAATCCTGGCTAAGGCGGGATTAGCGCTGATATAACGACCTTCTGGGGTAGTTTGAAATATTCCTTCTAGGGCATTTTCAAAAATGCTACGATAGTTGGATTCTGCCTGTTTTAAGGCTTCTTCTGCGCGCCGACGATCCGTAATATCAATACCTACAAAAAAGGCGGCACTACCGCTGTTGTATTTCCGGGCGGCAATTAGGTAATCTCTGGGTTCATTTTTAATATAAGATGTCACTTCTTTATAGGCTTCAAAACTACCGCTATTAAAGAAGTCTTCCACAAAGTCATTAAATTCCGGACTAGCTTTCAGAAAACCGATGTGCTGACCAATAAATGCCTCGGCGGGGAGGTCGAAGGTTTGGGCTAGATATTGATTAACCCCTAAATAACGTTGGTTAGAATCAATCCAAGATACTGTTCCTGGGACGACATTTAACACAGCTTCTAACTGGTCTTGAGTCGTTTTTAATGCGGCTTCTGCACGTTTGCGATCGCTAATATCAATTCCCACCACAAAAGCCGCTTGATTATTATTATACTTGTGGGCAGCAATCAGATAATAATATTCCTCATTTTCTAGGGAAGATGATATTTCTTGATATGCTTCTAATTCGGGACTTTCAAAGAAATATTGTATAAAATTCTGAAACTGAGAACCCCTACCCAGAAAACCAATATGTTGATTAGAAAAATCTTCTCTGGGTAAGCCATATAAATCAGCTAATTTTTGATTAACTTCGATATAGTGCAGGTCTGATGTCACCCAGGAAACCGTACCAGGAACCGCTGCTAAAACCGCTTGTAAACGCATATTAGCTTGGCGGAGTTCTTCCTCAGCTTGGCGACGTTGCGTAATATCAATTCCCACCACAAATACAGCTTGATTATTATCATATTTCTGAGCCACAATTAGATAATGGCGTTCTTGATTGTCCACATGAGTCCGCACCTCGCGATGGGCTTCTTTTTCCGGGCGATTAAATAGGTCAGTTACAAAGTCATTAAATTCGGAACTGGTTCCCAAAAAGCCAATATGTTGATTAGCAAAAGTTTCTCGTGGCAATTTAAATAAGTCTGCCAAAGATTGATTAACTTCCAAATAGCGTAAATCCCTACTAATCCAAGAAACCGTGCCAGGTACAGCTTCTAACACCGCTTGCAGTCTAGCATTAGCCATTCTTAGAGCCTCCGCAACTCTAGTGCGTTCGACAATTTCTTGCAGTAGTTGAGTGTTGGATTCTCGTAGGGCGGCGGTGCGTTCCGCGACGATATTTTCTAAGCCTTCATTAACCAATTGCAGTTGGGATTCTACCTGTTTCCTGATTTCGATTTCTTGTTCAAGTTGCTTTCTGGTTTCTTCTAATTCGCGGGTTTTTTGTTTGAGTTTTTCGGCGCGTTCGGTACTTTGGCTAACTTCAGCAAGTAAGCCAATCACAATTTCGGAAGCATTAAAGTTATTGGCTTCAAACCCTAACCATGGCAAGGGTTTAATGCGATGGGGACTGGTGTAAATAATCTCAAACTGACCATCAGATTTAGCCCTACCAATGCGGCATAATTTCCTAATATGATGGTTGGGTTCCATGCGGATAATGCCACTGGGGGCTGAGAAACTTTGACCATAGGTAGCAATTCGTACCCTTTCCGGGTCGAAAGATTCGGCTAACTCTACGGCTTGTTTCCATAGATAAACTTGACTATAGGCGGCTTCTATGGGGTCGCTAGTAACGCGATCGCTTCCATATCTCGCCTGAAAATGTTGAACAAACCGACGATTTTCGGGAGTATCTAAACTCTGAAAATAACTCCAACAACTCAGATGACCCGTCGCCGCATTCCCAATGCTTTTCAGTTCCGTTTCCGAAACAGAAATAGCCAAAATGGGGATTTGTTTCGCGTTTAAACCTGCCGCTTGAAATTGTTGGTAAAATGCTATATTGCTATCACCAGTAAGCGTATTAAACACCACATCAGGTTTCGCTCGCACAATACGCGCAATAATCGACCTAAAATCCTTAGCCCCCAAGGGTTGATATGCTTGACCCACCACATAGCCTTCATTTTGCTGAAGCTGAATTTTGATCAGTTTACTCACCGTATGGGGGAATGTATAATCAGAACCGAGCAAATAAAAGCGCTTGCCAATATTTTCCAACAACCAGGAAACGACAGGTTCAACCTGTTGATTAGCACAGGCTCCTGTGTGAAAAATGTTGGGGGAGTCTTCTAGTCCTTCGTATTGGACGGGATACCACAACCCCACCCCTAATTCTTCTAAAACGGGTTTGACAGCCTGACGACTGGCTGAAGTCCAACACCCAAAGAGGGTGACAACCTGTTTGTCCTGAATTAGATTTTTGGCTTTCTGAGCAAAGCAAGCCGGATCTGATTGACAATCTTCAATAACAGGTTCAATAAACTTTCCGAGAATTCCTCCACTTCGGTTAATTTCTCGAATGGCCATCAACTCGGCATCTCTGAGGGGCGCTTCGCTAATTGCCATTGTCCCACTCAAAGAATGCAGTATCCCGACTCGTACACCTGGCATAGCTACTGCTTAACGGTTTATAAAATTGATATCAAGGGAACCTCCGACCTGGCTGCACCCAATTTTCGGGCCGGGGTCTAGCTAGTCTCATATAACTATATTAACCAACTATGGCATAATATGCTCTAGTTCCACCCCTTGCTCCTCAAATATTGGCCAATCATGATCTTAAACAGATAGATGTAATTGTGATCCGGTAGCGGTTTTAGTGACTTCTATTTTGGCTTGAAATGCCTCTTTCAGGTGGGGAATGTGGGTGACAGCTAAAATGCAGGAAAAATCTGGGGCGATCGCATTGATCGCAGCAATTAGGCGATCGCATCCTTCCGCGTCTTGGGTACCAAACCCTTCATCAATAATCAGCATTTGTAGCGCACATCCCGCTCTTTGTGCTAATAATTTAGCTAGGGCTAATCGAATCGCAAAATTAATCCTAAACGCCTCGCCGCCAGAATAGGTTTCATAGGGTCTAGTTCCCCTGGCATCAGCAATTAATATATCCAGTGTATCAATTAACTTAGCCTTTTTCCGTTTCGCGCTGCCACTGCGTCCACTCCGTTGGGTAACAAACTGGACATGGAGTTGATTCGCCGACAGCCTCGCTAAAATTTGATTCGTTTCGGCTTCTAATTGCGGTAACACATTTTCAATCATCAGTGCTTGAATACCATTTTTCCCAAAGGCTTGGGCTAATTCCTTATAAATTAGGGCTTGGTGACGATATTCCGATAATTCCTGTTTTTGCTGGCTTTGCTGCTGGCTCAGATTTTCTAAATGGATTCGTTGTTGTTGCAGCTTTCCTAATTGACTTAAATATTGATCAAGTTGTTGTCGCTGCTGTTTTATTTTCCCTTCTAGGTTACTAATATATAACCTAGGATTTGGTGTATCTTCCAACTGTTTAGTTAAGAGTAGTATCTGTGATTTTACCCCCGATAAATCCTGCGATCGCACTTGATTTAATTGTCGTAATTCAGTCAGCCGTTGTTGAATTTGTGGATACTGACTTTCCGCCACTTTCAACTGTTCTGCTTTCCTCACCCATTGCTGTGCCTCACGCAACCGCACCCGGACTTGATTATGGTCTTCCAAATTATAACCGCTCTCATTTAACTGTTTTTTGAGCTGAATAATCCTCTGCTGTAATTCCGAGGCGGTTTGTAGATAAATTATCTGGTCTAATGCCGACTGTAATTGTGCCACCATTGGCGGTTTGTCGGCTTGTAGTTGCCCTAGTTTTTGTTGGGAATCCCGAATTTGTATTTGCTTCATTTCTGCCCATCTCCAGCGCTTTTCTTCATTCCTAGCCAGAGCGTGGCTTTGTTCATTATAATCTAGTTCTTGCAGTTGCAGATCTAGTTGTTGCAGTTGCTGATACAGCGTCGCGGAGTGACTACCATCAGATAGCGATCGCTCAATTTGACTAGCTTCATCTCCCCACTGTTGTAGCTGCAATTCATCACTACCGAAACCCTCTAAGCGTGCTTGTAGTTGACCTCGTTGTTCTCGCAATTCTTCATAATTAGAGATTTGCCTTTGTAAGGTTGTATATTCAACCCGTAACGCAGCTATTTCCTGTTCGGAACGCGCCAAATCTTCCCGAATTATCCACAGGCGATCGCGAATTTCCTGTTGTTGGTTTTGGTGTTTACCCATTACCAAATTCCAGTGATGTTCATCTAAAGGGCGATCGCATAGGGGACAAACAGGCGCAGAGTCCCCCCTATTTTCCTCACTAAAAGAACGCCCTAACATTTCCATCTTTTTGTCTAATTCCGCTAATTTCGACTCATACTCCTGCTGTTGATGAGCCAATTTTTCCAAGTGGTTATGGCGTGACTGACCCTTAGCTGTGACCCGATTTTGATAAGTGCGTTTCTTCTCAATTTCCTCAATAGTTTGATGGAGATTTTGTAACTCTTGTTCTAATTTAGGGCGGTTATTTTCCAGGCGGTTCTGCATTTTGTGCATCGACGTATATAGTTCATCAAAACGGGCGCTAAGACGCGCTTGAGCGCGGTCTATTTCCCCCTGTATACGTTGATGTTCTTGCAGGATAGGGGTAACTTCAATTTGTAGTTTATCTAACTCATTCAGGCGCAAACGAGCCTGAAACAGTTGAGCCATTCCTGCTTCGACTTCCGGCTGTTCAACCAGCACCTTTTGATATTCTTGTTCCTGTTTATGGAGAGATTCCAGGCGAGTTTCAATCGTATCTTTATCCCGTTGTAATTGGTGGATTTTATCCTGTTGTTGCTGCTGAAGTTCCCGGAGTTGCTGTTGAATTTTTTGGTGAGTTTGAAACTGTAAACTCATCGTTTCTTCTGTAGCCTGTAGGGTCTGAAATTCCACAATCCCAGCGTTTATTTCTTCCTGTTGTTGCCGAATACAATCTAATTGTTGTAGTTGAGTTTGGGTGACGATAATTTCCTGTTGAAGGCGATCGCATTCTTGTTTAATCCCATGATATTGTTGTCGCTGTCCCTCTAATAGTTGTTCACAGGTTTGGCGATATTGTTGTTGTTCTCGGTAGGCTTGCAGTTGCTTTTGCTCAGACTCTTGTTGTTTCTGAAGTTTACCAAGGGTAGCTTCTAACTGAGTCATTTGAGCCACTATTTCCGGCAGTTTTTGTGTCTCCAACTCTCCGATAGTTAAAGTTTGTTCTAATTGCTCAATCTTGAATTTATATTCCTTCGAGATATCTTTAGCTTTCTCCACTAAAGTATCATATTCATCTAACTTGAGTAAGCTGCCTAACACTTCTTTGCGATCGCTGGGACGTTTTAACATAAACTCATCAGCTTTTCCCTGACGCAAATAGGCAGAATTAATAAAAGTATCGTAGTCTAGGCGCAGATGTTCTAAAATCTTTTGTTGTGTGCTACGGACTCCCCCTTGACTGAGGGCAGTAAACTTAATTTGCTCCGCTTTTTTGTCCGGTTCTAATGGTGCGATTTGAAAATCCAGAGTCCCCGACTGACCACGGCGACGAGTCCTAATTACCCGGTATAAGTTACCATGACTAATAAAGATAAAATCCACCCGCATTTGGGTTTCGCCAATTTGAATTAAATCATCTTCCGTCCCCGCCCGACTATGACCCCAAATCGACCAGGCGATCGCCTCTAACAGCGAAGACTTACCCGCCCCATTCGGTCCACAAATGCAGGCAGTGTGCAAGCCACTAAAATCTAGGCTGGCGTCGCGATAACTGAGAAAATTCTTCAGGGTGAGTTTCTGTGGGATCATATCGCGATATTCAGATGAAATTCCGTTTGATATCAGTTTGAGCGAAGCTCCCATAATTATAGCACCAATCAATCCTATTGGTTAACCTAGACCAATCTGCTCATATTAATTGTGTCACTAGCTTTTCTCCAACCATTGCTAAGAACGAGATCAGCAAATCCAAAGGTGTCGCTCTGAGGTCAAACAACCTGCTAAAATCGTAATATTGTTATTGTGGGCAGCGATTATGACAGGAGATTATCGATCGCCACAGGGAATAGTAGATCAGTTTCAAGCATTGCAACATCAACTCCGAGAGTCTTTCAGTCAAGGGGGAAACCTGGGATTTGATGATTTTGATGTATTAGTGATTCCATCCCTCACCTTAGATCAGCAGCAATTGCAGAAAATTCCCGGAGTTCATCAGTATGAGGAGAGATTTCTGTTTTCTCTGACTCGTTTACGAAATCCTAGAGTTAGATTAATTTATGTAACTTCCCAACCCCTTCACCCCAGCGTTATTGACTATTATCTGCATTTAATGCCCGGAATTCCCTTTTCTCACGCGCGCGATCGCCTACTATTATTTTCTACCTACGATTCCTCTAATCGCTCCCTCACCGAAAAAATCCTAGAACGTCCCCGGTTAGTCGAAAGAATACGCCAAGTCCTGCGACCTAACCGCACCTATATGGTCTGCTTTAACTCTACTCAATGGGAACGAAAATTATCAGTTAAATTACAAATTCCCCTCTGGGCTTCTGACCCCGATTTAGCCCATTGGGGAACCAAAAGCGGCAGTCGCCAGATTTTCGCAGAAGCCAATATTCCCCACCCAGACGGCAGTAAATTAGTCTGGAATGAAACAGCTTTAGCCGCAGAAGTTAACGCTTTATGGGAACGACAACCCCAGTTAAAACGAGCAGTAATTAAGCTAAATGAGGGCTTTTCTGGAGAAGGCAATGCTATCCTTAATCTCCAAGGACTTGGCGACATTCCCCCTCATCAAAGGGTCGCAAAAATTAGCGATCGCTTGGTGAATTTAAGTTTTCAAGCCAGCCATGAAACCTGGTCTAGTTTCCGTAGCAGAATCCCTGAATTAGGCGCAATTGTCGAAGCCTTTATCGAGGGAGACATTAAGCGATCGCCTAGTGTTCAATGTCAGATTTACCCTTCCGGGGAGGTCGAAGTTCTATCTACCCATGACCAAATTCTGGGGGGTCCAGATGGTCAAATTTTTGAGGGTTGTAGTTTCCCCGCTGACCAAGCCTATCGATTACAACTGCAAGAATTAGGTGAAAAAGTCGGTAAAATCTTAGCCCAAAAAGGAGCCCTCGAAAGATTTGGTTTAGATTGTATTGCCGTTCGTCAACCACAGCCACCAGAGGCACAATGGGAACTACAAGCCATTGAAATTAACCTGCGTCGGGGTGGCACAACTCATCCATTTATGACCCTCCAATTATTAACTAATGGCGAATACGATCGCCATACTGGCTTATTCTACAGCCAGAATAAACAACCTAAATATTATATTGCCTCAGATAATCTTCATAGCCATCATTATCGCGGTCTTTTACCCAATGATTTAATGGATATTATCGCCCAATATCATCTGCATTTTAACAATAAAACAGAAACCGGAACCGTATTTCACTTAATCGGCTGTTTGTCTCAATTCGGGAAACTGGGTTTAACCTGTATTGGTGACTCTCCCACACAAGCACAGGAAATCTACGATCGCATTGTCGCCGTTTTAGATCGAGAAACTCAGGCGATCGAACAGTCAGAAGACACACTAGACCTATCCCCAAACCTGGGAAAAGTCTGTGAACATTTATCAGGATCTATTTATTAGTTAGCGTTATTTAGGCTGATAATGATCACAGCTAGAACAGCAACCTGTAGGATTAACAGCACATAACAAAAATGCCGAGTTAGCGTTAAATTTACAGGTCGCCTGTTTATTAACCGTCTTTGATAGCAGGTTATAACGCTGTTCGTGATGTTCTATAAACCGTTTGATTTGTCGATGGGACTGTAGCCGCATTCTTTCCATACCTAGGTTGTTCATCGCCCAGCTTTGCGTAAATGTTCATGATTATAGATTGTATCTATATCTTATCCTATCCGCTTGTGTTTTTGATCACAAAAGCACCCAGGTATCTTAGAGTCTCAGCGAGAGGTTACGCCAAGCGGGTTAAGAGATAGGTTTTTTGATTACCACCCCAACCCGCCGGATTCGAGTTAAGCTACTTTTACCAATTCTAACTCCTGTTTTTTCTTGACATATTCAGCCAGTTGTGATTCGATTTGCTGGCGCACTTCTTGGCGGTAGTCGTAGAAGTGTTCAAAGTGAGCGCACATGACTAGATACATTTCCACCACATCCGGGTTTTTGCGGATAATATCCAGTAGATAAATCCAAAAAGTCCAGCGAGTCTTACGGACTACTCCCTGTCGCCATATCAGAATTGACAAGGCTTTTATAGTTTTCCAGCTTAGGGTTCTTCCCCCAGCTTTTTGGCGACGAGGTGCGCCTAGTTTCAGATAATAGCGGTGAGTGCGATCGAGAAACACTTGCGGATCGTAGAGTTTCCAAAAACCGTCTATATATTCCTGTGCAATTTCCTCAATGGGACGAGTAGGAATAAAATTCATCAGAGTAGTCTGGTTAATATTGGCGGTTTCTGATGCTTCCAGCAGTCTCCCTTCTTTCTTTAAACGATGCCATAATCCTGTATTAGGGAGAACCTGTAGCATACTAAACATAGCCACTGGAATAGCCGTAGTTTCTACAAATTGGATAATGCGATCGCCAGCCCCAGACTTTTCACCATCAAAGCCAATAATAAAACCAGCCATTACCCGCAGTCCAGACCTAGTAATATTATCCACAGCATCAACTAGGGAATTACGGGTATTTTGGAATTTTTTAGTCAGCGCGAGACTACCTTCGTCCGGGGTTTCAATTCCCAGGAAAACCGCATAGAAATTAGCCTCTACCATCATGTTCATTAATTCTTGGTCTTGGGCGAGATCAACTGATGCTTCTGTCATCATACGGAAGGGATAGTTATTTTTTTCCATCCATTCTTTCAACGCCGGAAGCAGCAATTTGACATTGCGTTTATTCCCAATGAAGTTATCATCAACCAAAAAGATAGTTTGAGTAAATCCTAGTTCTAGGAGGCGATCCAGTTCCGCCAGTAACTGTTCCGGTGCTTTGGTGCGAGGTTTGCGACCATATAACACAATAATATCACAGAATTCGCACTGAAACGGGCAGCCTCTGGAGAATTGCAAAGCCATCATATCATAGGCTTGTTTTTCCAACAAATCAAACCTAGGAATTGGGGTAGTAGTTACATCAGGTTTTTCGCCATTAGCGGCGCGTAATATCCCACTTGTTTCCCCTCTTTCCAGGGCTGCTACAAACATAGGGAGGGTAATTTCTCCCTCATCTAACACTAGAAAATCAGCCCCCATTTTTTCAGCTTCGTGGGGTAGTGCGGTCGGGAAAGGACCCCCAACTGCTACAATTTTGCCGCGTTTTTTGGCTTCCTGAATTTGGTCGAGGAAGTCATTTTTTTGAACAATCATGGCGGACAAAATCACTAATTCTGCCCATTCCCATTCTGCTTCCGTGACGGCTCGCACATTGCGATCGACCAGCTTAAATTCCCATTCTTGGGGGAGAATAGCCGCTACTGTGATTAAACCCAAAGGCGGTAATAGAGCCTTGCAATCGACTAAATCTAAGGTTTTTTCAAAAGACCAAAAACTTTTTGGGAAAATTGGATAAACCAGTAAGACTCTCATGGAATGCACCAGATTAAGGATAAACTAGAGATGGGAATTTCATGATATATGAGGGTTCTAAGAAACCGCCATTTGTGCAATTTCTTCGGTGAGAATTTCCACCGTTTGATAAATTTGTTCTTCCGTATGCTGACAGGTAACAAAAAAACGCAGACGGGCTGCATTTTGAGGAACGGAAGGATAGAACATAAATGGGACGTTAATACCCCGATGAAACAGATTTTGGGACAGTTGCACAGAAGCCAGGGAATCGCCCACAATAATCGGAATAATGGGCGAATCTTTGCTGGTTCCTGTGTTGAGATTATGTTGTTTAGCGAGATTCAGGAACAATTGACCACGATCGCGTAGTCTTTGCACCCGTTCTGGTTCTGATATTAACACATTAATTGAAGCCAGAACCGATGCCGCGTTAGGTGGCGAAATACCCACGCTGTAGACAAAACCGGGGGCCGTATATTTCAAGTATTCCACTAAAGCACTAGACCCCGCAATATATCCCCCACAACTGGCGAAAGATTTACTAAGGGTTCCCATCCACAAATCTACATCATTGGGGTCAACGCCAAAGTGTTCACTAAGCCCTCGGCCATGTTGACCTAATACCCCAATTGAATGGGCCTCATCCACCATCAGAAAGGCTTTATACTGTTGTTTTAACTCAATAAACCTGGGTAGATCGGGAATATCACCATCGGTGCTATAAATGCCTTCTATCAGGATTAAAGTGCGTCTATAACGGTGGCGGCGGTCTTTGAGAATTTGGTGCAGGCTTTCCCAATCATTATGGGGAAAAGCAATAGTAGTGGCTCCCGAAAGTAAACAGCCTTGTAATAGACTATTATGGCTGAGGACATCATGAAGGATCAGGTCATTTTGTCCAAACAGGTGGCCAACGGTGGTGACGTTGGTAGCATGACCGCCAACATAAACGATGCTGTCTTGGGTGCCGATAAAATTGGCGATCGCCTTTTCTAACTCCCGATGAATAGGTTTTTCCCCCGAAAGCAGGCGGCTGGCGGAAGCCGATGTACCATAGCGGTCTATAGCATCCTTCGTAGCTTGGGAAACTATCGGATCACCAGACATCCCCAAATAGTTATAGGTAGCATAGTTAATCAACTCACGACCGTCAATAATCGTGGTATTGCTGGCGATACCTTCTTGGGGGGCAAAGAAGGGGTTATTAATGCCCAAGGCTGCAATTTCCTGCTGTTGCTGTTTAATTTTCAGGTATTCTGGATACAGTTCAAACCGATAGTATTCCGGGGGAATATCTGGTAAGGTTTGGCTGGTGGCTCTTTGGCGCAACAATTCGGCAAGCAGATCCCGTTTTTGTTGTGGTGAAAGGTTAGCGGTGCGATCGGATATATTGGTCATTAATGATTTTCCTGTTCAGACAACATTGAATTCAGCAGGGACTCTACCTCGGCATCGGACATTTGATTGAGTCTTTCTAGCAGTTGTTGTGCCTGTTGTGGACTCACAGACTGACCACTGCTGTTGGTTGTCGCTTTAGGGGTGGTATCCTGGGCTAGATAATCAGCGATCGCCTTAATAGTCGGATAATCCCACAGTAACGTCGGGGGAAGTCTACGTCCAAATTGATTTTCCAGGTCTCCAGATAAATTAACCGCCTCAATAGAATTAAGGCCATAATTGGCAAAGTCTTCATCAATATCAATGTCATCTGGATTTAACCCCAATCTCTCAGCCATTTGGGTAATTAACCAGCCTTGGATCGCTTCCGCATCAGGGGATAAACCCACAGAATTTGGCGATTTAGGTTGGCTACCCAGTTGGTCAATATCTTTTCCATTCCAAGAGTGGTTCAACACTTGCACTATTCACTCCTCCATCACATTTTAGGCTGGCTATGCAAGATTCCGGGGCAGATTAGGCAGCCCGTCGGCGGTGAATCTTAAATCGCACCTAGACGGTTATTGTGCCACGAAGCCGATCTGATCAATCCTTTGCTGTTTCTGTTATTACCTCTAACGGGCAGAATAAGTTTAGTCTTCGACTACCTCCAAAGTCCCCGCTAGAAAACCAGCACGGCAAGCATGACGTTGGATCTTACCACTTGATGTTTTGGGAATGGTTCCAGGTTTGAGTAGCAGGGTACTATAAACTTGCAAATCATGATTTTGGGAAACCGCACGCCGGATTGATTGAATTAGGTCCTTAGTGCTGAAGGATTCCTCCCTGGAAACATTGGTTGAGGTTTCACGACGAGGACTAGATTGCCGTTTCCAATAGTAGCGTTCTACTTCTGCAATCACCACTAACCTTTCTTCCCCCCCCACATCTACGGAAAATCCCGCCGCACAACTAGGACGGATTAAGGGGTGACTTTGTTCAACCGTCCATTCTATGTCTTGGGGATAATGGTTGCGGCCGTTAATGATAATTACATCTTTCAGGCGACCAGTAATAAATAGTTCGCCGTTTTCGATGAAGCCTAAATCTCCAGTCCGCAAAAATGGTCCTTCTCCGGTGGTGGCTAGATATTGACTAAAGATGGACTCGGTTTCTGATGGTCGATTCCAGTAACCTTGGGCGATACTTGGTCCTGATACCCAAATTTCTCCTACCTGTCCGGGTTCACAGGGTATCCCCGTGGATGGGTCCACAATGGCGATCGCCTGATCTTCCAAACTTGAGCCACAGCCTACTACTGTGCGAGTATTCTCGGCGTGACCGTTGGTGGCGATCGCCTGATGTTGTTCTAGGGATGATGCTTGAATCGTTTTCAACGTCGGTAGTTGAGTTTTATCGCCGCCACTGACGATTAGGGTAGCCTCCGCCATACCATAGCAGGGATAGAAAGCCTGGGGATTAAATCCACAACTAGCAAACGTCCGCGCAAATTTTTCTAACACTTCATGGGATATCGGTTCCGCCCCATTAAATGCTAAATCCCAACTACTCAGGTCTAGGGTTTCTATTTGGTCTGGTGTGACTCGGCGCACGCACAAGTCATAAGCAAAGTTTGACCCGCCGCTGGTGGTCGCACCATGTCTTGATATTGCTTCTAGCCACCTGATAGGACGTTGGAGGAACATTAGCGGAGACATTAACACCACCGGAAATCCTCCATATAGGGGCTGGATAATCCCCCCAATTAACCCCATATCGTGATAGGGTGGTAGCCAGATCATCCCTATGCTGTCCTGGTTGTGACCGAATTTCTCATAAATCCAGCCCGAATTGTGCATCAGGTTCTGGTGGCTGATCATCACCCCTTTGGGGGTAGCCGTTGAACCTGATGTATATTGGAGAAACGCTAAACTTTCCGGGTTGATGCTTAGGTCCTCATAGCGATCGCTGCAACTTTCGGCTACCTTATCTGTGGCAACCCAGTTCAGTTTCTGTAGTTCCCAAACCTCCCCAAATTGCCGCTGTAGACTCGGTAGCACAGATTCTGTGGTTAGGGCTAGGTGAGAGTCCGCGTCTTCTAAGATACCCATAATCCTCGACAGCGAGCGGTTGGGGCGCGGCGGATAGGCCGGAATTGGTACTATACCTGCATACAAACAGCCAAAAAATGCCGTAATATAATCTATGCCCGGTTGATATAGTAGTAAGGCTCTCTCTCCCGGTTGGCTGAGGCTTTGGAGATGGGCGGCGATCGCTCGACATATTCTGTCTAACTTTTGGTAGGTTAAACTGATGGTTTCAGTTTCTCCATCCACTAAAAATTTATAAGCAACTTGATGGGGTTGATGGATGGCTCGACCCTTTAATATTTCCATTAACGTTGCTGCATCAAACGGATGTTGGAAAGCAGTCATTAAGTCTTAATAAGTGATTGAGTAAGCGAAAAAGTTTCCGGTCTCTTGGATAATATAACCTATTTTAATTTTTTGGCAACTTTTTTGTTGATTGGATGCTGACATCATCTTTTCCGGCTGACCCTAGGGACTATAATTACATCCCTAGAGTCTACAGGCTTATAGCCCGCTTCAAGTTTACGCCGTTTTTTGATTAATCATTATACTGGCTATAAATTACCCCGGGTTACTGTCGGGAATTTTGTGGATCTCTCTGCCATACTTGGTCTAGGCGATCGTTCCATTTTTTCTGATTCGCCGTCGCTTCCTGAATGTATGGAGAAGCCGCAATTAGTTTAATCAATAACTCATTAACCGCCGACCAAGGAAACTTTAAAGGTCGCACAATATCCAAGAATAACACTACCCTAATTCCATCCGTTTCATTCCACGCTTCATGGGGAAATGAATCGTCAAATAACATACATTTTCCCTCTTCCCAATGCCGGATTTCATCCCCTACTCGCAGACGGCACTTTTCCCGGGGTTCCGGCACTTTTAAACCTAACAAACACCGAATTACCCCCTTGTATGGTCCCCGATGTTCCGGGATATGTTTGCCCGGCAGTAATATAGAGAAAAATGCCGTTTTTAAACCTGGGATTTTTTGGATGATTTTGGTGGTCTCAGGACAGCGATCACAACTTTCAGCAGATTTAACTCCATAGCCATATAAACAGTAGGTTTTCCATAAATTATCCGTACTCGTATTATAGGCTTGATCCGGCGAAATATCCTGAAAATTAGGCAAATTATCCCGATATTTTAACAGTTCGTCTACCTCCTGGCGGATTAAATGCCAATCCCTTTCTAACAGGTCAACCCATTGGAAATGTTCCGGGTATTTGGCAGCGTCAAAAAATGCCGTATCTCCAATTTTGGAATATTTACCAATCGATGTTTCTAAGCCTCTTAATATCGGTTCGCCAATGCCATAAATTAAGAAATTTCGCAGTTTATCTTTAAAATTGCTCTGTAACCCTACCTCAGTCATAAATAGCACTTTTCCTTATTTGATTAATCACCCATATAGTAATACAGGTATATTTAATTATACAAGACCAGGGGCAACCAAAGAGATCCGGTTGCGATGCCCTGGCCAAAGCTGCTTGATGTTTGTTGATTAACTGTTAACTTGTTCCCGGCGCACCAGGTCAGAAATATTGCTTTGTTGCAACTCCTGACATTGCCATTGTCCGACCACCTCCAGAGTTCCCGCGAGAAACTGACGGCCACAGACTTGGCGTTGGACCTTACCGCTGGTAGTTTTCGGGAGAGTTCCAGTTTTCAGTAATACTACCGCAAAAACATCCGCTAGATGCTGATCAGCGATCGCATGACGGATAGCGCCAATAACCTCCTCGACATTCAGCTTTCGCAGAAATTGCCGTTGTACCTCGTAGGCGATGACCAGACGTTCTTCCCCCTCCACTTCAATCGAAAAAGCCGCCCCACAGCCCGGACGTAACTGATCATGACAGGTTTCTAAAGTTTGTTCAATATGTTGGGGATAATGGTTGCGACCCCAGAGAATCATCATCTCCTTAATCCTACCCGTAATAAATAATTCCCCATTCTCCAAAAACCCCAGATCACCCGTCCTCAGAAACCCACCCTGATTACCTAATTTAGCCTTAAACGTGCGATCGCTTTCCTCTGGGTTATTCCAATAACCCAAACCAATACCCGCGCCGCGCAGCCAAATTTCCCCTACTTCTCCCTCAGCACAACGGGTTAGGGTTTCCGGGTTAGCAATGACAATTTCATCCCCTAGCCAACCATGACCACAGCCAACCACAGCTTTCGCCGACCGATGATCACTCTCCACAGCTACCACCTTATTTTCCTCCAAAGCCGTGCGATCGACATAGCGAATCACCGGAAGATCTGCTTTTCGACCCCCAGAAATAAATAAAGTCGTCTCCGCCATACCATAACAGGGATAAAAAGCCGATCGTCGAAAACCACACTCCGCGAACGTTTTGGCAAAATTCTCTAAAGTTTCGGCGCGGACAGGTTCAGCCCCAGAAAATGCCACCTCCCAGCTACTTAAATCCAATTTTTTGATCTCACTAGGGGTCGCCTGTCGCCACAGTAAATCATAGGCAAAATTCGGCCCGCCGCTGGTCGTCGCTTGGTACCGAGATATGGCTTTTAACCAGTTCATGGGTTTCTGTACTAGCGCCACCGGAGACATTAACGTTACCGGAAAACCACCATATAGCGGTTGAATGACTCCCCCAATAAGTCCCATATCGTGGAATAGGGGTAGCCAGATCAAGCCTTGACTTTCCCCCCTGTGTTCAAAGGCTTGATAAATCATTTCCGAGTTGTGTAGGACGTTTTGGTGAGTCACCATTACTCCTTTTGGTGTTCCCGTAGAACCCGAAGTATATTGCAGAAATGCTAGGGTTTCCGGGTTGATGTCTGGGGGAGACCAGGACTCTCCTAGCTTCGGGTTTAGACTGTCTGTAGTTATCCAGGGGAGTTGCTCGAATTTGGGCGCTAATTCCGGCACTTTTTTTAATAGTCCTTGTATATGGGATAACAAGGGTTTACTGGTTAGGGCTATTGTAGCGTTTGATAATTCGATGCGTTCTTGCAGTTTTCCTAATCCTTGGCTAGACCGGGGTGGGTTATCCGTTACCGCTACTACCCCCGCATACAGACACCCAAAAAAAGCCGCGATAAATTCTAGTCCGGTGGTGTAGGGATACACTACTAATACATGGGTTCCGGGGGGGACGTGGCGACGAATTTCTGTGGCGATCGCTTTCGCTTGTTCGTCTAGTTCCCTATAGGTTAAGCGCCCCGACTCCGTTTCTCCGTCCGCTAAAAATGTATAGGCGTTTTGGTCTCTTAATTTTTCGGCGCGATCGCGCAGTAGGTCTACTAACGTTTGATACTCAGTCATTTGGCTTGCATATCCCATCTTTTTGATCAAACCACATTTTGCCACTTCCTACCCCCCCTTTAACTTCCCTCACATTTTTACCCAAATTCTCCATTTTCTATTGACAAATATTAGGGCTTGACTTATTATATAAGCATGGGAATCTGTGGCCGCATATATATAGAAATTTGGCCGATATCTTCATATCCCAAGAATTAAAGACCCGAATTTTCATGGGTCTTTGCTAGTTTTTAACCCCCCCCTACAGAACTTGATGGCGATCGCTTAATGATCGCTACCGATAACGCTGGGGTTGGACGCGCCCCGCATTTAATTAACCTTTAAACAGTTGACAAACCTCGGCACTTGACATACAATTTTATTGTGGGAATCTGTGCCGACATATATATGGCTTTTGAGAGCCGGGACCCCTTCGATATCATTTAGAAATCGGAAAAATTGCCATAAAAGCCTCACCAGAACTTAATCTTATCGCCCTTATCCCAACACCATAGTTCATCTCAGGTCAGTATTAGCTTTTTTATTCCTGAATAGTCCCCAAAGTTACCGAAAAAGCCGACAATAGGGAAATCGTTGTCAATAAATGCGAGGCAATGAGAAACCCACTTGATTGACAGGGACTAAGGGAAGCTATTACTATTTGCTGGCTGACTTTGTGTTTCCCGCATCTGCCCATTTTTCGATAAATCAATAGACTATGCAAATCTTCTTGCGAATCTGGTTAGGACAAATTATCTCCGTAGTCGGCACATACATCACAGACTTCGCTTTAGGGGTGTGGGCTTATCAGACCACAGGTTCCCTAACCCTGTTTGCTCTGATCATGGTGTTAGCCTATCTACCCAATCTGCTAATTTCCCCTATAGCAGGGGTGCTAGTAGATCGGTGGAACCGACGTTGGGTGATGCTAATAGCTGATTCTACCACAGGTGTGACAGCAATAGGGATGATGATCCTGTTACAGTCCGGCAGCCTGGAAATTTGGCACATCTACATAGCCGTTAGCATCAGTTCCGTCGCTAACGCCTTCCATATTCCAGCTTACATGGCAGCGATCGCCCAAATTGTTCCCAAACAGCATTTAGGTCGAGCTAACGGCATGGTACAGATATCGCGGGCGCTGGCTAGAATTTTGGGTCCGACCATTGCCGGATTTTTAGTAGAAGCTGTCCAGTTGCAGGGGGTATTAGTCTTTGATTTTGCCACCTATGTACTAGCCACCATTGCTCTGCTGAGTGTGAGGCTTCCCGATCCGAAACCAGTCGCATCAAGCGATCGCAAAACCGTTAACTTTGAACGGATCTGGGGAGAAATTAGCTCCGGGTGGGATTATGTAGCCGCGCGTCCGGGACTGTTAGGGTTAATGCTATTTTTTGCAGTCATTTATCTAACAGAAGGAATGATCCAGGTTCTTTTCTGGCCGATTATTCTCAGTTTTGCATCTAGTTCCCAATTGGGGATAGTGTTATCTATTAGTGGTTGCGGGATGTTATTCGGTAGCCTAGTAGTCAGCGCCTGGGGAGGATTAAAACGCCAAGTTAATGGAATTCTGTTGTTTGTCGCCCTACAGGGACTCTGTTTATGTTTAGGAGGATTTCAACCTACCCTATTTTTAGCAGCTATTGGCGGATTTGGTTATCTATTCTCCCAGCCCATTGTCATCAGCAGCAACCAAACTATCTGGCAATGCAAAGTTCCCCAATATCTGCAAGGACGAGTTTTCGCTTTACAAGGGTTATTTGAAAAATCCTTGTTAGTCGTAACACAACTCAGCGTCGGACCTTTGGTTGATGGCATTTTTGAACCCATGATGCAGCCTGGGGGAATATTGGCAGATCGAGTCGGACATATTATCGGTATGGGACCCGGACGGGGAAGTGCTTTGCTTTTGTGTGGGGTCGGTATAATTAATATTGCTGCCGTCATTATTGCCTATCGCAGTCCTCGTCTCCGTCGTTTGGAAGCTGAGGTTCCTGATGCGATCGCTCATTCTGCTAATGTAGTTTCTAGTTAACCTTAAACTAGACCCCGTAATGCTGCCAACTCTTCCATAATTGAAGGGGGTTCATATCCTAAATCAAACGCTTGGGAACTGTCTAGGGATGTATCGGGAGAACGGGGTGCGATCGATTTAACATCCTGTTGCTTTCCTGGCGTAATTCTATCCGCTGGTAAATCTAGCACCTGCGCCATTAGCAAGCCAAACTCATAGCGAGATATCCTCTGTTTTCCCCCTAGGTGTAATATCCCATTAACCTTTTTTTCAATCGCTAACAGTAACCCCCTAGCCGCAGTCGTGCCGCTAACTGGCGTGCGAAATTCATCCTCAAACAGGTTGAGGCAATTTCCCGATTTTAGCGTTTTGATAAATCCCTGGATAAAACTACCCCCATGAGGCGAGGCTATCCCATACATTAAAGGCATTCGACAGATAGCAGCTTTCGGATATCTGGCTAATATTTCCCCTTCCGCTTTCACTTTCTGTCCCCCATAAGTGTTAATCGGACAAACTAGATCAGTTTCTCGATACGGAGGGTTTAAACCATCAAATACTAGGTCAGTCGAAGTAAACACATAAGGAATTCCCGCCGCGCCGCACAAACTCGCCATATCCCCAGCCGCCACCACGTTAATTTTATGAGATATATCCGGGTTCTCTTCGCAAAAATTCGGTTTTGAAGCCGCCGCTGCATGAATGACCGCATCAGGTTTTATTTCTTCCCATACCTGCTTTAAGTCTCCTAATACCGTCAAATCAGTTTTGATAAATTTGACACCACTATCTGTCACCGGACTGGAATTATACGTTCCGTAAACCTCCCATTCAGATTTGGCTACCTGGCATATATTCCAACCCAAGAAACCGCTCGCACCTGTGACTAACAGTTTTGGAATCATCGCTTTTTATTGTATGGCTTTTGCTTCTGTTATCTTCCCGCCTAGTGGTCGATACTTTTGGGGATAATCCTATATATATGTCGCCACAGATTCCCATGCTTCTATAATAGGTCAAGTTCCAGGGTTTGTCAATACTAAATCATCATTTATTTTCCATTCATTGATATGGGGAAAATTACTTAGTTTTTTATGCCCCTAACCGCCAGATGAGCCATAACGCACAAAATGGCGTTTTTGTCAATAGCCAGATTTTGAGCCGTCCATTTTAGCCCCAAAACTCGTGCATCGTGATTTTAAGTTTTAGCCAGAGAATATTGATAATCCGCGATATAATAAGGGTTGTAGCCTCTTTTTTGGCGTAAAAACACAAGAAGCCCTTGGATGCGATTATTTATAGCATACCAAAACCCCTATAAATTCGTCAAGTGTTTGAGAGATATTCTCAATAAAATTTTAACAATTCTTAACATACTTTTAAAATTCAAAACCTTGGAAATTTATCTATCAGCAAAACTTAACTATGCTCGATGATATAAGGGGATAGGTGAGGGGGGCGGGTTTGTTAATATCGCAGTAAGTTTCATTAACTGTGGAACCCGCCATTAAAGTAGAATTGAGAATTGATAACTAAACCCTAGCCCTAACTACTTGTTGTAATACAGCTTCAAACATTTTAATGCCATCAGTATTACCCAACATAGGGTCAGCAGCTCTTTCGGGGTGAGGCATCATACCGACCACAGTACCGGATTGGTTACAAATTCCGGCAATATTATTGAGAGAACCGTTAGGGTTATCGCCTTCATAGCGGAACACGACCTGGTTATTATCTTCTAATTGTGCCAGAGTTTTTTCGTCGGCATAGTAACAACCCTCACCGTGAGCAATAGGAAGAGTAATCACCTCATTAGGTTGATATTTTCTAGTCCAGGGAGTTTTATTATTGACAACTCTGATGGGAACGCGATCGCAAATAAAATGCAGATCCCGATTGCGAACCAAAGCCCCAGGTAAAAGTCCGGCTTCGGTTAAAACTTGGAAACCATTACAGATACCGATCGCGAATTTACCAGCATTTACATGGTCAATAGTAGCGCGAATAATGGGAGAAAAACGGGCGATCGCACCACAGCGCAGATAATCACCATAACTAAACCCGCCGGGAATGACTACCACATCAATATCAGAAAGGTCTGTATCTTGGTGCCACACCATGCGGGTGGGTTTGTTTAAAAGTCCCTGTGTCACCCAGGCGACATCGCGATCGCAGTTAGAACCAGGGAAAACTAGGATACCAAATTTCATATCTAATGGGCTGTAGTGGTTGCAGTTTCCGATAGGGGGGTTAAATCAAAACGATAGGTTTCGATGACCGGGTTGGCTAAAATGCGATCGCAAATTTGATCAATTTGCTGGACTGCTTCCGCTTCGTCCGCCGCCTGGAGTGTCACCTCTATATATTTACCAATTCGGATTTGTTCGACATTTTGATATCCCATCTGCTGAACGCCGGAACGAACCGCCGTCCCGGCTGGGTCTAACACTGAAGGACGAAGGGTGACGTAAACTTTAGCTTGAAATGTTTGTGCCACAAAACTACCCATACTGCTTAACTAACAAATCTTATTATCCACCAAACCCGGATCACAAGAAACATCTACGAATTATCAACTGCAACAAGACTCTAGTTGGCTTCTGGCAGGTGTCACAAAATCTTCATACACATGACACAGGGCTGTAACAAGGCCTGACTATTCTTAACACTGTAAGCAAGCAAGTTTAGTAACTCGCTCCTCACACCATCATCCTTTGTAGTTCCACCGCCACCGCGTCGGTGGATTTTTTTTGGCTTTATGGTTGATTTTTTGTTCAATTTTTAAAAAAATGTACAGCCAGGGTGGCTGGGGGGGGTTGACAGGCGACGGGAACTCATGCTATATTATTGACATATTTTTATATAATTGGATATTTGCAAAAATAAAAAAATTGAATATATTTCCATTTTCTAAAATAATACCATAAGTCAACCCAAAAAGCAAGGGAACCCCCAAAACAGAAATTTTTTGTAACATTTATTAATTTTTTGTTACAAAACTTAACATAATTCGGTTCCCACTGGTAAGGGGATATACTATTGTGTGAGCGCATAAATGGAGGAAAAACAACGGTTTACACACGCCCCTTAGCCCGTCTAATCGAACAGTTCCAGAGGCTGCCCGGTATTGGCCCCAAAACTGCCCAAAGACTTGCCCTTCATATTATCAAACGGCCAGAGGAAGAAGTACAGGCTTTAGCGAGGGCGTTGTTGGAAGCGAAAAAACAGGTAGGTTTGTGTCAGGTATGTTTTCACCTGTCAGCGGAACCTGTTTGCGAAATTTGCCGTAATCCGCAACGCGATCGCGAAACGATATGTGTAGTTAGCGACTCACGGGATGTAATTGCGTTAGAGAAGACTCGTGAATATAGAGGATTGTATCATGTTTTGGGGGGAGTAATTTCCCCGATGGATGGAATTGGACCAGAACAACTAACAGTTCAACCCCTAGTGAGGCGGGTTAGTCAACAACAGGTTAAGGAAGTGATTATCGCGGTTAACCCAAGCGTGGAAGGGGAAACGACGACATTATATTTAGGCCAATTACTGAAGCCTTTTACGAGGGTAACTCGTATTGCTTTTGGTTTACCTGTGGGTGGAGATTTAGAATATGCTGATGAAGTGACCTTAGCGCGGGCGTTAGAAGGGAGACGGGAGTTAGATTAATTAAGGGTTTGAGATTTCTAGTGTTTAAAGATAAGTTGTGATTAGAGCAGCTATAAGTGAAACCTATTGGATGTAACTGTGACAGTTATCACCAGCTATAAGTGTTTTAACTCACCAAATTACATCTGTATAATCACTGATGGTGGGAGAGCAGATCACGGATCTAATCTGAGAAATGGAGGATGATAAAAGTGTCGAGTTCAAAACGCACTTATGTCTCCAGTCAAACTACTTCCCGGCGCACTCTCCGAAATCACTGCATCGGTAACTGAAACCAGAGCGCTGACTAAAGCCGATCGCTATGGTCTAATGGCAGCGGTACTAGATGAATCCTTAGAAAAAGAAGAACTACGATCCATAGATCGCCTATTGTACTCAATTCGGCGGGGACGGGTCCGGCTAGTAGACGAAATATAAGTAACGGTATGAATAAATCGAGTCGATCAACAGAATGAACTCGACAGCCTTCTGTTTATCCCAGGAGAGTCCGCATAGCGCGGACTCTTTTTGTTCTGCGAAATCAGTAGCGGGGTACGGTATCATCAACGATTACAGAGTAAGCATCAATGCCCCCGGTAATATTTTTAACATTAGTAAAACCCTGTTGAATGAGCCACTGACCCATTTGGGCTGAACGTCTGCCATGATGACACATTACCCAAGTTTCCTTATGGAGGTCAAGTTCAGAGAAAATGGACTCTGACCACTGCTGATGTTCACTCAAGGGGTAATTGACAAAACCATCAATACTAGCGATCGCCAATTCTTGAGGTTCTCGAACATCAATAAGCTGCACCTCTTGGGTAGGCTTTTGTAGGTAATCAGCAACGGTCTTGACATCAATTTCAGGTAAGTAAAAAAATTGAACCGACATATAACTAAGGTATTTTTAGTTCCTGTATCAATTTCAATAATTATGGCAGATTCTGGAGAAGGTTGCCGAAAAGTTGTAGAGGCGGGCCCTGTAGGGGCGGGTGCGCGATCAGCCACAGCACACAGGATAGGACTGCTACACCCGCCCCGGTGCTAAAGCCAGCCACAGCACACAGGATAGGACTGCTACACCCGCCCCGGTGCTAAAGCCAGCCACAGCACACAGGATAAGACTGCTGCACCCGCCCCAAGCCACCACAGCACACAGGATAGGACTGCTACACCCGCCCCGGTGCTAAAGCCAGCCACAGCACACAGGATAGGACTGCTACACCCGCCCCAGTGCTAAAGCCAGCCACAGCACACAGGATAAGACTGCTACACCCGCCCCGGTGCTAAAGCCAGCCACAGCACACAGGATAAGACTGCTGCACCCGCGTAGGGTGCTTCGCATCGGACAAGCTACGGGAAAAACTAGGATAGGGGCGGGTTATGAAGATTCTGGTGAAATAGAGGATGGATGGGAGAACCCGCCCCTACGGATGGTGATGGACGCGGAAAGATAACAGATTGCTAAAAAATAATAGTAATAGTATCAGGGTGATTGGGTAACTTTATAGGGGCGGGTTATGAAGACTCTGGTGAAATAGAGGATGGATGGGAGAACCCGCCCCTAGGGATGTGATGCACGCCCAAAGATAACAAATTGCTAAAAAACAATAGTATCAGGGTGATTGGGTAACTTTAGTTGAACCAATGGGGGACTCTGACGATAGATAATCGCGCCACTACAGCCAGTAACAGGACCTTGAAACAAAAGACGCTGACCATCATCCGCTTCGACAAACATATTGCCAATACAGACCCTACCGCCGCGACTATCAACCTCGATTTGTAGCAAATTGAGAGTATGCAGATCGGTAATTGTCGCCTTGAGGAGGTGATCGCGTTTAACGACCCGCACTTCAATGGAATCAATACGGAAACTATAAGCATGACCATCGGAAGAGGAAAGATTTAGCTGCACTCCAGGGGGCAACCCTTGGACAAGATTGATAGCGGCTTGCTGGGATTTATGGACTGTCAAACGGTCTATGGGTGGCAGATCGGTAGGTAAAGCGTCTAAATCAATCCTCCAATCAGAGGCTTTGCGGTTAATCTCCTCCTGAATAGCGACAGCCCGCCTAGTGTCAACGTTGGCCGCATAATTTTGCTGTTTAATTTTATTAACAATCCAACGTTGTCGAGCAAACACCTTTAAATGCAGGTTTTCGGCTTGAACAAACTGCTCATAAAATCGTAAAGTCCGCACCAAATCGCCAATTCTTTCGAGGACTATGCCGACTTCGGGAACTGCTAGATAGGTTTTCCAATCGGAATTAGATAATACTTGGTCTATGAGGGTCATATAGCGAGAGCGAGCAATGCGGACCTGTTGTGGGGTCAAATTAGAGCGAGCCAGTTGTCGGATTAACTCAAACTGTAAGCTCTTGATTTCGGATGGAGAACACTCTTCTAAGGCGGCGATCGCATCAGACCATTGTCGGGAGCGCATCAAATATTCTACCCAGTCACGGTAGCGATTTTGTGCAAGTAAAGCGCGTCTAACACATTCGCCATATTTTAACCACTGGGCGGTGACGGGACGACCGGCGCGTTCCCATTCAGCAATAATGCGATCGCTATTTCCGGCTCGTTCCAAATAAGCCAAACCTTCTGGGAAGCCTAATACATCAGCTAAAGCAATATTATATTCCCGTCGGTCAGTAGACCCACAACGCTGCCAACAGCGGACCGCCCGCCGCAAGTTTTTGGCTCGATAGAAGCATTCCCCAGCAATATCTAGGAGGCCATCATATTTGGCTTCATCTAAGGCTTCCAATACATCACCAAATCTTTGCCACACAGGGGGAGATAATCGCTTTTCGGCCATCAAACGTTTGATTCTGCTGGCATATTCAGAAATGGCGGCTTTCCAGGGTTTGCGGTTGTGGTCCGGCGTGCGAGAACCGAGGTGGGGGCGCCCAGAACTATACTGGGTACTGGCATTTGATCCTACATAATTGGATAAACTGACTTTTCCCGGGTCGGTAGTAGATTTTTGGGCTAGGACTTCTTCTAAAAACAGGGTAAATGCAAAGACCACAGCTAAGGTTTTGGTGGGGGTTGCCATAAATTGGACTAGGGGACGTTCTGCTGGTCTTGATTCAGGGAATTGGTGATACCAGTCGAGTAGGGCTTGCCAACATAGACCATGCCAGAAACATTCCCAGGCTGCGTCGTTTTCACCACGGCGATAGAACAATAGCCCGGCTTCTCGAAATCGGCGATCGAATCTCAGAGCCCAGGCTTCACATAGTAGGGCTTCTTGTTCCTTTCCGAGTTCGAGATAAAACTGTTTAGCCCGTCGCAGGGAAACTGGATCTTTCTGCATTCGCCCATTTTCTTCAAATTCTTGGGCTTGTAATTCCCGGTGATCGAGATCGAGATTTTCGAGACTATCCCCCCAATTTAAACCGCCTATATAGCCGTACCAAATTTGGCGATCGTCTGATGCAGCTAAACATTGTTCTAGTTGGTATGTAGATTGGTGCAACGAGTCTGTGGTTGCATATTGCCAGAGGAGACGGTCTCCCGCTTCTGTATCAATGACTATTAGGTTAGTGATTCCTCGACTGGCTGCTACATACAATTTATTGAAAAAATACTCTAATTCTAAGGGATGTTCTTGGTCTAAGTTGATGTAATCCCAAAGCGATCGCCCAAATTCCTTGGCAAACTGTTCGCCAAATTTATATAAAATTACTAGGGGGAATTCTAAGCCTTTAGCTTGAATGGCGCTTAACACATTTTTGGGGGGATTCGTTTCGCTGGCTAGGGGATATAAGGAGGATAAAAATTCATCGTTTTTAATATATTTTAGTTCGCCGTGGGCTTCACATGGTACAATGAAAATGGGCGATTTTTCGATGTGGCGTTTGAGGTCATTCACGGAAAAATTACGCTGACCAAAGATGAATTTTTGGGGATGACGAGCATTGGCGATCGGTTGCCATGCTTCCTGGGGTTTGAGTTGGGGAATTTTAAAAACTAGATGCCGCCATAGGTGAATTAAATTGGTCATTTTGACTATGGCTGGGCTGGATCTGTAATTAGATTCTAGTTCATAAAATGACATTCCTAGATTGAGTTTTTGGTCAGGATCTAGGTGAGAAATTACCTGATCAAAAAATGTGGCTTTGACGCTTTGCCAACGAAATCCGGTGGGGTTAAGGGTCTGAAATGGGTCCCCCGCAAAGGCAAAGGGTAAACTGGGAATGGGGGGATACATAACTGAGTCGGAAAATAGAGAGAGTTTGACGATTAGCAATAGTTCTAACTTGGTGAAATCCTGGGCTTCATCACAAAAAATGGCTGTATATTTGGGGAGGTTATCACCTTGGACTTGCAGGACTCGCCGGATTAAGTCTTGGTCATCCCAATAGCCACCATCATGGGTTAGTTTATAGTACCATGGCCATACCTGTCTATAAATGGCATCAAAGACTTCTGAGGAAATGGTTTTTTCTCGGCGAGGAACATCATCATAATCCTCTGGGGTCATGTATTCATCGTTTTGAGTGACGAGGCTATAGCCTTTGATAAATGTGCGGATAATATGCCAGCATAATTCGGGAGAGTAGCGTTTTTGGCGATGGGTACAGTGTTGGCGGAAGTCGTAGAAGGAGATATAGCGATCGCGATCAAATTTGTCGCTTTCTTCTGGAGGAAGTAAATTAATTAGAAAATCTTGAAAGGATTGAAAGCAAGGTTCTAATGGGGGCATTTTCTCCAGATTACTGCTGTTTAGCATGAACTTATAGTTAGTTATCAGCAGCTTTTCTACCCCTTGTTTAGCGCGAGTTAACAGACGTTCATTATAAGTCAAAAATAGTGGTTTGATCACTTTTTCGGGGAGTGTTTGAGCATAAATTTTCCGGTAGCGATCGCAGTATTCAGCAAACAAATAAACCAACATGGTTGATTTGCCACTGCCCGCGCGACCATTAATAAATAACGGTAGAGAATTTTCAGAATCCGGGCTAGAAAGTTCATGTAAAATTCTTTCTTCTTCCACAGAAAGGGCTAAATTAATACCATTATCTGCTTCGAGTTCTAGCCAAAGTGCTGGGTCTAGAACTAAATAATCTGGATAAGCGCGACGGGTATAACGGGAGAGAATATCAAATGTAATGGGTGTGGAAAAAATACCCTGGGGAAAGTCGAGAGTTAACAGACGGGTCTGTTGTAGCACCGCCTCAATATCGCCTGGTTGAGGTGGACTATCAAAACTGGCTACTAAGAACACTACCCGACGAGGTAAGCCGTCGGCTGTCTCTAAATGGCTATAGAGGACATAATTACTACTGTCTGGTTTACGGGTTAAGTATAAATTTGGCCATGGAGTGTCCTGTTTTTCCTCCTGTCCTTCGACAATGGCTAGGACAATTTCACCATAACTCTGCCATTGGTCGCGAGTTTCCTGCTGCTGAAATTGTTTGATCCAGACCTCACCTTCACAAATAATGCGATCGTCTGTGTTGCGAGTCCAGGTAGGTCGTTGTAGCCAACCGTGATAGATTTCTGGTAAAAATTTTGGACGTAAAGGCCCTTTTTGTCTTTCTTTTTGGCCTTTGATACTATTTTCCAGGTCAGTATAATAAACTAGAGGGTCTAAATGCTTTTTCCCGTAGTCTTCGGGGTTTTGCAGAAAAGACTCATATTCATTACCCCCCCTAGTCAAAACATCCAGTAAACACAATACTCGCTCATTCTTAAAAGGAAAGATTTTCCCTAGCAGTCTCAGATTACGGACAGGCCGCTTCAGATAGGGATAATTCCAGTTAAAATAGGCATGGACAGCAGAACTGCCCTGGGTCTGAATGGCTACCACTAATTCTGCAATCTGACCCTGAATACCAAATTGTTTGGCTTGTTGATCAAACCTGGGGGTAGTGTAAATATACATAGGTCTTGCGGATTTCCAATTAACCCAGGGAGTGCAAACGAATTACAGCAAATCTAACTAATTATACTTACAGATACCCACTAATTGTGTGATAATAACCGTATCAGTATCCGAAACATTCCGGCTCAGGTCTAAGGTGATAGGCTGAAACCTAAGCAGGGGTATGGTTTCAGAAACTGCTGTCGCTTGTCTCCCTTTAACATAAATTGGGCTGTGGCGGGTTCACTGAAATAATTGGGCCGACGCTTCCTGGCTGATGCACATAGTTGTTCAGGGGGACTTACAATATTCATAACTTGCTTTTTTGGGAACGGCTGTTTTAATTAGGTTTGAGAATGCAATCAACTTACAACCAAAATTCTTTGCGGGAACAACAACACCCGTTAATTCGTAGATTGGCGAACAGTATTGAACGCCTGTGGGGTCAGTATTTGGATCTGCAACCCTATCATCTGCCTGATGATTTAGGATATATTGAGGGGCGATTAGAAGGGGAAAGGTTGACTATTGAAAATCGCTGCTATCAAACTCCACAGTTTCGTAAGATGCACTTGGAATTGGCTAAGGTGGGTAGTGGTTTGGATATTCTCCATTGTGTGATGTTTCCCCGCAGTTCCTATGCTCTGCCTATGTTTGGTACGGATTTGGTGGGGGGACGTGGTAGAATTGGGGCGGCGATTGTGGATTTGTCGCCCATGAATGGCGATCGCACTTTACCCGAAAATTATCACCGAGTCCTGCAAGAATTACCCCAAAATCATTTTTCTCAACCCCGTGATATTCCCGCCTGGGGGGATATTTTTTCCGAGTTTTGTCTGTTTGTGCGTCCGGCAAATGAGCAAGAGGAAAACCTGTTTCTGAGTCGGGTTGAGACTTATATGGAACTACACTGTCAAAGTGCGATCGCTCAAACTCCAGTTTCCCCAGAGCAACAAATTCACATGATCAACGCTCAACGCCACTACTGTCAACAACAACAGCAAAACGATAAGACCAGGCGCGTCCTCGAAAAAGCCTTTGGCGAGGAATGGGCAGAACGCTATATGACCACAGTTTTATTTGATACTCCTGAAGACTGAGACCAGCCACAGTTAAGGGGTAAAATGAGTGTTACCACTCGAAGTAGTTTTACGGCGTTTAGACTTGTTGCGACCTGATGCTGGTAAGGGAGTTTTACCCTGACTTTCCGGGAGTTTCCTATTAGTACGGAACGTAACATTCATGCCTTCGTTAGATTGTTCTAACACTAATAGGGGAGTAGGTTTGGCTTTTTGGTCCCATTCAATATGGGCAATTCTCCCCTGAATTGTCGGTTGCCAATTATCATGGTCATCCGAGGGACTCAAATAGGTTTCCAAGCAGTCAATAATCTGATTAATAGTCGTTGAAGTTGCTTGCGTGGGTAATTTCATCAACCTAATTTGTATCCGAAATAATACCCGTTTTTTGCTATGTTCAGAGTCTCCTGTGTCGTATTCAACATCAAAAATTGAATCAACTTGGCGACCTTGACCAGCATTACTTTTTTCTCCCACAGCCGCCTGTGTAGGTCGCAGAGCCACAGCTATTTGCTGCTTGACCTTCATCTTAATTTGAACAATGATGGCATAATGGAAAACATCCTCAGACATTCTCATCCTGAGATAATCAAGGTTAAATTCCCTGGAGTGAATTAAGTCTGGGTTTTTCTCCATTTTAGAAATAGTCGCCAAGGCTAATTTATATTTTTTATGGAGTTCTTTATTTCTAAAGGTCTCCATTTTCAACTGCTTGGCAAGACCTTTGTTTTTAGAGTTATAAATGACTGAGACTACAATCAGTATTATTAGCATCAAACCTGTAGCCCCCATCCACAACATTTCTGAGGTGACTTTATTACTCAGATTAGTGGTAGGATTTTCGGAAGGAGTTTGTGCTAATATAGATTCAACGAAATTTGTACTATTATCCATCAGCAATCATCAATAAGGTTGACATACTTCCCCAGGGGAATTTTACATTTAAATATTGACTATTTAAGCCGGGGGACAGGGATTCCTCGAAGGTATTTCGGATCTAGCAGTTTCCTGGACTTGAGCGAATAAGTGACCAAACGCACCCCTTATATCTACTCGTGATAGGTGATTAGTTCTGTTGGTCAAGTGTATTTCTCTAATTATACAAGCAGAAAAGCCACTCGTGGTGGTGAGAAACGGGGCCATCAATATACAAGCCCACCTAGCCACAAGTGTCCAAAAAGATGAAGTTAAATTAATTTTTAGATATATAGCGCTGATTGCTATTGGCATATATACACCCGATCGCAATTGTAGCGAAATTGAGCGGGTGAACTAAACACGCCACACCGCCAAGGCGGTTGGCGTTTCCACTATGATCACAGCAGTCCTGTATTAGTTCCCGGCTTCCCAGTGGCTAATTCAACTTTGACAATTTTTCCACCCATTTTCATAATCCGTTGCTGTTCCCGGAACCAGTTGTCATAGGGAACCAGCTTAGTGAAATAGGTATTTTGTAACTCACGCTGAGTGCGAATCCGTGTTTGGCTGGGAACGCAAGCTGTTACTTTGAAAGATCTCATGATTATCTTGCTCCTGAGTTAAGTCAGCAATTTTGACAGTATTTGACAGTAATATTTATCAAATGACTAAAGGCCGGGAGTCATAAGCCAATACTAGCTCGCTAAAACTTATCAATGATACAGACAAGCCTTTGGCGGTCTAGCACTCACTTCAGACTTCCCTGGCCCTAAGTTTATAGGAATTGAAGAACCAAGACTGTAGTATTTCCAAAGGGGATGACTACATTCTAGCTTCCTCTGTGAGCAGTCTTAGCTCAAGCCAGAGCAGATGTAATCAAAGTAAATGCCCATTTCCTTACCAGCATCAGCACCAACTAAGCCAGCAGTAACTTCTTTCATAGCTTGGATAGCTTGAACGGTAGCGCCAATGGGTACACCCAAAGAGTTATAAGTTTCTTTCAGGCCATTGAGTACACGCTCATCCAGGATGGAAGGATCGCCAGCCAGCATAGCATAGGTAGCATAGCGGAGGTAGTAGTCCAGGTCACGGATGCAAGCAGCATAGCGACGAGTGGTGTACATATTACCACCGGGACGGGTGATATCGGAGTACAGCAGAGACTTAGCAACTGCTTCCTTAACGATGTTAGCTGCATTAGCGCTGATGGTGGTTGCTGCACGAACGCGCAGTTCACCAGTAGCGAAATAGGCTTTCAGTTTTTGGATAGCGCTAGCATCCAGGTATTTACCTTGAACGTCAGAGGAGTTGATTACGGAAGTGATTGCGTCTTGCATGATGGTTTCGTTTGCTAATGGTCGCTTGATCTAGGAATTGTTTAGATGAATCTTGGTCGATTAATAAGAGATAATCGCCAGTGCTTATGACATTGCACCAATTAGGTAGTCGAAGTAAGCACCTGCTTCGGCTGCGTCTTCTCCAGACAGCAGGGAAGTGGCTACACTCTTCATAGCCCGTACACCTTCAGCTACTGCTTCGATGGGAGTACCAAGAGATTTGTACATTTCGCGAACACCTACAACCCCGATTTCTTCAATGGGGGTAACATCGCCAGCAACAATTCCGTAGGTGATCAGACGCAGGTAGTAGTCTAGATCCCGCAGGCAGGTGGCAGTCATTTCCTCACCGTAGGCATTTCCACCGGGAGAGACTACATCAGGACGTTTTTGGAAAAGTTGGTTTCCTGCTTCCTTGATGATGCGCTCACGAGCACCTGTCATGGTTTCAGCAATCCGAACCCGGCGTTCGCCAGAGGTAACAAAGGATTTGATCCGATCTAATTCACCAGGGCTCAGATAACGCGCTTCAGCGTCTGCATTGACGATGGATTTGGTAACGATACTCATTTTCTACCACAGGGTTTAGCTAATGTGTTCATGATGAAGCCTACGACTTTCGGTCAGCCCGGTGTCGTGGCTCCTCAGCTTTGGGAAGTACCATTTAACCTGCCACAGGTGGCGGTTAGCAGGCAACTTCTCCTGAGCAGGCAACTTTTGGCTATTACCAAGATTGCCGAGTCATTTATCGATCGCGATCGGGCGTATTTGATTATACGCCGCCACGAGTTTCGGGTGTCCCTATTTGGTCCCCCAAATGAAACCTCATGACATGACTACCTCGAAATGTATTTTGAGGCATTATGTTCACATTATTAGTATATTTGTAATAGTTTTTAACATTTCATGGGGAAAAACTTAATAATTAGGGACGAGGGACTGAGGTAAATGGCCAAATCCGGCGGTGATTTTCCCGATACTGGCTGAATATTCGGGTCATAATCTTGGCGATCGCTGTTGTAAAATGTCGTTAAAAGATTGTAACAATTCCGAAAGCTAGGACTCTCAATTAACTGATGACAGTGCTGAACTCCAACCCAATAACATTCAACCTCCGACTCATACCCAGGGGCTTACTAATCATGGCCTTAGCTGCCTTGCTAACATTTCCCCTGGGAACTGGTCCAGCTTTAGCAAATATTGACGATGATAAGTTTGATGGCAACATTTTTGCTCTTTATGGCGGTAATGGGTCTCTGGTGCCGCCACGAGTTGAACTGTCCCAGTCTTTGAGACTCCATAAACCAGCATTGCTAGTTTTTTTCCTGGACGACAGCCGCGACTGCAAAGTATTTTCGACAACAGTATCGCAACTACAAGAGTATTACGGAAGGGCTGCGGACTTTATCCCAGTTAATATTGATTCAATCCCCATGGACTCGTCCCTACCTCCCACGGAACCGGGTCATTACTATCGAGGATATGTTCCCCAAACAGTGATAATTGACCAATCAGGAGATGTCGTGTTAGATGAGGTGGGGCTAGTCGCCTATGAAAAGGTAGATGATGTATTCCGGGAAGTATTCGACTTATTACCCCGTGAGAAATCTGTAGAACTGCGACGCAAACCCGTTAATGAGATTAATAGTGAAGCGTTCACCTTTGTCTTGGAATTGTAGAAGTCCAGATTGGTGTCAAGGGACTTAATGCGATCGCTTTTTTGTCCTAACTGGGAATTTGTACTTGTTTTGTCCATTTTCCCAGTAGGCTACCTTCCATTGGGTCAGTCTGATAACTTACTCCTTGCTTTCTCCCCTGGGACGGTTAATCCGGCTAGTGCGATCGCTTAATCCTGTTGGGTACTGCCTATATTGATTTAGGATTGTGTAAATCAGCTTCATTAATTCGTTGTCTCTGGAGTTAACCTCTGATATCAGTTTCTGGTTTTGCTTCATTAATTGCCAGACTAAAAAAACCGTAATGCCATCAGTCCCCAGCTTGACTATACAGCCTTTATCTCAATCATTAAGCACAGTAACAACACTTGGTAAACCAGTTATTCAAACACTGTAAATCCACAAGGCTTACCGCCACTTCTACCAATCTCACTAATAATTCCATGGTCTCCGTCCTGAACTTGCACACTAAACTTTTGAGCTGTGACCACATCATCTCTATCGGGTTAAACTCAGGGGAATACACCGGCAGATATTCTACCCTGGCTCCTACTGACTCTATCATTTCTTTGACTTCTTCTCGATGATGAGAATTTCAGTTATCCATTACCACTACATCTCCTTTTTTTAATTTTGGCAATAAATCTAACTTGATGAATTGGAGAAAATCCTCTTTTTTCATGGACCCTTCTAATGTTTGAGTCGCTACCACTCCGGAGAGCTTAATTGCACCAATTATTGTCATTTTTTGACCTCGATAGGATTTCCGCAGTTCATAGACTTTTTTCCCTTTCGTCGCTCTGGCTAACGGTCTGCTCATCCCTACCCATAACCCACTTTCATCAATAAACACAAGCTTTTCAGGAGACACATCTCTAATTCTTTACCAATAATCTACTCGCGCTTTCTGTACTTCTTCAGTTACTACTTTTTCGCTCCTGTATGTTTTTTTTTGAGACTTATATCGTGCTGCTTTAAAAATCTATCTATCATGGTCGTACTGACATTTATGCCCAGCTTGTCTCTGAGCTTCTCACTATATTGCCATAAGGTCAGGTCGGGGTGGGCTTCCACAATATCTATCACGGCTTCCTCATGCTTAGATAAAATGCTTTTCTTTTTAGTGCCACACTTACGAGGAGATAAGTCTCCCGTTAATCGATACTGTTTGACCAGTCGCCTTACCGTGTCTGGACTCACCAAAAAGCGTTTCGCTACTTTTCGGATAGAAGTGTCTCCTTTTTCATAGGCTTCTACTATCTTTTTCCGAAAATCTAAAGAGTAACGGCTCATGGTAGTTGGTTGTGATAACTGATACAATAGCCATACATTATACTGTACTTTGTGTTTTGTGTAAAGGCTGTATCATCGGGTATAGCATTAGTCAAGCTGCGTCCTAACCACCTTGACTAATGCTATATCATCAAGATATACTTTTTTATAATTGTAATTTGTGTTAAATTATTAAAATTTCCAATATCTGAATTATTTAGCAGTATACCATAACTCCCCGCAAAAAGCAACCACTCCCCCCAAAAAAAAATTTTTGCAGCATTTGTTAATTTTTCGTTACAAAACTTAACATAACTTCCGTAACAAAAAAGTAGAGACAAGGTACGCTTTGTCTCTACTCTTGTTTATTGCCTAATTAGGCACGGTGTTAGAAATCGTCGTCATCAAGGATGTCATCAGTGATGATAGCAGACGAGAAAGGTTCTTCATCGTCGTCATCAATTAAAGGGAAATTATCAGAATCATCATTGATAGCAAACTCATTATCCTCATCATCCTCATTATCTACGAGGTCATCAGAGAACATAGCCTGGTCACTGTAGGCGCGAGCCGAGTGGTCATCAAGAATTACATCTTCCCGCAAATCATCATTATTAACATCATCTTCGAGGTAGCTGTAAGGTTCCTCATCCATAACCGACTCTTCCGCCAAAACCGGGTCTTCATAAGCATTAAAACCGCTACCAGCAGGAATTAGTCGTCCGATGATGACATTTTCCTTGAGACCTCGCAACCAGTCCGACTTACCCTCAATAGCAGCTTCAGTTAAGACGCGAGTAGTCTCTTGGAAACTAGCGGCGGAGATAAAGCTGTCAGTATTGAGAGAAGCCTTAGTAATCCCCAACAGAACAGGAGTATAGCGAGCGGGAGCGCCGCCAGTAATAAACATAGCCTCATTGACCTGTTCAACCTGACGAAGTTCCGTCAACTCTCCTGGAAGAGTAGTAGTATCACCGCCATCATCAATGCGAACCTTAGAGGTCATCTGACGGACAATCACCTCGATATGCTTGTCGGAAATATCAATACCCTGAGATTGATAAACCGATTGAACCTCATTAACCAGGAAAATCTGACACTTTTGGAAGCTCTTGAGAGCCGCCTCATAAACCATCCCATCCTGTTCCAGATAGTAGTTAAAGAACACCTCCAGAATTTCATGAGGATTAGCCGGACCATCAGTGAGAGGCTGTCCGACATCAACGGTTTGTCCATCAGAGACAATAACTGTCTGACCAGGAGTAAGGGGATACTCAGTCGCAGCGCCGCCAGACTCAATCACGCGCAACTGGACCAAATCATCAAAAACCTCCAGCTGAGCCGTACCGGGTTGTTTAGCCAAAATACAAGCCTCTTTAGGTTTACGAGCCTCCAGAAGTTCCTCAATACGAGGTAGACCCTGAATAATATCCCCAGTTTTGGGTCGCTCAAAAACCAAAAGCACCAAATTATCACCCCGTTGGACCAAATCGCCATCGCTCAAATGCAGAACCGCGCCGGAGGAAACGCGATAGGGTCTTCCAATACGGAGAACTATTGATGTTTCCGAGTCATCCTGGTTAATAGCCACAACTTGGCCAGACTGGGACAATTTAACTCCAGGTGCAATTTCGGAATCTTCCACTACCAGTTGACCGACTTTAACAGTAGGAGTGACACCATCGGGTAGTTGAATGGTCATCATATCGGTGTCACGAACAATGAGACAGCGACGGAGAATTTCAGCACCGGAGCGAATACCGCCAACGACACCGCCATCTTTACCGAGAATTTCGGTGCGAGTGACGACTGCGCCTGGTTCAATTTCCTGACCATCATGGACCAGTAAGCGAGTCCGGGTGCTACCTTGGGTGGAGTCAGCGATAATATCGCGCCGAATCACCAAAGACTCTAAAATCACCAATTGGAGGCGCATAATCTCAGGATTATCTTCATCGGGAATCAACTCGATATCAGCAGCCAACTGAGGCGCTTCGGTACCGATGTTAATTACCAACTGAGTACGCAACAGTTCGACTCCTTCGACAGACCGAACTCGCTCGCCGTCTTTATAAGATAGACGTTGTACTGCTTGGAGAGAGATAGACTGATTGAGGGATTCCTGGGAGGGAACTGGGGGAGTTTCTGGAACATGAAATTCCACGACGGGACGCAATAGCAAGGCGGGACCTTCGGGAGATTCCACATACTCAACATAATTAAGTTCTGTGGCTGTAACTCCTGGTATAACTTCTTCTCCGGCGTTTTTAATTTGACCATCGATCGCCATTACCATTTCGGGGTCATCGACCAGATGCAATTCCCCTGGTTTGACGACAATTTCGCGAAGGATATCGTTCTTTTGGGTAACTTCAATGACCCCTTTACTCTGACAGAAGATATCTTTAACTACCTCTGTTCCGGCTTCGACATATTGACCATCTTCAACGATTAACAGAGAGATGTCCTTATTCACTTCGTGACACTCTTCAGGAATCCATAATAAGGTTCCCCCAGAAGTCACCTCATAGCCTTGTTTACCTTTGGAGCGTTTAGCAACTTCCACGCCAGCGTATTTAATAATCCCGCCAGTAGTGGTGCGGTAGCTATCATCCATCAATTCCGCGATCACTTCATGATTTTCGACCTTGCTACCGGGTGTAACTTTGAGGGAGAAACGGTGATTGCTGTTAGTTTCAATCACATATTGTTCCCGTCCCAACTCTGATTGGAGACGTACCAAAGCCTGGTCTAAAAGTACAGAGGCGGTGATAATTTCAATTTCCCGTGGTAGAGCATTTTCCTCACCGGAGGAGGTGGTGATCATACCATCAGCGAGTGTTTCTGTGGCTACAGTGGCGGGGTCTATGTCATTATCATCGGTAATGCGGACAATACCGCCATGTTCGGTTTGCAGTTTAGTTTGAGCCAGGACGCTACCTGGTTCCACACGATCGCCATTTTTGACCACTGGTTCTGCGCCGGGGGGTAAGTTATAAACTTCTCCGGCTAAGACCCACAGCAAGCCACCCCGTTGAGCGATGCGGGTCATATTTCCTTGGCGATCGAGTTTTTCTTCTGGTACAACGTCAGCAAACTTAACCTCTCCGGCTAAATCTGTTGCTACGTCCTTAGTGGCTTTTTCAGTAGTTTTGCGAGCGGTTCGTCCCCCAGCCATAATTTCCACCAGGACTTGGTCGGCGTTAACCGCTTGTCCATCGTGAACCACCACCGTAGAGCCTTGGCTGATGTTAATGCGCTTGTTCCCGTCTTTCCCTTCCACCGTGAGATAACCGTTGCTTTCAGCCAGGAAGGAGTCATCCCCGTGTCGGGTACGGAAAGCACGCAGACGGAGAGTTTTCGGAAATTTAACAGTCCCATCAAAGGGAGCGCGGAGAAACCCAGCCGCTTCAGCGGTAAATACGCCTCCGGTGTGGAAGGTCCGCATAGTCAACTGAGTTCCCGGTTCCCCGATAGACTGAGCCGCGATAATACCGATCGCTTCTCCTAAGTCTACCATTTCCGCATGAGCCAAACTCCAGCCATAGCAGTGGCGACATACGGATCTGTTCGCCTCACAGGTTAGAGGCGATCGCACAAAAACTTTTTTCACCCCAGCATTACAGATAGCGGAGGCTAGGTCATCACAAACGACTTGATTGCGAACAGCGCGGATTTCTCCAAAGCTAATAATTTCCCCGGTCTCTGGGTTTTTTACGTCCTCACCCAAGACGCGACCCATAAGGCGGTCTTTGAGGGGAATCAAAATGCGATCGCCGTCCGTCATATCTCCCAGAGTGATTCCCCGTTCCGTACCGCAGTCAATTTCCCGCAGAATCACATCCTGAGACACATCCACCAACCGTCTGGTCAAGTATCCCGAATCTGCCGTCCGCAGCGCCGTATCTACCAATCCTTTCCGCGCCCCGTAAGACGAGATAATATATTCTGTTACCGTCAATCCTTCCCGGAAATTAGTTTTAATCGGCTGGTCAATAATTTCCCCTTGAGGGTCAGCCATCAAACCCCGCATTCCCACCAATTGACGGACTTGGGAGATATTACCCCGCGCACCAGAGAACGCCATCATATAGACCGAGTTCAGGGGATTTGTCGAGCGGAAATTCCGCACTACTTCATCCTTCAGAGCCTCCGACGTACCGTTCCAGGTATCAATTACTTTTTGAAAACGTTCTACTTCCGTGATTTCTCCCTTCGTGTATCGCCGTTCTGTGCGCCGAATTTCCTCTTCTGCCTCCTCTAATAAATCCTTTTTTGACTGCGGAATTTGCAGGTCATCAACACTAATTGAAACCCCCGCTCTCGTAGCATATTTAAATCCCAAATCCTTCAACTCATCAGCTACTTGAGCCGTGACCGCGCTCCCATGATTCATAAAAGCCCAGGTCATCAATTTTTTCAGTTGACCTTTATCGATAACTCGGTTGCGGAAGATTTTTTTATTGTCAGACATAGCAGTTCACATTCAAAGTGCAAAATTTTTAAAGCCGTAGTCCTGATTTTTTCCCCAGGAATTTCCCCTCGCGAGGCGTTTTTTGGGGAGAGGCGGGTTCACGGCATTAACCTTGGCTATGGCTCCGCGTAGTCCCCCGCCCTTACCCCTCTAGGCAGACATCATATCTGCCTTTAATCATTGTTAAACCAGAGCATCTAGCACGGTTTTATTGAAGATAATTCGACCAGCCGTTGTCCGCACATATTGGGAAATCATGTTACCGTCCTTATCTTCTCGAACTCTCCTGGTCAAATTGCCACTTTTTTGACCCCTGTATAATTTCGTCAGATTGCTTCCATCAGCCGACTTTTCCTCTCCGTCAATTTCTTCAGGTTCATCTAGGTCAACCTCCCCATCAAAACGCACCCAAATCTCAGCGTGTAAATCCAGCAAACCGTGAGTATAAGCCACGCAAGCATCTTCCAGGTTACTGAAATAGCGATCTTTTCCTCGCACCGCCTTCGGATTTTTGGCAGTCAGATAATAGCAACCCAAAACCATATCCTGAGAAGGAGTAACAATAGGTCTTCCCGTAGCCGGAGACAGAATATTATTACTAGCCAACATCAACAAACGCGCTTCCGCCTGAGCCTCAATAGACAAAGGAACGTGAACAGCCATTTGGTCACCGTCAAAGTCAGCGTTAAAAGCCGGACAGACCAGGGGATGCAATTTAATCGCCCTTCCTTCCACCAGCATAGGTTCAAAAGCCTGAATTCCCAGGCGGTGGAGAGTTGGCGCACGGTTAAGCATAACTGGGTGTCCAGAAATCACCTCTTCTAACACATCCCAAACACTCGGATCGCCGCGTTGAATCAACTTTTTCGCCGCCTTAATGTTATTAACCAAATTCTGACGAATCAGGCGATGAATCACAAAAGGCTGGAAAAGTTCGATCGCCATTTCCCGAGGTAGTCCGCACTGGTGCATTTTCAAATTCGGACCCACCACAATCACAGAACGCCCCGAATAATCAACCCGTTTTCCCAGCAAGTTTTGACGGAAGCGGCCTTGTTTACCCTCAATAATATCCGAGAGAGATTTCAAAGGTCGGTTATTAGCACCCACCACAGTCCGACCGCGGCGACCATTATCAATTAAGGCATCCACCGCTTCTTGTAGCATTCGCTTTTCATTGCGGATAATAATTTCCGGCGCCAAAATCTCCTGCAACCTAGCCAGGCGATTATTACGGTTAATCACCCGTCGATAGAGGTCGTTTAGGTCAGAAGTAGCAAAGCGACCCCCATCTAACTGAACCATCGGTCGCAAATCCGGGGGAATTACCGGAATCACATTTAAAACCATCCATTCCGTTTTAGAACTGGTGGCGATAAAGTTATCAATGATCCGCAGTCGCTTAATCAGCTTGGCGCGTTTTTGACCTTTAGCGTTAGCAATATCCGTTCGCAATTTTTCCGCTTCTTCTTCTAGGGGGATATCTTCCAATAAACGGGCGATCGCCTCAGCGCCAATACCCACTTCCACCCCAACCAGTTCGCCTTCTTCTGCGTAAATCTGCTCCTCAATTTCCAGCCATTGTTCTTCCAGCAGCAGTTGTTTATAGGATAGATTATCAGCATTCCCCGGATTCAATACCACATAGGCATTAAAATAAACCACCTGTTCCACATCTCGCAGAGGCATATCCAGCAAAATCGCCATATAGCTAGGAATACCCTTGAGATACCAAACATGAGTCACCGGAGCCGCCAGTTTAATAAAGCCCATGCGATGTCGTCGCACCCGCGATTCTGTAACTTCTACCCCGCAACGTTCGCAAACAATCCCCCGATGTCGAACTCGTTTATATTTACCACAGTGACATTCCCAGTCCTTAGCCGGTCCAAAAATACGCTCACAGAACAACCCATCCATTTCCGGCTTGAGGGTACGGTAGTTAATAGTTTCGGGCTTGGTAACTTCCCCTACCACTTGACCGTTGGGTAAAGTACGTTCTCCCCATTGTCGGATGCGTTCTGGAGACGCTAACCCAATTTTAACGTAATCAAAACGTTGCTCTATCTTAGGCATAATTCTTGTACATTGAATGCTAACACAAAAAACCGTTCCATCGTCGCGGGTGCGCGGAGAGGGGCAGGTGCTTGTAGGTGATGCTTTCCGAATCAGCCATCAAGTCCACCTACCCAATTTCTGAACCCGCCCCAGCAGATGAATTGACCTACAACCGGTTACCCTGATCGTCGTCATCAATGACGCTCAAATCGTATGTAGGCTTAGAAGGTGTTCTGACCCGGTGAGGCTCATCAGCCATCAGGTCTACCTCCAAATCTTTACTAGCACCATCCTTTTTGTTAGTTTCCACCTTATGAGCTGCAATATCCAAACACAAAGATTGCAACTCCCGCATCAGCACTTTAAACGATTCTGGCGTACCTGGTCGAGGGATAGCTTTGCCTTTAACGATCGCATTTAGAGCTTCATTACGGCCTGCCATATCATCAGACTTAACCGTTAGCAACTCTTGCAAAGTATAAGCTGCCCCAAACGCTTCCAATGCCCACACCTCCATTTCTCCGAACCGCTGACCGCCTTGTTGTGCCTTTCCACCCAACGGCTGTTGAGTCACCAAAGAATAAGGACCAGTAGACCGGGCGTGAATCTTATCATCCACCAAGTGAACCAACTTGAGGATATAAGCGATACCCACCGTTACCGGTTGGTCAAAGGCTTCTCCCGTGCGGCCGTCATAAACAATAGTTTTGCCTGGGTATTCCTCACTAAATAACCAATCCTTTTTGAGTTTTTCGCGGGCTTCTTTAAGTTTACTGTGGACTGTCTCACGGGACATTTCTTGACCAAACATTTCATCAAACGGGATCACCTTAAACCGCCGTTTCAGGTTTTCTCCCGCCCATCCCATCAAACACTCAAAGATTTGACCTACATTCATACGACTAGGCACACCCAGGGGATTCAGGACGATATCCATTGGCCGACCATCAGGGAGATAGGGCATATCTTCAATGGGAAGAATACGCGAGACAATCCCCTTATTACCGTGGCGGCCCGCCATTTTGTCTCCCACCTGAATTTTACGTTTTTGTGCCACATAGACCCGCACCACCATATTAGCTCCTGGGGGCAGTTCATCGCCTTGTTCTCGGGTAAACACCCGCACATCGACCACCCGCCCTTTTTCACCATTAGGAACCCGCAGCGAGTTATCCCGCACATCCCTGGCTTTTTCTCCAAAGATAGCCCGCAGCAGTTTTTCTTCTGGGGGTTGGTCCGACTCTCCTTTCGGGGTAACTTTTCCTACCAGAATATCTCCCGACTCTACCCAAGCGCCAATGCGAATAATCCCGGAAGCGTCCAGTTGTCGCAGGGAGTCTTCCCCGACGTTGGGTATTTCGCGGGTAATTTCTTTTCCAGTCCTAGTTTGGTTTGTCGCGCCTCAATCTCAAATTTTTCGATATGGATTGACGTATAAACATCGTCATAAACCAGACGTTCACTAATTAGGATTGCGTCTTCATAGTTGTAGCCTTCCCAGGGCATATAGGCCACTAAAACGTTATGACCCAGAGCCAATTCTGCCCCTTCCGTCGAGGAACCATCAGCTAACACCTGACCTGCCACTACTTGGTCGCCTTCATAGACTAAGGGGCGCTGGTTTAAGCAGGTATCTTGGTTAGACCGTTGGTATTTTTGCAGTTCATATTCGATTTCCCAACCTTCCGGGTCAATCACCCGAATTTTCGCGCCATCCACATAACTGACTTCTCCATCAGTACGAGATACAATCACCATACCTGAGTCCCGCGCCGCCTGGGCTTCTAGTCCCGTTCCTACAAACGGACGTTCAGGACGCAGCAGCGGAACTGCTTGGCGCTGCATATTGGAACCCATCAGCGCACGGTTAGCGTCATCGTGTTCTAGGAAGGGAATTAGGGAGGTAGCTACCGAGACAATTTGCACCGGGGAAACCGCTACATAGTCCACTTGGTCGGGGCTGGTTTTGGTGAAGTCCTGACGATAACGCACCGGAACTAGGTCGCCGAGGATATATCCCTCGGAGTCATAGCTAATGTCTCCTGGTGCTACCCGTAAATCGTCTTCCTCGTCAGCCGTCATATACACCGGAGACAAATCTCGGCGCACTCGTCCATTTTCTACGGGATAGTAAGGGGTTTCGATGAAGCCGTAGGGGTTAACCCGGGCGTGGGTAGCCAGGGAGCCAATTAGACCCGCGTTCGGCCCTTCTGGGGTTTCGATGGGACAGATACGACCATAGTGGCTTGGGTGAATATCACGCACAGCAAAGCCAGCCCGTTCTCGTGTTAAGCCACCGGGACCTAGGGCAGATAAACGCCGTTTATGGGTTAATTCCGCTAGGGGGTTAGTTTGATCCATAAATTGGGACAGTTGGCTAGACCCGAAAAATTCTTTGATGGCTGCTACCAAAGGTTTCGGGTTCACTAGGGAGGCGGGGGTTAGGGTTTCGGCATCGCCAACGGTCATCCGTTCCCGAATAATTCTTTCTAAACGGTTTAAACCTACTCGGATTTGGTTTTGCAATAGTTCCCCTACTGAACGCACCCGACGATTACCCAGGTGGTCAATGTCATCGGTTTCGCCGATGTCGTATTCTAGGTTAATCAGGTAGTCGATCGCCGATAGAATATCAGTGGGAGTTAGGACTCTGGTGCTATCTGGCACACTTAGCCTTAGTTTCCGGTTCAGTTTATGCCGTCCTACCCGACCCAAATCATAGCGTTTCGGGTCAAAGAAGCGATTCTGCAAAAGTTGTTCTCCCCCGGTGATGGTGGGAGGTTCCCCTGGTCGCAGTTTTCGATACAACTCCATCAGGGCATCTTCTTCGCTAAATTCCCCTTCTTTTTCGATGGTTTTTTGGAAGTAGTCTGGGTGCCGCAATGCGTCAAATATTTCGTTATTCGTCAATCCTAGGGCTTTCAGAAGTATCTGAGCCGACAGTTTGCGAGTTTTGTCAATTCTTACCCAAACTAGATCATTTTTATCGGTTTCAAATTTCAACCAAGCGCCTCGGTTCGGGATGAGGGAGGCGCTATAGGTACGTCGTTGGTTTTTATCGATTTCCGATTTGTAGTATACCCCCGGACTCCGCACAATTTGGTTAACAATAACTCGCTCGGCTCCGTTAATAATAAACGTGCCACGTTCGGTCATTAAGGGCAGGTCTCCGATAAAAACTTCCTGCTCCTTAATCTCCCCGGTTTCTTTGTTAATTAGTCGGGTAGGGACGTACATCTGCACGGAGTATGTACTATCCCGCCGTTTGGCATCGTCTACGTCATATTTGGGCTGTTTCAGCTTGTAATCTCTGGCTAAGAAATGCAGTTCTAGTTTCCCTGTATAATCACTGATGGGCGAGAAACTTTCTAATTCTTCAATTAGCCCGGTTTCTAAAAACCAACGAAAACTCGATCGCTGAATTTCAATTAAATCAGGAAGTTCAAATGCGGATTCGTATTGGGTTGTGTTTATCATGGTTTCTACAGGTCTGCTGGGATGTTCAAGGTCTGCTGGTATGTTAGGGTTAGGCGAAATCAGGGTTACCCCTACCACATCATCGCCCCCATTGAGTATCGATATATCCCCACCTCTGGGCAATTGCTCAATGGCTCGTCGGGCCATTGGGGAAATTTGGGAGTTGATTTGTTTGATTAGGGGGTTAGTTTACTAGGAATGACGGACAAGCCAAATAATTCCGAGGCATTTTTAGTAGTCTGCTGACTCAGAGTTTCTAGGGATACACCCCGGAGTTCGGATACTTTTTCGGCAACGTATTTCACGAAGGCGGGTTCGTTCCGTTTACCTCGTCGAGGAACCGGAGCTAGAAAGGGGCAGTCAGTTTCAATCAATAGCCGATCGCTACTAACCCGACGAGCAGATTCCTGAATTTGGGTAGCATTTTTAAAGGTTACCGTTCCGCTGAAACTAATGTAAAACCCCAAGTCTAAAAACCATTGCATTTCTTCAGGACTTCCACCCCAACAGTGCATAACACCTCGCACGGGACCATGATCTTTATCATCGAAGAAATCCCGCAACAGTTCCACCATCGAGGCGGCTGCATCTCGACAGTGGATAATTACGGGTTTATTTAGTTGGCGAGCTATTTCCAGTTGGGCTTGGCAAATTTCCTTTTGACGGGCTTCATCCTTAGCCTTATAAAAGTCTAACCCCGTTTCCCCGATCGCTACTACCCTCGGATCAGATTCAGCTAGAGTCCTAATTTCACTGGCTGTGGTTTCTGTCCATTTCTCTGTATCCAGAGGGTGCAACCCTACGGCAAAGGATAGTTCTTCTACTTGGTCGGCGATCGCCCTGATTTCGGCAAATTCCCCTGGATGAACACAGGAGTGTACCAAAGACACCACTCCAGCAGACCGCCATCGCTGCCGGATACCTCCGAGGTCTGTAGCCAGACTCTTGAAGTTAATGTGAACGTGAGTATCAATTAGCTGCATCTGGTGCTATCTGTCCTTCAGCATAGTTCCCAGCCTTTCGGCTAATATTTTAGCCAACACTGTTGGATTTTTGGTGATCACCGTTTTCTGGGATATCCCATTTAGCATAGCCATCCACTGAAGTTATAGGTTTTTCAACCCCTCACTTCAGTGCGACTTGCTGACATACTCGCGGACGGCACGAGGTTTCCCCCTAGGAGGCTGTCGCTTCCTGGGCGCTAGAATTAGGCTGGTGTCGTTTCAAGAACCGAGCTAATCTCGATTTTTTCCGTGCCGCATTGTTCCGGTGCAGAACACCTACCTTAACGGCTTTATCGATTTTACTGGTGGTTGCTGACATCCGCTGCTGGACTTCCTGCAACGCTTCATCGCTGGGATCAGCCGCATATTGCTCAACAGCGGCAAAATATTTTCTCATGAGAGTCCTGACGGCTGAATTATAGGTTCTATTCCTCAGCCGATTGCGTTCAGCAATTTGGACTCGTTTAATGGCAGATTTGATGTTGGCCATGGCTTCCGGTGTAGGACTACGCGGATCTTTGATAATCAAGATTTCCAGAAATACCAATATAGCACGTCAATAGGGGAATTTGTGCATTAAATTTTTATTTTGCCAATACGGGGGCGCAAAAGTCCAGATGAGGGCTGAAGATCTCGGAGTCAGGCAGAGTCTGTGAATCCGCGTTACACTATATAACAAACGCGGGTTATACTGAAAGTTAGGCTGACCTGGTTCGGCTTAATTAGGTATAAAAGAAATTTAGCCCCATCCGGGTTGCTCAATTCCCTTGCGTTTTGGCTAGTAACTTCTACGGTTTGCACTCCTAATCACCATGCTGCGAATTATTACTCAGTGGGTTGAAGCACAATCAGAACTGCGACGCATCGCCAGTCGTACCCATGATGATACTGTTATCCATAAAGAAGCTACGGTGCGAGAAGTTCTGCAAACCGTGAAGCGACAAGGGGATAAAGCACTGCTGCACTACACCCAAGAATTTGACCACAAAACTCTGACCCTGGAACAGTTGCGGGTCAGTGCTTCGGAGTTGGATGTCGCTTATCAACAGGTTAATTGCGAACTTCTCGATGCAATTCGGTTAGCAAAAAAACAGATTGAGGCATTTCACCGCCAGCGTGTTCCTAAGTCTTGGGTTCAGTTTGGCGATGATAATGTGGTTTTAGGTAAACGATACACCCCTGTTGACCGGGCGGGTTTATATGTGCCGGGAGGCCAAGCGTGCTATCTCAGTACGGTTTTAATGAATGCTATTCCGGCTAATGTGGCTAAAGTGCCTCGCATTGTGATGGTAACTCCCCCAGGCATTGATAATAAGATTAGTCCGGCGATTTTGGTGGCGGCTCAGGAAGCTGGAGTCCAGGAAATTTATCGGGTAGGTGGCGCTCAGGCGATCGCTGCTTTGGCTTATGGTACGGAAACTGTGCCGAAAGTTGATGTGATCACAGGTCCGGGTAATATATATGTAACGCTGGCGAAAAAATTGGTTTATGGTACTGTCGGTATTGACTCGCTGGCGGGACCGTCTGAGGTGCTAATTATTGCCAATAGTATCGCCTCCCCTGTTCATGTGGCCGCGGATATGCTGGCTCAGGCAGAACATGATACAATGGCGGCGGCGATTTTGTTGACGACAGACTCGGCTTTGGCTCGTCAGGTGGTGGCTGAGGTGGAACGACAGCTTGAGCATCACCCGCGCCGAACTATGACGGAAAAGGCGATCGCTCACTATGGCTTAGTGGTGGTGGTGGACTCCCTAGAAGCAGCCGCTCAGTTATCTAATGAATTTGCTCCCGAACACCTAGAGCTAGAAGTTGAGGAGCCGTGGGAACTATTAGAACACATTCGCCATGCGGGGGCAATTTTCCTAGGTTGTTCGACCCCGGAAGCCGTGGGAGATTATTTAGCAGGTCCTAACCACACCCTACCCACTTCAGGTGCGGCTAGGTATGCTTCCGCTTTAGGGGTGGAAGTATTTATGAAACACTCCAGTTTGATTGAATATTCTCCGCAGGCGCTGCAAAAAGTCGCAAATGCTGTTAATATTTTGGCTACTGCAGAAGGGCTACCATCCCATGCAGATTCTGTTCGTCTGCGGACGAAAAATCAGGGAGATGGGGATTTTTAGCGGGTGTTGCTGATTTCTATGTCAGCTTAATGTGAGGAGAAGTTGCCAATGCTGAGGACAATTTTGGTTGCTATTGATGATTCCCCTTCTATGGAGATAATGATGAATGCCTTAAAGCAACTACAATTGGAAACCACAACCCATGTGATATTCTCCCATGTGGTTTCAACTACAGGGCCTGATGTAGATCCAATTGCCGATCGCCCCCATCCTAGCTCATCAGAAGAGTTAGCCTATTGGGATATCGAGAATTATCTACGCAGCTATCAGAAACAGTTAGCTGTTCCCAGTGATGTGGAAATTGTCCAGGGAGATCCAGCGGAAGAAATTATCCGGCTTTCTAATATCTATAAAACTGATTTGATTATTATTGGTAGTCGCGGATTAACTGGACTTAGCCGAGTATTACAAGGGTCCGTTAGTTCCCAAGTGGTAGCCGATGCTAATTGTTCAGTTTTGGTAGTGAAAGAAAAGGTGTAATAACCATGGTGTGAAATGCCGGACTAGCGGAGACTTTTTTAACTAGCTAACCGGTTTTTTTTGCCCATAAAAACAGGTCGAAAATATTTAGGGGATAGCGATTTACTGGAGCGGTTGATGAGCGCGAAAGCTGCATACTTGAGGGCGGAACTAGAAAGCTATCATGATCATGATCGACAAATTCCGAACTTCGGGGTTATGCTGGGTTTAAACATCCCTAGATCCTTGCGCTGATGGTTGATTACAATCAGAGTCCGACGGAAACCACCATAGACCCCAAAACCGCGATCGCCCTTAATGTGTTAACTATTTCCCCCGAAGCGACAGTGGAAGAGGCGATCGCCTTGATGAGTAATCCCAGTCGTGAATCAGACAGCAGTTCAATTATAGTCGTCACAGAAAGCGATCGCATTGTCGGTATTGTCACCGAGCGGGATATTGTGCGTCTGGCAGCCCAACAGCAACCCCTGCAAAGTTTGTTGGTAGGCGAGGTAATGAGCCAACCGGTTATCACCCTACAGCAGTCGGAACTAACTGATATTTTTGCGATCATTGACTTTCTGCAAAAGCGTGGCTTGCGCCATTTACCCATTGTCGATGACCACGATCGCCTGCTCGGTTTGATTAGCCACGAAAGCCTACAAAGGCTGACCCGTCCGGTGGACTTGATGCGGTTGCGGTCAGTGGGGGAAGTAATGGCTCAGGACGTGGTGACATCACCCCCCGATCGCACCCTGCTAGATATTGCTCAGTTATTGACCCAAAACCGAGTCAGTTGCGTGATTATCACCGAGTTCGATCCGGCCGACAACCCACCCATAGAGCGTCCTGTGGGAATCATCACCGAGCGGGATATTGTGCAATTCCAGGCTGTCGGTGGTGCGATCAGGGAAACCAGCGCCCAAGAGGTGATGAGTTCTCCCCTGTTTACAGTGCGACCGGATGAGTTTCTGTGGGCAGCCCAGCAACAGATGGAGGAACGGCGGATTCGGCGGGTGGTGGTCACTGGAGAACGGGGGAACCTAGTGGGAATCGTCACCCAAACCACCCTTCTACGGGCGTTTAACCCCATTGAACTCTATAATTTGGCAGAAAACCTCAAACAAAAAGTCAACCGCCTAGAAGCCGAAAAACTGGCGTTGTGGGAACGTCGCAACCAGGAACTACAAGAGGAGGTGGCCGCACAAACTCAGCGGATTCAAACTCAGGCCCAGCGCGATCGCCTGCTGCTGAATATTTCCACAACCATTCGCAATTCCCTGGACTTAGCCACCATTCTCCAGACGGCGGTGGATGAAGTGCGGCAGGTGTTGAGCTGCGATCGCGTGATTATCTACAAGTTTGAAGACGATTTGAGCGGTTCCGTCATTGCCGAATCGATTATGGCCGGTGGTCGTTCGGTGCTGCACAGTCAAGCCAATGACCCCTGTGTGACTCGAGAGTGGCTCGAACCCTATCGCCAAGGTCGCGTGCGGGTGGTGCGAGACATTTATGATGACTCCATGACCCTGTGCCATCAGGAGCTATTATTGAGCTTTGATATCCGAGCCAAGCTGATGGTGCCGCTTGTGGTAGACGATCGCCTCTGGGGGTTGATGATCGCCAGTCACCGAGATCAGCCGCGAGATTGGCAAACCGGGGAAATCCAACTCTTGCAGGCGCTCTCGATTCAATTGGCGATCGCCCTCAAACAAGCCACCCAACATGAACAACTCCAGAACGAGATTAGGCAGCGCCAAAAGGCTCAACTCGCCCTAGCATCTTTAAATACTGAACTCGAAAGCCGAGTTGAGCAACGCACCGCCGAGTTACAGGCTCGGGAAGCCCGCTATCGGGGCCTTATGGAAGGAGCAACCGATGCCATTCTCCTAGCGACCCCTGAAGGCTACCTGATCGAAGCCAACCGCGCCGCCGAGGACTTATTCGGCTACTCCCGCGACGATTTCAGCGGACTGAGCCTAGAGCGATCGCCCCTACATATCAGCCAACTCCATCCCCCCGAGGAATTAGACCGCATTTTTAGCAGTTTTGAGCGGATTATTAAGGAAAAACAGCTTTGGGTGTTGGATACCCGGATTCTGAAGGCCGATGGTTCAGAAATTCCCGTTGATATCTCAGGAAGCCTGATTAAAGTAGGCAAGACCTATGTTGTGCAAGGGATATTCCGGGATATTAGCGATCGCGCCGCCTTTGAGCAAAAACTACGCACCAGTGAAACCGAGTTACGCAGCGTCTTTGAAGCCATGGGGGATTTGGTTTTAATCATTGCCCCCGATGCGCGCAAGGTGAATGTGATGCCCACCCGCCACCAAATGCTCGAGCCTCAAGCCACCGAGATTCTGGATCAAACCCTCAATTGTCTATTTCAAGAAGAAGCAAAATCGCGTTCTCAATTGCCGATTCTGGAAGCCTTAACCACCGGAAAAACCGTGTCGTTTGAGTATCAAATCGACCTGGAGGATCGCCGCATCTATTTTGAAGCCAGTATTTCTCCCATGAGCGATCGCCGGGTGATTTGGGTCGCCCGGGATATGACCAAACGCCAACAAGCCGAGGCCGAAATTTCCCAACTCTCCCAACGGCTCAGAATTGCCTTATATTCGGGAAACATCGGCTTTTGGGATTTCGATATTCGCCAAAATCGAGTTACTTGGGATGAGCAGATGTATGCCCTCTATGGGGTTGATTATCCTTCAGAGTGTCCCAACTCAGAATCCGTAGTCCCTTACGAGGTTTGGTCTCATGGCGTTCATCCCGACGATCGCCAAGCTACCGAAGACCTCCTCCAGAGAGCCATTTTAGGGGAAGCCGACTATAACACCGAATTTCGCGTTCTGCATCCCGATGGCAGCCTCCACTATATTAAAGCCTCTGGGTTAGTTGTCCGGGATGAAGCGGGTCAGCCCATCAGCATGATTGGGGTGAATTTAGATATCACCGACATCCGCCAAGCTGAAGCCGCCTTACAAGCCAGTGAAACTCGTTTTCGGCGGGTGTTTGACTCCAACGTAGTGGGGATGATGTTTACCAATTTTGCCGGAGACATCATCGAGGCTAATGATCGCTTTTTAGAGATGTTGGGCTATAGCCGCGCCCAACGGCCTATGGGTTTAATCAACTGGGCAGAAATCACACCCCCTGAATATCGAGAGTTGGATTTGCAGGCGATCGAACATCTACGCCAATCTGGATTTATTCACCCCTTTGAAAAAGCCTATCGCCATCAAGATGGACATTTGGTATTTGTGTTAATTGGGGTGGCGATGTTATCTCAAACTGACGGGAGTTGTGTTTGTGTGGTGGTGAATATTAGCGCCCAGAAAGCGGCACTTCAGGAACGCACCAAAGCAGAACAGGCTCTGCAAGAAAGTAAACTGCGCTTAGAACTGGGTCTGGCTTCGGCGAATACAGGACTCTGGGATTGGAAGATGCAGACGGGGGAACTTTGGTTCAATAAACAATGGAAATCCATGCTGGGTTATCAGGAGCATGAGATTGAGAACCGGTTGACGGAGTGGCAAAGTCGGGTTCATCCTGACGACTTAGCCCAAGTTTACCAGGACGTGGAGCGACATATTCAAGGAAAAACGGAGTTGTATCGCAATGAACATCGTCTGCGCTGTAAAGATGGCTCCTATCGCTGGATTTTAGCCCAAGGGCGCATGGTGGAACGGGATGCTGAGGGACGACCACTGCGGTTTATCGGCACTCATACGGATATTAGCGATCGCAAAAAAGCCGAACAAACCATTGAGCAGCAAGCGCAACGAGAACGGCTCTTGCGGGAGACGAATCAACGCATCAGTCAATCCCTGGATTTACCCACCATTTTTGACACCGCCTCTCGAGAGATTTGCAACTGTCTGCAAGGGAGCCGAGTGGGTATTTTCAAATTTTACCCCGACTCTGGCTATGACGACGGTGAGTTTGTGGCGGAGTCAGTGGTTAATGACTTCCCCTCGGTGCTGGCTATCCCCGTCCATGACCATTGTTTTGGGGAAAACTATGCCAGTCTCTACGCTCAAGGACGTTATTATGTGGCGGATGATATCCACCACGACGGTTTAGAAAACTGCCATGTAGATATTTTATCTCAGTTTCAGGTGCGGGCTAACTTAGTGATACCGATTATCTGTCAAGATGTCTTATGGGGACTGTTGTGCATTCATCAATGTGACGGCCCCCGCCATTGGGAACAGTCGGATATTGATTTGGCGCAGCAATTCTCGTTCCAGTTGGCGATCGCTATTCAACAGTCTAATCTGTTTGAGCAGTTGCAACAGGAACTCAGAGAACGTCAACAGACGCAACAACAGCTTACTCAACGCAATCAGGAACTAATCCGCGCTACCCGTCTCAAGGATGAGTTTCTGGCTAATATGAGCCATGAACTCCGCACCCCCCTCAATGCCATTTTAGGCATGACGGAAGGGCTACATGAGGAGGTGTTCGGTCCCGTGAATGACAGACAACTGAAAGCCCTGCAAACCGTGGAACGGAGCGCCTCTCACCTGCTGGCTTTGATTAATGATATCTTAGATGTGGCGAAGATAGAATCGGGTCAGGTAGAGTTAGAATGTTCCCCCACGGCGATCGCGCCTCTGTGTAAATCCAGTATCGCCTTCATCAAACAGCAAGCCCTGAAAAAACGGATTCAACTCTCGGTTAATCTGCCCTTAAATTTGCCTGATATTATACTCGATGAACGGCGCATCCGTCAAGTATTAATTAATCTGCTCAATAATGCGGTTAAATTTACCCCAGAAGGGGGAAGCATCACCTTAGAAGTGATATTGCCCCCACCAAGAGAAGCGGAGGGAGAAAGCCCATATCTCCGGTTTTCGGTGAGAGATACTGGCATTGGTATCAGCCCAGAAAATATCAAGAAGCTGTTTCAACCGTTTATGCAAATTGACAGCGCCTTGAATCGCCAATATCAAGGAACTGGCTTGGGTTTGGCCTTGACAAAACAAATTGTAGAATTGCATGGCGGTCGGGTGGGTTTAACCAGTGAAGTGGGGGTGGGTAGTTGTTTTAGTATCGATTTACCCTATCAGGCTTCTGTGATGATTCCCCAACGGATGGACTCGGAGGCGGATTTAAACCCTAATGATGTGGAAACGCCATCAACCCCAAATGCAGCGCCTTTGCTGCTTTTAGCGGAAGATAATGAAGCGAATATCAGCACGATTTCCAGCTATTTAACCGCGAAAGGCTACCGGATTGAGTTGGCGAAAAATGGTCAGGAGGCAATTAATCAGGCTGTGGCTTTATCTCCTGATTTGATATTGATGGATATTCAAATGCCGGGAATGGATGGACTAGAGGCGATGAAACGGATTCGGGAGATTCCAGAGTTAGCGACAACGCCCATCATTGCCTTAACGGCTTTGGCCATGGAAAGCGATCGGAAGGCCTGTTTACTAGCGGGGGCTAATGAATACTTGAGTAAACCAGTGAGATTAAAACAGTTAACCATGACGATTCAAGATCTCCTAAATTCTTCTGAAGATGCCCTGCATCAGAAAACTGATGCCGTCTAAGCATTATCATCAGGATCAGGGCCACCCTACTGGGTGGAAGTAGTTGTCCGGAAAATCTGTAGATCTATGTCGTCTCACAAAGCGAGCGGAAGACCCTGATGTTGGCTATTCCCCACGTCCAACGTCTAACCTAGGATTTACTATTAGGTAGGTGAACTTGACCACCCTAGGGCTGAAAAGCGATCGGCGAATTTCTCAGGAAAATCTTTAGTTAGCTACCATCTAAAGGTTATAATTATGGTAACAGTGCGAGACGTTCAGGCATCAAATAGGGCTGCAATGCCCGAAATAACTGCCTGGAGTGGATTTAAACCCCTTGTTTGAATATAAGGATAGCACACCTGACCATCCCTATAACTGTTTATATGTCCCAAAGCGAAAGCAAGGCAGGGAACTCAAGGTTAATTCCACAAAGAAAATCGCAATACTCAACTATATAACACGGAGGATTAAAACCACTTGGGCGATTGTGGGAAAGAGTAACGGCGATAGCCACCCCCAGTTTCAGGAATCACACCCCGTCAGATTGAAGCGGGGAACGGAAGGCGTGAAGTAGAACCTACTACCAGATGCGACCACTGCCAACCATCCATGATTAGGGAGACCGAATGTCCGGCTTGAACCATCAGAACTAATTAAGTAGCGAAATAGGTTGATACGCTGCGCTTAAAAGAGTAAGGGGAAAAGTAGGAGTCTTGTTGCACTACCTACATAGACCTTTAAAAGTACCCCGGTTCTGAGGACAAATCTAAAGATGGAATGCCCATATAAGAAGTGATTAAAGGTGTAATAAAACAACTTAAAACAGCACCTCAATCAGCCCGGATAAGCAAACTAAACCCAATTATTCGGGGATGGTCAAATTACTATTCAGGGGTCGTCTCATCAGAGACCTTCGTTAAGCTAGACCATATAACCTGGCTAATGTTACGGGCATGGACAGTATCAAGATGCGGAAAGGCAAACCACGAAAAGCTAACAAACTATTTCAGACATGGAACGGTTAGACTTAGTAATGGGAAAGAAAGGCATGAATCTTGGTTATTCCAAACTAAAGATGGATTCCAACTATGGAAACATAACTGGACTCCATTGGTCAGACACACCCCAATACGCCCCGATGCAACACCCTACGACGGAAACTGGACTTACTGGGCAACCAGAAAAGGACAAGCAATCGACACGCCTAACAGGGTAGCAAAACTACTCAAAAAGCAAAAAGGCAAGTGTAAATGGTGTGGATTGTATTTCGCACCAACAGATATAGTTGAAGTAGACCACATTGTACCTCGAAGCCAAGGCGGAAAGGATGAATACAAAAACCTTCAACTACTACACCGCCACACCCGCGATGATCAAACGGCACTTGACAATGCCAGAGCTGTTCCTTAACAATGGAGCAGTCAGACTAGGAGCCGTATGAGGTGAAAGTCTCATGTACGGTTCTGAATGGGAGGGAATGGAGGCGACTCCATTCTCGACCCCTAATGGTTTGCCAGGATATAGTCGGGGATTCCTGGGGGGTGATTAAGCGATCGTGAAACCAGACTCTTGCATAAAATCCGGTAATTTCTGGCTCCTGCCGGAAATTACTCCTCACAGAGTCTGCAAGATGCAGGTCCAGGATTAGACCTACGTTAAGGGGGTTATGACACCCACAGGTGAGCGCCAGCCTGTGGCTCTGTCGTCTATCTTTAAGGAACGAGATGAGTGGATTTGTAAGCTCGAGTGAGCTAGACGTAAAAAGCCCCTTTAACATGACCGAGGCAAACATTACCCCATCTGGAAGATAGCTTAAATGCCAAATTACCAAAATTACGTTTTTGTGGTTGACACACTGGGGCAACCGTTAAGTCCCACTCATCCGGCCAGAGCCAGAAAGCTTTTGAAGCAGGGTTTAGCCGCAGTGTTTAGGACTTATCCATTTACAATTATCCTCAAGAAAACCGTTGAGAACCCGGTCAATGAACCTAGTCGGATTAAGTTAGATCCAGGGGCATCAGTGACGGGTATTGCCTTAGTTAATCAGAGTCGGGACACAGTTATCTGGGGGGCTGAATTGGCTCATAGAGGAGATAGAATCCGAGCCAAGTTAACTGCACGTCGCGTGGTTCGTCGCCACCGTCGTTACCGAAAAACTCGCTACCGTCAAGCCAGATTCAATAACAGAAAGCGCGCATATGGATGGTTGGCTCCCAGCCTCAAACATCGAGTTGAAACCACCTTGACCTCGGTCAATCGACTGATTTCCTCATGCCCGATAACGGACATATCAATGGAGTTAGTACGATTTGACACCCAAAAACTGCTCAACCCGGAAATATCTGGAGTTGAATACCAGCAAGGGGTTTTGTTTGGATACGAGTTGAGAGAATATCTCTTGACGAAATGGCAACACCAGTGTGCCTACTGTGGTGGCCAAAATATCCCTTTAGAAATCGAACACATTCAGCCAAAAAGCCAGGGTGGTTCCGACCGAGTTAGCAATCTGGCTATTGCTTGCCATAAATGCCATCAGAAAAAAGGTTCTCAGGCAGTCGAGCAGTTTCTGGAAAAAAAACCCGAAATCTTGAAGCGGTTGCTAGTTCAGGCCAAGGCCCCCCTGAAAAATGCGGCGGCCGTCAACTCTACCCGATGGGCATTGTTTAACAGCCTGAAGCTAACTGGATTACCCATTGAAATTGGCACTGGAGGTTTAACAAAATATAATCGGACGGTTCAAGGACTACCGAAAACCCATTGGCTAGATGACGCTGATTGTGTGGGAAAAAGCACCCCGACCCGGTTGAAAATCAAAACTCATCAGCCACTACTAATGACTTGTTTTGGGCGTGGTGGCCGTCAAAAAGCGGCTCCTAACAAGAGGCTTCCGATTCGCCATAACCCATTAAAACCAATTAAGGGATGGCTTACCGGGGATATAGCCAAGCATAAGACATAAGAAATTGGTAGAATAACCCCGTCGAGTCGCGGCAGTTTTGTTTTAACCAAACCTGACCAAACTCAGTTTTCAGTCAAGCCAATAGATTTGAAACCTGTTTTTAGGAGAGATGGCTATTTGTATAAATTTTCCAGAGTTTTCCGGTAATTACCAGGTTATAGATATACTGCCGGGTAGAGTAACTGATGAGTAAATGAGTATTGAGCAATATTTATAAACTCATGACTAAATGAACTAAGAAAAGTCATCAAATTTGGGATTTTAGACTTGCTAAGGACTATCGACAAATGTTATCTATTTTAGTTATTGATGATGAACCTGACAACTTTGATGTGATTGAAACCTTTTTGAGTAATCAAGACTATCAGCTACATTATGCTGCTAGTGGACAGGAGGGAATTTCCGCACTCAAATTAATCCAGCCAGATTTGATTTTGCTGGATGTGATGATGCCAGCTATTGATGGGATTGAAGTTTGTCGCCGCATTAAAGCTATGCCACTATGGCAATCTACACCTATTATTATGGTGACGGCATTATCTTCTAAAGAAAGTTTAGCTAAATGTATCGCAGCGGGAGCGGATGACTTTATCGGGAAACCCGTTAATGCTTTAGAATTACGGTCTCGTGTCCATTCAATGCTGAGAATTAAGCAACAATATGACCAAATTTCTCATTTGTCTAATGTGCAGAAGAATACAATTCAAGTACTCGAAAAAACTCTGGTCAGACTGCGGGGTAATTTAGCCTCTAGTCTCTCCCACGAACTAAATACCCCTCTAAATGGTGTTTTAGGAATGCTCGCCCTGGTGATGGAGGATCTGAAGGATATAGAAGATGTGGAGATGTCGGAAACAGTGGAGATGTTAAGGTTGGCGTATCAATCAGCCTGTCGCCTGGAAAATTTAGTCAAAAGATTCCTAATTTATTTGGAATTGGAACTGATAAGTAGCGAGGAAAAAGAAGTTCCGCCCGGGTCTACAATGTTATCTTTGTATTTTGTGGAACCTATCTGCAAAAAATATGCACCGGATAGCCAACGCTATGATGATTTTAAGTTGGATATAGAACCGGCTACCGTGGCGATATCAGAGCGGTATTTGTCGATTATTTTAAATGAGTTGATTGACAACGCTTTGAAATTCTCCAAGCCGGGGAAACCCATCTCGATTCGCTCTCAGATTATCACTGAAGGGGAAAAACTAGGGCTATGGATTCATGATTTGGGGCGTGGGATGACGGAAGAGCAAATCAATCAAATCGGTGCTTTTATGCAGTTTGAACGCAAAAGCTATGAGCAACAAGGCCTGGGTGTTGGTTTAAAAATCGTGGATAAAATTGTTGAATTGGTGGGAGGAACCATACAAATTAATAGCATATACAATCAAGAAACGATGATATATATTACTTTACCGATTGTTCATTAGCTATTAAATAATACAAATAACCCTATTGTCACGTTACAACGTATCATATTTATATTAAGATAGTGAAACTAGATGCCGTGGAACCATAGATAGTTGTTGAATTGCTAAGGAAAATCTACCGATGTTCTCAATTTTAATTGTGGATGATGATCCAGATAATTTTGATGTAGTTGAAACTTGTTTGATTGATGAAAACTATCATTTACACTATGCTTATAGTGGACAAGATGCACTTTCAGTAATTAATGTAATCAAACCGGATCTAATTTTACTGGATGTAATGATGCCAGTTATGGACGGTATTGAGGTTTGTCGCCGTATTAAAGCTATGGGTGAATGGAAAGGAACACCGATTATTATGGTGACGGCATTATCTTCTACAGAGAGTCTAGCTGAATGTCTGGGGGCGGGAGCAGATGACTTTATTGCGAAACCTGTTAATGGCTTAGAATTGCTGGCACGGATTCGCTCTATGCTCAGAATTAAGCAACAATATCAACTTTTAGCCGATTTTAACACGAAATTGGAACTGATGGTTGAAGAACGCACGGCTCAGTTACAAAGGCTAATAGATGAAGATACGCTAACGCAGCTACCAAGTCGAGCGCAGTTATTACACAAACTATCGGATAGCTACGTTGACAGCAGCGGGGAAAATTATGCGATCGCCTATCTCGACTGTGACCAATTCAAACTAGTTAATGGTGCTTTTGGTTACCAGGTGGGAAATCAACTACTGAGAGCGATCGCAGAACGTCTTAAAAAACATCTGCGCCCCGGAGATCTACTATGTAGAGTGGGAGAGTACGAGTTTTGCTTTGGGCTGAAAAACATTTCCGCAACCGGAGAATTAACAGATTGGATTAATGGAGTAATGGGGTCATTTATCCAGGCTTTTTAGGTAGAAAATTGCGATATTTTTATGTCTGTTTGTATGGGAATTCCCCTAGATACGGAAGTAAACTCTAATGCTGAAGCCCTATTACAAGCAGCGGATACGGCAATGTACAAAGCCAAAGGGCGGGGAAAAGGTTGCCATCAAATCTTTAACCGAGAAATGACGGCGGCTACACTTAAACGGCTGACTCTGGAAACGGATTTACAAAGGGCGATCGCACAACAAGAGTTGATCACTTATTACCAACCTATTGTGAGGCTGGCTACAGAGAAGGTGGTGGGTTTTGAAGCATTAGTGCGTTGGCAACACCCCCAGCGAGGTTTAGTGTCACCGGGAGAGTTTATCCCCTGTATGGAGGAAACGGGTTTAGTGGTGCAGGTGGGTTTATTGGTGCTACAACAAGCCTGTGAACAACTAAACAAGTGGCATCAACAGGGTTATCCATTCTTTGCATGATGAGTGTTAATATGTCGGTGCGTCAGTTTGCCAGTTCTACGCTGTTGGTAGATATAGATCGGGTTCTGGCTAATACGGGAGTGAACCCACAGGCCATCAAGTTGGAGATTACCGAAAGTGCATTAATGGATAATCCGGAAATGGCGATCGCCCTAACATCAAAATTGCGATACGTGCTACGCACACGCTACGCGAACGCGAAAAATTGGGATCAGTTTGGATGATTTTGGTACAGGTTACTCTTCTTTAGGCTACTTGCACCGTTTCCCCATTGACACTTTAAAGATAGATAGATCTTTTGTGAACCAAATGCAGCCAGGAAGTCGGAATCATCAGGTAGTGCAAACGATTGTAGCATTGAGTAATCAATTGGGTAATGGTGCGATCGCCGAAGGTATCGAAACAAGGGAGGTGTTAGAGTATCTTCAGGAGCTAGTAGCTCCTTTGGTCAGGGCTATCTATTTTCTAGGCCCCTACCTGCATCAGATATTGAGGCGAATATTTTAAAATTGTCCCAGGCGCGCTAATTAATGCTAAATGAATCTTGTATAAATACTGAAACCCCCACTGCGGCTTATGTACATATTCCCTTTTGTCGTCGCCGCTGTTACTACTGCGATTTTGCCGTGTCTGTGGTAGGCGATCGCCGCCATGGGGAAAATTCTGGGATGATGGAGGAGTATGTAGATTTTCTGCGATCGGAAATTCTCAATCAAAGGCATTTCGGACCGCCACTGAAAACGGTGTTTTTTGGCGGGGGGACTCCCTCTCTGTTATCGGTTCAGCAGTTCGATCGCCTCATCAAAACCATTAGCGATAACTTGGGAATTGCGAGTGATGCTGAGATCTCCGTGGAAATGGACCCTGGGACTTTTGATTTAGGGAAATTACAGGGATTTGTGGCGGCGGGGGCCAATCGGGTGAGTGTGGGTGTACAAGCGTTTCAGGATGATTTATTAAGGCTTTGTGGTCGATCGCATACTGTGGCGGATATTTGGAGGGCGATCGATTTAATTAATCAAGTGGGTGTTGTGAACTTCAGTATTGATCTGATTTCTGGTTTACCCCATCAAACCCCAGAAATGATGCAAGAATCCCTAGATCAGGTTTTGAGCATTAATCCTGCTCATGTTTCCCATTATGATCTGATTGTGGAACCTCAAACCGCTTTTGGTCGCTACTATAAGCCGGGAGAGTTTCCCCTTCCTGATGATCAAACTACAGCCAACCTCTACCGACAGGCGCAAAAATGCCTGACTTCCCGGTTTAAACATTATGAGATTTCCAATTATGCGCGACCTGGGTTTGAATGTCGCCATAATTTGGTTTATTGGCACAATCAACCTTACTATGGCTTTGGTATGGGGGCGGCGAGTTATGTGGGGGGCTATCGACTGACCAGACCGAGAACCCGCGATCGCTATTATCAGTGGCTACAGTCCTCCGGGGGGGTGAGCGAAAGTTTGCAGGTTTTTCATAGTGCTGATCTTGCACCCGCCCCAACAGAGGCGATCGCGATTATTTTAGGATCGGATATACTCTTAGAAACCCTGATGCTGGGACTACGGTTAGCTAGTGGTGTGGATCTGGTGAGGCTGCAACAGCAATTTGGCCAAGAGGCTGTAAGTCAAATTACTGATATTCTCAAACCATTAGGCGATCGGGGTTGGGTGGAAGTAGTTTCTACTCAGGAAGAACCCGACCAGCCAGCGACCCCTCACCTACGACTGACAGACCCGGAGGGGTTTTTATTCTCCAATACCATTTTAGCCGAGCTTTTTGGCCACTTGCAGCTTTCCGAGACTTCCACGGCGATCGGGACAAGTGCAGTCTGAGTGGTCTGGGGATATGACAGAAATCAAAACATATCGCGAACCAATGGGATGTGATAATAAACATCATCAGTCAGTGATAGCGATCGCGACACTTATTTACCCAGATCCATCATACTTAAAAGTAAGCCATTAGATAGACTAGCTAACTCTGGCCTTGTTGTTATTCTTTAGAAATAATTAAAATGGAGACTCTGATTTGATGCAATCTTTTAAGATGATGGACACACACAACGGCTAAGGTCCGAACCGAGAGCTAAACCTCCGTGGGTTAACTCGCCCCAAATCGGCGAAGATCCCGGAAATAGCGATCGGGGTTGGTTTCCCGTAGATCTAACATAGATGGAAGGGAGAATTAGCCTAGGTCATTCTCATCAGGGGAGAAGCATTATCAGTTTCATGGTCCACGGATTTTTAGCAATTTGGCTTAATCTGAGAATTTGGTCCCTCATCAAGTTGGGGTCAGGGATCAAGTTTAACAAAGTCAGTATCGACAAACTTTTTTTAGTTCCCAGAGGATTTAACCATGATGTCAAACTTATATCAATTGAATAACCATCAGACGAGTAAACAACTTTGTTGCTACTATAACGATAGCCCAAAAGTCGAGATTGCTCGGATTTCTAATATTGATAACTGGTATTTAGAGCATATTGTTTTCCCCGGAGAAAGATTTTTATTTGAATCGCCATCAGATGCGGAATTGGAAATTTATCATGCGGGTAAAGGCAAGCCTATTTTGATGCAAAAACTTTTATGTTTGCATTTGATTGTAGACGAAGGCGAAGACCTTAAATTTGCCAGCTAGAAGTTGATGAAAACTGCCAATAATCAGCCAGAACCTGGAGGAGTTTCGCTGCCTATAACTAGGGTTGCCAACTCTCCAGGTTTGGTATTTTTAGCCAGGAAAAATATGCAGGCGATCGCTATTCTAAATGCTGAATATTTCTAGCTTGTTTAGCCTGTTCAACATCTACGAAATATAGACCGACTAAACCAACTATAAAAAACACAATTAATGCCAGAATAGAATTGCGTGCTGTTCCCGTCACCTGGAGGATTACAGCAAATAGTAAAGGTCCGAAAATCGCCGAACCTTTGTTAAAAACTGAGTAAAACCCATAAAATTCAGCCGCCGCCCAAGGTGGAATGATCGACCCATAGAAGGAACGACTGAGGGACTGGGACCCGCCCAAAACCAATCCGACAATTCCCCCCAAGATAAAATACTCAGTGGGGCTGTCCATAAAATAAGCATAGATAACTACAATAGACCATCCCACCAACGAAATCATTAACGCTGTTTTCGAGGTAGTGAATTCGGCGAGTTTACTAAAGCCCAAAGCCCCGAAAAAGCTGACAAACTGGATTACCAATAGGGTAATCATGAGAACATTTGGGGAAAAACCCAACTCCTCCGCCCCGTAGATAGTAGCCATAGTAATCACAGTCTGGATGCCATTGTTATAAATCATGTAAGCAATCAGAAACCTTAGCAAATGCTTAAATAAACGCACCTTCCTGACGGTGACAATGGTTCGGACAATTCCGACTTTGATATAAGCGCGCCAGGGTGGTAAATGTTGATATTCCGGGGGAATTTCCTCAAAGGTTTGGGCTTCTTTCAGGTTAAAAAACGTGATCAACGAAAAACCACCCCACCAAACTGCTGCCATTAAAATGGCGAGTCTGGCTGCTAATTCGGCGGAAATACCAATCGTCTCATGTCCAGCAATCAAAGCTAAAGATAAGGCTAATTGCAAGCCACCGCCTATATATCCCCAAGCAAAACCTTGACCAGAAACCCAGTCCATTTTGTCTTCTGATGCAATATGGGGGAGGAAGGCATCATAGAAGATATTGCCCCCAACAAAGCCAATCTGGGCTATAATAAAGAGAATGAGCGTTAGCCAGACGTCTCCTTTGCCAGAAAAAAACAATAGACTAGCGGCTAGGCAGCCTGTGTAAGCACAAATTATTAAAAATTTCTTTTTGGATGCGGAAAAGTCGGAAATTGCCCCCATAATAGGGGCTACCATAAACACTAAGAAGGCAGCCAAACTGCTGACAAATCCCCATAAGGCGGTCGCGCTATAGTTAATTCCGGCTATGGTGACTCCGCCGGGGGGGACGACGACGGCCGCAAAGTAAGCAGGGAGAACGGCTACCACAACGGTGGTGACATAGGCAGAATTAGCCCAGTCATACATGATCCAACCGAAAATCTGGCGGCGATCGTTGAGTTCTGGGGTATCATTCATAGGATTTAAAGTGCCAAGGAGGAATTGAGTTTTTATACCTTACTGACGGAAAGGTAATATATTGCTGTAATTGATGCAACTTAAATATAGGTTAAAGTTATCCCATCTGGGAGGGTTTACGGTGGAAATATCTATTGTCCAAATGATTGGCAGTGATGTAGCTGATCGTGAATAGGAGTGGTACAGGTGGATATTAAGGAGTTATTAAGTCGCTATAAGGTGGGCGATCGCGACTTTAGGAAGGCTAATCTAATTGGTGCGAAATTATTTCGCTGTAATCTTCAAGGAATTAACCTAGGGGGGGCTTCCCTAGCTGGGGCGGATTTGAGTAGGGCGTTTTTAGAAGATGCTAATTTGTTTAATGCGTTCCTATATAGGAGTAATTTAACTTTTGCTCATTTGGGACGGGCTATATTGACCAATGCTGATTTGACTAAGGCTGACCTGGGGGGTGCGTTTTTGGTGCATTCTGACCTCAGTGGGGTGAAGTTGAGTGGTGCGATTTTGCAAGGGGTTAATCTTAGGTCGGCTAATTTGACCGGGGTTAATCTATGTGGGGCGAATTTGAGCGGGGTTAATCTTAGGTCGGCTAATTTGACTGAGGCGAATTTGAGTTGGGCTAATCTCAGTCATGGGAGGTTAAGCTGTTCGGTTTTAACTAAGGCTCGTCTCACCAGTGCTAATCTGAGTTATTGTCATTTGGTAGATGTGGATTTAGGGGGGATGGACCTGAATGGGGTAGATCTGTCTGAGGCTAATCTGCGGGGGGTTAACTTACAAAAGGCTGATTTGACTGCTGTTAATCTGAGGTCGGCGAATTTGACGGGGGCTAATCTGGAGGGTGCTATTCTCCACGGCACAAATTTAACTGACGTGATTCTGTGGGGGAGTAATCTGGCTGATGCTGTGCTGATGCGGGCTAATCTGGAAGGTGGTAATTTGGTACGGAGTAATTTGACGGGGGCTAATCTTAACCTGGCTCGTCTTGGCGGGGCTGATCTTAGCTATGCTAATCTGCGGAATGCTTATCTGTGGAAAGCGGACTTAACTGGGGCTAATTTATCTGGGGCGAATCTGCGGGGTGCCAATTTTCGGGGGGCGATTCTTGACGGTGTGAGTTGGACTGATGCTATATTGATGGGGGCGGTGATGCCAGATGGCTGTATTCACGAGTGAACTTGACATAAGGCAAAAATTTAATAGATCTATCTCTCATTATAGCAGAAAACGGGGGTTAAAACAATTCTTTCTTTTGAAGCCATAACAAGGCAAGCTATAAGAGTGTATCAAGTTATGGAGAACCTGCGATGATGCTAAAAGCTAAAGATATTATGACGACCGATGTAGTGACGATTCGGGGGTCGGCTACGGTAGCAGAAGCGGTGAAACAAATGAATGATCTGTGTTTGCGGGCGCTGATTGTTCAACGTCGCCACGAACAGGATGCTTATGGCATTGTGACGGAGACGGATGTGATTTACAAGGTGACGGCTTACGGTAAAGATCCGAAAAAGATGCGGGTTTATGAGATTATGACTAAGCCCTGTATCTCTATTAACCCTGATTTGGGGGTGGAATATGTGGCGCGGTTATTTGCTCAGACTGGTATTCGCCGCGCTCCGGTGATTCAAGAAGAACTGTTGGGGATTGTTTCTATAACTGATATCCTGAGTAAGGGTGACTTTGTAGAGAAGCCTAAGAGTATTGTCCTGGCCGATCGCATAGAACAGGCGATCGAAGACGCTAGGGCTACCTGTGCGGAAAAAGGTGCTACTTCCCGTGAATGTGCGGCGGCTTGGGATATTGTTGAGGAACTTCAGGCTGAAGCGGCACATCAAAGATCAGAACGGATTGAAAAAACTGCTTTTGAGGTTTACTGCGAGGAAAATCCAGAAGCTGTTGAAGCTAGGGTCTACGACAACTAAAGGACTATTAAAGTTGACATTGGGGGGGTAGATGTTCTATAAACTCCCCCCATGTCAGCGCCTGACTGAGTTTATGTAATTAGGTATGACTGGACTGATGAACAAAACTAGACTGTTAGGGATTTCGGTTCTGTTAATGTCTGCTTGGAGTGCTAAACCACTGATGGCTCAGTTTAACACTACGGATCCGAATGCGTTTTTGAGGGGCGAGTATTCTTCTTGTCAGGGTTGCAATCTACAAGGGGCGGATATGAGTAATCAGTCTCACCGCAACGCGCAATTACGACAGGCTAATCTGACTAATACTAATCTGAGTGATGCGGACTTCACGGGTGCTTTTTTCACCTGTAGCAATTTGAGTAATTCTAATTTATCGGGGGGAAACTTTAATTTTGCCAATTTTGTTGATGCTAACCTGAGTGGGGTTGATTTGAGTAATGCTGATTTAAGTCGTGCTGACTTGAGTGGGGCTATCATCGACAGCAGAACTAATCTGGATGGGGCTAATTTAGATGGTGCGAGACTTGGGGATGCTGCTACCATCTATAGCCCAGGAATGAATGTGAGGACTATTGAACGTAGCACCCATACAGAAAGTCAGCGAGTCCAGTGCAATAATCGATGATCTATTAATGTTGATGAACTGCGATCGCTGTTATGCGTGGTTTCCGGTCAAATATCAACTTGGGTTTGAGTAAGACCCTCAACAATAACCATAGCGATCGCAATTCTCCGGGAGTTGACAAATTCTGCCATTGTCCGGGACGACAGAACAGCATTTCCACCAGTTGTCGATGTTGCGATACTGTCAAGGCTTCAAACTCAACCCGAATAGTGGGAAATTCACCGACCCATTGAGTATCAGTAATCCTCCCCCCTAAGTTTAATTGTACATCAATAATTTCCATTTGTAAAGGCAAAAATTCCGATTTTTCGCCATTGTTTTGATGAAGGATAGAGGCGGCGGCGGGTTCTGTTATCATAATTTCTGCGCCGACTTCGGAAATATGACGAGTTATTCCCCATAGCACTTGGTCAGAAATCTGGAGTTTGACAGACCGACGCAATTGGAACCAGTCATAGATATCTGGTAGTGGTGCATCTATGACAATTAGGAGAGAAACACTTAAAACTACTAAGTTATAAATACTCCAGATGATACCCAAATTAAATCCGGGGTAATTATCAACATTTGATGCTAAGAGTGGATAATTCCAGAATAGGCTGACCATTGTGGCTATTAATAGCAATATAATAGGTGATGCCAATTTCCAGGAACAGGTAAATTTTTGCTGTTTTTTGCCTTTGGGAGTAACTTTAAAGCCACCTTTAAAAGGGTTAATCATTACTTGAATTACAGTTAATGCCATGGGGAAAGATTGGAAAATGGCATAAATTTCTGACAGGAAGGCTGACCGAGATTTTTGGTTTAACCAAGCAAAAGCCAGGAGAGACACCAGATAATAAGGCATGAAAAAGTAAATAAAATCGCCGATACTAGCTTTGATAGGAATGACACCTAAAAACCGATAAGCCAAAGGCATTAACAGGATAAAAATCCGGGAAATGCTAGTAAACCAATGTAGCAACCCTTCTAAATGTGCTAATCTTTGTCTGAGGGTTAAACCGGGTATGGTTAAAGGATTAGAGTTGATAAAAAAGGCTTGTAATGTACCGCGCGCCCAACGCATTCTTTGATTAAGGTGGTCGGTGATACTTTGTGCGGCTAAACCTGCGCTTAATTTCTCATTTAAATAAATGAGTTTGTATCCCTTGCTGGCTAGGGTAATTCCGGTAAAATAGTCTTCACTAATTGACTCGGTAACAAACCCGCCAATGGCTTGTAATGCTGTGCGTCTAACTACAAATGATGTCCCCGCACAAACTACACTACCCGCACCATCTTTTAGGGGTTGTATATGTCTATAAAATACTTCTTCTTCGGGAGTAATGATATTTTCTAATCCTAAATTGCGGGATACTGGGTCGGGGTTGTAAAAGGTTTGGGGGGTTTGAACTAAGGCGGTGTTAGGGTTCTGAAAAAATCCTACTGTTCTAGTTAAGAAATTTTTGGTGGGAATAAAATCGGCATCGAATACTGTAATTAATTCGCCATTTGTGAATTTCAAAGCATGGTTAAGGTTCCCAGCTTTGGCGTGAAGGTTATTAGGTCTGGTGAGATAATGACAGCCTAATTCTTGGGCTAATTGTTTGACTTGGGGGCGGTTTGTGTCATCTAAAAGGTAGACTTTTTGGGGGTGATAGTCTAAGGCTTGACAGCCGATAACTGTGCGCCTAAGAATAAATAAGGGTTCGTTGTAGGTGGGGATTAAAATATCAACGGTTGGGGTGAATTTTCGTTGAATAACTGACTGTTGGAGTTGGTCGGCTTGGCTGCTTCTATCGGTGCTATTTACAATTAAGTAAACTTGAATTATGTTGGCACCAATAATGTAAATTTCGAGACCCATTAGAGTGAGGCTAAATAAACCATTTAGGGGGTCGCTGAGGTTGAGGGTAGAGAGCGATCGCCATAGTAGATAACGGATAGTTAATGCTAAAATTATGGCGACAATTATCGCCCTTGATCTGGCTGTTGGTTTAGGGTAAATCTTGGTAATAATGAAGGCGATCGCACTTAATAAAATGGTGGGCAACCATAAATAACTACTCGGAATATACGGCAATTGCAACCATATCGGTGGATTTTTTTGCTGGAAATATAGTAGCTGAAAAAAATCCCTGATTAGCGGCTGGTCAGACACCCAACCCCAAGCGATCGCACTGAAACAGCCCATCACACCAAACGCCCACAAAGTAGGCGTATTGGGGCGTTTAATAACTCGGAAATAGCGTTTAATAGACTGATAAATAAACCCTGATGTCATGGAAAATGCTCCGGCTCTGGTTAAATATTTAAAGATTTTCAGGAGAGTGCAAAAAATCAGAATAGGTGAGCATTGGTTTATATGTTAACATTATTTAACAATTTTGTGTCAACTAGCAAATCCCACCTAGGACTATGGAGAAGATGCAATTATCCTGAATCGGGTAATTAAGTCGATAGGTTCAGTAAAGCTGCTATTTCTGAGTTTTCGGGAATAGTTATCTGAAATTTGGCTCAGAATTGGATAATGAATGATTAATGGTATGTTCCCATCTATAAAATAAGGCAGACAAGTGTTGTCTGCCCTCTCACCAGAGACATATTTTAGCTTGGGGGATTAACGGATCAATTCTGTGTCTGGTTTCGATTTGGTGTTCTGGCTCGCCATTGAGCGATCGCCTGTTGAGCCGCCGTATATGGTGGGGTTCCCTCTGGAATTAAAACGGCTGCCGAAATAGCGGACTCAAATTGATTATTTTGAGCGCGAGACTGAGCGAGTTTCCAAATTTCACCACTCCAGCGAGCGATCGCTTCCGTGGCTTGGTCATAACCCAATTCTTCCGGACCAATGGTAGAGACAGCAGCGATCGCATTACTATAGGTCGAAGCCTGTCCCGGCCGAATTTGAGAGCGAGCCGCCTCAATTTTAGCTTGATTCTCGCGCAGTTGTGTGAGAGGCTGTTGCCAATTTTGAATTTGCAATTGCGCCTGTTCATAAATAGGGCGTTTAGTTTCGGGGACTAAAGATGCTGCGGCGATCGCTTCCGACCAATTCCCCATAGCCGCCCGTCCTTCTGCGATATCGAGAATCATTTGACTCCAGCGTTCAATAGCTAATTGTGCTTCAGGATAAAGTGGGTCATTATTCGGAATTTGATTAGCTTGGACGATCGCCTGACTCAAACGAGAAGCGGAGGTATTTTGAACTATCATTCTAGCCTGCTGTAAAAGCTGTTCACCGTTAGCAGGAGTCGGCGCAGGGGTTTCAGGAACATCATCCCCAACTACAGCTTCTGGCGGCGTTAGGGCTTCTGTTTCTGTGGGGTCGGTAGTTTCCGGGGTGGGTGGTTGGGATAACTCCATAGGAGGTAAAGAGGGAGTGGTAGAGGGTTGCGAACCTACGAATAGGGATCGGTTAGTATAGAAAACTCCCAATAACAGTAGTACAGCGATCGCACCACTCCAGATAATAAGCTGTTGAAAGAATGATCTGTCTGACATAATTTCTTCCTGGGGCTGTTCATTGGTCTTTTGGCTGGGGTCTGCTGCTTCTGGGGAAGATTCAGAAGCCGGATCGTGATTTAATGGTTCTGTGGGGTTTTCACTGGGGTCTGGTTGGCTTACCGGGGCGGTTTTGAACGGTGAAGACAGCTTCAGATTAGGTAAAGCTGACGGGTGGCTGCCATTTTGCTTGGGCGCAAAAGTGCTATTGACCGCAGAATTGCTCTGATGGTTTCCCGCCGCCGCCATGGCTTTGGCTGGTTCCGGTTTGAGTCGCAATTGGGCTTGTTCTGCGGTGGCGATCGCAAATACTGGGTTTTGTAAGGGTCGTAAATGTTGATCGGTCAATTCGGGAAGGCGATCGCCTAAAAATGATTTCAAATCAGCCAGAGTCTGACACTTTCCTGATTTCAAGCCTTCTAATAGGGCGGCGGTGAAAAAGCCATGTCGTAAGGAGGAGGTTTCCCGAGATACTTCGTCAGGACGACAAGATAAGATCGTGGGAATCCTAAATTTTTCCGATAAGGCGATCGTCTCCCCTCCAATCTGATCGCCTACCTGTACTCCCTGAGTCCGGTTAATATCCAACAGCAGTAATATATTATCCGTAGGTGCATTGTTTAAATGCTTAAACAGTAGGCTGATCGGGATAGCCGTTTCCTCCAGGTTCTCTGGGCTGCCATCAATAGGTATTAGATAATCTTGCCCTTTATGATGAATGCCATAGCCACTAAAAAAGCAAAATAGGGTATCTTCCGCCTGTAGTTGTTCTCGACAGATACTTTCCATCCAGTCTAACAGGTTTCCCCGGCTTGGATAAGTCGGCATATCCCACGTTTCCGGGGATGTATCCGTGATCAACACACAGCGATCGCTCGCAAAACCAGCATCTTCAGCCCAGAACTGATTGAGAGCTTCTGCATCCCTTTGGGCGTAACTTAGGGGTTGCAGGAATTGATACTGGTTAATCCCAATCGTCACACAAACATAATGTTTCATCTAACTTACCTCAATTTGATAGCTTTAACTTGCTGCTTAGACGCTACAGACGGCACTTAAAGACTTTTGATGGCTCAATACCTGATTCCAAAACCCCATAACCACCAATAATAACTACTGTTGTTCTACCTTGACTGGATCATACGACAATATCCGTCGATCATCCCCCACTCAAAAGTCTATTGTACAAAACTAAATAGTTAAATTTTACTAATATCTTTCGCCAAAGAGTTTTTGATTTTCAATCGACGTTAAGAATTGTTAAATTTTTATTGAGAATCTCTCTCAAATTGTTGACGAGTTTATAGGGGTTGTGCTACTCTAAAAATAATCGCATCCAAGGGCTTACTGTGTCTATTTGTAAAAATAATCGCTGAAACCCCCACTGCGTCGCTGGTATGATTATTTTGTCGCCACAATTTAAAATTCACGATGCACGAGTTTTAGGCGATCGCCAGAGGGCCAAAAAATCACCGCTTGACAAAATCGACATTTTGTGCATATACCTAGAAATTGTCATAGAAAACTCTCAAAAATCAATTATAAAGCACTTATGACCACAACTTCAGAAACCAGCCAACTACCTCCGATAGTCGAACTTCCCCCCAGTTACGTCATTCCCGTGGTGTTGGTACTTAGTTCAATCCCCTTATTTCTGATTCTGAAATGGGTAGCCCTTCCCGTGTCTTTGTTTGGACTATTCCTAGCCATTCAGACAGCCACCATACGCCTACAGTTTACCCCCACAGATTTAGATATATATCGTTCAGGTAAGATGATTCGGCGTTTTCCCTATCGAGAATGGACAAACTGGGAGATTTTCTGGTCGCCTATACCGATTTTATTCTATTTTCGGGAAGTTAATAGTATCCATTTTCTACCCATGCTATTTAACGCCGGAATGCTGCGTTCTTGCTTAGAAGAAAAAATCACGATTAATCGGTAGTTGATTTAGGGGGGGGTGTAGCAACCCTCCCCGTGGGAGGGAGATAGGGCTGCTGACAAGAACTAACTAACCTTCGAGTTTTTGAGAGATTAACTTGTTGGTTAACTGCGGGTCGGCGCGTCCTTGGGTTTTCTTCATCACCTGTCCCACAAAGAAACCTTTTAGCTTAGTTTTACCAGCCTTAAACTTTTCAACTTCCTGGGGATGACTAGCTATAACTTCATCGATAATCGCTTCTAATTCCCCTGTATCGGAAATCTGAATTAAGCCTTTTTTCTCCACCATTTGTTTGGGGGAACCACCCTTAGCCAAAAGTTCCGGCAGAATATCTTTAGCGATTTTACCACTAATGGTATTTTCGCCAATCAGATTAATTAGTTCCGCTAGTTCTGCGGGTTTAAGGGGAATGTCAGTAATTGCCAGTTTTTCATTTTTCAGATATGCCGTAATATCCCCCATTAACCAGTTAGCCGCTTGTTTAGTATCTGCACCTGCTGCGACTGTAGCCTCGAAATATTGCGCCACAGTGCGATCGTCCGTTAAGACACGGGTATCATAGGGAGATAATCCCAAGTCCGTCTCGTAACGGTGTCGTTTTTGGGCGGGAAGTTCTGGTAATTCCGACTCCCATTGTTTCAATTGTTCCGCTGATACTTGAATAGGAGGAAGGTCAGGTTCTGGAAAATAGCGGTAATCACTCGAACCCTCTTTACTTCTCATGCTGATAGTGCGTTGGCTGCCTTCTTCCCAGAGACGGGTTTCTTGAATAAGAGATTGTCCGGCTTCTAGGGCGGCAATTTGGCGTTCTATTTCGTAGTCGATCGCTTTTTGAATGGCACTAAAGGAGTTCATGTTTTTAATTTCAACTTTAGTACCAAATTCTTTTTGACCGACGGGACGCACAGAAATATTGACATCACAACGTAGGGAACCTTCCTGCATATTCCCATCACTAACGCCTAAATAGCGGACAATGCGGCGCAATTCTTGGGCGTACTCAGCCGCCTCTAAACCCGAACGGATATCAGGTTCCGAAACGATTTCGACTAGGGGAATACCTGCCCGGTTAAAGTCTACCATAGAATAGGTAGAACCAGCCAGGCGATCGCTACCTCCATGGACAAGTTTTCCCGCATCTTCTTCCATGTGGAGGCGGGTAATACCTATGCGTTTACGGATAGGATTATTGTTCTCATCAACAATTTCAATTTCCAGCCAGCCATTAGTAGCAATAGGTAGATCGAATTGGGAAATCTGATAATTTTTAGGCAGATCTGGATAAAAATATTGTTTGCGATCGAACTTACTATAGGGCGCAATTTCACAATTGAGGGCGCGCGCCGCCTTGACCGCATACTCTAATACCTTTTGATTTAAAACCGGAAGCACTCCCGGCAGCCCTAGACATATAGGATCAATATTGGTGTTAGGATCAGCACCAAATTCGGTAGAGGAGTTAGAGAAGATTTTAGTTTGGGTACTAAGCTGACAGTGAGTTTCTAAGCCAATGACAGCCTCGTACTCTGTTTTTACTGGTGCTAGAGTAGACATAGGCGCTTTGTGTAGCAATTGAGCAACAATAATTTGATTCTACATTTTATCTGATCTTACAGCTTGTTCACCAATCGCTTAATACATTGCCCTCACCCTAAATCTGGATCCCAGAGAGGGAGAGGGACTTTGAGAGGTGATCAGATGATTTCTGAACAGGCTGTAACTGATACCAGCAATGATATTATCGAAAACGCGATCGCATTTGAGAAAATGCACAACCCACCATAGACAATGAACCAGACCTTGCTCGCACAAGCTAAAAACCGGGCTGCTGTTTTCGAGAAGTTCCTCCAGATAGAACTAGACCAGGAGGCGAATGCCAGCCAATTAGCCTTTTTGGATAGAGGGATTGAGAATTCCCCATATCAAGCCGAACTTTCCAACTATCCAATTTACTTGGAACAGAAACCCATGGATTTTAGCCCCTATCCTAATCGAGGAAAAGTTCCCCAAATCAACACCACCCACCTGAACTTCTTGGACCCCGATATTCTACAGGCCTGCGTTTGTGTAGGTCGGTTTGTTGATGACCAATTGCAAACTATGTGGATGGGAAAAAATGCCCTGGAGAAAGTCCAGTTTGGGAGTACCACCAAAATTATAGCAGGTTTAAATATATGATCCCAGGTAAATACTAAATTTCCCGATGCTCAGATTAAGAACTGGGTATTTCGAGATCCTCAAGGTAAAAAGCCGGATTTTTCCTTTATTGATGCTATGGCTGATGTGGTCAGCTACAGAAGACAAATTGGGACTTATAACGCCTTTTCAGGGATGTTAAAGCGATTTGAGTCCCGTTTTGGTTTAGAACGTTGGCTAATAGAAATCACAGGTAATCAAAACCTAGAATTTCGCGGGGACTACGGGGAGGATGCGTTTATTCAAAATCCGCGATTGGTGGATGCCAAAACCAAAAAGGTGCTATTATCTGCCGTGGATGATACTCCGCGAGGTGATAATCTGTTATCTGCCTATGATCTAACTCGGATAATTTCTATGGTAAGATGGCATTATCATCTTACCCCATCGGCTCGACTGCCGGGGGTGACTTGGGAAACCCTTAAATATGTGATTCCAGCTTTGGGTCAGGATACGGCTAGATTTGTAGATGTTGCCTTAGATGCTTTAGGATTGACCGACATGATTTATGCTCCGGTAATCCTATCGAAGTTGGGACATGGCCCTAGTCAACTTCGCAACAGCATTGAAACCACATTAGTGGCTTTTGTGCAGTTTATAGATCGGCTTCCTAGCCAGACTGGAGAGCATGATTTAATCTCAAATTAGGTTAATATTTTAGGGCAATAGGGTCTAATAAGCGAGAAGAGTTGAGGATAAACCTATTGCCAGATATGTCAAACCCAAGGAAGCGGCCCAAATCCTTGGAGTCCATGAAAGAACACTCCGCAGATGGGACGAAAATGGCTCAATCGAGACCATCAGAACCCCCGCTGGGCAACGACGATACAACGTTGAGTGATATACTGCTGCCAAATCAGGCAGTGACAAACGCAAAGTCGTTATCTATGCCAGAGTTAGTAGCCACGCCCAGCAGTCAGACCTCAACCGACAGGTGGCCGCACTGTCCAACCTCTACCCCGAAGCAGAAGTCGTCTCAGAAATCCGAGGCGGGCTCAACTTCAAGGGAAAGAAAATGCTGGCCTTACTGGGACATCATTTGTCAGGAGATGTCCGCATGGTTGTCATTGCCCATAAAGACCGACTGGCAAGGTTTGGATTTGACTTGTTTCGATGGCTCTGTGAGCAAAACAGGTGCTCACTCATGGTTCTCAACCAGACAAGTCTCAGTCCAGAACCAGAAATGGTTGAGGACATCCTCGCCCTCTTCCACTGCTTCAGTTCCCGATTATACGGACGGAGTAAATACAAAACTCAGGTCAAAGAAGATCCGGATTTACCCCAGCCCGGAGCTAAATCAAGTCTGGCGTAAATGGCTGGCTGCTTGTCGGTATTGCTACAACCAAGCAATTGCATTATCTAGGAGTGGTAAACAACTAAGCAAACTGAAATTACGCAACGAAGTGATGCAGAGCGACTTGCCTGCATGGGTCAAAGAAACACCCTGCCATATTCGGCAGAATGCTATCTTTGATGCCTATCTCGCCTTTTCAGCCAGTCCTGGCGCAAGGTTTAGGAGCTGTCGGGCTAGTTCTCAAGCCATCAAGTTTAACGATGCTAATTTCTCTTCAGGGAGTTGGTATCCAAGACTAACGAAAGGATTAATTTTCATGGTTTCCGAACCCATCCCTAAAGCTTGCGGGCAAGGGACTCAGTTGGTGTTTACCAAAGGTCGATGGTTTGCGATTTTCCCTGAACCAGTTGCCGTTACCCCAACTGACGCTACTGGCGTGATTGCATTAGACCCGGGCGTCCGAACTTTCATAACTGGGTTTGATGGTTCACGATTTCTGGAATTGGGCTCCGGAGATATAGGACGCATCACTCGGTTATGTCAACATTTGGATGATTTGATGAGCCGAATCGCCAAGGAACCCTGTCGTTCAAGGAGGCGACGGATGAGGCAAGCGGCTCAACGAATGAGAACCAAAATCCGCAATCTAGTGGATGAGGCCCACAAACAAATTGCTCACTACTTGACTCATAACTACAGTATAATTTTTCTGCCGACCTTCGAGACTTCCAACATGGTTGCCAAGGTGAAGCGTCTAATCAAATCCAAGACTGCCCGCGCCATGCTGACATGGGCGCATTATCGATTCAAACTAACCCTGAGACATCAAGGGGAAATAACTGGAACCACAGTTGTAGATGTGACGGAAGAATACACCAGCAAAACCTGTACTCACTGTGGTCATGTGCATTCCCAGCTAGGTGGCTCAAAAGTGTTCCGATGTCCTGAGTGCGGGTTCACTCTACCCAGGGACTGGAACGGTGCTTTTGGAATCTTTCTAAAAGCTTTGCGGGATACCGCCTCTGTTACCTTAACGGGTAATAGTGCTATCGTCGCATTGTCAGGCAATAGCCGGATAAATGTCGCGTAAATGTATCAGGCTAGAGAACCTTCTCGATTACGAAGCATCTCGATGACTTTGCGAGGATCTATTCCCATCGCTAATTTTCAAGATTATAATCAGGAATCAGTCCGGCTAGATGCTCGTATGGCTGCAGAAGTAACTGAGATCCTGCGACGGTTGGTAAGTGAGGAGTTTAATGCGATCGCTTAGGGGAAACTAGGCTAAGATGGTTTTGGCGCTTTTCCCCGGCTAAATAGCTTGATGTGCGATCGCGCCATGCAGAACCTGTGCCAGGTTGACCAAGCAATCATGGAATTTGAAAATGTACGATGGGGAAAAGGCTAACCAAGACGCGATCAGAACCCTAATCCGCAGTATTACTCGCCTCCAGGGTGATTTTTCGCTGATTCTTGCCTGTTGCAATTATCGTTCCGTTCGGGAAACTATTGTGCAACAGTTGCGGGTAGATTGTCCTGTTCCCATTCAAGAATTAGTTTTGGACCCCAAGGCTAAAACTCTCTATACGACCATTTTTGATACCCTACAGGGGGAAATGCCATCAGCTTTGATGGTGTTTGGCTTGGAGTCGGTGAATAATTTGCAGGGGGTACTCAAGGCGACTAATCAAATGCGGGAGGAATTCCGCAATTTTGAGTTTCCGTTGATTTTGTGGGTAAGCGATCAATTGGTGTCGATGATGATTCGCTTAGTCCCAGATTTTCATAGTTTTGCAACTACAATTCACTTCGAGGTTGAAACTGATCATCTCATTGACTTCCTGAAACAGACCAGTAATCAGATTTTAGAACAGTTACTCGATAGTGGCGCAACTATTTTTTTAGATGAGGCTACCCTGGAGTTAGAAAGCGGTTCTCCCCTACGCAATGAACTAGAATCCGCACAACAGGACCTCCAACGGCGGGGAGTAACTCTTGATCAGGATTTAGAAGCTAGTTTAGAGTTGATACTGGGTCGAATTGCTGATCATACTACTCAGGAAGCATTGCAGCATTACCAACGGAGTTTAACATTGTGGCAGCAGACTAACAACCGCTTAGGCTGTGGTCATGTTCTGTTTTATTTGGGTTTCTGGTGGCGTTACTATGGGATGATGAACCGGGGGGAAAAGTGGGAAGCCTGCGCCAAAGCCAAGGATTATTATCGGCAATCTTTACAGGAATTTGAATCGGCTGATCGACCGGATTTGGTGGCAAAGTTTATTAATGCTTTGGGGGAAATATTACACTATTTGGAAAATTGGTCAGAGTTGGATGAAGTGGCTAATTGGGCCTTGGACTTGCATCAAAATCAGTCCCATTCCTTTAGGACAGCGCGCGCCTACCACTTTTTGGCGGAAGTACAATTAGCTAATGGTAACTTTAAAACCGCTAAGTATATTATACAGAAATCTCTGGAAATTATCAACAGTAATTTATCGCAAAATTCCCAGGTTAAGGAGGGGAAGGAGATCCGGAACTATGAATATTTACGAAAGTTGGATTGGGAACGTTCTTATCATTGGGGATGGTATTTGCTGTGTTTCGGGAGATCTCAACAGGGTTTGGGAGAACATGAAGAGGCGATCGCTACTTTTAAACAAGCCAAGAATTTGACCAAACCTTGTTATGATCCAGAACTATATATTAAAATTTTTAAACAGTTACATTACAGCTATTTTAGACAGGGTGAATATCTCGCCGCCTATCAAGTGAAACAGCAACAGCGGGAAATCGAACAACAGTTTAGTTTTCGGCCTTTTATTGGTGCGGGTGCATTACAGCAAAGCCAGTTAATTACTAATCCCAGTTATCCCCAATCTGAAGATAGGACTTTAATTAATTCGGAAATGACCGCCTCGGGAAGATTGCAAGATATTGACCAATTAATGAAGCGGCTGGGGGAAGACAGATATAAATTAACCATAATTTATGGACAGTCAGGAGTCGGGAAAAGTTCTCTATTGCAAGCGGGACTCATTCCCCAACTGAGACATAAAAATACATTGATTCAAGCCAGGCGAGTTCTCCCGATTTATCAAAAAACTTATACTAATTGGGTGGGGGGACTCAGTAATGCGATCGCCAGAGCTTTATCTCAATTAGATAACTCTGAATTAGACTCAGGATTTTTAACTAACCCGACCGAAATTTTAGACCAACTCCAGGTTCTGAATTATCGAAATTTAATGATGATTATTATTTTCGATCAGTTTGAAGAGTTTTTCGTAGCTACCAAGGAACCCCAAAAGCGAGAAGAATTTTATCAATTTTTACGGGAATGTTTGAATATTCCCTATATCAAGACTATTTTTGCACTGCGTCAGGACTATTTACACCACCTACTAGAAGGAAATCGTTTAAAATACTTTGATGCGGTTAACGACAATATTTTAGATAAAAATATTCTCTATTATTTGGGTAATTTCATCCCGGAAGATGCCGCCTCAGTTATCAAAAATTTAACCGCCAAAACTCAATTTATCTTGGAACCGGAATTAATTAAACAACTGGTGCAAGAATTAGCAGGAGAGTCGGGAGAAGTCCGACCCATTGAACTACAAATTGTCGGTTCTCAACTTTACACCAATCAAATCACCACCTTGGAAGAATATCGCCTCCAAGGACCGAAAAGGCGGTTAGTAGAGAGTTATTTAGAGGAAGTAGTGGCAGACTGTGGCGAGGAAAATAAAGACATCGCCGAATTAGTCTTATATTTACTCACAGATGAATATAACAACCGACCCTTAAAAACTCGGTATGCTTTGAATAGAGATTTACAAAGTTTGGCGGATAACCTAAAAATCACGGATCAACTAGATACAGTCTTAAAAATATTCGTGTTATCCGGGTTGGTCTGTTTACTCCCAGAAATTCCAGAGGAACGTTATCAGCTTGTCCATGATTATCTAGTATCTTTTATTCGGGAACAACGGAGTAGTGAATTAGTTTATAAGCTGCAAAATGAGAAACAAAAAAGACAGGAAGCTGAAGCCGAAATCACCGAAATCAATCAAGTTTTGAGGAAAAGGCTGGTTAATACGATTGGATTATGTATAGGGTTGAGTTTATTATCAATAGCCGTATTAATGCTGTGGCACAATACTAAAACCCAGGAAAAACAACTAAAATTAGCCAGGTTTAATTATGAATATTTGGCTTTGTTAAAAGGGGAAACGGATCAACTGAAAGCCTCCCTAACTGCTATGGAAGCAGGTAGAATTCTGCAACGCCAACCCGTTACGGAAATTGAACGCCGCACCGCTAGTTCTCTGTGGGAAGTCAATAATATCTTTAGAGAACGCGATCGCCTATCTGAATCTTTTGGCGGTATTCTCAGCCTCAGTTTTAACCCTACTGGTGATCAAATAGTATCAGGCGATCAAGATGGTACAATCAGGATCTGGAACCAAAATCGAGAATTAATAGGAAGTTGGTTAGCCAATAAACGCAAAATTCGCCGCGTGGTTTTTAGTCCCAATTCCTCCGGTCAAGAATTGATTATAGCTTCAGCGGGGGAAGATGAAAATATCAAACTCTGGCGACCTGATGGAACTTTAATTAATACCCTAATAGGACATACCAGAGATATACAATGGCTGAGTTTTAGTCCAGATGGTCAGCAGTTAGCCTCCGCTAGTGAAGATGGAACTATTCGTCTGTGGAGCCGTGACGGTGACACCATAGCCATATTAACCGGACACGAAGCGGAGGTTTTGTCGGTCAGTTTTAGTCCAGATGAACAGTTGATTGTTTCCTCTGATGAAATGGGGGTAATTAAATTATGGAATCGTCAGGGGGAGTTAATCACCAGTTTTCAGGGTCATGACCAAGCCATTTGGAGTGTTAAATTTAGTCCAGATTCTCAAATTTTGGCTTCTGCTAGTAATGATAATACGGTGAAACTGTGGAACCTCGATGGGACATTATCTCAAACTTTAACAGGTCATGAAAAATCAGTAAATAGCGTTAATTTTAGTCCAAATGGTCGCCTGATTGTGACAGCCAGCACCGATACAACTATCAAACTTTGGAACTATGAGGGAATTTTGGTTTCTACTCTCCGGGGTCATAGAAATACTGTCAATCATGCGGTTTTTGCTCCCGACAGTCAAACGCTAATTTCCGCCAGTGCTGATGGTTCTATCCGTTTTTGGGGACTACAAAACCTCCCCAGAGTCTGGCAATCTCCTAGGGATATTTATAACGCTGTTTTTAGTCCGAATAGTGAGTTAATAGCTTCAGTCTCCAGCAATAATATGGCGATAGTATGGGAGACTAATTCCCTAAATATTAGGCTAATGTTTGATGAACATACGGATACTGTTAATAATATCAGCTTTAGTCCTGATAGTCAACTGATTGCTTCTGCTAGTAATGATAAAACGGTGAAAATTTGGAATACAGAAGGTGATGTTTTAAGGACTATCAACCATGATTTCCCAGTGTGGACGGTGAGTTTTAGTCCTGATGGTCAAAAAATTGCTTCGGTTAGTGATGACCAAATCATTCGGTTATGGGATATCAATGGAGTATTACAAACTACTCTGATTGGACATACGGATAGAATTAATGATATTAGTTTTAATCAACAAGCTCAAATCATGGCTTCTGTGGGTGATAATACTATTAAAATTTGGGATATTAACGGTTCTTTAATTCGCGACCTTTCCCAGGGTAGTCACTTCTCTAAGGTGGCTTTTAGTCCTAATGGAACTCTGCTGGCTGTGGGGACGGGGGATGGGTCGGTGAAATTGTGGGAAACCTCGGACTGGAAACCAATTACAACTACTACCATAGGACGACATAACCGGGTGGTGTTTGATTTGAGTTTTAATTCAACTGGGGAGATACTGGCTTCCGCGAGTCAGGATGGGACGGTGAAACTCTGGGATCGTTCTGGTCAGTTAATCACGACTCTGGAAGTGGGAATTAAACCGGTTTTATCGGTGCATTTTAGTGCTGATGACCAAATGTTGGTGGCTACTGATGCTGACAACCGCATGGTATTTTGGGAGTTGGATTATAGCAATTTTAACCAGGTTGATTATTTACTGGATCAGGCTTGCGATCGCCTTCAAAATTATTTAAATCGTCATAATAATAACCCGGCGATTAATCCTAATATTTGTAATTGATTAGCCTCTGGGGGGTCTGGTTTGCTGAACGCGATCGGCTTCCGCTTCCTCTCTGGAGGCGGCTTCGGCTATCTCTTCTGATAGGTGATCCTCTGTAAATTCGCTGGCTAATACCATGGGAGTCATGGCCAAAATACCTGCGATCGCATAAATAGATAGGATGATAGTTTTAGCTAACATAGTTTAGTACAGGGGTTTACGTTTCCCTATACATCAGCTTTTATCCCTATCAGGATAGCCATAAGTTTATGAGAATTTTCTTAGAATTAATCCGGTTGATCAGACCATTGTTAATTAACTAGGGACAGGCTAGGTCAGTTTTCCCAAACTACATTAAAAAGTCAACTCGGAAAACTTAACCATGCGTAGTTGTTCTAACTCTTTCATACGTTTTTGTTCCGCGTAGAGTTGCTGCTGATAGTATTCGGCTAATTCTAAATTAAGTTTAATATCAGTTTTTTTCCACTTGTCTAAATATTGAAGATAGCGTTTTTCACATAGCACCCATTCTAGGGAAGCTGTAGCGGCGCGAATCCCAATACTAGGACGTTCAATATCATTAATCGTCTTTTCGTTTAAGTAGAATAAATGAGAGACTTCCGAGATTTCCGATGAATGTTCCCGGTCGAAGTTTTGTAGTTGAGAAATCAAATCAATATCTTCTCTGGGTTTCTGTTCCTGTAAACTTAACTCGATTTCCGAAATTTTTATCCACAAAAAACGATGATTGGTTAAACTAAATTCTAAATTTTCTGCCTCCAAAGCCTTAATTATTTCCTGTCGATACTCTGGACAGTGTAGATAAATTCGCAGTAACAAACCTTCGGCTTTTTCTAACAGAGTCCGGTCACGTTGAGCCGAAATAATAAGATCTGATTTCCTGGAATCAGAGGCTTTATTCTGCTGATTTTGTACTAGGGGTTTATTAATCTGTTTTCGCAGACTATCGGCTAACATGGGAATTAACCGTGATTGACCCTGGCTGAGAATTTCCGCGCATGATTGAATGTAAGCAGTCCGTTGGTTTAAATCTTGGACTTTGCGGAGTAATTCCACCATGGCTGTGGCTATTCTCTGTGATTCGGCGACATTTTCGATGCTTTTACCGCCGACAATTTGATGGATTTGCCATTCTAAAAAATAGGGTGATTTTTCCAGTAAATCCTGATAATCATGGCGGGTGTGAATATATAGATATTCATCGGCATCTTTGCCATTGGGAAGGTTTAAAATTCTCAGGTTTACTTCCCCGCGATAGGCGAGAGTTTCAATTTCTCCTATGGCTCTCTCGGTGGCTTTAGTTCCGGCTGCATCTGCATCAAAATTGAGGATAATTTGCTTGGATTCTGTATAGCGTAGCAGCAGACGAATTTGATTAATACTAAGTGCAGTTCCTAGGGATGCTACCACATAATTAATCCCGGCTGCATGGAGAGCGATCGCATCAAAATAACCCTCGACAACTACAGCCATATCTTGTTGGGATATAGCCTTTTTGGCTCGGTCTAAACAAAACAAAGTTCTGCCTTTATCAAATAATTCGGTTTCGGGAGAATTTAGATATTTAGGCTGTTCATCTCCTAAACTTCGACCCCCAAAACCAATCACTCTTCCCTGGATATCATAAATGGGAATAATTAGGCGATCGCGGAAACGATCATAATAACCATTCCCGGCTTTTCGGGGAACAATTAACCCGGCTTTTTCGACTAATTCTACCGGAAAATGTTTTTGTTCTACTAAGTAACCATAAATGGTTTCCCACCCCGCTGGTGCATAACCTAGCTGAAATTCCTGGATAGTTTCCTCTCCCAGACGACGGGAAAATTTCAGATATTCTAAAGCTGCTTCTCCCTGGGGTTGGCGGAGTGCGTGTTGATAAAAACTGGTGGCGATCGCTAAAATTTCGTAGAGTTTTTCCCGCAAGGAAAGGGTCTTTTGGAACTCCTGATGCTGTTCAGGCGATTCCGTTTTTACCGGAACATTATACCGTCGCGCGAGGTCTAAAACTACATCAGCAAAGGAGGATTTATCCAACTCCATTAAAAACTTAATGCCATTTCCCGCCGCACCACAACCAAAGCAGTAGTACATCTGTCGGCTAGGACTCACCGTAAAACTTGGGCTTTTTTCTTCATGGAATGGACACAGACCCACAAAGTCTTTACCACGGCGTTTAAGCACCACTTTTTCCGAGATGATATCATAAATATCTGCTCTGTCTTTAACCTCCTGAATTGTATCGGAATGAATACGGGGACTTGACATATATTTGGGATATTTTATAATCTAAATTAATGTCGCTTTTTGCTCGCAGCTATTATAGCATATTCGGTGTAATTTAGCAAGAGGCAACCCCCGAACCCGCCATAATTCATAGGTTCAGGAATGCACCGAAAAATCAGCAATTGTCAATGATTACATGAAATCATGCCCAAAAATGTGGATAAGTTGTATAATCAAAATTTAAATGGCAGAAATGGCAGCAAGGAGAAATTATCTGTGTATCGATTATCTGAATATCCGCCGCAGAAAGGAAGATGGGTATATTGGTGGCGGTGGTTAAGGTTAGGATATCTGCGGTTAATCAGTCTGCGAGGACAACCAGAATATTTGGCGAGGGGTCTGGCGGCGGGTGTGTTTGCTGGTTTTTTTCCATTTTTTGGGTTTCAAGCAATTATCGGGGTGGCTGTTGCGGTTATTTTACGAGGTCATAAACTCCTAGCGGTGGCGGGAACTTGGGTGAGTAATCCCTTCACCTATGTTCCCCTATTCTTTTTTAACTTGAAATTCGGGATGTGGCTGCTAGGAATTCATCAATTTTCGCTAATGACTGATCATGTCAATCTACAATCAGTTAAAGATTTTAGTGAACTTGTAGAAACTGGGGCAGAATTGGCGGCGGTTTTATTGTTAGGATCGACTGTGATGGGATTGATAGCAGCGATCGCCATTTATACTGTGAGTGTGCCTTTATTCCGATATTGGCAACAAAAGCGATCGCAGCGTCGCTAAAATCCCAGGTCATCTAAAGCGGTCGCGGCGGCTTCAAAAACTACCTCGTCCGGCATTTCTTCCCAAGCTATATCCCCAATTTCGCGGTAAAATGTCTCATCGTATGGTCTAGTGCGAATTACCACAGGCATAGGGACGGCATGACCTAAAACTAAAGCCTGTTGTTTAGAGTCTAGTTTTGCCAAAACCGATCGCAAATTTTGACCACCAGAAACCCCAGTAAAAATCGCATCAATATCTTTATCATCGTTTAATAAAGCGGTGATACGAGTCCCTATTTGAGACATCACCTCCGAGTCAATTCCTGACGGACGTTGATCGACAATTAATAGGGTGACAAAATACTTTCTCATTTCCCTAGCAATAGTGCCAAAAATAGTAGACCTAACTACGGCTGGATCGAGAAATCTATGAGCTTCTTCGATGGTAATAACCAGAGGTTGAGGGCGATCGCTAGGATTTTTAGAAGCCAAAAATGTTTCAGCTTTTCGGACATAGGACTGGTGAATGCGGCGGGTCATCATATTGGTAACCAGCATATAGGATAACATATCCGACTGGGAACCAAACTCAACAATAACGTGCTTTCCAGCGGACAGAGACTGAAGAATGCGATCGATATAATTAAACGGACAACTAGCCCGCATATACTTCAAATTTTCCAGACGCATCAACTTCCGTTGTAGGGACATAATCGACCCTTTATGACCCCGGCGTTCATCGCAAAATATTTGGATTTCTTCATTAGTCATCCCCAACAGTTGGGAAATCCAATCCTGACCAAACTCACTACAGAGAATATTAGCGTTATCTAAAGCAGCTTCCGAGAGATTTAATTCCCGTTGAACTAAGTTTAAATCTTCTACCTCTATCTGATTGTAACTCAAATACAACTCTTGAGCGTCTCGAATTCCTCGGCGGCGGGTAGACTCTGGGTCAAGAGTATAGACTTCTACTTGATTCGGAAAAAGTTGTCGTAATCCCTTAACCGTATTAAATTGTTTACCTTCCGATACAGCCTCCCAACCATATTCAGAGTGCATATCAAAAATCAAGTTAACCGCCGCTTGTTTACGGATAATTCCCGATAATAATAACCGGGTTAAAAAAGATTTTCCGGTTCCCGATTTCCCAAAAACACCGTTACTGCGTTCCACAAACCGATCGAGGTCAAGACAGACGGGAACTGGCATATCAATAGGTTCCCCGATCGCAAAATTACGTCGTTGGGGGTCATCTTCCCAGCCAAAAATCACCCGAAAATCTCGTTCCTTAGCTTCGTAGACCTGAGAGAAGTGGGTGGGGATAGTTTTAACGGGGAGTAGTTCAAACTCTTCGGTGTTGGTGTTAGGTTGAAAAGAGGCGGCACCGTTACCATTTCCGTTAACCTTGAGTTGAATATCATAGCGATCGCAGACATCCCGATTCAGCATTAACATGGGACTAAGTTCAATAGTTCCATAGGTGCTATTTCCGGCTAACACAGCTTGGAGAAAATCATTTTCCGGTAGAGGAGGATTGCTAAGAATACGGGGGCTAGAGGTTCCTAGACAGACATCAGTTAGTAAACAAAAGAAATGCGATCGCATTCCATAGACTACCAAAAACTTACCAACTCTCATGTCCTCGACGGAAACATCGGCGTGTAGTCGCACTTCCAGTCCCTTTGTCAAAGAACCTTGAATCACAGAACCAAGGGGTTGATCAGTAGTCATTAGATACTCATTCCCCGGAGGGGTATAGTTGTTTTTGTCTGTTGATTAATGATACAATCTAATCAGGAGTTATAGCAAATCTTGTGTTCTCAAATAGTTGAGCAACTTTAGCCATATCCTTGTCTCCAGGCGATCGCTCTACTCCACTAGACAAATCTATACCGTCAGGGTGTAGGCAACTGAGAGCATTAATAATGTTATCAGGATTAAGTCCCCCCGCCAAAAACCAGGGTATGGCGGGGCGGAACTCACCCAAAGATTGCCAATCTATGGTGAGACCAGTCCCCCCCAACTGCTGACCATGATAGGCATCTAGCAGCAAAGCATCTACATGGGGAATAAAGCTGTCAGCTAGGCTGAGAGATTGTGGGTTTTTAACCCGGATAGCTTTAATTAACTCGCCATGGGGAAGTTCTTGTCGTAGGCGATCGCAAAATAAGGGGGATTCATCGCCATGAAGTTGTACCCCGGTTAATTTAGCCTGATGGAAAGTTTCCCAAATTTGCTCAAAAGTGGCATTAGCAAAAACCCCAATCCGGTCTACCCTGTCTGGTAGGTGAGAGGTAATCGCCCGAATTTGGTCGGGGCTAATATAGCGAGGGGAAGCCGGAACGCAAATAAACCCCAAAGCAGTCGCCCCCAAAGAGGCGATCGCCTGTCCTTGGTCTAGTCGGGTTATGCCACAAATTTTAATCCGCATGAAATCAACCCACCATTAATCCTGAACCCGAATATCAACCACACTGGCATTAAAATTGTAGGTATTGCCCTCTAGTTCTACCGTATTACCAATGCGAATTTTGACATTACCCAAAACCGGACCCGTATTAGTAACTTGACCCTGGCCCTCCAAAGTGAGCAAAATATTGTTACTGAAAATAAAATCAGCCGTTGGGTCAGGTAATGCCCTCAAACTCCCATCAGGTTGGGTAACTGGGATAGTCCGAGGTAGGAACTCAACCGCTTTAATGTCTACCTGTCCATAGGGTTGGTTACGGATAATCAGATTAGTCTTTTCTCCCGCCTTGAGAAAATCCTGGGGATTACGTCCGCGCATCCCCAAAGCAATCACATCAACTTCCACGGGTTTAGTCGTGACCCCAATTTGAGCCACCGACCCAGAAGTTCCCGGGAAAAAGAAAATTCCGACAATCACCAACAAAATGACAGTCGCAGCGCCGAGGTCGAGAATGCTCACCTTTCCGAATAAGCGACCTTTAGAATCCAAAATAGCCATATAAGCAGATAGTGGGCAGTGTATAACCTTGAGTTTAAGTTATTCCCCAGCATACCATTGACCATCAACGATCCCAACTAGGGATTATTTGGGAATACTAGGCGGTTAAGTTGACAATAGTAGTAGGGGGGAAATCTCTAAGGGAGATGTAGCCTGATCAGTAAGCTGAAATTTATGACCCTCAGATTCCCTGAAAGTAGCCCTAATCCTTATTTTATATAGATTTTGGCTGATGCAAGGGAAAATAGATCAGACATTTACCCCAAATACAATTTATCCTGGAGATAGTAAAGGGGGTTTTACCCCCCCCCAACCACTAAGCCCCCTTGTCATTTTGAGTCAATGATGTTCCATCACTCCCGATCTCACCTTCTCCAATCCCAATCACCAGAAGCTGTCCCATGTTTATTCCCTCCATTTTTCAAGCAATCAACCGCAAACCCCTGACGACCAAGCCAGATACTCTTGTCGAAGATGTCATTTTGCTGATGAGTAGCAACAGGTCAAGCTATGTATTGATTGTAGAAAAACCGGAAAAAGTTGTTAGTTGTGAGAACACCACTCTTCAGGAAGTATATTCTGTATTGGTGGGGATTTTTACAGTCCAGGATATCGTGGAACTTTGCTCAATTAACGATCGCCTCTGTGGGTTTCCCATCTCTCGGATTATGATTCGGTCTGTGATTAGCGCCAAAGAGTCGGACCTGACCGATATCTTTACCCTGTTTGCTTACTTGGAGCAAAACCAGATCCACCATTTACCCATTGTCAATGATCAGGGGGAAGTCACCGGGATGATCTGTCCGGAAAATTTCCTCTGTCTATCTCGGAGCAATAAAAGCCAGAAAAAGCCTCAGTCATTATCCTATTCTACCAATGGTCGTAGTCCCTCGTCCGTCGCTCCTCAGTCCCAACAGACCTTTGTACCAGAAGACGTAATCCAACTGAGTCAAATTGCCAGCAATCAGACATCTAGGCTAGTTCACGCCCCCTCCTCCTCCTCGATTTTCCATATAACTAAGTTAATGTCCAGGTACAGAGTGCCATCTGTAGTTGTCACCGAAACCGTCCCCCCCCCAGAGAACACATCAGCACCCAATTCCGATAAACAGGCGATTAAATTAGTGGGAGTTGTCACCAGCCAAGATATTCTCACCCTGGTAGCTTTAGGGGTGGATTTTTACACAACCCCAGCCCATAGCATCTGTAATAACCCAGCCGTAATTGTGCGATCGCGCATTACCCTAGGAGCCGCCCTAAGAGTTCTGGGGAAATACTATCACCAACTACCCCTAGTAGTGATGGATGAGCGCAACTATCCCATCAGCGTTATGTCCCCTAGCACCATCCTTATGGGTGCATTGCGTCCCCAATCGATGCACGCCGCCCTAGCTAAACTCGCCCAGCAAGTTCAGTCCCGGCCAGAAGTTAAAAATCCGCCGAGGGTTCCGGTCCCGTCTGTCCCCCCACAATGCACCTGGCCCAACGAATTGCAAGAAAGATCCGAGGCGATGACTCAGCTTTATGAAGCAACTATTGGTTCTAACGCCGATTTTGATACCCGTATCACCCGTCTTTTACAAATGGGATGCGATCGCTTTGGTGTGGAAATAGGACTGCTAGGGCGCGTCTGGGGGGGGCGCTATGAAGTGATCGCCACCCGTATTCCTGAAAATTTGACCTTCGGATTTGCCAAAGGCGATACCCTCGCCCTCCATCAAACCTTAGAAGGAGAATCCGCCGGGTCTGATGAGGTAGTAGGTATCGAATCACTCCAGAATTCCCCCTGGAAAGACCACCCAGCCTACGCTGTGCGCCGTTTTGAAGCCTATCTAGGCGTAAAAGTCACCGTCAGTGGTAGAGACTATGGAACCCTCAGTTTCCTGAGTTATCAGCCCCGCTCAAAATTTCGAGCCATTGAAAAGGAAATCCTGAAACTCATGGCTACCTATATTGGTAGTGAAATTGCTCGCGAACAGGCGGCGCAAGCACTTCAGCAACAAAATCAGCATCTAGTATTACTTAAAGAAATTACCCATAAAGTTCGCTCTAAACTGGAAACCCAAGAAGTATTTCAAACTACCGCCAGCCAAATTGGTCGGGTATTTGCTGTTAACCGCTGTTCTATTTATACCTATATTCCCGAACCTTACCCACACCTAACCTGTGTGGCAGAATACCTAGAAACTGGCTATGAGTCTACCCTCAAGCTGGAAATTTCTGTATCTTATAATCCCTATATTGAAGCACTCCTCACCTCTGATAGAGCGATCGCATCTACCGATGTTTTTTCCGAACCTTTACTGGAATCTTCCATTCCCCTCTGTCGTCGCATGGCCTTAAAATCCATGTTAGCCGTTCGCACTTCCTATCAAGACGAACCCAATGGCATTATTATGTTGCATCAATGCCAACAAATGCGCGAGTGGAACCGAGACGAAATCGAATTTCTCGAAGATGTCGCCTCCCAAGTAGGAATTACCATCGCCCAAGCCAAATTACTAGAAGTCGAAGTCAAAAGCCATCGCGCCCTCGAAGCCAAAAATCAAGCCTTAGAAGAAGCCAAACTCGCCGCCGAAATTGCTAGTCGTGCTAAAAGTGAATTTCTGGCAACCATGAGCCACGAAATCCGCACTCCTATGAATGCAGTAATTGGCATGACCGGGTTACTATTAGATATGGAATTAACCCCCGAACAGCGAGATTTTGTCGAAACTATCCGCACCAGTGGCGATGCCCTTTTAACCATTATTAATGATATCCTAGATTTCTCCAAAATTGAATCTGGTAAACTCGAACTAGAAAAGCAACCTTTTAAACTCCGTAACTGTCTCGAAGAGTGTCTAGAATTGCTGTCTGGGCGCGCCGCCGAAAAGGGTTTAGAGTTAGCTTATATCATAGATCCTTCCACTCCTAAAACTATCCTGGGTGATGTCACTCGCCTGCGTCAAGTGTTGGTTAATTTGGTCAGTAATGCTATTAAGTTTACCTCCGAAGGCGAGGTAATTTTAGCAGTGAAAGCTACCCATCCCGATGCTAAAAAAGATGTCAAAAAATCTGATGATTCTGATTTTACTGAAAGTCATTACGTCCTGCAATTTGAAGTCCGAGATACCGGAATTGGCATTCCTCCCGACCGGATAGATCGCCTATTTAAAGCCTTTTCTCAAGTTGACGCTTCCACCACCAGGGAATATGGAGGCACTGGTTTAGGTTTGGCAATTTCTCAGCGGTTGAGTCAATTAATGAATGGGAAAATGTGGGTGGCTAGTTGGGTCAATTTGCTCGATGAATATCACGATGAAACCTCATCTTTGATATCTAGTGTCGCCGGAAATCCTCCCCCCGACTTTGTGCGCCCACAGGTGTTCAGACCTGGCTCTATCTTCTATTTTACCATAGTTTGTAGCGGATTTAATACCCCCGATTTGGGAGAATTTAGTGATGATTTCCTTCATGGTAAGAAAGTGTTAATTGTTGAACATCACGACATTAATCAAAAACTGCTTATCCGTCAGGTTAAATCTTGGGGTATGGTTCCCGTGCGCGTCAAAACTGGCGCTGATGCCTTAAAGGTTTTGCATGATAACCCCGGATTGGATTTAATTATTTTGGGCATCAATTTGCCAGATATGGATGAGGCAACCCTGGCGAGTCGAATTCGCCAATTAGAAAAACAGATGATTGCTGGTAAATACCGCCAAAAACCCTTTAATTTAGTCATGTTTAATTATGCCAGCAATACCGAGGTACTGCGACGACTAGAAGCCCAGGGTGTTAATGTAGCGGGATTGGTTAACAAGCCTCTCAAACAATCTCAGTTTTACAATACCCTGATGCAGATTTTTGCTGATAGCCAGACTATTGAAAAACACTATCATATTAAGAATGCTGAGTCTGGCTATGACCCGGCAATTCCTCAACCTCATGCCAATTTGCGGATTTTATTGGCTGAAGATAATGTCACTAACCAAAAAGTCGCGATTAAACTATTACAACGTTTAGGGTATCGCGCTGATATTGCTGGTAATGGCTTGGAGGTTTTGGATGCCTTAAATCGACAACAGTATGATGTAATTTTGATGGATGTACAAATGCCGGAAATGGATGGCTTGGAGGCTTCTAAACATATCTGTGCGGCTTACTCAGATGGTAGCGATATGGGTCCACGGAAACCTAGAATTATTGCGATGACTGCTAATGCTATGCAAGGCGATCGCGAAATGTGTTTGAATGCAGGCATGGATGATTATATTACTAAACCTGTCCGCCGAGAGGCTTTAGCCGAAGCCTTAGCTAAATGTCATCCGATTTCTCCGACGGTAACTGAAGTTCATGAGATATCTGCTCAAAATGGATATCGGGTTAAATCTACAACCGTCCCTCAACAAAGTACAAATGGGGGTAGTCCCAATGGACAGGTTATGGTTGTTGATGTTACTGAAACTAATGGACATAAAATGCTCAATAATCATACTGTCGAGGAAGAATTAATGACCGATAATAGCCCCATAGATCATCAAGTTTTGGAAAATCTCAGGGAATATGATGATGAAGATGATCCTTTTGTGGATTTGCTAATTGCTACCTATTTACAGGAATCACCCCAACATATTGATGGTATGCGTAAAGCTATTGATGCCCAAGATGCTAAAGGTTTAAAAGAGTCCGCCCATACGTTAAAATCTAGTAGCGCACAATTGGGAGCCTTGAGATTTTCTGAGTTTTGCAAGGAACTTGAATATATGGGACGTGCGGGGATGGAAAGTGACAGCCCAGAAGTAGAATGTTTTGTTACTGGTAGTGCGGTTGAACGCTTTGCTGAAACTATGGCTGAATGGCAACGGGTGGAAACAGCCCTCCGCAAAGAAATTAACAATTAACAATTAACAATTATAGTAGGGTTTCTCCCGCAGAGGTTAAGAAACCCGGTTTCCCCCGCAGAGGTTAAGAAACCCGGTTTCTCAAAGAAACCGGGTTTCTCGAAGACAGGTTTCCCCCACAGAGGTTAAGAAACCCGGTTTCCCCCGCAGAGGTTAAGAAACCCGGTTTCTCAAAGAAACCGGGTTTCTCGAAGACAGATTTCTCCCGCAGAGGTCAGGACACCCGGTTTCTCCCGCAGAGGTTAAGAAACCCGGTTTCTCAAAGAAACCGGGTTTCTCGAAGACAGGTTTCCCCCACAGAGGTCAGGACACCCGGTTTCTCCCGCAGAGGTTAAGAAACCCGGTTTCTCAAAGAAACCGGGTTTCTCGAAGACAGATTTCTCCCGCAGAGGTCAGGACACCCGGTTTCCCCCGCAGAGGTTAAGAAACCCGGTTTCTCAAAGAAACCGGGTTTCTCGAAGACAGGTTTCTCCCGCAGAGGTTAAGAAACCCGGTTTCCCCCGCAGAGGTTAAGAAACCCGGTTTCTCAAAGAAACCGGGTTTCTCGAAGACAGGTTTCTCCCGCAGAGGTTAAGAAACCCGGTTTCCCCCGCAGAGGTTAAGAAACCCGGTTTCCCCCGCAGAGGTTAAGAAACCCGGTTTCCCCCGCAGAGGTTAAGAAACCCGGTTTCTCAAAGAAACCGGGTTTCTCGAAGACAGATTTCCCCCACAGAGGTTAAGAAACCCGGTTTCTCTCACGGAGGTTAAGAAACCCGGTTTCTCAAAGAAACCTGGTTTCTCGAAGAAAGGTTTCTCCCACAGAGGTCAGGAAACCGGGTTTCTCAGCCGAAACGGTTTGATATCTGACGCACCACCCTAGGAATGATTGGTATTGAACTTTAGGATGATGCAATTGATGATTAATGTACGACTACAGGTAGAAGACTCGATAGAGATGAACCGATAGTATGGGGTTAATGCTGATTTGTGAGGAAAATATCTGTTTATGGATATTAATTTAGTTCTAGGTGAAGTGGCAACAAATGCGCCTCATTTTCCAGTGGCTGCTACTTTATCCTTGGTAGTAGGGTTTATTGCAGCAGCTTCTATTGGTTCTATTGCTTGGTATAACTCTAAGCGTCCTGTCGGTTGGGAGGATAAAGAACGCCCCGACATAGTTCCCAACATTAATAAATAGGGTGATTCATTGACCCAGTAACACAAGATAACTAAGCAATTGTAGCACAAAATTGGAGAAAATTAAATTATGGCAACTCAAAAAAATAATCAAGCCACAGTAGGTGATAACTACGATCGCAACATCATGTCAGCGGAAACAGCCGCCCGCATGGAAAGGGAGGGGGACAACTTTAAAAAGACTCCTGACGCAGCAGAGGGAACCACAGATACTACGGGTGGTTATCGTATGAGTCGAGAAGGGCTATTAGATAATTTTGCGGTTGAACCAGAAATGTACATTGAGGAACCTGGTGATTTACGGGAACAAGAACAAGCTGATAAAGCGAAACGACTCGAAACCCTTAAACAAGTTAATGAAACTGACGAAGAAGGTAAATTAACTATGTCTGAAGATAGCCGAGGTAAGGGAACCGGAATTATATAATTATCCACTACTAGGATAATCAATGATTGATTAGGTATTTACGGGGTGCGTCATCACCAGGACGCACCCTCAAAAACTGGTCTATTTGGGGCTGTTGACGCGCCCGACAAAAGGTTTGGTAATGGCGGGTTGGGAAGTGACAACAATTATGCGATCGCGGTGGATAAGTTCCCTGGCGACTTGGTTAACTAATGAGGGAGTCACCGCGTCAATTTTTTGGTAAAATTGATTAAGTTCTGTGGGGGTAAATTGGAAGATTTCATTCCACATAATTACACCAGCGAGAAACTCAGGATCTCCTAAAGCTACACGATCGCTCGAAATTATATTATGTTTAGCGGTTTCTACTTCGGCGGGGGTAACTCCCTGTTGCTGAACTTGTTTGAGTAGGGCGAGGGTTTTCTCAATTGCTAATGCTGCGTTTTCCGGTGCGGTTTGCATTTCGATAGTGAAACAACCCCAACGCCACCCGGAATTAAACCAACTATACACCCCATAGGTGAGTCCGTGGCGATCGCGCAATTCCAGTCCTAGGCGACTTGACAAAGTGCCACCCCCTAGGATGTGATTAAGAACTAGGGCTGCATAATAGCGGGAATCGTGGCGGTCTATGCTAGGATATCCCATGGCGGTGACTGACTCCACTATACCGGGTATCTCTTCCTGTAGCCAGACAAATTTGGTGGGTAGGGAAACGGGCGGCCAAGGATTTTCCGGGGCGGTGGTTTGGTTTTTCCAGGAGCCAAATTCGGTTTCGATTTGCGATCGCATCAACCCTAAATCAAAATCTCCGACTACTACCAAAACTGTCCGCTCAGGGCGATAATAAGTCCTCTGGAAATTCTTAATCTCATCACGAGAGATGGCTCTGAGGCTGTTCTGGGTGGGGTAACTATGCAGCGGGTGGTTTTTGGGATAAAGCTGCTTTTGTAGGGCGCGGTGGCTCACATAGGCGGGATTCTGTTCAGATTCTAGTAACTCAGATATCTGTTGTTGGCGGGTCAGTTCTAACCATTTTTGGGGAAAGGTGGGATTTTGCAATACATCAGCCAGCGTTTCCAAAACCAGAAGCCAATCACCACTGAGAGCGGAAGCCGAAATATCTACCCCTTCCGTGGCGGCAGTAAATTCGAGATTTGCGCCTCGATTTTCCAGACGACGGGCTAATGATTGCCCATTATAACTGACTGTTCCACTCATTAGGTTTTCCGCAGTTAGTAGGGCTAACCCTTCCCGACCTTGGGGGTCAAATTCTTCCCCGGCTTTCACAAATCCCCGAATTGATATCGATGGGGTACTATTGTCCGCTAGTAATAACACTCGCATCCCATTATCTAGGGTGAAAGACTCCGGCGGCGTGATGGTGTGAACTTTCGCGGGGGGAATTTCTGGCAGATATTGGCTGATGGCTGCTGGGTCTGGGGGTTCACTAATGCGATGATGACCGTTCGTTTGGATATTAACTTTAGTGGCGGCGGAATTAAGAGCATTTGGGTCTGTTGTTGACTCGGTTTGGGTCTGGGTGGGTTCAAATCTTCCCAGGGTGCGATATTCTGGTTTGAGATAGGTTTGGGCGACTTTTTGCACGTCTGCTGCTGTGACTTTGGCGATCGCTTTTAGATAATCTTCTGTATAGCGATAATTCCCCGTTGTTGTCCAGTCTAAACCTAATTGCATGGCTTGACTGGTCAGATCACGATTTTCCAGGATGGAACTAGCAATAATTTGGGTTTTGGCGCGATCAAGTTCTTCCGTAGTCACCAATTTTTGTTGTAGTTTGACAATCATTTTTTGCCAGGCTTTATCGAGGCGGTTCAGAGATTTGATGTTAGTGGTAGTTCCCCACATTTCTAACCAACCTCCCGCACTTAAATTAACTACTGTACTGCCAGCATCCGTCGCAATTCCACTATCGATTAATTCTTGATAAATCCGAGAACTACGACCACCATTATCTAAAATATAATCCAGGATATTCAGGGCGGGAATATCATCATGATTAATGGCGGGGATTGGATAAATTGCTAGGCTGAAGGGGACGGCTCCCGGTTCCTGTAGAATAATCGGTTGATTTGATGGTAAAATCTGGGGGGGAAAGGTACTGGGAATTTGTCCGCGCTGTACACGGGTGGGAGGTTCATCCGGGTTAGGAATGCCGCCAAAGATTTCCTGAATTGTGGTGAGGATTGATGCGGGGTCAAAGTCACCAACCACAATTAAAACCGCGTTATCAGGGCGATAATTGAGATGGTAATAAGAACGCACATGATCGACCGTGAAAGTTTCGACATCGGCTTTAGTTCCACCAATCATTAAACCGTAGGGATGATGAGGAAAGGCGGCTTCCATGACGGCGCGACTGAGGCGATATTGGGCGCTATTTTCATATCCCTGTAACTCGGAGATAACTACTCCTTTTTCTTTGTCAAGTTGCTCTGGAGAAATCAGGGCATTTTTGAGGCGATCGCCTTCCAAAATGAGAACGCTTTTTAAGGCATTAGATTCCACAGTATTATGATATGCTGTCTGGTCATAACCTGTAAAAGCATTAAAATCTCCCCCCAAGGTTTCTAATAAACTACCATATTGAATAGGGCGGGTAGTAGTACCTTGAAACATCATGTGTTCCAGTTGATGCGCGATACCATTATCCCCCGGTTGTTCGTCTAGTGAGCCGATTTTATACCATACCTGGACTGTCACAACTGGGGCGGTATGGACGGGTTTGGTTAAAACGGTCAGACCATTTTCTAGGATGGTTTGAGTCACGTTTTGGCTGGGGTGAATGGTGGTGGCTTCTGTGGTTAAATTGGGTGGAAAGGATGGATTTAAAATCACTTGGTTTAAAGGGTTAGTTACCATTAAAAATTGGTTGAATCTCGCGCCATACAGGATTAACTAATTATGGCTAATGATACTGGTAATCATGGCTATCTCAAGATTCATATATACTCGGAGATTTGGGGTTATTTAATGACCGCCAGAGGGATAGTTATTAACTGTTCTCTCTAGCGGTGTTCAGGTGAAATGATTAAGGATTTACCAGCCCATTGTCCCCGCCCCACCTTTAAAAGGTCCGACAATATCTTGAGTAATCCAACCGCCGTAAAAATCTCCGGGTTGAGATTGCACTAACTCATCATTAACATAACATTCATCCATGAGACTAGCATAGAAGCTGTAACAGTCTTGGATATCGACAAAACTGGGAGTTGGCTGCACATAACGCCAAGCGGCATTAGATACTCGTTTATTTCCGACAATGACATCATAATAAACACAAACTCCCTTCCATTCGCACATAGTGCGGCGGGAAGTTTCCACAAGATATTCAAGTTGAATATCATCGCCGGGAATGTAGTATGTTGGGGGGTGGCTAGTTTCTAAAACCCGTTTAGCGTTGCGGGAGTCAGCGAGAGTAATGCCATTAAAAATAATCCGCAGGTGTTTATTGGTATCCTCCAATTTGGCGGGACGGGGATAGTCCCAAACTGATTCTTGTCCGGGACCAGGGGTAATCGGTGATGGTCTAAAAAAACTCATGTTTTGTGGTTTCAGGGTTTAATTAATAAGAATCCGAGGAAGGCGATGTTTAAATCCACAGAGGATTTCCCAGGAAATCGTGCCTAACTGTTCCGCCCAATCATCGGCGGAAATGCTATGATGGCGATCGCTTCCCAAAAGGGTGACCACTTCTCCGACCTGTAAATCAGGAATAGCAGTTACATCTAACATTAACTGATCCATTGTGATTGCGCCAATTTGGGGGACGAATTGACCGCGAATTAGGACTTTCATCTGGTTAGACAGGTGGCGGGGTACTCCGTCAGCATAGCCAATACCCACAACTGCAATGGGAGTCTTTTGTTTGGCGATAAATTTATATCCGTAACTAACGCCGCACCCAGCTTCAATGGTTTTGATTTGGGTAACACGGGCGCGAATACTCATGGCGGGCTGAAGATTGACGACCGATCGCAAATGAGGGGCGGGATATAATCCATAAAGGGATAAGCCGACCCTGACCATATCATAATGTAAAGCTGGGTCGGTTAAGGTGGCGGCGGAGTTGGCTAGATGTAAACAGGGTTTGACGGTAGGGATAGAGAAGAGGGTTGTATGTTCCTGAATTTGGGCTAAGACCTGTTGAAAGCGCCAATGTTGCTGATCCATAATGGTGCGATCGCGAATATCAGCGGTGGCGAAGTGGGAATATATGCCAGAAATCTCCAAATTAGGTAATCCCCGCACCAGTTGCACAAATTCTAGGGCTTGTTCCCACCAAGTCCCCAGCCGTGACATTCCGGTATCTATATTAAGTTGAACGGGTAGCGATCGCTTAATTGATTGGAGAGTTTCCGAGAAAAGTAGGGCTTGAGTCGGCGTGCATAAAGTGGGTTGTAGTCCCCAATGGGCGATCGCCTTGATCTCATCAGAAGTATGAACAGCCCCCAGCACTAAAATAGGCTGTTGAATACCTAAGCGCCGCAATTCAATACCTTCGGGAATGGTAGCCACCGCGAAATCGTCAACCCCAATTTCAGACACAATTTTAGCCACACTCACCGCCCCATGACCATAGGCATCTGCTTTAATTACAGCCATCAACCTAGTTTCCGGGGATAGTAGGTGGCGGATCTGTTTGACGTTATTGGCGATCGCCCAGCGGTCTACTTCTACCCAAGCACGATGTTCACATTCACCCTCATAGGTATAGGTGCGATCGTCCTGGGCTAGTGGCTCAGATTTCCTGCTAACCATTATCATTCCTTAGCGCGAAAGTTAAAATACACAGATACCAATTAGATACCAATATCGTCTGGGGATTTCCCGACCCAGGCCAAAAATTTAAATATATGATAATATCGGGTCAAAATCATTACATCGCAGCAATTTATTAGTATGGGCAATGTTCTGGTGTTGAATGCCTCCTATGAACCGCTCAATATCACGACTTGGCGGCGGGCGGTGGTCTTATTGTTGAAGGAAAAGGCGGAACAAGTTGAGCATAATGGTAAGTATCTGCTACCAGATTTTCCCCTCCCAACTGTGATCCGATTACGTCATTATGTCCGAGTCCCCTATAAAGAAATTCCATTAACCCGAAGGAATATCTTGCAGCGCGATTGCCACTCTTGTCAATACTGTGGCTATAAGGGGGATGAATTGACTGTTGATCATGTGATTCCGCGATCGCGCCAAGGGGGTGATACTTGGGAAAATCTGGTAACCGCTTGTATGCGCTGTAATGTCAAAAAGGGCTGTCGCACCCCGAAGGAAGCCGGAATGCCTTTGAGACATCCCCCCCGAAAGCCTTACAGCAGCCTTTATTTTGAGGTGACTCGACACCTCAAAAGTGGCATGAACCAAGAATGGCAAAAATATATGATTGGCTTGTGAAGCCCCTGGATACAATGATACCCAGGGGTTTTTGTATAGGGGAGGTCTTGTGACCGACAGTTGGGAAAATGGCCAGCCAGATCTTCCCACGGCGGCTAAATACTCCAGCTACCCCAATAATACCAATAATAAATGTAGGGGCGGGTTCTACTGTTAATTACAGAAGGGGGCGACAAGATTAATTAACCCGCCCTCTGATACCCCCCGTTAATTACAGAAGGGGGCGACAAGATTAATTAACCCGCCCTCTGATACCCCCCGTTAATTACAGAAGGGGGCGACAAGATTAATTAACCCGCCCTCTGATACCCCCCGTTAATTACAGAAGGGGGCGACAAGATTAATTAACCCGCCCTCTGATACAGCTTGTTCACCAGTCGCTTAATACATTGCCCTCACCCTAAATCTGGATCCCAGAGAGGGAGAGGGACTTTGAGAAGTGATCAGATGATTTCTGAACAGGCTGTACCCCCCGTTAATTACAGAAGGAAGAGGGGGCGACAAGATTAATTAACCCGCCCTCTGATACCCCCCGTTAATTACAGAAGGAAGAGGGGGCGACAAGATTAATTAACCCGCCCTCTGGAAGATTGTCGCATACCCGGAAATTTTGGGCCATAGCCAGATTTTTCCACGTTCAATGTATCTTTAGCAATCAATTCGGGAATTTTGAGATGAGTAACTTATATTTAATTCGTCATGGAATCGCCGCCGATCGCGGTACTTACCAAAAGGACGAACAACGTCCCCTCACCCCAGAAGGCGATCGCAAAACCCGTCAAGTAGCCCTTACACTGAAACAGCTCAAAATTCAGTTTCATTGTATACTTTCCAGTCCTCTTGTGCGCGCCAGACAAACCGCCGAAATTCTCCAATCAACCGGACTGAGTTCCCGGTTAGAAATCTTGCCAGCCCTAGCCCCTGATGGTGACATTCAACAATGGTTAGATTGGTACGGAAACCATGACAAAACTAGGGATAAGGATTGGGCGCTAGTCGGACACCAACCGGATTTAGGCAATTGGGCAGAATATCTAATCTGGCAAAAATCTGCAGATGTTTTAATCGTGAAAAAAGCTGGTATAATTGGAATCAAAATTCCCAAACAGGGTATGATACAAGGGAATTCCCGTCTGTTTTGGTTGACAGCTCCTAAATTTTTGTTGGGACTAAATGAACGTTAACTTTTATTAACAGCCATTTGTTAATTAATTATTTTAAAATGGCGTTTGTTTCAATGTGTCTGGTAATGTAATACCTGTACATTCTACACATATAGAAAAGCTCCTATGACTACAACGAGTGAGTTTAAGCCCGGTTTAGAGGGCGTTCCCGCTACGCTGTCAAGCATCAGCTACGTTGATGGACAAAAAGGACTCCTGGAATACCGAGGGATCAGCATCGAGCAGTTGGCTGAACAAAGCACATTTTTGGAAACTGCCTATTTGTTGATCTGGGGAAAACTGCCAACGAAAGACGAACTCGCAGATTTTGAGCATGAAATCCGCTATCACCGTCGGATTAAATATCGGATTCGGGACATGATGAAATGCTTTCCCGAAACCGGTCACCCCATGGATGCTCTGCAAACCTCAGCGGCTGCTTTAGGGCTGTTCTACTCCCGTCGCGCCTTAGATAATCCCGAGTACATTCGCCAAGCGGTAGTGCGACTGCTGGCGAAAATTCCGACGATGGTAGCAGCTTTTAAACTGATGCGGAAAGGGAATGATCCGGTACAACCCAGGGACGATTTGGACTACTCCGCCAACTTCCTATATATGCTGAGTGAAATGGAACCGGACCCGTTAGCAGCTCGTGTTTTTGATGTGTGCTTAACTCTCCATGCAGAACACACCATCAACGCTTCGACATTTTCGGCAATGGTGACAGCTTCGACGTTAACTGACCCCTATGCGGTGATCGCGTCGGCGGTGGGAACTTTAGCAGGTCCACTGCACGGGGGTGCTAACGAGGAAGTTCTGGAAATGCTCGAAGAAATTGGTTCTGTGGAAAATGTCCGGCCCTACCTAGATAGCTTGATGGAGAAAAAAGCCAAAATTATGGGCTTTGGTCATCGGGTGTATAAAGTCAAAGACCCGAGGGCAACTATTCTTCAGAATTTGGCAGAGCAACTGTTTGAGAAGTTTGGTTCCGACCAATACTATGAAGTGGCGGTGGAATTAGAAAAGGTGGTTCAGGAACGGTTGGGACATAAGGGTATTTATGCCAATGTGGACTTCTATTCTGGTTTGGTGTACCGGAAATTGGGTATTCCCTCGGACTTGTTTACTCCGATTTTTGCGATCGCTCGGGTAGCTGGATGGTTAGCGCACTGGAAAGAACAATTGGTCAAGAACCGCATTTATCGACCCACCCAGATCTACACGGGAAATCATGCGGAAACTTATATCCCCATTCATGACCGCAACTGTGCGATCGACCTGCAAGGTCCAGTGATTAAATAGGTATTGAACCACTACAGATTGGGATTGGGGGAAAGGGCAATAGCCCCCCCCATTTCCTTTTTTTGGGGGCAGAAATTCCCCCGGCGGTGAAAATTTCCCCCGCTCGTGAAGATTTGAGTCCCTCCAGCGGTTATACTGATCAGGGGAATTGCAGCCGTTTTGAATGCGAATAATATATGAATCCAGGAATTGATATACAAGGAAGTTTCATTCAAGTCCTCCTAGATTTGGGTATACCAACAGGGGTGGCTAAAATTCTGTGGATGCCATTTCCCATGGGATTAATGCTAGTTGGTGCTACCGTAGGAGTATTAGGATCGGTTTGGTTGGAACGAAAAATATCCGCCGCCGCTCAACAACGTATCGGACCCGAATATATTGGCCCGATGGGGAGTTTGGCTCCCCTGGCAGATGGCCTGAAACTTTTGCTAAAGGAAGATATTGTCCCGTTTAAGGCAGATCCGCTATTATTTACTCTCGGCCCGATTATTGTGTCGATTCCGGTGTTTTTGTCTTACCTGATTGTGCCGTTTGGACAAAATTTGGCGATCGCTAATCTGGGGACAGCAATATTTTTGTGGATCGCCCTATCGAGTATTCAGCCTATTGGTCTACTGATGTCCGGCTACGCTTCCAATAATAAATACTCCCTACTGGGAGGGCTACGGGCCGCCGCTCAGTCCATCAGTTACGAAATTCCCCTCGCCCTAGCCGTGTTGGCCGTGGTGATGATGTCTAATAGCCTCAGTACCCTTGATATTGTGCAACAACAGTCCGGCTATGGCATCCTGGGTTGGAACGTCTGGCGACAACCTGTGGGTTTTGCGATTTTCTGTATTGCCGCTTTGGCTGAGTGTGAAAGATTACCTTTTGATTTACCAGAAGCTGAGGAAGAGTTGATCGCTGGATATCAGACGGAATATTCCGGGATGAAATTTGCTCTGTATTACCTGGCTTCCTATGTCAACCTGGTACTATCTGCCCTGTTGGTATCAGTTTTGTACCTTGGGGGTTGGAATTTTCCGATTCCCGTCGTGGCGATCGCAGGACTTTTGGGCGTGAGTGAAACCACCCCTTGGTTACAGGTGCTAACCGCCAGTCTCGGCATTACCATGACTATCCTGAAAGCCTATCTACTGGTATTTACTGCTATTCTGATCCGGTGGACCGTCCCTAGGGTTCGTATTGACCAACTGCTTAACCTGGGTTGGAAATTCTTACTCCCCGTGGCTTTGGTAAATCTTTTGCTAACAGCCGCCTTAAAACTAGCATTTCCCATAGCTTTTGGGGGATAAATATTAAAGGGGGCTAATCCCTAAACTTAAGTTAACCCAAGCTAAGACACTCCGAAAACACTATGCTCAAGTTTCTTAACCAAGTTGGCGACTACGCCAAGGAAACCATTCAAGCCGCTAAATATATCGGTCAGGGTCTATCTGTCACCTTTGACCACATGAAGCGGCGACCCATTACTGTTCAATACCCCTATGAAAAACTGATTCCTTCCGAAAGGTTCCGGGGTCGCATTCACTTTGAGTTTGATAAGTGCATCTCCTGCGAGGTCTGCGTCAGGGTATGCCCCATTAACCTCCCCGTCGTAGACTGGGAATTTAACCGGGAAACTAAGAAAAAGAAACTCAAACACTACAGCATCGATTTTGGCGTTTGCATCTTCTGCGGTAATTGTGTCGAATATTGTCCGACTAATTGTCTGTCAATGACGGAAGAATACGAACTGGCGGCTTACGATCGCCATGAGTTGAACTATGATAGTGTGGCACTGGGACGGTTACCCTACAAGGTGACTGATGATCCGATGGTGACTCCCCTGCGGGAACTTGCCTATTTACCCAAGGGAGTTATGGACCCCCACGATCTTCCCCCAAATTCCCGTCGTTCTGGTTTGCGTCCAGAGGAAATTCTCGATAAGATGGAACAACAACGGGATGGGGAATCCCAAGCTAAGGCAGAAAAAGCCTGATTTTAATAACTTTGGCAGGGGTAATGTCTCCATTACCCAAACTTTGATAACTCTAGGATATGCCCGTGAATTTAGCAGAAGGGGTTCAGGTCGTTTCCTTTGGCCTGCTAACCATCATGATGATTGGCTCCGCTTTGGGTGTGGTTTTGCTCAAAAATATCGTTTACTCGGCATTTTTGCTGGGAGGCGTGTTTATGAGCATGGCTGGATTATATCTCCTACTCAATGCGGATTTTGTGGCTGCGGCTCAAGTTTTGATTTATGTCGGTTCTGTTAATGTCTTGATCCTGTTTGGGATCATGTTGGTTAACAAACAACAGGATTTTCGGGTTTTACCTAATGCTGGGCTGCGCCAAATTGCTACGGCTGTGGTCTGTGTGGGCTTATTTGCTCTGTTGTCTACTATGGTGTTATCAACGCCATGGTCGGTTACGACTACAGTGGTGACCATTGAAAGTTCGGCGATCGCTATTGGTGAACATTTCTTTACTGACTTTTTGCTACCCTTTGAGTTAGCTTCTGTGTTCTTGCTAATGGCTATGGTGGGAGCTATTGTTCTCGCTCGTCGGGATTTTCTCCCCGATGCTTCTAACGCGCCAACTACAACTACACCTCTTTTAATGCTCACCGAGCGCCCCCGGGAACTGGTCTCCGTTTCTGGTAGCTCTGAGGATTCCTCCGAATAATGGCTAGAGTAGCGATCGGTTAATCTACAGCGAGGCTATTTAACCCTGGGTTAGGCCTTCGCTGTGGTGATCCCGATGGCATTACACAGACACTTGGAAATCTTAAAAATTGTTTATGGAATTGCAACTTCAATATTTTCTATTGGTCGCGGCGGCTTTGTTTTGTATTGGTATCTATGGATTGATTACTAGCCGTAATGCGGTCCGGGTTCTCATGTCTATTGAGTTACTGCTTAATGCTGTTAACCTCAATTTGATGGGGTTTTCTAACTATTTGGACTCTGGGAGTATTAAGGGTCAAGTTTTTGCGGTGTTTGTCATTACCGTGGCGGCGGCGGAGGCGGCGGTCGGTTTGGCGATCGTCTTGACAATTTATCGTAACCGTGATACGGTCGATATGGAAGAGTTTAACTTGTTAAAGTGGTAGTCTTCCTAACTCAAACTAATCATTGAAAGCCTGGTTTCTAAGGAAATTAGGCTTTTTTGGTGGTGGACTCTAAGACGAGAGGGGCGATCGCAGAAGTAAGATCTTATTTTCATTGTGCTAGAATGTTGTAGTGCAGGAATCCCTTGAGCTATCAGGGTATTCCCAGGGTCTAGCACAATTGCCAATTGGGGTCAACGGGTTCCCGATAACTGAATATGGTAAACCCTTTCAGTGAGGGGGAGTTGTTGAACTCGGAAAACCCTGGCTTTGATGGCTAGTGGGTTCAGTTTCACTTAGCACTCTTATCATCAGAGAAAATTATTATAGATACTTCACCTATTATTGTTGGACCGGAGACTAAAATAATTGATGCGATCGCTCTAATGAAGGAGTTGGACGCACAAGTTGTTTTGGTTGTCAATGACAGTACCCCGATTGGTTCATTCAGCGCCAAGGAGGTAGTCGATGTCGTGTCGAAAAAAATAGATCTAAATGAGACTAAAGTGGCAGAAGTAATGAAGGAATTACCACTGGTCTTCAAAAAGTCACATTTGCCGAATATCTCTAGCCTAATTTCATTATTTAATAATGCTAAAACTGATTTTTGTGTCGTAGTTAATGACGAAAATCATTTATTGGGATTAATTTCGAGTTACCGACTTTTACAAATTCTGAACAATCCCATATTATATCAATCAGTTTATCAACTCCAAGAACAGCTTGATATTCTGCAAAGTGACAATGATGATTGGCGGGATGAGACCCAAGCACAAATAGACCAAATACAGGCAGAATTTCAAGACCTAAAAACTCGTTTAATTACGACAATTTCCCATGAGTTAAGGACTCCCTTAACTACTATTTCTTTCTCGGCTGGATTATTAGAAAGTTATAGTCAGAGAATTTCCGATGACAAAAAACGCACCCATTTTCAGAGAATCAGGGTAGGAATCCAGCAAATGACAGAACTTTTAAATGATATTCTCATCATTGAAAAAGCGGAATCTGGCAAGTTAATCCCCCATCCCGTGGTGGTGAATCTGAAAGAGTTTTGCGCTAACTTAATTGCGGAAATTCAACTAACCACGGATAAACACAATTTAATTTTTACCTGTCCTAGCAGTTTCCCGGATACCAGACTTGATGAGTATTTAATCTCACAAATACTAACTAACCTGATTTCTAACGCGATTAAGTATTCCCAGGCGGGGGGGGATATTAAAATAGACTTGACTTGTGAGGATGATCGGGTTATCTTGATGATTAAGGACTCAGGTATTGGCATTCCTAAGTTGGATCTCAAACACCTATTTGAGCCGTTTCACCGTGGTAGCAATGTGGGGAATATATCAGGAACAGGACTGGGGTTGCCTTTGGTGAAAAAAGCGGTAGATTTACAGCTTGGTGAAATTCGGGTGGAAAGTGAAGAAGGAATAGGAACAACTTGTACAGTTATCTTGCCATCTAAATTAGAGGAATGAAAAAAATTCTGATTATTGAAGATGAAAGATTGGTCAGAGAGAACTTGGTGGAACTGCTAACATTTGAGAATTTCCAAGTGTTGGAAGCTACCGATGGTCTGCGGGGTGTTAAACTGGCTGAACAGGAGCAACCTGATCTGATTTTGTGTGATGTGATGATGCCGATACTTGATGGTTATGGGGTTCTCGCACAGCTTCGACAGAACCCGAAAACGGCAATTATTCCGTTTATTTTTATGACGGCTTTAGCCGATCGCATGAATACCCGCAAGGCTATGGAGTTGGGTGCTGATGATTATATTACTAAACCCTGTTCAGCAGCGGAGCTAATGCGATCAATTACCGTGCGTTTAGAAAAATATTCCAATATGCAACGGTATTATCAAAATAATCAGAGTCAAATTGTATCTACAGAATCACCACTGAATCAACTGTTGGACTGGGACGGAATCACTAATTTACCGAATCGTTTGGCTTTGCGCGATCGCTTTGAACAAATTTTAGAGAATTTACCAAGTTACGATTCGGGATTAATTCCCATTGTCTGTTTGAGTGTAGATAGATTTAAGCGGATTAATGACATCCTTGGTTATGAGTCGGCGGAAGCACTACTTAAAGCGGTGGGAGAAAGACTGGTTAAAGCTATGGATAATCAGGGGACTGTAGCTTATTTGACCAGTGGAGAGTTTGCGATTATTGGTGAGTTCACTGGCTCGGAAAATCAAGTCCATGAGCAAGCCCAACTACTCAGGGATGCTGTGGCTGAACCCTTATTAATTAGGGGTCATGAAATTGTGATTATGTCTAGTATGGGAATTGCTCTGTATCCTCTTCATGGTCAGGAGATTGATTCGCTGTTAAAAAATAGTCAAATTGCTTTAAATTCGAGTCGCAGTTATGGAGGAAACCGCTGTACAGTATATCGAGATAGTTTACAGGTGATCTCAGCGGATAGTCTGGCTTTAGAAGCGGATTTGCAAAAAGCGATCGCCAGGAATGAGTTACAACTTTATTATCAGCCAAAAGTCTGCTTAAAAACTGGTAAAATTGTGGGTGCTGAGGCTTTGCTGAGGTGGAATAGGCGCAATAATGGTCTAGTCCCACCGGCGTTATTTATTCCTTTGGCTGAAGAAACAGGTTTAATTCAAGCTCTTGGAGAATGGGTAGTTAAAACGGCTTGTAATCAAATCAAAAATTGGGCAAATTTAGGCCTGTTAATTCCGGTAGCGATTAATGTTTCAGCTGATCAGTTTAATCATCCTGATTTTTGCCACCATTTAAGGGAAATTTTACAAAGTGAAGGGGTAGATCCGGCTTATTTGGAACTAGAGTTAACCGAAAGTATCTTGGTGAAAAATGAGGAGTTATCTATCCGGAAGTTAAAGGAATTAAATTCTCTGGGTTTAAAAATTGCCATTGATGATTTTGGGACGGGTTACTCTTCTCTTAACTATTTAAATAAGTTTCGTTTTGATACTTTGAAACTAGACCGTTGCTTTGTGAAGGATGTTGATAAAAATCCGAAAACTCAAGCTATTGTGAAGGCGGTTACTATGATGACCAAACAACTTAACTTAAAGGTGGTGGCGGAAGGGGTACAAACGGAAGAAGAACTGGCGTTTATTTATGACAATTTATGTGATGAAATTCAGGGTTATATTTTCAGTCCCCCCCTGACGGCTGCTCAGTTTGAAGGTTTATTAAAAAGCGATCCTGATTTTAACCTACCCAATTATTGAAATAAAGCGATCGCCTCTTTTAAATCCACATTACCGCCACTAATAATCACCCCAACACGACGATTAGCAGCGGGGACAATTCCCGAAAGTAAAGCGGCTGTGGCTAATGCTCCGGTGGGTTCTACCACCAATTTTAACCTTTCCCATAAAAACCGCATCGCCTCAATAATTTGAGTTTCGGAAACCGTTACCATATCATCAACAGTCTCTAGGATAATCGGAAAGGTGAGACTTCCCAAATAAGGTGTTCTCGCGCCATCAGCAATAGTTTGGGGGTTGTGAATAGTCTGGAGAATTTTAGTCTTAAATGACCGGGTAGCATCGTCTGCTAAAGCGGGTTCAACGCCGATAATTTGACAAGCCGGAGAAAGTTGGCGAGTAGCGATCGCACAACCGGAAAGCAAGCCACCGCCGCCACAACAAACTAACAATAAATCCAATTCTCCTACATCCTCAATTAACTCTAATGCTGTAGTTCCCTGTCCGGCGATAATATCGGGATGATTATAGGGGGGAATAATGGTAGCATTTCTTTCCTCGGCTAGTTGTTGACAATATTTTTCTCGCACTACTTCCGAGGGATTATACAGGACAATTTCCGCGCCATAATTGGCTGTAGCCGATCGCTTGACAGCGGGGGCATTGTCTGGCATAATGATAGTGGTGTTGATTCCTAGAATTGACCCGGCTTGTGCGATCGCTTGGGCGTGATTGCCGGAGGAATAGGTAAACACGCCCTGTTGCCGTTTCGGATCTAGCAAAGATAGGGCATTGAAAGCACCACGAAACTTAAATGATCCGGTACGTTGGAAATTCTCGCACTTAAAAAAAACCGTCCCCCCAGTTAGTCGATTCACGGTGGTAGATGTAACCACTGGGGTGGGCTTAATGTAGCCCTGGAGACGTGCGGAGGCGGCAGCAACTGCGTTAAAGTTAACTGGTAACTGGCTATCCATGGTTAGTGCTGAATTTTGCCATCTTCGAGATGTAGAATGCGATCGGCCACATCAATGATGCGGGGGTCGTGAGTCACCATTAACACCGTCGCGCCGTCTTCCTTAGCCAACTTCCGCAAGACATCAATAACCGCGTGACCGCTGCTAGAGTCTAAGGCTGCTGTAGGTTCATCAGCCATAATCAGTTTAGGACTTCCCGCCAACGCGCGAGCGATCGCTACCCGCTGTTTTTGCCCCCCAGAAAGGTCACGGGGTCGCAAATGCTTCTTATCAGCCAAACCCACTTGATCGAGCCGTATTTGGGCTTCCTGACGCGCTCTCCGTCCACGAATGCCTTTGATATTTAGGGCAACTTCCACATTTTCCGCGGCCGTGAGTGCTGGAAACAAGTTAAACCCCTGAAAAATAAAGCCAATATTCCTTAGCCGAAACTGTGCCAACTGTTGGCGAGACATTTGGGTAATATTTTCGTCTAACAACATGACTCGCCCGGCTGTGGGGGTGAGAAGTCCGGCTAAAATTGAGAGTAATGTGGTTTTACCAGACCCACTTGGTCCCATCAAAAGTTGTATGTCCCCAGAGCGAACTTGCAGGTCAATGCCTTTGAGGACTTTAAAACTTTGCCGTCCAGATTGATAAATCATTTCAATCCCACAGGCCCAAATCGCGATCGCTTTGGGATCATGGTTGCGTTCAGCCATTAGGCTTTTGCTTTTGGCTAAGTTCGTCCAATTTAAGTTAGAAGTGATCATTGATGACTCTCGATCTGAAGATTAGCGACTGCTTACTGGCACGGTCTTTAAAACTTTACTGGTAGTTGTGACATGATCGGCAAAAAAATTGGGCTTCCATTTAATTATGACCTATTGGATAGTGGCAGTTTGGTATCAATATGACATTTGGGTAACTGTCACTGTCGGGGTCAATCTTTCCCCTGGGTTCAGGGGGGAGTCCAATTTTGGCTGGCACTTGATTCCCAGAAATTAGGGGTCGAGAGTAGAGTCGCCTCTACCCCCTCCCATTCAAAACCGTGCTTGAGACTTTCACCTCACACGGCTCCTAGTCTGACTGTTCCATTGTTAAGGATACAGCATTGGCGTTGTCTAACGCCGTTTTATCATCGTGACAGTGGCGGTGTAATAGTTGAAGGTTCTTGTATTCATCCTTTCCGCCTTGGCTTCGAGGTACAATGTGGTCAACTTCAACTATTATATCTGATGGGGTAAAGTATTGCCCACACCAGGTACACTTGCCTTTTTGCTTTTTAAGTAGTTTTGCTACCCTATTTGGCGTTTCGATTGCTTGTCCTTTCCTGGTTGCCCAGTAAGTCCAATTTCCGTCGTATGGTGTTGCGTCAGGGCGTATTAGGGTATGTCTGACAATCGGAGTCCAGTTGTGTTTCCATAGCTGGAATCCCTCTTTGGTCATGAATAACCAGGATTCATGTCTTTCTTTCCCATTGCTAAGTTTAACCGTTCCTTTGTGGAAGTAGTTTTTTAGCTTTTCGTAACTTGCCTCTCCGCATCTTGATTCTGTCCATGCTCGTATCATTAACCAGATTTTATGGTCTAGTTTAATGAAGGTTTTTGTTGAAACGACCCCTGAGTAATAATTTGACCATCCCCGGATTATCGGGTTTAGTCTGTTAATCAGGGCTGATTGAGGTGCTGTTTTGAGTTGTTTAATTACACCTTTTATCACTTCTGTATGAGCTTTAACTGCTTTCTTACTGGGTTTGATGTGGGTTTTATGACCGATTACTCGACTTGCTGTCCCACCTGTTTTCCCAGATTTGTATTTTCCTACTGTATATTGCCTGATGTTGAATCCCAGAAAGTCGAACCCAGGCTCTTCTGTTTTTCCCTCATACTCAATTGGTTTGAGCGTGTGGCAGATTCGGGTCTTTTCGGGTTTAATTTCTAGTCCAACAGGCTCAAGCCATTTGGAAATTGCAGTTTTGCACTGTTCAATGATTTCGAGTGATGGGGATAGTACCACGAAATCATCGGCGTATCTTATCACAGAGGCTTGTACCCTGTTCTTTTTCTTGGGATACATTGTTTCAATTAACCTAGCTATTCCATCCAGTGCGATGTTGGCTAGGAGTGGACTTATAACCCCTCCTTGGGGTGTCCCTGCTTCTGTATCCTCAAATACACCGTTATCTAGCACACCTGCTTTGAGCCATTGTTTTAGGTCTCTTTTCAGGCTGCTTGGACAATGAATTTTGGACAGTAGGTAATCATGGTTTATTCGGTCAAAACATTTCGCTATATCAGCATCGAGAACATAGTATTGTCCTAACTTTATGGCAGCATAGATTCTACCAATTGCGTCGTGGGCTGACCTTCCTGGTCTAAACCCGTAGCTCGTGCCTTCAAATCTTGACTCCCATTCGGGCTCAAGTGCCGACTTAACCAAGGCTTGTCTCGCTCTGTCTTGGATTGTGGGTATTCCCAGGGGGCGTTTTTCATCCCTACCAGGTTTTGGAATCCACACCCGTCGCAGTGGTTTTACTTTGAGATTTCCTTTAATGTTCTCAACAAGTTTAAACCTTTGTCTTGGTGAGATTGCTCTCATTCCATCAACTCCAGCCGTTTTCTTGCCTTGGTTATCTTGGGTCACTCGTCGCACTGCTAAGAGCCTGGCATAGTATGATTTCACCAATAGACGTTGCAACCTTTTTGCCTTTGCGTCCTGTCCCGATTTAGCTGCTTGGAATATCCTCTTTTGGAGCTTAAAGACGTACCGTTGAACCTTAGCCCAATTGACACTTCTCCATACATTCGTAGTCTTGGTGGGTCTCGGTTTACCGAATCCCTCACTTTCTCTCGATTTCGTCATATTGACTCCTACTCGGCTCTATCCTTGCAATCAAACCGTGACCCGTCAGCATATCCCTACCATTACAATAGGGCGTTGGCTTCTGGTCACATCTCACCCCCTAATAGGCTTGCGCTTACACTTTCACTACTGACTTTCTCGACCAGATTATCAGAGCCTAAAAGGGGTTAAAACGTTCCGTTTATATGGGCATTCCATCTTTAGACTTGTCCTTTCCACCGGGGTACTTAAAAAGGTCTGTGTAGGTAGTATAGAAAGACTCCTACTTTTCCCCTTACTCTTTTGAGCGCAGCGTGTCAACCTGTTTCGCTACTTTATAATGACGATGGTTCAAGTCGGAACATTCAGGTTTCCTTAGTCATGGATGGTTGGCAGTGGTCGGATTATTGGGAATAGGTTTTCCCTCACGCCTTCCGTTCCCCGCTTCAATCCCAGGGTTGTGAATCCTAAAATTGGGGGTGGCTATCGCCGTTACTCTCAACGCAATTGTTAAGGAATCATTAGATTTCTAATTTAGCGTTTTTGACCTTGAGTTCCCTGCCTTGTTTTGTATATTTCTATACCTAACGTTGGGACATATAAACAGTTATGGGATGGTCAGGGTGCGAATCCCTTATATTTCACCAAGGGGTGAAAGTCCCACTGGGAGGTTATTTCAGGCATTGCAGCCTTATTTGACTCCTAAACGTCTCGCACTTCTATATATATAATAACCTGAAACCCGGTGGGTCTGTCTAGTGGTAGCCTTGCCCAAATCGCGATCGCTGATTCTGATCTGGCTGGCACTACTAACATAGCCGGGGTCACTCTACCTAGCATGAAAAGCTTATGGAATGGTTATATACGGCTGAGGCTGGACTCAAACTGCTAGTTGATTTGGCGAAGTTTTTATTAGAGACCATTTCGGTTTTTTGTGTGTTATTTGGCGTGGCGAAAACCGGACAACTGGCGATTCGATTTTCTCAATTTAAATATGATGAGTTTCTGTTTATTGAGTTACGGATTAGGTTTGGGGTGTGGTTGGCATTAGCCCTAGAATTTCAACTGGGGGCTGATATTCTGGCGACTACGGTAGCGCCGACGGAGGAAACTCTAATTAAATTGGGGGTGATTGCTGTGATTAGGACGTTTTTAAACTATTTCCTGAATAAGGAACTTGAGAAGGAGTTTGACTTTAAAAAAAATCATGGAAACAAATAAAGGAGTTTTCTGGGTGGGTGAATTAGTAGAATTGAGCAAGGAGTGAGCCGATGAATGATGCGGTTATATTATCTCTGGCTGATGCGATCGCCACCCAAGCTGTGGGGGTGAAATTGGGGCGATCGCTTGGTGCTAATAGTTTAATTCTGCTAGAGGGTAATCTAGGGACAGGTAAAACTACTTTAGTGCAAGGTATCGCTAAAGGTTTGGGGATTTCCGAATCAGTGGATAGTCCGACTTTTACTTTGATTAATGAGTATACAAGCGGACGGCTTCCTCTGTATCATTTGGATTTATATCGCCTGAATGAGTCGGAAATTGAGGGGTTGAATATTTCATTGTATTGGGAGGGGGTGGAGGTGGAACCGGGTATGGTGGCGGTGGAGTGGTCCGAACGTCTCCCCTATCGTCCGGCTGATTATTTGCAGATTATTTTGAGTCATACTCCCCAAGGCGATCGCCAAATTAAATTGATTCCCATGGGGGAGTTGGTGATAGAATTGGATGGGTTAATTGACCCGGTTTAACCAAGCTGGGTAAAGTGGCTCATAAATTGCCGATCAATATGGTCTTTCCATTGCCAAATTAGGGGATGGGGACCCAGACGAAAACAGCCGCGTGAGGCGATCGCCTGTTGGTCCCCTGTACTAATTAGGATTAAAAATTCTTTCTGCGGTCGATAGGCTTGTAGGGGTTGTTGGTTGGCTTTGCGTCGCAGGTTTTCCGCCAGGGGTTTTCCTTGACGGACCGCGAAAACTCCGGCTTTGGGTCGGGGATGGTTTAACATGGTGGCGATATCTCCAGTCGCGAAAATATCAGGGTGAGAGATAGACTGAAGGTAATCGTTAACTAGGATAAATCCTTGTTCGTCCGTCGCTAGTCCTGCGTCTTTTAACCAGGTGGCGGCGCTGGCTTGTGTCACCCAAAACAGGCGATCGCATTTTAGGGTTAATCCTGATTGACAATGAATAGTATGGGGGGATTTTCCTTCGATTTCCGTCACGGTTTCCCCTAGGTGTAGTTTGATACCTCTCTCGCTGAAAAGTTTTTGCAAACGCTGACTAACCTCCCGGTGGTGTTGGGGAATTAGGCGATCGCCTTTTTGAAATAGATGTAACTCTAGGTGATTTTCTGGTAGTGTGCTGTCGAGACCATAAATCTGTTGGAGACGGGAAAATATGGCTAGGCTTAATTCCACTCCCCCCGCGCCGCCGCCAACCACTGCTAATCGCATTTTCTGCGTCCGGTTTTCCCTCACCGTTTCCACAATTTTATCCCAGTGGTTCAGAAATTTAGCAATAGGTTTCACCGGAATGGCCTGTTGTTGGACACCGGGGACCGTGATAGTGTTGGGGGTACTACCTATATCTATGGATAGGATATCGAAGGGGACGGGGGGACGGTTGGCGCACAGGACTTGATTCGTTTGTAGGTCTAAACCAATGGCGCGATCTATCAATAGTCTGGCTTTCGCCAAATTGGCTAAGGCTTGCACATCTATATGACAATCGTTAAACTTATATAGTCCGGCTATATATCCCGGTAGCATCCCCGAATAGGGAGTATGGTACACATCAGAAATTAGGGTGAGGCGTAGTCTGGGAATAGGATTGATGGCTAATTCTTTGAGAGCGATCGCATGGCTGTGACCCCCTCCAATTAGTACCAGGTCCTTAACAGGGGTAACAGAAAACATCGCTTAACTAAGGGAAACTCCGTTGATTTTCATGTTTTATTGATATTAATCCCCAGCAAAACTAGGTTAAATATCAGCGAGTTGGCTGCCCAAATCCATGATTCCGACACCCATAATATTTTACCATAACTCGATAAAAAAAACTTGATTAAATTTTTCTAAAGATAGCGATCGCTATGTGGTTGGGGGAATGTTGGCTAGGTAGACAGTTAAGCACTGATTTTCTACTGTAACCCCCAGGCCATAGCCTCCCAGAGTCATGCGGGGATCAGGGATTTTAACCTGTTGATAGGATAGATTTAGTTTTTCCTTAACTTAATTCCAGGCAATTTGTGTATAATGTTATAACAGTGAGCGATCGCGAATGTACCAGAAATTTTTGGGAATAGGGAAATTGATAGATTGGTGTAATTGAATACAAATCTTGTTAGCATATTTTGAAATCAATTAGCAATTGCGATCGGTAATATGGCGCATCAGAAAATGTAGATAATACTTCACAACTTATTCACAAAGGCTACCTAGACTGGGTAAACAGAGCTTAATAAATCCGCGTTAACCATCAACTTTGATCAACTTGGAGTTTTAAATTATGAGTACCTGTCCTTGCTGTGGTTCACCTATGTTAAGGCATATCAACCATAACCGAATTTATTGGTACTGCCAACACTGCCACGAAGAAATGCCTAACCTGTCTTTTATAGTAAGTCTCCAACGATCTGCAAGTCGGATATCTAGCCCCCTTGTGGCTCTGAGTTTTGAGGAAACTAACCTAGAAATGCCAGTGCTGGCTTAGTTTTTCCGACTAAAAGGCAGTAAAATGCCTAACTTGTATATTTGTATATACGATACCTTTTGGCTAAATCCGGTTTCTATCTACACAAAGGCTGCAATATACCCTCGCAGGGTCATGACCATATCACTCCATGAGCAAAATCATCAACTCCAACTAATCACGAGGGTATTGGCAAATTTTCCAGAAAATTGATTAAGTGGCGATCGCTAAGGTAAATTGAGCGATAGCTACTATGCAGCAGCCTTGATGGAAACTCCAATATGTCCACGGAACGATCGCAGTCTTCTGAACCCAAGCGACCATTACCCTATTCACCACCGCCTAGGTCTCAACGTCACCCTTGGCGGGATTTGGCGATCGCATTATTACGGAAAATCATTAAAATTTTGGAAGGCACCATTGACCAATTGGAAGCCGACCCTCAAATTCCCCGTCGTCGCCGTGGTTATGTTTGGTGGTGGGGTGCAATTTTATTAGTCATATTTGGTGTAGGACTGCTGCTGTTCTCGAAGTCTGGACCGGAAACCGCTACCAATTATCAGAGAGTTGAGGACATCCCACCAGTGACCACAACCGAGACACCGCCACAGGTCCCCGTCACTGCGGAAACTATTTCCGAACCGAAAACCGAACCCAAAGCCGAACCAGAAACCCCAGAAGTTCCTGAAGGCGAACCCCCGAACCCGGAAACCGAAATAGAGCCGGGTCGTTTACCTCCAGAACTAATTACCCCGAAGGCGGCGGAACCTGTGGGTTTGATTGCTTCTACTTTGACTGTGGAACCTTCTTTAACCAACTCAATTCGCGATCGCCTTGCTAAACTAACTACAGCCTATGGCGAGGATTTTATTGGGTCAGTTAAAGCGAATTTTGCCGGGAGTTTATTAGAAGTTGAGGTTAGCGATCGATGGTATCAGCTAGAATCTAAATATCAAAGTCGTTTGGCTAATCAATTATTTAAGCAAGTGCGATCGCTCGATTTTACTCGTCTGGAAATCCGAGATCGCGATCGTCAGCTTTTAGCTCGTAATGCCGTCATTGGATCTGATATGATTATATTTACTCCCTTGAAACCTGGCGTTATGGAACTTTCCGACCCTCAATAACCGGGAAAAAATCATGCCAATGACATCTTGTAGCCATAATTTGGGGTTCATCGAATCATCGAGGGTAGCCACCTCAAAACTAACTGGGATGATGAGTAATCAATCAGAGTTGATCATCCATACTGTGATTTCACCCCTTTGTAATCTGAACCTATGTTAATCAAATTATTAAAGCAGAGAACCTCTAACCTATTTGAGCAAGTCCCTCTCAAACAGATAATTATTGTTCCTTTTGTGCTTCAGCTATTCGCCACAGTGGGAGTCACAGGATATCTATCTTGGCGCAACGGTCAGCAGGCGGTTATGGATATAGCTAACCAACTGAGTGAGCAAGCAACTAATCGCGTCAAAAGTAATCTAGCCAAATTGTTACAACGTCCCCATCTTTTATCTGAAATTCTGATTAAAGATACTATTCAAGGAGATATTAGCTTTGATGATATTGAAAGATCCGAAAAATTCTTATGGAGAATTATACAACTTTTTGAGAATGTCTATGCTGTCTATATTGGCAATGAACAAGGGCAATTTATTTATGTGAGTCGGGAATCTGATGGTTCTTTTCGAGCCAAAAGTGTCGAAGAATCACCGAATCGCTTATATTATATGATCACACCAGAAGGCGCGCGAGGTGATTTTTATAATCAAACTATCTATGACCCGCGAATCCGACCTTGGTACACTAAAACTCTCGCCTTAAATGCACCAAATTGGAGTCCAATTTATGCCTTTCCCAATGGTAAATTAGGGATTACTGCATCCCATCCACTTTCTGACAGTCAAGGTCAATTGATCGGCGTGATTGGGGTGGATTTTGTGCTAACTTTAATTAATGATTTTTTGGGAGGTTTGGAAGTTAGCCCAAATGGGGAAGTTTTTATTGTGGAATCCTCCGGTTTATTAGTGGCTTCCTCCACTAATTTTCCCCCCTATACAATGGATGATCAAAATGTAGCCCAACGCCTGCATATTTCCCAGGTTAATCACCCCATAATTAGCGGCACAGCAGCATATTTTAGCCAAAATTTTGAACATTTAAGCCAGATTAAAACCAGCCATCAAAGTAGCTTTTATATCAACGGAGAAAAGCAGTTTCTTGATGTCGTGCGTTATCAGGATAAATGGGGGTTAAATTGGCTGATTGTCGTCGTCATGCCAGAGTCAGATTTTATGGGCAGAATTAATCATAATGCCAAAATCACTTTTATGCTATCTCTTGTGGCTTTAGCTATTACGATTTGTATCGGTATATTCATGGCTAGTCGGGTAACTAGACCGATAGTTAACTTAAATAAAGCAGCCCGGAAATTTGCCCAAGGTGATTGGGAACATACCGTCCATATTTCCCGTTGTCAAGAAGTCGGAGAATTAGCTGAATCTTTTAATCAAATGGCCGCACAAATTCGGCAATCTTTTAGTGAATTAGAAGCCCAAAACAGCCTCAGTGAAGCATTAAATCGCCAGCTTTCTGACCGAGAATATTGGCTTAAACAATTCCTAGAAGCCTTGCCAGTTGGCGTTTTAGTTTATGATAAACATGGCAAGATATACTATGCCAATCAAAAGTTAAAAAAATTATTCAGGGCTGAACATATCCCAGAGGTTTCTTTAGAAGAATTTGCCGAGATAAATCATTTATATTTAAGTAGCACAGACCAGCTTTATCCCACCAAAGCATTGCCGTTAGTTAGGGCATTAAAAGGCAAAACTGTTCCCATTGAAAATATCGAAATTCGTCACCCAGATCAAACTATTTGCTGTTCCCTGATGGCTACACCAATTTTTGATAGTGAAGAAGATATTGTTTATGGAATTGGAGTTTTTGAAGATATTACTCAGCGCCGACAAGCCGAGATTGAACGCCAAAACTTTACCAAGCAATTGAAAGAGAAAAACGATGCTCTCAAGCGTATGGATGAACTCAAAGATGAGTTTCTCGCTAATACATCCCATGAACTGCGTACTCCTCTTAATGGTATGATTGGCTTGTCGGAATCAATGCTGGATGGTGTCGCGGGACCTTTAACAGAACTTCAGCGCCAAAACTTGTCTATGATTGCTAAAAGTGGACATCGTTTATCTACTCTAGTTAATGATATTCTTGACTTCTCCAAATTGCGCCATCAAACCTTAGAACTACAACTGCAACCTTTAGGTCTGCGGGAAATTGTCGAAGTTGTTGTAGTGCTAAGTAAACCTCTGATTGGCAATAAAGATATTGAGTTAATTAATGAAATACCTGATGATTTTCCGGCGGTTAATGCTGATGAAAATCGCCTCCAACAGATTCTGTATAATTTAATTGGTAATGCCATTAAGTTTACCGATTCGGGAACTGTGAAAATTACCGCCTCGGTGTTAGATACAGACGCGAATAACTCCATGGCTGTGATTAATATTTCTGATACTGGTATTGGTATTCTCCCAGAAAAACATCATCGTATTTTTGAATCCTTTGAACAGGGTGATGGTTCAACGGCGCGACAATATGGCGGCACGGGTTTGGGTTTAGCCATCACTAAACAGTTGGTGGAATTACACCAGGGTAAAATATGGTTAGATTCGGTGGTGGGGTCGGGTTCTACTTTTTCCTTTACTCTTCCTATCAGTGAGGAAATACCAGAAACTACTGCTAAGGCGGACTCACTACTGGTTAATGAGGCGGCGCTGGTGAATGCTGATGTATTGTGGGATGCTGCTATACCAGAAACTGAAAATAATCAATCTATGGCGGGGTCTAAGTTGGCTCCAGATAACAATCAGTTTAAAATTCTGATTGTTGATGATGACCCGATTAATTTACAGGTTTTGGCGAATTATCTTTATTTGGAAAATTATGCTGTTACTCAGGCTACTAATGGTATGGAAGCCCTGAAAATTTTAGAGTCCGGTTTTATTCCCGATCTGATTTTATTGGATGTGATGATGCCTCGCATGACTGGTTATGAAGTGACGGAAAAAATTAGGGAAGATTGGCCACCTCATCAACTGCCAATTATGATGTTAACCGCGAAAAATAGGATTTCTGATTTAGTGGTGGGACTGGAATTAGGCGCGAATGATTATTTATCTAAACCGCTGAATAAAGAGGAGTTGCTGGCGCGGATTAAAACCCACATTCGCATTAAAAAACTACGCACCGAAAAGGCTCATATCCGCAAGACTTTTGGGCGATATGTAACTGATGAAGTGGTGGCAAATTTGCTAGAAAGTCATGAGCGTTTGCAGTTGGGGGGAGAACGACGGACTATCACGATTTTAACTTCGGATTTGCGAGGATTTACGGCAACTTCTGAACGTTTAAATCCTGAAGAAGTCGTCAAGATTCTGAATTTTTATCTGTCAACTATGGCGGATATTATTACTCATTATAATGGGACCATTGATGAGTTTATGGGTGATGGGATTTTGGTGCTATTTGGTGCGCCTAATGTCCGGGAAGATGACCCGCAGCGAGCGATCGCCTGTGCGGTGGCTATGCAGTTGGCTATGGAGTCAATTAACCAAACTATGAAGGCTTGGGGTTATGCTAATTTAGAGATGGGAATTGGGGTGCATACGGGAGAGGTGGTAGTTGGTAATATTGGTTCAGAAAAACGAACTAAATATGGGGTGGTGGGTAAGAATGTTAATTTAACTTATCGGATTGAATCTTACACCACGGGGGGACAAATTCTGATTTCTGAATCTACCCTAGAAGCGGTAGGGAGAATGGCGAGAATTACCGGAGAAAAACAGGTGCAACCCAAGGGGGTACAAAAACCGATTACCATTTATGAATTGGGAGGAGTGGGTGTACCTTATAACTTGTATTTAAAAAGGGAAAAAGAGTTATTTGTGGTCCTACCAGAACCCATCTCTTTACAATATACGGTTTTGGAAGGAAAGCACGTCGGGGAAAATGTCTTTTCTGGTACTATTGTGGAATTGTCGGCGCGGGAAGCTAAGGTTCAAGCTGAGTCAGAGGATGAGGCTTATTTACCTTTACCTATGACTAACATTAAGCTGAATTTTAGTAGTGATATGTGCGGTTCTGGTGCGGAAGATGTCTATGCTAAGGTGTTAGAATATCCAGCAGAACCAGGTCATTTTTACATTCATTTCACGGCAAAATCGCCGGAACTAGAAGCTAAGTTAACTGCCATATATCAAGGATTAAGTTGATAGTTGATAGCCCATCATCAATGGGTAGTCTTTTCATGATTGCTGTCTCCTCCATATAGCAACGGTTCCGTTTTGACTGCCTCCTATTAAGGTGTCATCATTAAGGAAAAATACGGAGTTAATGACGGCGGGAATATCTGTTAAGGTATTCAGTAGCTCTCCGGTGGCTCGGTTCCAAATTCTGACAGTGCGATCGCCACTACTACTGGCAATTTGAGAGGCATCGGGACTGACGGCTACGGAGAGAATTTCCCCTTGATGACCTGTGAGGGTTATGGTTTCTTGTCCGGTTTGTAAGTCCCAAATTTTTATGGTATTATCACTACTACCACTGATGATATTTTGACCATCAGGAGTAATAGCCACGGCTCGGACTTCTCCGTTATGTCCTTGTAAACGGTGGCGTAACTCACGCATTTCTAAATCAATAACATGAACAGTGCGATCGCCTGAACCCGTCACCAGCCAGCGACCATTAGGACTAAAAGCCAGCGCATAAACTGTTTCTGAGTGTTGAGTATGGTTATACAAAACTTGTCCGGTACGGCGATCCCAAACTCGCACAGTATTATCAGCACTGCCAGAAGCAATATTTCTATTATTAGGGCTAATTTGTACTGTCAAAATTGGGGCTGAGTGTTCCAATGGTAAATACAATTCTCGGGTTTGTAAATTCCATTCCAGAATCCGCCAAAATTCCGTCCCTGATGCTAATTCAATGCCATCACTACTAAAGTTGACGGACAGAATAGCCGATCCATCTCCGGTGAGTGTGGAGATATTTTCCCCGGTTTGTGTATTCCAGAGTTTGATAGTATTATCCCGACTGCCACTAGCAATTATTTCTCCATCATTACTAGCTGCTACTGACATTACAGGGGCTGTATGACCTGCCAAAGTCGTTAGGTCTGCCTGTTTCCAATTAACCACACTTTGGCATTGTTCAAGCACTGTCTGTGCTTGGGGATGATAGCTAGAAGATTCGGGAATTTGTTGGGCTTGGGTAATACAACCTTGGTAGTTTCCCGCTTGTACCAAATCGGCGACTGTCTCAAACTGTTGGCTATAAAGTTGTTGTTGATTGGCTCTGGTTAGTTGTAACTGTTGCCATCTTTGATATTGATACAACAGGAAAAGTAACATAGCGATCGCCAAAGAAATACCCCCAATCACCAACCAAAAAGACGGGCGCGGACGAAAAGCGACGGATGATTTAGGCTGTTTATTAGCCACTTCAGTACGGGGATTATCTCCAAAGATATCTAAGATTTTACTCCACCCAGATTTGGGTAAGACATGAGATTTAATCACCTCGACATCTTCATCATAAATACCTAACAATTCCTTGAGTCTATCTAGTTCACTTTGCGTTTCAGCACTAAAAGGATATTGCTGTTTAACTGCTGCTATTAATGCCTGTTCGTAACGTTCTCCCTTCTCACGATACTTACGATAGGGATTAAGTATTTCATCTTCTAAGGCTTCTGCTTCTTCCTTGGATATTTCTAAAGTGACTCGCAGTTCCTCCAAAATTTGCCTACCAACTACGGAAATATCACCTTTATGACTAGCGCAGCGTTGTATTTCTTCTCGGTAAGTTTGGAGTTTACTAAAATCGGTGGGACTGCGATCGCCCATGGTTCGCAAAGCAGTTAAAACCTCTTCCGCCGATTGATACCTTTCCCGATAGTCCAACTGCACCATGCGATCTATAATGTCGGCAAATTCGGAACTAACAATAGTTAAATGCCTCCAGAACAACTGTCCTGGGTTAGTATGATAATTTTCTCGCAGTTGTGATAATTCATAACTAGGAAGTCCGGTTAAGGCTTGAATAGCGACCATACCCACGGCATAAATATCGCTATTGAGGCGGGGGTTACACTCGAACTGCTCAATAGGCATATATTCTATGGTTCCAATCGGACCTGTGGGGGGGTTATGATTTTGGCTAAAACTAATTTCTTTAACCGCCCCAAAATCCAATAGCATTAACTTTCCGTCCGAGTCTCGCCTGAGTAAATTACTAGGTTTAATATCTCGGTGAATTACTCCGAATCTATGGACAAAAGTCAGGATTTCTAGGACATCGTAAATTATCTGAATTACCAGGTTTTCTGATAGGGGATGACCGGGCCAAAATTCATCAGAGAGGAGATGACCAGGAGTGTAAGACTCCACTAGATAAAATTCTTCGTTTTCCTCAAAATAAGCTAAAAGTTGCGGAATTTGATCATGTCTAGATAATTTTTCCAGAATCTTGGCTTCCTGGCGAAACCGACGACGGGCAATATTCAGCAGCTTGATATCTTCTACCAAAAGTCGCAAATGTTTGATAAAGCAGAGGCATTCCCCTGGGCGACGGGTGTCTCTTGCTAAAAACGTACTACCTAGATCCCCAGACTCAATAACTTCTAGGATTTGATACCGTCTGTCTAAAAGTTGGTCAATCATGATCCATATAAATACTGATGTAAATTCAACCGGTAGACAGTAACACTATAATTGTTACAACCGTTTTCCGATAGTTTATCCGGGTCTAGTAGACTCAGATAGATATGTAGTAAGTAGACGCTCTGATGTTCTGATTATCTCAAATATACTAGTTCTGTTACTACAATATCATATTGATGAGAAAATTTACATCTAAAATTGTGGCAAATTTTTGAGAGACTTATACCAAAAAGTTTGGCAGCCTACAATCCTCTTCAATGCTTGGGTTTCCGGCAACAATTCAGATGGTATAGGGGACTGGATACCCCTACGGGTAATGGTCTGTCGTTGCCACCCCCCCCCCAGGGCTAAAATCCTGATGGTGAACCCCCCCATAACGCCAGATTATCGCTGCCAGACTACAACTGTTCCATCCTGAGTGCCTCCGATTAAGGTGGCGGAGTTAATACCAAAAACTAGAGAATTAACTACGGCTTGAGGGTTAGTTAAAGTATTAAGTAATTCCCCAGTTTTTAAGTTCCAAATTTTGACGGTTCTATCCCGACTACTACTAGCAATTTGTGTCCCATCTGGACTGACAGCTACGGAAAGAACTGCGCCTCTATGACCTGTTAAAGTTATCACTTCTTCTGCTGTTCTTAGGTTCCAAATTTTGATATTGTTATCTGTACCACCACTGATAATTTGCAGAGCATCAGGAGTAATCGCAAGCGATCGCACTTCTCCGGTATGTGCTGGGAATCTATGGCGTAACTGATCTATCTGCCAATCAATAATATGAATATTGCCATCCCCTGAACCCGTAACCAACCAACGACCATTGGGGGTGAAGGCGACGGAATACACAATAGTCGAATGCTGATTGTTGTTATATAAAATTAACCCAGTTCTCCGATTCCACACTCGCACATTACCATCGGCACTTCCGGTGGCGATCGCTCTATTATCAGGGCTAATTTGTATAGCTTCAATGGGAGAGCCTCCGACTAATGGGGGATACCATTCAATGGTTTCCAGATTCCATTCTATCACCTGAGATAGTTGAGTTCCGGCTGCTAATGATAAGCCATCGTTACTAAAATCTACGGAGAGAATAGCTGATGAATTGCCTACAAAATTTTGCAGCACTTCCCCGGTTTCTATATGCCAAAGTCTGGTGGTGTTATCTCGGCTGCCACTAGCAATTATCCTGCCATCAGGACTGACAGCAACTGACTGGACGGCGGCTGTATGAATGGGGAATGTGTTAACTTTTGCTTGTTTCCAGCTAATCACATCTTGACATTGGCTGAGTAACTCCTGGGCGACAGCATACTGAGGTGAAGACTCTGGAAAAGTTTGGGCAGCGGTAATACAATCTTGATAGTTATTGGCGGCTAATAATGACTGAATATAGTCAATTTTTTCGGTATCAAGTTGTTCTTTAATATCGGCTTGTGCTCGGGATTGTATCCAGTTATTATATTGATATAATCCCCAACCTAAACCGATAATAGCTATGATAATTCCACTAATGACAAATCCCCAACGCCAGGACAGAAGACGATCGCGATCGGGATTTAATTTGCTTAAAATCTGATTTAACCAAGATTCCGGTAAAATTTGAGCCTCTATCAAAGCTACATGATCATCGGAAAGACCTAATAACTGCTGAAGTCGCCTTAATTCTTCTCTGGTTTCTCTGGTTAACGGGTATTGTAAAATATTGGCTTCAATGATAGCCATATCCTGATCAGAAATTCCCAACATTTTTTGCAGTCGGTCTAATTCTGCTCTGGTTTTCTTGGCTAATGGATATTGCTGTATAATGGCTTCGGTCAGGGCTTGTTGATAGCGATCGCCTTTCTGGTGATCTCGACGGTAAGGATTAAGAATCTCGTCTTCCATGGCTTTGGCTTGGGGTTCGGAGATTTGTAAACTCACTCGTAGCTCTTCTAAAATTTGGCGACCTACTACTGATATTTCCCCTTCATAATTGCCGATGCGCTTAACTTCTTCTCGGTATCTTTCGAGTTTATTGGCATCAGTTTGAGAAGGATTACTGAGATTATTAATATCTGCCAAAACTACCTCGCTTGACTGATATCTTTCTCGGTAGTCTGGTTTAACCATGCGATCGATAATCTCGGCAAACTCAGGACTAACAATGGCTAAATCTCGCCAGAATAATTCCCCAGCATTGGTCGGATGATTTTCTCGATTTTTCGTAATTCATAAGCTGCCATTCCAGTTAATGCTTGAATAGCAATCATTCCCAGGGCATAAATATCGCTATTCAAGCGAGGATTACACTCGAATTGCTCGATGGGCATATATTCTAAAGTGCCAATTCTCGCCGTAGGAGGATTATTATTTTGGTGAAAACCAATTTCTTTAACCGCCCCAAAATCTAATAACATAATTTTTTGATCTGCATCCCGCCTCAGCAGATTACTAGGTTTAATATCCCGGTGAATTACTCCTTGATCATGAACAAAATTCAGGATTTCTAGAACTTCTGAGACGATGGCAATTACCGAATTTTCTGATAAAGGTTGACCGGGTAAAATTTCCTGGGCTAGGGACTGTCCATTTATATAGGATTCGACCAGATAAAATTCCTGGTTTTGTTCAAAATAAGCCAGCAGTTGGGGGATTTGGTCGTGGTGGGATAACTTTTCTAGAACCTCGGCTTCCTGTTGAAAGCGACGGTAAGTATTCTTAAATAATTGGGGATCTTCTACCAAAAATCGTAGATGCTTGACAAAGCATATAGGTTCCCCAGGGCGACGGGTATCTTTGGCTAGATAGGTACTCCCAAATTCCCCCGACCTGATTATCTCTAGGATCTGATACCGTCCATCTAAAAGTTGGTCAATCATCTGATGTCCTACCAGTGCTAAATTGTATATCATACCGCAAATTTTATCATTTGAGGTTGATGCAGTATAAAATAGATTGACAGATAGTGGTCAATAAATGGATCTGATGATTAGGGGTTCTGTCCCTAATGGCGATCGCTTGTTGGGTAAGTTTTGCAGAAAAAAATAACCATGAATATTCACCGATTTTGGCTAATTATGCTAGGAATTTTGGTAGGGGTATCCCCTGGGTCTTTAACCGTGATGCCAACACCTATGGCGCGCGCCCAAACTACCCGCCGAGAATTGCAACTTAGTCAAACTGGTAGTGGGATTTATTCCGTTAATAGTCGCTTTCAAGAATCTATTACCGCCGCCTCTATTAATGTTGATAGCAGTGGTAATGCTGAACTAACCTTTTGGGATAGTCGGGAAAATCCGGTCAAGTTAACGGGTAATATAGCCCGCGAAACGGCTTCTGGTTTGGAGATGACAATTACTGGGGCGACAATTCCCGGAGTTATCGGAACTGCCAATATTCGCTATAATTCCCACAATGAGATTAGTTCTATTTTTGTGGCTGGAACTATCGAAGGACAGCGATTTTCTATTAATTTTAGTCAGTAGAATTGGCTGGAACTATTAATATCTTAATAGCTGGCTATCGGGGTAATTTGCCGTCAATTTTTATGGGTATACTGACCATAAATTTGATGTTAAAATAAAGTTCTAATTGGTTTTAAACAAAATGATAAAATCCCAAAACCAGACGGATTCCTGGTTAAAATGGCACGCAATCACTTTAATTTCTGGCTGGATTTTAACAGCGATCGCCTATGGAAACATCATCAACTCTTTTTTCTTATCGGATGATTTTAACTGGATTTATCAAATCAAAACCAGAGGTGTATTTGGTGTCTGGACAACCCCACCAGATGTGTTTTTTCGTCCCCTAATTTCCCTAACTCTATTTGCTGATTATCAACTGTGGGAACTGAACCCCCTTGGTTATCACCTCACCAACTTATTTTTCCATGGCTTAAATGCTTTTCTGGTTTATGCAATGTCTCGGCTGTTGTTTAGGGGTGCAGATCTAGCCGGAAAATTAATTAATATTTTCTCCCTAGTCTCCGGCTTTATTTTCATTATTCTTCATAGTCATGTTGAAGCTGTTACCTGGATATCAGCCAGATCCGATCTCGTCGCTACTTGCTTTGGCTTGGCGGCATTTTGTGGTTATCTTAAATATAAAGAAACCGACAATAACCGATTATTTTTTATATCATATATCCTATTTTTTCTGGGTTTACTATCCAAAGAATCAGTCATTATTTACCCAGGATTAGTATTGTTATATGAATTATATAATTACCTGAATAAAAACAATTATATTAATTTATTAAAAATACTATATTTGCCGCTAATGTATGCCTCGGTTTTGCCAATTTATTTGGGGCTAAGATACTTGGGAATTAGACAATTTTTAGGAGGCTACGGAAGCGGGGTTCACACCAACTTTAATCTTGACATTATCCAGCGAGGTTTGGCTTCTAGCCTCAGAATTATCATTCCCCCACTTCCTAATATTCCAGAAGAAAACTGGGTGATATTTTTTGCCATATTCATGACCATTATTTGTACTTTTGTGGTCGTCTGTTTGTGCCGACAAGGGGTTTATATATTAATTGCAAAATTAGCAATTCTTTTGTTAGGATTATTTGGCACTTCTTTATTACCTGTGATTAATATTCGCATTTCCTTGTCCAATACAGAAGGGGAAAGACTCCTATATTTACCATCGGCATTTTTGGTGATTTTATTGGTATTAGTTATTGGTGTTTCTCTGGCTAGATTTCGTGTACTTTTAGCTATTCAATTCATGATTATATCAATCATTTTATCTTATTATTTGTATAGCTTTAATCAAAACTGGAATTTAGCCGGGAACATAGCTAAACAAGTAATTGAAAGCATTGATCAGGAAATCCAAGGACGCAGAATGTTTTTAATTAATATACCAGACAACTTAAATGGAGTCTATATTTATCGCAATGGCTTATATGCTGCTGGCCAACTTTTTGCAGAGTCAGAAATTGAATTACTCAACAATGCCACATTTAACAATTTGATTAATCCCTCGAATGCTTTAAATATTAACCGCATTGGCGATCGAGAATACTGGGTTAAACTATTATCACCCGGTACTTATTTTATGAATGTGCATATTCCCTTTGACCAAAGATTAGAAACCCAAAACTTTATAATTTCTGATGTGGATTTTCAGACTATGCAATCTTTTCGCATTCAAATAAAAGACAGGATTCAACCTGGGGAAGTAGGTTATTACTCTGGCGGCAGAGTCATTAACACTAAATGGCTAGAATAAATTAGGTTAAATGGTATCCTATGAATTTTTATTTAAGTGGTTGGGGATTTTTGATTTTGGCAGCAATTAATAACTGTGTCGGTAGTCTGCTGTTAAAAAAATCGCGACTGGTAGCTACCGATCCAAGTTTGTTAACTCTGTTGCTTTCTCCCTGGTTTATCGGTGGCATTATGGTCTATGGAGTTAATGTGATTTTATTTGCGAAAGCATTAGATCAGCTTCCGGTTTCGACTGCTTATCCAATTTTTGCCGGAATTAGCTTTACTTTAATTGCGATCGCCGGAAATTTACTATTTGGTGAAAGATTTGATTTGAATCAGTGGATCGGACTTTCCCTAATTTTTACTGGTATCATTATTATGTCTCGCTGAAGAATGTCTATGGTTGAGATTATGGTTAAAGAATTAATTGAACCTGTAAATTCGCTAATTCGTGTTTTAAAATTCATGGTGATCTTTACAATTCACTAACCAAATTTTACCAATAGCTGATATTCAGAAACAAGTTAATTTTTATCTTGGGGTTAAGCCTAAGCAAAACCCCACTCTTTTTTTTAAGTTAACATACCAGCCAAATTTTACAAAACCTCTCGCCCCAAATAAGGCTGTAAAACCTCCGGAACCTTAACGCTTCCATCCGGCTGCTGATAGTTTTCTAAAACGGCAGCCATAGTTCGTCCAACCGCCAATCCCGAACCATTTAAAGCATGAACAAACTCCGTTTTCTTTTTCTTTTTCTTGGGGTCGCCTTTGGCTTCCCGGAACCGAATATTGGCACGTCTGGCTTGAAAATCTTTAACATTAGAACAACTCGAAATTTCTCGGTAAGTTCCTGCTGAAGGTAGCCATACTTCTAAATCATAACATTTAGCTGCTGCAAATCCCAAATCTCCCGTACACAATTCTATCACACGATAGGGTAATTTTAAAGCCTGTAAAATACCTTCAGCATCCGCCACTAATTTTTCATGTTCTAACTCCGAAGTCTCTGGGTGTACTAATTTCACCAATTCCACTTTATTAAACTGATGCAGTCTAATTAGACCTCTGGTATCCTTTCCATAGCTTCCCGCCTCCCGCCGAAAACAGGGAGTAAATGAACAGTGATAAATGGGGAGTTGTTCACTTTCTAAAATTTCATCACGATATAGGTTAACTACCGGAACTTCTGAAGTAGGAATTAACCATAAATCGTCATCAGCACATTTAAAACTTTCTTCCGCAAATTTAGGTAATTGACCTGTAGCAGTTAAAGATATACTATTCACTAGCAGGGGTGGTATAACTTCTAAATAGCCATTAGCTGTGTGGGTATCCAGCATAAATTGAACTAATGCGCGTTCTAATGCCGCGCCAGCCCCCACTAAGCTAACAAAACGACTTTGGGCAATCTTTACCCCTCGTTCAAAGTTAAGAATTCCTAGCTTTTCTCCGATTTCCCAATGGGGTAAAATCTCGGCATTTTGGAGTTTATATTCATCTCCCCAGCGGCGTACTTCCACATTTTCGGCTTCACTTTTTCCCTCTGGGGTGGTGTCACTAGGAAGGTTTGGTAAAGGAAGTAATAGGCTAGTAATTTGCGATTCTAGGTCTTTTTCTTGGGGTTCTAAGTCACTTAACTGGGACTTGATTTGCTGTCCTTCTTCCCTCAATGCTTGAATTTCTGGCCCTTTGGGGTCGGTTCCAGATTTGATTTTTTCTCCTACAAGTTTACCGATCTCGTTGCTGCGGGTTTCTAGTTGAATGCGTTGCTGTTCAAGTTCCCGCCGTTTTTCATCTAATTCTAAGATGGCTTCTAGGTCATAGTTTCCTCGACGGTTGAGGCGTTGTTGAATCTCTTGTGAATTTTCCCGAATCAGTTTAATGTCTAACACTGGTCTTTCCTAAATTATCAAGGTCTGATTAATTAATCTTCAGAAGATTTTACTAGCCTCGTGTCTATAAGTCAATCTAATTTTTATTCTAGTGGTTGGGTCAGCGATCGCCAGATGATAATTAATGGCTAAAAATATTTTTTAATTAGGTGATATTATCTTACCTTAAAGATTAATAGCATCAATCAATCTGATGTGTGTCAGATTATACAGAAATTTTCCGATGGCCACCCCCTAAATATTAAGTAATCTAAAGTTGCCTTGCCATAATCCTCAAAAATTTGTATAATCATAACCCAAGTGAACTCTAACCTGCATTTGATACCAGGGTAAATCAGGTCTATCTCCAGATATAGGGATTGTTTCCGGTTGTCAATTGCAAAAATTTAGTAATGTTACAGAAACACAGAATTAATCGTCAAATCAATAGCCGCTTACTTCATCTAAAATATTCGAGATTTTGGCGAAATTTGGGATTAGCGATCGCCAGTTTATTAGCGGTATTGTGCGTTATTATTCCCGCCTTTAGCCAACAACCCGTAACCGTGAGGGTGTTAGTCCAAGCCTTGGAAGCAGCCCAATGGCAACCCCTGGTTAAAGACTTTAATGAAAACCACGAAAATATCCGCCTAGAAGTCATCAGCGGCCCCAATAACACCAATTTAGTCGAAGACCTATATACCTCGGCTTTTTTACTCGGAGATTCTCCCTACGATCTCGCTTATATGGATATCGTTTGGGTACAAAAGTTTGCAGCAGCCGGGTGGTTATCTGATTTATCGAATCGGGTGACTCCAGGACAGTTACAGGCGTATTTAGAAGGGGATATTGACGGGGGACGCTATCAAGATAAACTTTACCGAATGCCTTTCCGTACAGACGGAGGAATGCTGTATTATCGGACTGATTTATTAGAAAAAATTGGCGCAGAACCTCCGGACACTTTCGATGAATTAATAGAGATATCCCAAAGGCTACAAGAAGAAGATTTAGCCCAATGGGGTTATTTGTGGCAAGGTAGACAATATGAAGGTTTATCGGCTATGTTTACCGAAATTTTAGAAGGTTCTGGAGGATTTTGGATCGACCCAGATACCCAAGAAGTCGGGTTAGATAAACCGGAAGCGATCGCCGCTGTGCAATTTCTCCGAGATACCATTACCAAAAACATTTCTCCCCCTGGAGTTACCACCTACGCCGAAGAAGAAACCCGCCGCCTATTTGAAAGTGGTAATACTGCCTTTTTAAGAAACTGGCCTTATGTTTATTCCCTCGCCTCCAACTCAGACATAGCCGGAAATTTTGCCATTAAACCAATGGTACACGCCCCCGGTAAAAATAGTGGTGCTTGTTTAGGAGGTTGGGGATTTGGCATTGCCTCCACTTCTCGCCATAAAGACGAAGCCTGGGCGGTTATCAACTTCTTTAATAAACCAGAAGTTCAGCGCAAATATTTTTTAGAAACTGGTTATGTTCCCTCCAGAATATCTCTATTTAATGACCCGCCATTAGTCGAGAAGTTTCCCTATCTTCCCAACTTATTGGAAGTAGTGCAGAACCCAGTTTTAAGGCCTCCGATCGCTCAATATGCCCAGGCTTCTGATATTTTGCAACGGTATCTCAGCGCCGCCCTAACCGGAAGCAGAACCCCAGAACAAGCCATGCAAGCTGCCTCCAATGAAACCCGCGCCTTGTTGAATCGATAACTAATTAATCATGAATGAAAGAATTAACAATCAGATGGAACGCCAAGAGAAACTCACCGGATGGATCTTAATAGCACCAGCTTTGATAATTCTTGGCTTTGTGTTTATTTATCCGATAGGTAGGGCATTTTGGTTGAGTTTATTTACCAATAATTTAGGCACTCAATTACAACCAATTTTTGCGGGATTATCCAACTATCAGCGCCTAATTGGAGATGGTCGATTTTGGCAAACCATGTGGAATACTAGCGTTTTTACCATCATCTCTATTTTCTTAGAATTGGTGATTGGTATGGGCATCGCATTAGTGCTAAATCAAGCCTTTTTTGGGCGAGGTTTTGTCCGCACATCTTCCCTAATTCCTTGGGCGTTACCTACAGCCGTGATGGGGTTAGCTTGGGCGTGGATTTTTAATGATCAGTATGGGGTAGTTAATGATATTCTGACCCGCTTAGGATTCATTGATAGCCCCATTACTTGGCTAGGCGATCCTACCCGCGCCATGTTAGCTATGATTATCGCTGATGTGTGGAAAACCACCCCTTTTATTGCCATTATTCTCCTAGCTGGTTTGCAGTCGATTTCTAGTGATTTATACGAAGCCCATGCTATTGATGGCGCTAACCAGTGGCAGAGTTTTTGGCAAATTACCATCCCCTTAGTTATGCCTCAAATTATCATTGCTTTACTGTTTCGGTTTGCCCAAGCATTTGGTATTTTTGACTTGGTGCAAGTCATGACTGGCGGGGGACCCGGTGGGGCTACAGAAACCGTGTCTATTTATATCTATGCTACGGTGCGCCGATATCTGGATTTTGGCTATGGTGCTGCCTTAGTTGTAGTCACCTTTTTACTGCTGATTTTAGCTGTGGCGATCGCTGCCTTTTTCCTATCAAGAACTCGCTTAAATGTTATGGGAGGTAAATAATCAATGACCGTTGCTAATCAATCCTCAGAAACTGATAGCAAAAGCCAAATCAACTGGGGTCGGATTTTTCTGTGGATAGGTGTGATTCTCACCATCATATTTTGTCTAGCGCCCGTGTTATGGCAGTTGCTAACTTCTTTAAAAACCAATGAATCTATTTCCACCATTCCCAATGTTTATTTTCCCAGTCTGGATCAACTCACCTTTCAACACTATCAAAGTTTAGGCTGGCACTTTCTGCGCTATGTGTTTAATAGTGCTTTAGTTTCGCTCATTTCAACCTTTCTATGTTTAGGAGTTGGGGCCCCCGCCGCCTACACCCTAACTAGATTAAAAATACCCGGAGAAAATGTGATCCTCGGCTTTGTCCTAATTATCAGTTTGTTTCCCTATGTTCTCCTATTTTTAGGGTTGCTGGAAATTGTCAAATTTATGGGATTAGGTAACAACTACATCGCCCTAATTATCCCCTACACTGCCATTAATTTACCCCTGACAATTTTGGTCTTGAGAAGTTTTTTCCAACAACTACCAAAAGACCTAGAAGACTCCGCCAAAATTGACGGATATGGAACCGTTGGGATGCTGTTACAGATAGTTCTACCCATGACCATACCTGCTTTAGTAACCACCGGAATTCTCACCTTTATTTTCGCCTGGAATGAGTTTATTTTTGCTCTCACCTTTATCAGCCGCGAAGAAATGTATACCATTCCGGTAGCCGTTGCACAAATTGGAGGTGCATCTATTTTTGAAATCCCCTATGGTCCTATTGCTGCTGCTACCGTAACTGGAACTATTCCCCTGGTTATTTTAGTGTTAATGTTCCAACGTCGTATTGTTCAAGGAATCACAGCCGGCGCTGTCAAAGGCTAAAATCACCTCAATCACTGTTCTGTAATTATCGAAATCATGGCTAAATTAGAACTCAAAAACCTGCGTAAACAATTCGCTCATAATGTCATCCCCGTTAAAGATGTAAGTGTTAATGTTAATGATGGGGAGTTTCTCACTCTTCTGGGTCCCTCTGGTTGTGGGAAATCAACCCTATTAAGGATGATTGCTGGGTTAGATGAACCCACCCAGGGTCAGGTAATTTTAGGGGGAGAAGATTTAACCAATATTCCCCCTGGTAAACGCAATATGGCGATGGTATTTCAGAGTTATGCGTTATATCCTCACATGACGGTTTATGAAAACATTTCAACCTCTTTGAAATTGCGGAAAGTTGATAGCATAGAAATTGAAAAACGGGTTAATGATGTATCGAACCGTTTGGGAATTCAACATCTATTAGAGCGTAAACCCGGACAACTTTCGGGGGGTCAGCGTCAGCGGGTGGCTTTAGCCCGATCGCTAGTGCGTAACCCTGATGTTTTCCTGTTAGATGAACCTCTGAGTAATTTGGATGCGCTGTTGCGGGAACAAGTCCGCGCCGACCTCAAACAGTTATTTGAATCTCAACAAAAACCTGTGGTTTATGTCACCCATGACCAAACGGAAGCCATGACTCTTTCTAGTAAAATTGCGGTACTTTATGATGGGTATTTGCAGCAGTTAGCCTCTCCTACTGAGATTTATATGCAGCCGGCTAATCGGTTTGTAGCCGGATTTGTGGGGAGTCCTCAAATGAATTTATTAACCTTAGACTGTCACGACAATCAGGCAATTTTAGGAGAGTTTGGTTTAACTTTACCTTATTTACAAACTTCCCCAAAAGCTGTGGTTTTTGGGATTCGTCCAGAGGATGTATCTTTAGGAGAAGAAGCCGATGCCGATCTAGTTGAAGGACAGGTCTATTTAATTGAAGACTTGGGGAAAGAAAAACTTTTGAGTGTCCGCATTAACGGCTCTGAACAAACTCTGCGGGCGGTGATTCCGGCTGACCTACTTTGGGAAAGTGAACAGGTAAAATTAAGCCTATCTCGAAAACAGATGCACTGGTTTGATCTCGAATCAGGCGATCGCCTAAATTAACCCAATTTTTGACGACATCCCTAGGGGCAACTAGCAACAGTTGCCCAGTTAATTAATTATAATGGTATACTGATGTCACTCCCTAGCCATTTAATTAGATTAACCTATGCAAGACTTTTTTCAGAATGTATCCCGCTATCCCCGCTACCTGATCACCTTTACTCTGGGGATTTTTTATTTCCTGTTTGAACGTCTCAAACCTCTTTTAAACCGTCCCGTGACAGCGATCGCCCTGTTAGGTTTACTGATAAGTGTCTTCTTATTTACCTACTTTACCCTCAAAGGAATGTTAGGCTTGAATGCAGTTTAGGCTAAAACCTGATAGTTTATAGATAGGGAAGTTGGGACTAAAATTAGCTCTCAACTTCCCCTATTATATCATATAATCACTCACCTAGCTATGATGCGTATCCCCAAAATGTGGTCTATCCGTCGTCGCTTAATTACCGGGATATCCTCTAAAATATCGCTGCGGGGACTGTTAGTTATCCCTTTTGTAGTCCAAATTTTTGCCACTGTTGGTGTCGTGGGATATCTGTCTTTCAAAAACGGACAGAAAGCCGTTGATGATTTAGCCCATCGGTTGATTGTCGAAATTGTAAATCGCATTGAAGAAAATATAACTCACTACTTAGAAATTCCTTTTATAGTAGGTCAGGATATCCAAGATGCGGTAGCTTTGGGATTATTAGATATTGAAGATTTATCAGGATGGGAATTGTATTTCTGGAGAAAAGCCAAGTTTTTTGAATCAATTGATATTATTTCTATTGGTAATGAACAGGGAGAATATCGCTCAACTTCCCGCACTAAAGATGGTCAATTACAAGTAGGAATTGCTGGGGCATCTACCAACTTTGATTTATATCGCTACAATAGCTTAGAGGCAATTAATAGGCAACCACCAGATTATATTGATCCCGATTATGATCCTCGTCTACGACCCTGGTATCGGGTGGCGATCGGCACTGATAAACCTGTTTGGAGCCCAATTTATACCCGGTTTGAACCCCCCCCAATTCTGCAAATTAGTGCTAGTCAAATTATTTCTTCTTCCCCTGATTCCACGGAAGCTGATGGAGTCATGAGTATTGTCATCAGTCTGTCTTATATTGGTCAAGTTTTGAATAGTTTAGATATGGGAGAAATGGGAAAGGCATTTATTATTGATCATGAAGGTTTATTAGTAGCAAGTTCTACCTCAGAACCCCTGTTTACACAGGAAGACGATCGCATAATTAGAAAGGCTGCTTTAGTTAGTGCAAACCCTTTAATTCAAGAAATCAGTAAATATTTAAAAGATGAATTTGATAGATTTGATCGCATCGATAATTCTTATTTTAGAAAAATCCCATTTAATGGTGAAACTCAATATATAAAACTGCTACCTTTTCGGGATGAACGAGGTTTAACATGGTTGATTGTGGTGGTGATTCCCGAAGCCGATTTTATGCAAAATATCCAAAATAATACCCGCCTTACCATGGGATTATCGGTGATTGCTTTAGCAGTAGCGATCGCCATAGGATGGATGACCGGAGAGTGGATTACTCGCCCCATTATCGATTTAGCAAAAGCGGCTAACGCCCTATCTAGGGGTAACTGGAATCAGAAAGTTGGAAATAGTTGCACTCAAGAACTCCGCACCCTGGCTAGGTCTTTTAAACAAATGCGGGGACAATTAAAACTTTCCTATAGTCAACTTCAGGAATACTCCTATAGATTAGAACAAAAAGTTGCCGAACGTACTCAACAACTCGAGCAAAAAGTTAAAATTGCCGAAGCCGCAGTCCGAGAACGTAAAGCTGCAGAAGCTGCACTTAGGGAGTCAGAACAAAAATTTTCGACAGCCTTTCATGCAGCCCCTCACCCCATTACAATTAGTCGTCTTGATGATGGTATTCACCTAGAAGTTAATGAAAGTTTTTGCCTAGTCACCGGATACAATGCGGAAGAAATTATCAATCGCACCCTGGACGAACTCAACCTATGGGTATATTCTGAGCAACGGTCAGAGATGTTAGATCTTATAGCCCAAAATCGTCAAGTCCGCAACTTTGAACTAGAATTTAGAACTAAAAATGGCGAGATTAGAAGCGGATTAGTTTCGGCAGATATCATTAATTTAAACAGCCAAGAATGTCTACTTTCTAGCAGTAATGATATCACAGATCGCCGTCGAGCGGAAGAAGCTCTCCGCCGCCAATTTGAGAGGGAAAGACTGCTGCGACAAATCACGGAGGAACTCAGATCTAGCCTAGATCCCCAGCAAATTTTTCAAACTGCAGCCAACCGTATTGGTCAAACTTTCGGAGTCGATCGCTGTACGATTTACACTTATTTATCTAGCCCCACACCCCAAATTAAAGCCGTTGCCGAATATTTAAAATGCGAGTATCCCCCGATTTTAAATCAGGAATATCCCCTCGAAGATTATCCCTATATTGATAGGATTCTTAGTCAGGATATCGCCATCACTCACGAAAATATTAACACAGATAAAAACCTACAAGGAGCCTTAGAGTTTTGCCAGCAATTTGAGATCCAATCTCTTTTAGCTATTCGCACATCCTATCGCAGTCAACCCAACGGCGCAATTTATCTAAGTCAATGTAGCAACAGTCGCACCTGGACAGATGAAGAAATCGACCTTTTAGAATCAGTAGCTGCTAAAATGGGAATAGCCCTCGCCCAAGCCAATTTATTAGAACGAGAAAAACAACAAAGACTGAAACTAGCTACCCAAAATATTGCCCTAGAAGAAGCCAGACGCGCCGCCGATGCTGCGAACCGTGCCAAAAGTACATTTTTAGCGAATATGAGCCATGAATTAAGAACCCCCCTTAATGCGATTCTGGGGTTTAGTCAATTGATGTCTGATAACCCCATATTTGCTGAAGGTTCCCAGGAATTAGCAATTATTAATCGCAGTGGTGAACACCTCCTAGAACTCATTAATGATATTCTGGATTTATCCAAAATTGAAGCGGGAAAAATCACTTTAGAAATGAATCATTTTGACCTGCATAGGCTTCTGGAAACCCTGGAGGAAATGTTTAAGTTAAAAGCTGCCCATAAAGATATTGTATTAAATATTAATCGCCCCTTAGATTTGCCTCGGTATCTGTTAGGTGATGAGAAAAAGCTGCGACAAGTTTTAATCAATTTACTCGCCAATGCTATTAAATTTACGACCGCCGGGGAAGTGACATTATACACTAAGACTCTACCGACACCTAAAGAAGCTCATACAGATTCTAATACTGTACTGATGCAGTTTATAGTTGAAGATACAGGCCCAGGAATTTCCCCCCAGGAAATCGATGCTTTATTTGATGCTTTTGTGCAAACAGAAACGGGTAAATATTCTCAGGAAGGAACCGGGTTAGGATTGCCAATTAGTCGAAAATTTGTGCAGTTGATGGGAGGAGATATTACAGTTGATAGCACTATGGGTGTGGGGAGTAAATTTATTTTTGAGATTCCCTTAGATTTAGCTACAGTCCAGCCGTTGATTATTACTCCTATGTGTAGCCGGAAAATTGCCATTGAATCTGATGGTCAAAATTACAGGATTTTGGTAGTGGATGAAGTGCCAGAAAATCGACTATTGGTAGCTAGAATTATAGAAACTTTAGGATTTGAGGTTTTGGAAGCAGAAAATGGTCGGGAGGCGATCGCCACTTGGGAAAGTCATAAACCCCAACTAATTTGGATGGATATGCGGATGCCAATTATGGATGGCTATGAGGCGACCCGCCAAATTCGATCGCGCCCCTTTGGTGATACAGTTAAAATAATTGCTCTCACCGCCAGCGCCCTAAGTGAACAGGAGGTAGATATTATCAATGCTGGCTGTGATGATATCCTACGCAAACCTTTTCAGAATCCTGATTTACTGGAAAAAATGGCAATTCATTTAGGTCTGCGCTACCGTTATCTGATGGAACCTAACCCCCCTAGCGTCTCTTCTCAATCACTGCGCGCGCTGACACCGCAGGCTTTAATGGTTATGTCTTTTGATTGGCTAAAACGGCTTCATAAGGCGGCAATTTCTGGGGATGATGCGGAGGTATTCCAATTAATTACTGAAATTCCCGAATCGGAAACGGAATTAGTGGCCACTCTCACGGAGTTGGTAAATAATTTTCGATTAGATACAATAAATGATGTTACGAAAACTTTGATTTGATCGGAAAGCAGATCCGATGCTGCCCTAGGGTCATAGTAATAGTTTTATTATAGGGATTGCGAATATGAGTCGTGATATTAGTTCCGAGTTTCAACCGGATATTTTGATTGTTGATGATATTCCCGAGAACCTCCGCCTCCTCTCCCAAATGTTGCTAGAACAGGGCTATAAAGTCCGTAAGGCTATCAATGGTCAGCGGGCGCTACAGGCTGTAGAAGCGGAAACACCTGATTTAATTTTACTGGATATTATGATGCCAGAATTAGACGGTTATCAGGTAGCTAAATATTTAAAAGATGACCCGACAACTCGGGAGATTCCTATTATTTTTCTGAGTGCGTTGAGTGATACTATGGATAAGGTATTAGCTTTTGATGTGGGAGGGGTAGATTATATTACTAAACCCTTTCATGTTCAGGAAGTATTGGCTAGGGTGAGAACTCAATTAACCATTAGTCAACAAAAACAGCAATTAATCACCCAAAATCAGCAATTAGAGCGAGAAATTAGGGAGCGCCAAAAGATAGAATCTGCCCTGCGAATTTATATTCATGCGATGTCCCATGATTTACGAAATCCGGTTACTGGAATGTTAATGGTGCTGCAAAATCTCCTCAAAAAAATACCAGAAAATTATGATGAATTACCTGTAGCCCCATCAATTTTAAAGCGTATGGCTAACAGTTGCACTCGCCAATTGGCTTTGATTAATTCCCTAGTGCAAACCAGCAATATAGAATTAAAGGGGATTCATTTAAATTGTCAATCCTTAAATTTGCGTCACTTTACTAACAGATTATCCCTGGAATTAGAGCTAATCTTACAAAAAGAACAGGCGGCAATTAATAATCAAATATCGGAAAATTTACCCTCGGTTAACGCTGACCCTAATCAGCTATGGAGGGTTTTTGATAATCTGTTATCTAATGCGATTAAATATAATCCTCCTGGTATTATCATCACTCTGTCAGCGGAGTTGATTACAGAAGTTATCTCCCCTAAAAATACCCGGGTTAAGTTAGTCCGATGCACTGTTCAAGACAATGGTAATGGTATGAGTGAACAGGAATTAGAGGGGATTTTTGATTTATATAAACGGGGGCGAACTGTGGGGAATATTCAAGGGTTAGGTTTGGGTTTATATTTGTGTCGGCAAATTATCAACGCCCACGGTGGTAAAATCGGGGCGATCGCCACTCCGAAGGAAGGGGCAACATTCTGGTTTACTTTACCTATATTTGATGATAAACTATACAGATAAACAATTCTCTCAGCGGGGGGATTATTGCTGATGTCTATTTCCATCCTATCAGGCGTAAAATCGGGATAATTGTATAGTGAATTACTGCCAAAGATAAAGCTATAGTGCAGCCCAATAAACCCACAAAAGTAATAGCATACCTGAACTGTACCCACTCGGCTATCAGACTGACTTGGGGAAATTGTAATAGATAAATGGGCAGGATATTCAAGTTAGCTAAACCCCAAAAAATAGCGCTGGTGGCGCTGGCGGAAACGATCGCATAAACCGAGCGATGGCTTTTCCAATCCAATCCCCAGGTTAAAATCACGGTAGTCATTCCTATACAAAACCATCTCGCCATAGCCAAATTGCCAAACCCTGGCACTAGGGAGATGGTACTGATAATGCGCCACAGTAACCCCCCCGTTAAATATCCGAATACACCCATCACGCCCGCCCATTTATAGTGACGGCGTTGCTGAAAACCTGCGCCATCGGTCAAGCCTAAACCTGTGCCTAATCCGGCTAAACTTAACACTATAATTTCCGCGCCCAAATTGTTAGATAGATGACTAAACAACAGGGGTAAAGAAGGCTTGAGTAAATCCCCTAATATTTGACCGAGGGGAGATTGATAGGCTAAAATTAACCCTAACCCCGCCCCCAGCATTCCTCCTGAACTAGCCAACCCGATTTGCCAAAGGGTTTCGGTGATAGCCTGAGATATAGCCAGGAGGCTGCGCCCAACCAATTTCAATCCCCCCCAGATAATGCGATCGACTTCAATTAATGCAGTTTTGATGACATCAAGAAACAGTTGAGGAAAGGACATCATCCGGCGGGGATGCCTTTTCATCCTGGCGATGCGGAATAGATAGGTTTGAATATCATCAGCATTTTGGGGGCGCTCATTCACATCATTTTCGACCATACAATCAAGTAATTCGGCAAAGCCGGGAGTCACGGCCACCCGATGTTGCCATTGCAATTTTCCGGTCATGGGGTCTTCAAGTTCGGCGGGAAACAGACCCGTTAACAGGTGGATACAGGTTCGCCCCAAAGCATAAAAATCGGTGGCCGGAGTTATGGCGGCCCCAACTATTTGCTCCGGGGGACTATAACCGGGAGAAACTAGGCGGGTGTGGCTTCTGGGGGTAGTTTCTCGATCGCTATGGACTAAAGTCCCAATTTGTTTCGCGCCGCCAAAGTCAATCATCACCAAGGGACTATCCGCAAGCTGGCTGTAGTCGAGGGTTTGCGGGTGGGGTAAACGCAACATCAGGTTAGACGGTTTCAGGTCTCGGTGTACAATTCCCCGTTTGTGTAACTCCCGCAAAATATCCAAAGCCTGATGCAGCCACAGCATGACCAACTCTTCAGGACAGCCTTGGGGATATTCGGCGAGAATTTCCTCGAGAGTAAGGCCGTTAATTTTTTCCATGATTAAGCAGGGAAGTTGTAAGGGGTTACGGTTGCGTCTTCGTAGGAAAAAATAGCCGTCTGGGACTACCCGTGGGACTCCCGAATGCTGTAGGGATGCCAAAACTCTGGCTTCTTGTTCAAATAATTCTAGGGCTTTGGGGTCGGGTTGCACGAGGACTTTCAGGACTTTTTCGGATTGGGTTTTCAAGTCCCAAATGGTGTACAGCCTGGAAAAGCCGCCACTTCCTAGACTGTTTAAGGGAATATAGCGATCGTTGAGTTGCAATGGCGCACCGCAACTTTGACAAAACCTATTACCCCAAGGCTGGCCATGGGGTTTAGGGCATTTGGGGTTAATACAGTGAACAGTAGATGAAACGGGATGTTCCACGATAGCGACCTTAGTGGTCCAACTCAACAGTTAATTGTGCTATCGTCCATGATAACGTTTCTGGGCGAGATGTTCCTAATTAGTCACGCGCCTTAATTGTTCAAAGGTTCGATACATTTGAATGGCTAACTGTTTAGGATTCCACAAGGGGGCGAGAGTTTCTGGTTGTTTAACTCTGGCTAAATGGTTACTAATTTGCTGTCTTAATGTGGCATTTTGACCAAATTCAATCCCTAGTTGGGTGTATTCTTCCCAACTCCAAGCTACACCTATATCAAGGTTAACTGATTTTAGGAAAGCATAACCCATCCGCGATAAATACTGTCTACCTGACCTGGTGACTACGGGTAATTCTGACCATAATGCCTCTAGGTTATGGGTTCCTCCATTGTAGGGGTAGGAATCTAACATGACATCCGCAACTTTATAAATCGCCCGGTGTTCTTCTTCGGTTTTGGTGAGTCCTAAAAAGATTAAACGATTGATGTCAACTCCTAGGTCTTCGCAGGCTTGGTTATACATTTCTCGCAGTAGTTGGGCATCCCCTTGACCTTTGCGAATTAATACACTATTGGGAACCGATCGCAGAATATTAACCTGGGCTTTGATCATCTCCCCATTGGTTTTTCGCCCCGGCGCAACGCATAGATAAGCTACGGCATTTGGGGGGATATTTAACTGTTGTCTCACCATGTTTCTATCTACGGGACGGGTGGGAAGTCCGGCTATGGCTACGGCGGTATCTGGTAGCCTAACTAGGCGTTCGAGATAATGTTTTTCTATTCCGGGTGGGTGAGTATGTTGGTCACAAATTAGATAATGGTTACTGGTGAGATAGGGGGCATCAAATCCTAACCAAGTTACACAAACTGGGGCGGGGGATTTATGCAAAACTTGCACGTTTACAGGAATGGTTACTGAGTCGAGATCAACTAATACATCAATGCGATCGCTTCGGATTTCTTGACTTAATTCTTCTGCGGAGGCAAAACCATTGGGATAGGATTTCGGCCAATAGCATTTAGCGACGGTTTGTTCATATCTGGCTGTTACCTCATCGGGGTGCAGTATGCCACTAATATATAAATTAATATGGGGGGTAATTGCGGACATTTCTTTGATGACTCCTTCGGCACACCAACCCACGGAATGGCGGCGAAAATGTTTGGAAAGAAAACCGATTTTTAAAGGGGAACGCGGTTCGGCATAAATAGACGGGGGAGTGGCTATGGGTTCTTGGTAATAAGATTGACAAATTATCTGATAAAATTGGGCGTTTCCTTCTAAGTTATCCCGGAGGTGGGGAACTGTAAATAAAATGATTTCATAAATTAGCCTGATTTCGATTTCTGTGAGGGTTTCCATGCTGTTATTGCAGATGGTTTCTAAGTGTTCGAGTTTGGCTAATGCCTGTTCACAAGCGCCTGATTGAGTATAGGAAAAAATATAGGCGATCGCGCATAGGACGGGTAGAGTTTTACCGCAGTTTTCCCAGTAGCGATCGGCTACCTTTCTGGCTTTTCCTAAATTGGTGGAATGGCTGAGAAGATCACAGAGTTGTTGATAGGCTTCGGCAAAATCTGGTTTAAGTTCCAGCGCTTTTTCTAGGTTGGCTACGGCTTCTTTGGGTTCCTTTTGTTTTTGAATATGGGCGAGACGACAGTAAACTTCTGCCCATTCTGGTTTTAATTGTAGGGTTTTTTGATAGTTAGCGATCGCCTCTGGTAGTTGTCCAAGGATTGCCTGCATATTCGCTAAATTAGCATAGGCATCGGGAAAATTGGGTTGGAGTTCAATTACTTTTTGATAGTGATTAATGGCATCTTGGTGGCGGCGGAGTTTGGTAAAAATGCGGGCGGTGTGTAGATACAGTTCCGGCATTTTGGGGCTGAGAGCAATGGCTTTTTGTAACTGGTCTAAAGCCTCTTTTAAGCGGTCTTGCTGCACCCGTAAACAGCCGATATTAGCATAGGGTTCCGCCCAATTGGGTTTCCGGGAAATTGCCCGTTGATAACTGGCGATCGCTGGTTCATATTCACCCCGTCGCGCCAGAATATTGCCTAACTCAAAGTGAAAGTCGGCTTCTACTAAATCGGGTTTTAATTCTAAGGCGATTTTCCAGGAATTAATGGCGGCTTCTGTATTTCCTAATTGTTGATAAACTCTCCCTAAATTCCAATGTACCGCCGCCAAGTCCGGTTTAATCTCAATGGACTTTTGATAAGCGGCGATCGCTTCATTTACCTGCCCATTTTGCAGATACATGGTCGCTAGATTAGCATGAACTTCCGCAAAATCGGGATGAATTTCTAAGGCTTGATTGTAGGCGCGAATGGCTGAGGATATTTTGCCTTGAAAATGTAAGGCATTACCCAGGACTACATAGACAAATAAAAAATTAGGATCGAGTTTTAAGATTTGCTGACAGGTGGCAACAGTTTCCTCTAATTTGCCCTGAGATAAATATAATTCTGCTTGTTTTTGTAAGGATAATACCCTGGGATTTATCGGCTTTTGTGCCCAAAATTTTGCATCTGCTTGAATTAATAACTGTTCAGTGGGAGGGGTAACTAAATCCTCTGATTCCTGGGTTTCTTCCTGATAGTGTAATTCCCCTTCTAAGACTTGACCCGAAAAATCTACCCCCTGTTCATCAAAACTATCGGTAGCATCTTCTATAAAATTCATCGATTCACTGATAGACCCGGAAACCGGAGTTTCTAGCCGGGATTTTAATTCGGCAATTTTCCCGATAATATCACTATTATTAGCATCAAGTTTGAGGGCGGTTTTATAATTGGCGATCGCCTCATTAATCTGACCATTTTTCTCTAGCGCTTCCGCCAGTTTGCGATAAAAATCCGGTCTGTCTTGTAGGTTAATCGCCCGCTGATAACAGGTAATAGCGCCCGCCATATCCCCTGATTTAATCAAAGCATTTCCTAGCATCCAATGAACAATCGCAAAATCAGGATCAATTCCCAGGCATTTCTGATAACAATTAATCGCCTCATGCCATCTCTGTTGCTGATAATAAACACCACCCAAATTACTATAAGCTATGCTATAATTTGGCTCAATTTCCAACCCTTGAGTATAAGCCCAAATAGCCAAATCCAGACAATTACACATTTGCAGAGCATTGCCAACTCGCATATAAGCCCCAGCCAAATCAGGCTGTAATTTTAAAGCCTTTTCTAAAGCCGAAATAGCTGCATCAATTTCCTGATTATAAATATATGATTCTGCCAACATGATATAAACATCGGCATTTTTAATATCCAGTTCTAAAGCCTTCATATAAGCCTCAATACTAGCTGGATAATCACCCCGACTAAAAAAAACCTGGCCCTGACAACAATAAACCTTAATCTGCTCTGAATTCACTAACTTTCCTCAAATGCGTGTTGATACAACTAATAATAATCTGTCAGCGTATTAGGTAGAATTGGCAACCGTCCAACAGTTACCCCAAATTATCACTTATTCAAACCACCGCTCTGCTATGATATAATACAACACCAGGGCGACTTATCCAACCCCAGATAATTTTGGTGTTGACTCAAATATGATGTTTGCCAAGGTACAAAACGCGATAAAGTAAAAATTGTTGATCAAACTACAGTTATCCAAAACTGTCCTTTAGGAGTATTTAGCATGAGTCCAGAACAAGACCCCGTTAAGTTAATGAAGCAACAGGTTGGCAAAGCGGCAGCAGACCGGGTTAAGTCCGGTTCCATTGTCGGACTGGGAACGGGGTCAACCACAGCATACACAATTCAATTTTTAGGAGAACGCCTCAAAAGTGGGGAAATCAAAGATATTAAAGGCGTTCCCACCTCATTCCAAGCCTCTGTACTTGCCAAGGAATATGGCATTCCCCTCACCACTTTAGATGAAATTGACCATATTGATATCGCCATTGATGGTGCTGATGAGGTTGATCCTCACAAAAATTTAATCAAAGGTGGTGGTGCCGCTCACACTCGCGAAAAAATTGTAGACTGTTTAGCAGATCAGTTTATTGTAGTTGTAGATGGTTCTAAAATCGTAGATCGTCTGGGTTCTACATTTTTATTACCCGTGGAAGTTATGCCAATGGCGATGACTCCGGTAATGGCAGCCATTACCAAACTTGGGGGTAAACCTACCCTGAGAATGGGAGTCAAAAAAGCTGGACCTGTGATTACAGACCAGGGAAATATGGTGATTGATGTCAAATTTGATGCGATCGATAATCCCGCCGAATTAGAAAAAACCCTCAACAATATTCCTGGGGTTTTAGAAAATGGTTTGTTTGTCGGTGTGGCTGATGTTATCCTAGTGGGAGAAATCAAAGACGGTCAACCTGTTGTCCGCGAGATTTCCTAATCCTCAAAAAAAACTGGGGGATAGAAACCCAAACGCTGGTTTCTGTTTCCCCTAATTGTTGCCATATAAATAGCTGATGATGCACTATAGAAGGTTTGGACGAACTGAACTGCCGATGCCTGTATTATCCTGTGGTGGAATGCGGTATCAATATCAGTGGCAAGATGCCTCTCCTGAAAAAATACCCCCCGAAAGTCAGCGGAATTTAGAAGCGGTAATTCGCCGTTCCCTAGAGTCGGGAATTAACCATATTGAAACCGCTAGGGGTTATGGTACATCGGAGATGCAACTGGGTTGGATTTTACCAAAACTACCCCGCGAAAGGCTAATTATTCAAACCAAAGTTTCCCCGAAACCAGACCCGGCTGAGTTTCGCCGTGACTTTGACAAATCTCTGAAATATTTACAGTTAGACTATGTGGATTTATTGGGTCTACATGGGATTAATACCCCGGAACTGTTAGAATATTCGATTCGACCCGGTGGCTGTTTAGAAGTCGCTCAAGAATTGCAAAAAGAAGGAAAAGTCAGATTTATTGGGTTTTCCACCCACGGGCCAACGGATGTTATTGTTAATGCGATCGCTACTGATAAATTCGACTATGTTAACCTACACTGGTATTATATCAATCAACTAAATTGGCGCGCCATTGAAGCCGCCAACCGTCATGATATGGGAGTGTTTATCATCAGTCCTTCTGATAAAGGGGGGAAATTATATGATCCGCCTCAAAAGTTAGTAGACCTATGTTCTCCCATTAGTCCCATTGTATTTAACAACTTATTTTGTTTATCTTATCCCCAAGTTCATACCCTCAGTTTAGGCGCATCGAAACCTACAGATTTTGATGAACATTTACAGGCTATGGACCTCCTAGACCGTTGGGATGAAATCTTACCCCCCATTTTAGAAAAGTTAGAGAAAACCGCCATAGAAGCCCTAGGGGAAGATTGGTTCAAGACATGGAATCAGGGTTTACCTAACCCAGAAGATACACCCAATAATATTAATATTCCCATCATTCTCTGGTTAAGAAATTTAGCGATCGCATACGATATGACCGAATATGGTAAAATGCGCTATAACTTACTGGGAAATGGTGGTCATTGGTTCCCCGGACAAAACGCCGCCACTATTGACCAAGTAGATTTAAGTGACTGTTTAAAAAATAGTCCCCACGCCGATAAAATCCCCCAATTATTGCGAGAAACCCATCAACTGCTAGGCGGTCAATCAGTCCCCAGATTATCTCAAAGTTAAGTTAATCATAATCCCGTAATAATTACCCCACTATCCTATTAGCAATAAAGCGCGGAGTAAAACTTGAGGTCTCAGAAGAGTCTTAATAGTTAATCGTGGCGGTTGAGGAATCTCAGTAGATTGACGACTAAAGTGATATTCTTGCCATCGCAAAACCACAATACAAGCCAGATAAATCATATAACCTGGTTCCTCCATCTGAGTAAAAATCAACCCAAAAGACAAGGGACATAAAACCAGAAACTTAGAAATATCATCAAAACAGAGTCTACGCCAAACCACAAACCAAATATACAAAAATGATGCCAGTCCCAAAAAGCCGACATCTCCCCAAATTCCCGCCCAACCAAACAGGGGAGAAAACATACTCGATTGATCTCCTAACCAACTAGCTCCTACCGCTTGCCAAATGGTATTAGTAGCGGGGTGGGAAGTAGCCCCAAGGGGTCTTAAAATAAACGCATATTCCCGTAGCATCCAGCCTCCTAGTCTTCCTACAGTGTGACCAGGACCTAAGCCTAGCAAAGGATGAAGGGGAGACTCATAGAAAGCCGGAACAATGCGAAAAGTAGCAGATTTCAGTAAAGTAGCTTCTCCTTCCGGCCCATAAATTTCCGGCCGCATCCAAGTTTGAAAAGCACTCATCTCAGGTACATTATGAATCGCCCACCAAAACACATAAGATAATATCCCAAAAATAATTACAAATTTAATAGCATCAGCCATATTTTTAAATTTAGTTAATAGCAGAAATCCCCCAGCAATACCAAACACTAAAATTACCTGTTTAGCATCAGAAATAACCATGTGCCAAAAAGTTGCTAATACCACGGCAGCCCGCAACCATATAGGCAGATTTTTAGCTGCCAAAAAATAGTAAATCCCAAAGGTTAATGATACAGAAGCACCGATGACATGACCCGCACCTTGGGCAATAAAAACACCTTTGATATTGTCTTCTAATCCCTGGCGTAGATGGAGATGCAGAACATACTGTTGCACATAGGCAAATGCTAGATTAGTGAAGGATGCAAAAACAATATAGCCACGCAATTGGTTTAACTTGTCCAAAGTAATCGGGACAGTCAGAATAATAACAATAAATAAAAAATGTTCACATAACAACAAGAAATTAACGGCAATATTAATTAAACCAGCGGCATTTAATAAGGCACTGGCTACGGAAATAATCAGAAAAATAAATAGAGCCACTACCATTTCTTTAATGATGGTAATTTGTTGTCGGTCTTTGATCTTGGTTTTCCACAGAGCAAAAGCAAACAGCCAGGGAACTATTGCCAGATGCACTAAGTTAACAATCGAGGGAAATTTTAAAAGCTGAAGTACGCGGGAAAAAAATGCGCAAATGAAGGCAAATAGAGTCAGTGTCGAGAGTTTAATATATCCCTTTTTAGGTTTAATTAATCTTGATTGATTGGGGTATGTTTCCATTAATCATGTAATCTACTAGGGTTTACTCAAAACTAACTGGTAAATTGATTTCAGTTGCTCATAATTTTGTTGTGCTGTATATTTGGCTTCAAATTCTGCCCTGGCTTCTCGGCGCATTTGAGGGAGTTTTTCAGGATGGGAAATTAGGGATTCAACTTGTTCGGCAAGACTGATGGGATCGCTGGGTTTAAATCGCAGTCCCGTGCGACCATCTTCTACTAATTCGGCGATCGCACCTAAGTTAGAAGCAATTACAGGAGTACCCTTAGCAAAGGCTTCTACAGCGACTCTACCAAAGGTTTCATACCATTTAGAAGGGAAAATTAAAACCATGGCTTCTCCCATCAATTTATACACTTCTGGGAGGGGTCTACGTCCTAACCATTGAATGTGAGGTAATTTCTCAGCAGCGGCTTGGACACGGGGGACTAAAGGACCATCCCCCACAATTTTTAAGGGTACTGGTTGACGGAGATTTTGCCAAGCATCAATCAGCACATCTAAGCCTTTTTCTACAGATAATCTACCTACAAATAGCGCATATCCCCCTTCCCCACTGCCGACTCCTGGATCGGGATAGACAAAGTTAGGTTTAACTATTATTCGGTCTTCTGACCACCCGGCTTCAATAAATTTCTGGCGAGCAAATTGGCTGAGAGTAATAAATATATCTACCTGATTTACCCAAGTGCGAGCCATACGGTGTAGGGTTAACATGGTTGCAGTGATGGCACTGGCGGCTCGATTTTCTCGGTAACAGGCGTGAATAACTCCGGGATAGGGTACAAATTTACCTAGACAGTCTTCACAAATGCGATCGGAGCGAAAAAACAATCCATTAGGGCAAATTAATCGGTAATTTCGGAGGGTTTGAACTACTGGGACTCCCTCAGATTTAGCCGCATAATATACTGATGGAGAGATTAAGGGGAAAAAGTTTTGAACATGAACAATATCTGTGGGGTGGGTTCGCAACTTTTGTTTAACTATTTTGTAGGCTTCTGTAGACCAAATGGTTGTAGAAGCTAAATGTACTCGATTAAGGCTGGCAACTCGCTCATTGCTATCTTGATAAATATCAACTTGATTACCATTTGCTTTGAGCAAATTAGCTTCGGCTTGGGTTGATTCGTCTTCCCCGCCTCGAATTTGATAATTGTTATGAATAGACAAAATACGCATTGAGATTGAGTTAGTACCTCAGTAAATTGTTATAGTCATTATACCGTAAACTTTCTCATTATGCTGGCTATGTTCCTTTCCCTAATTCAGGCGGCGCTAAAACGGTTGTATAAATTTCTTCTAATCTTCGCGTTTGGCGATCGCGATTAAAATTGGACTGCATATATTTTCGTCCTTGTTGACTAAATTTTTGCCACATTTCCAAATTAGTTAATAATTGCTGTATTGAGTTAGCTAAACCATCTATATCTCTTTCTGGACAAAGAAAGCCAGTTTCTCCATCAATCACCGCTTCTGGGATACCTGCGTGGTAGGTGCTGACCACAGGGAGACCCATCGCCTGTGCTTCTAAAACCACATTCGGTAAACCCTCTGAGTCTCCCTGGGTTCCGGTGATGCTGGGAGTCGCCATAATTTGGGCGCGGTTCATCCAATTTTTGACTATTTCTGGAGATTGTACACCCAAAAATTGATAATTTTTGAGGGTATTGGCGGCGGAGGTTTCGAGGGCGGTTCGTAGGGGGCCATCACCGATGATCACTAATTTGAGAGCAGGTTGTTGGGATTGTATTTTAGCCATAGCTTTAATTAAATATTCACAGCCTTTTTTTTCGGTTAGCCGACCTACAAATAAAACAATTGGCTCTCGTTTAATAGCCAAATCAGGCGTAAATTGATGAACATCAACACCATGATAATGGGTCTGAATTTTATCGGGTGGAAATCCCTGTTCTAGCAGTTTTTTTTCAATAAACTTAGAAACAGTTAAAAATAATGTGGTCTGTTGTTTCAAGGTTGCTAGGCGCTGAAAATAAACCCAATGGTTGAGGGAGCTATAGCGAGATGATTGTTCCTTTACCGTGGCATCAGCGCCCCTATAATGGACAATAAGCGGAATTTTTAGCCGCACCACCCAAGGCAACATTAGCGCCCCACTCAAGCCAAATTGAGCATGAATCAGCAGGGGATTTAATTGGTGGACTTTCCCATAAATTTCCGGCGCAAATCCAGTGATTTTAAAAAGCTGTTCTGCTACTTTATCTATAGGCTTTCCTTGATTAATAACTAAAGTACGTTTTTCAGGTAAATCTAACCCCTTAACCCGCCGACAACCTACATAATAAGGGGTAAATTTCTCAAGTTTTTCGGCGGGATCTCGGATAAAGGTTTGGGAGGGAGGAAGCAGTAGACTATTAAAAATAATGATATTCACTGTAATTATACCGAATTATGAGAATTGTGGATTGTTTCATATAAGTTAGCTAGTTCTGGCCCTTTGTTTTGCCAACTATACAAGTTTTTAACTCTGGCGCGAGAGCGATCGCTTTTTTGTTTCCACAGATGCTTATCATTAGCTACAATAGTCATGGCATTAGCTAAATCATTGATAACTTGATCGGGGTTATTTGGCTCAACTTTAAAGCCTGCATCCTCAGAAACAATTAATGCTGGTCCCCCTAAATTTAAACAAATAACCGGGCGACCTGCCGCCATTGCTTCTACACAAACTAAGCCCCCAGACTCGTGTAAGCTGGGATGAACTAACCCCAAGCATTCTGATAGTTTTTTGAGGGTTTCCGGTCTGGATAACTGATTCCAGAATTTAACTTGGTTGGCAATTCCCAAATTTTGAACTAGGGTTTCAAGTCGGCGACGTTCTGGCCCATCTCCGACGATCCAATATTCGGCATCTGGAGGCAATTTGGCTTCGGCGAAGGCTTTGAGTCCGAGATGAAACCCTTTCCAGTGTAACAGACGGCCGATACTGATAAATTTAACCCCTTGAGGTTGAGAGTCAGCCAACTGGCTGAGTTGAGTGATTTCTAAATCAGATAATCCTAACTGAGATAAAACCTCTACATTTTTCGCCCCTAATTTTCTGAGTCTCTGGGTGGTTTCTGCTGTGGTTCCCCAGACTAAAACACTGCGTTGCGCGGTGAGTTTAACGAAGGGGTCTAATTCTCCTAAATTTCGGGCTATATCTCGCATTATTTCATACATAATTCCCCGCCAACCGAAGTCTAGCCAGAAGGCTTTGGGGGCCGATTCTCCACCGCCTACAGGTCCCCATAAAAAAGGTATAGGAAGAAGTGCTAAAAAACTGGGGGTTGAGTGGCGCTCATAGGTGACATGATGCACTACATCAAAAGTGATGGTTTCCTGGAGTTGTTTGGCAACAAAATAAGCTGCTATTTGCCATAAATAATAGTGCAGGTAAACTACCCTTTGTTTGAGATTTGCTGGCCGCACCCAGGAGGGAGGTTCGCAGTAAATTACCTGTAGTTTAATTATGGGGTTTTGCTTGAGTTCGGCTTCAATGGTTGGGCGGTTATTTTGTCGGGTGAGAACCCAAACATTATGATATTTTGCTACTTCCTGAATGGGATTCCAACCCAAGCCTGGTTCTGAACCTTCTCCTGGACGACAGGCGTAGGCTGAAATTAGAATATTTAAAGGTTCCACGCTTCCTCCTTTGGTCTAGTAATTCGGAAATATAAAAGATGTAACCTGATTGAGAAAATTAGCTGCGGCTTCTGGGGTGTAATTATCCATTAGTTTTTGCGATCGCATTCCCATTAACTTAGCTAATTCGGGATTTTGAATAAACCTGGCCATCAATTCTGCTAAATATTTCGGCTGTTGGGGATGAAAACAATAACCGTTTTCTCCATCAGTAATTAATTCAGATGCTCCCGCCAATTCAGAACACAAAACAGGTCGCCCCAAAACCATTGCCTCTAATACTACCATTCCCCAAGTATCCTCCAAAGTTGGTAAGACAAAAACATCAGCTTGGGTGAAATAAGTGGCTAATTGATGGTATTCTACCCGACCGAACCAACGCACATAATTGGTGAGTTGATTTTGTTGACAAAAAGTTTCTAGCTCCGGTCGTTGATGGCCATCACCCACCACCCATAACTGATAATTGGTTTCTCCCTGTTGTTGTAGTATAGCACAGGCTTCTAAAAGATAGCTCAGGCCTTTGCGAGGAATAATTCCCCCCACAAATAAAAAGGTTAGCTGTTGAGAAGATGTGGATTTCAAATGCGGATCAGGAGTACCCATGGACTGCACCCAAGGCACTTCATAGGGATGAACAAAAACTTGATTTTCTTGGGCATTTAGAACCTCTATTAGATAATTTTTGCCGCCGTGAGAGTTGGTAATACAAGCATCAGCGGCTTTCACCATAACTCGTCTAATAGCTAGACGTAGGGGGGAGTTACGATAGTCTACACCGGGAGAACTTCCTTCGTAGGCGATGACAACTCGCCAACGTCCTATAGGTTTAAATAAAATTGCTAAAATTGTCCACACGCCAAAGGAGTTAGAAAAAATTAAATCTGGTTTAAACTTGAGTAATCGCTTAACAATATTTAGGGGAAGATAGGTAAAATTATCCCCATAGCTATTGGTAGATTTTTTGATGGAAATAATTTGGCGATCGCCTAAAATTTCCACTCGAAAACTATCCTCTAGTCCCGGTGCGAAACCATGCCAGCGACTGGTGAAAACCGTAGTATCCGGGAATTGTTTACTATAGCAACTTAGGGAAGGCTGCCAGTAGTAAAAAGCCGAAGTAAGTAACCAAGCCACACGGAGATTTTTCATGATTTTTAGATTTTCTATATATCAGATTGTTTCAGATTTCTGACTGTAGTTAAATATTGGCTTAAAAATGGCAAGCCTCCTACAGCCGGGAGAAAGTAGCGAGCAGTGCATAATAACCCTAACCCTGCTGCCACTGTAGCATTAAAATAAGGTTCATAGAAAATCACTAAGGCTGCATCCCTCGTACCCACCCCCGCAAAAGTTAAAGGCATTAATCCAGCTAAAATAGCTAAGGGAGAGAGAGCAAGATTCGTAATAAAAGGAACCCAGGCATTAAGTGCAAGGATAAAAAACCAAATTTGTAGTAAATGCAAAAACCAAATAAAAATTGAAGTAGCACTAATTTTGAGAAGCTGGCGCTTATCACTCCAAAAATGTTCGTGCATTGCTGTCCAAGATTCCTGCAACTTTGCGATTTTTTTTCCGATAGTTTTCGGAGTAATTTTCTCTAAAATGAAAAACAAAAAATCTGCAAAATTCCGAGAACTCAAAATCAAAATTCCGATAATTAAACCCGTGGTTACACCCAAAGTCATTGTCAGAAAAATCAAATCTTTTCGATGGTATAAAAATAGACCGAATACACACCATAACAATAAAGATAGTAAATCACATGATTTCTCAAATACCACCAATGAAAGGGAAAGAGAACCGCTTAAATGTCCCCGTTCTCGCATAAAATACGCTTTAGCAATATCTCCCATTTTTGAGGGTAAAACCATATTTAAAACACTAGCAGCTAGAATCAGGCGATTAGCTTCCCAAAATCCGAGATAGGTGCTTTTGGGCATAAGTTGTTGTAGTCGCCAAGCGGTAAATAAAGTAATAGGAATTACCATAGCCAAACTGACAGGCATCCAAAAAGGATGGGAATTTATCAAGATATCTGCTAATCCTTGGAGGTCAATTTTAGAATAAATAATTGACAGGATTATAATGCTAACAGCAATGGAAATAAATCGCTTCATAGATTAGAATACTCTGGCTAAAATTTAGTTTTCTTTGTGATGGTCATATTCCATCCTCCGCAAGCGAAGTTGAATATCTTCTAGCATTTTTCGATTGACTGACATTAAATCAGCAATTAGACCGAACATCCACAATTGAAAACCAATTAAAATTAGGATGGCTGCTAAAATTAAACTGGGAGCGCGAGCGCGGGTAGGTTCTCCTACAAATAGCACTAACCAACGTATACATAATATCAATCCTAAACTTAGGGGAAAACTTCCTAGAAAAGTGAATAATCGCAGCGGTCTATAGGTCATGAAAATTCTAAAAATGGTAAAAATTGACCGCTGGATATAGTAAGGAATACTTTTAACTAATCGCGAAGGTCGTAAATAGGAATTAGTACGGATAGGTACGGATGTAAGAGCGACACCTTTTTGACCTGCTTGAATAATGGTTTCTAAGGTATAAGTATATTCATTAAAAACATTAAGCTGCATGGCTGCTTTGCGACTAAAAGCTCTAAAACCACTGGGAGCATCGGCGATCTTAGTGCTACTGGCAAGTCGCACAACACGACTACCGAGTTTTTGTAAGAACTTTTTAGCAGGAGAAAAGTGTTGAATATTCTCAATGGGTCTGGCTCCAATGACGACTTCTGCATAACCTAATAAAATTGGTTCGATGAGTTTGGGGATATCTTGGGCGCAGTATTGGTTATCGGCATCGGTGTTAACAATAATATCGGCTCCGGCTTTTAAGGATGCTTCAATTCCTGCCATAAATGCTTTAGCCAAACCTTGATTATGGTCAAAATTTACCACATAATCAACACCACAGGCTTTGGCAACCTCTACAGTATTATCAAAGCTACCATCATTAATAATTAGCCATTCTACACAATCAATGCCGGGAATTTGGCGAGGAAGTTCTGATAGGGTAAGTCCGAGATTTGGTGCTTCGTTAAAACAGGGGATTTGAATAATTAGCTTGGTCATAGTTTGATCTTGATTTTATTTTTATGCCTCAACTTAAATATAAGTGAAAGTCAAATAACCATAGCATATATTGATTTCACCTGACTGATCAAGCCGAGCCATCTTAACTAGACTTTTTCAAAAATAATCCGTGAAAACTCGGATGCTGAGTTTTGTTTAACCCAATTTTGCATTTGCACCGGATCGCCAAATTCCAGGGGATTAGAAATTTCTAAAAACTTAATTAATCCCTTAGCAATTTCTTGGGGTTGGCTAGAATCAACAGTTAATCCCAGATGATACCGTCGCACCATTTCTCCCATTAATCCATAATTAGAACATAGTACAGGTTTGTTAGCTGCCGCCGCCAATAAGAGAATACCACTCATCCCCACATGGCGCTGATACGGTGCTAAAACTACATCGGCAATTTGAAAATAAGCCATAACTTCTGACTCCGGCACAAATTGATAATATCTAATAATTTGAATGGGCTTAGTTTGACAAATTTCGCTAATTTGGCTGTCTAGGGAATTAGCAATGCTAGACTCTCCTACCAGGAGAATACACAGTTTTTGACACAAATCTGCTGGTAAACTAGCAATGCTATCCAGTAGCTGATAGATGCCTTTACGTGCTGTTAAAGCACCAAATAATAAAAATACTCGCCGCTGAGAATCAATTTGGAGACTCTTGCGCCAATCATCTATTATAATTGGTTTGAAATTATCCAATTTGACCGGATCAGGAAGGTAGACAGCTTTAGGTTGACTCGGAAACTTAGGAAACTGATTAAGTTGGGGGACGGCGAAAGGATCAAGGCAAAAAACTGTTTGGAGTTGAGGATTAGCCAAAATGCGTTTTAGGGCTATTTTTTCGCGTAACTGTTGCAGGTAATTTTTCCAAGTGCGATCGTAATGATCTAATTGGTGATAGTGAAAGGTCGGCCGAAAATAAATCCCCGAAAATTTGCAGGGTGATTTTGCCCCAAAGGCTAGGGGAATTTGACAGGTATCAAAATACATAATCAGACAATGATCTGGTCTCAAGTTGGTGGCATACTTGCAGAAAATTTCCCACTCTTTAAAATTGCGACTTAGTCTTTTTAACTTAGATTTTCGGGAGTTAAGATGTTCTTCTTCGGCTTGGGTAATTGGCACAAAATGGATGTCTTGATGATGATCACCTTGACTCAATTCAACTACATCCTGATGTTCATCCAGAAATCGGCAAGACACCACAATTTCCAGATTTTTGGGGATTTTATGGATTTGCCAATATTCAATTAAATGACGAATATAACTGGGATGATGACCTCGAATCGAAAGGTCAAACAGCATCAATTTTTGTGGGTAATTTTTCACGGTTATTTTATCCCCCTAAATTTATCTATATCCGATGATAGTCATACCTCTAAATAACAGGGGGGTGTTGGCTAATTTTTGTCTCAATTTATAAGGAAAAATGTTTAATAAATATTCTACCAACTTAATCACATTAATTGATATACTATTGATGGGAATTTCTAAGTAAATTTTGCCGTTAGACTTCACCCAAATTATCTTAGAAAAACCTACTTTCTTAAAAATATCATACATTTCACTGAGTTTATATTCTTTTAAATGAAAGCCAGTAGCTTGCTGATCAAAGTGGCGAGAAACATCATGGGGACCTGAATACCAATTAGGTGTGATACAAATATACTTACCATTTGCAGCTAAAGTATTGTAGATATTTTCAAGCTGTTCTAGGGCATCATCAGGATGTAAATGCTCCATTAATTGATGACTATAGGCTAAATTAACTGTATTTTTAGGGACGGGAATATTACAACCATCGGAAATAAAAATTTCCATATTATCGGGAATATTCGGTAGTTTAGTAATTTCAGTTGATACATCAACTGCGTAAACTCGTTTGACTCGTTGAGCGACTTCTATGGATAAACTACAATCACCAGGACCTATTTCTAAATAGGTGATTTCTGGGTTAAGAAAACGGGCTAATAATTGCAGACGCTGGTTAACAATCCAAGTTTGAATTTCGGGGCTAGATTTTCGGGTAAGTTGAGGATGATGCGGGACTTTTTGGAAGAGTTGATTATATACCTGAGTGTATAAATGCCCACCCATGCGTTCCTCTCTGGTAGAATTCATTAACTGGCGGGCTAGTTCTTGTTCAATTTCATAATGTTCTCGAATTTGCTCCCAGGTGCGACTATCTCTAGCATCAGTTTTGGGAGTAGAAACCTGAGTTGTATTGGTGTTAGTTTTAGCAGTCATAACTAATAGGTAAAATTGAGGTGATACGAATTGGGTAAAATACGATAAACATTAAATAAATTTCTGAAATTTAGATGTTTATCTTAGCCTAGTTTAGACTCAAACTAGGCATAAATTCTACTTATTGTCGGGGTGATACTAGGCGCGGTTATCATAAAATTTGATGTAGATTATGGCACGGTTTTCATCGGAAGTCATCTGTTGATAGTTATCAATAACTAATATATAGTTGCTTTTTTAATAATTAAAGTTAATCATAAATATTTAACAATCAAATCAATATTAATTATTATAGAATAATTAAAGCATTGTTGGGAATTATTAACTATGGCTGTAGTTCAGCCCGATGTGGCACTTTTCCTTCGTTATATCGGCGGAGGTGGTGCGGAGAGGGTTATGCTAAATCTGGGTCGTGGTTTGATTGCAGAAGGCTTGAAAGTAGACTTAGTTTTGGGTAAAGGCTGGGGGCCTCACTTGGAAAAAGTACCACCAGAAATAAGGATAGTTGATTTGGGGGCTTCCGGGGTTTTGGGTACTATTTTTGCCCTGAGAAATTATTTGCAGGAATCACAGCCTAAGTCCCTACTTTCTGCCCTCCATTATGCTAATGAAATTGCGGTTTGGGCAAAACGTCTAGGGGGAGTTTCCACCCGCGTGGTGGTGTCTGAACATAATACTTTTTCGGAGGCAATACAACATACTACTAAACTTAGAAAAATTTTGCTGCCTTTGTTTGTTCGCTATTTCTACCCATGGGCGGATGGAATTGTAGCTGTTTCTCAAGGGGCGGCTGAGAACTTAGCTAAAAGTACGGGTTTAAATAGCGATCGCATTCAATATATTTATAACCCAGTTATCACGCCGGAACTATGGCAAAAAGCTGGAGAAACTTTAGATCATCCTTGGTTTCAACCGGGGGAACCTCCAGTAATTTTAGGAGTCGGAAAACTGGAAGCACAAAAAGATTTTCCCACCTTAATTAAAGCCTTTGCTAAAGTGCGACAAGTGCGACAAGTGCGCCTAGGAATTTTAGGTTGGGGACCTGATGGCGATCGCCTCGAAAATCTCATCCAAGATCATGGTTTAGGAGATGATGCCGCCCTATTAGGATATGCTGATAATCCCTATCCTTATATGGCAAATGCTGCAGTATTTGTGTTATCTTCTCGCTGGGAAGGTTTACCAACAGTTTTAATTGAAGCTATGGCGGTTGGCACTCCGGTAATTTCCACTAATTGTAAAAGTGGGGCCGCAGAAATTTTAGCAGAGGGTCGATATGGTTCCCTAGTTCCGGTGGGCGATGCTACAGCAATGGCAGAGGCGATTTTAGCCACCATTGAAGGTAACACCCCGACTGTAAACACCTCATGGCTAGAACAGTTTAGCCAGAAAATAGCAACCCAAGAATATCTGAAAATTTTAGGACTTGATTGCCGCAATTGATCCTAATTATTAGTGGTAATTCATCCTACAATTAGGTTAGGTGATAATCTGATGGAATAGTGATAAATATTGCTGGGCTTGTCTTCCTAGGGGAAATACTTGTATAGCTTTTTCTCTGGCTTTTTCTTTGAGTTTTTGCAGGCGATCGCTATCATTTAATACCCATTTAATCCCCTCGCTTAAATCATCAATTTCATAGGGTTTGACCAGATAACCATTAACTTGGTGATCAACAATATCCTTGAGTCCAGTAGCATTAAAAGCCACCACCGGAGTACCACAGGCTAAGGCTTCAGAGGCCGTTTGTCCGAAGGATTCTTGCAAGGATGGAACAATCATCACATCGGCGGCAGAATAGACCAAAGCCAAAGCAATATCATCAGAGAAACTGCCTAGATAATTAGCTGGAAAACCTAAATCTACTGGGTTTTCCGGTTCCGCAGATCCAAAAACTACTAATTCAAGCTGATTTTGCCACCCTGACTGACTCAGCTTTTGCAGCGCCGGAAGTAGCAAATTAAAACCCTTTCTGGGGTCAGCAGTCGCAGCGATCGCCCCAAATAAAACCAGTTGTTTGTCCTGGGGTAAATTCAGTAAATGTCGGGCGATTTTCGTTTCTATAGGTCGATAAATTTGGGTATCCAGACAGAAGGGAATCACCTCTACTCGCCGCTGTCCAAATAAGGAACTTGAACGCACACAATCCGCCATCCAACTACTAGGAGTTACAATAGTTAAGTTGAGATTTTTCCAGGCTTTAAATTTCCGTTTCCAAACCTGTCGAGATAAATCCCGATCGCGACCACTTTTCAGTTGCGGACATTGACCGCAGGAATTTTGGTAGCGATCGCATCCCTCGCTGTAATGACAACCCCCAGTTAAAGGCCACATATCTTGAAGAGTCCACACTAAGGGTTTGTTCAATTTAGCCAAAGTTTCAATCTGGATAAAGCCATTACAAACCCAGTGTAAATTTACCACATCTGGGTTAATTTTAGTTACTCTACTAGCTATGACATCGGGGAACCATTGAGGAGAAAAAAGCAGGCGATCGCGTTTTGGGTAGCGTCTCAGGGGGATACTATTAGCACCAGGACCTAGTTTAGTGATGATACTTTTTTCGGCTATAACAGTGCGATCGCCACTAAATTTTCCCCGCACCAACATTCGAGATTCAACCCCCATAGAAATTAAACCTCGATGTACTCTATACGCGGCTCTAGCCGCACCGCCTTCGACATCAGTTGAACTGAGAATTACTGGTTTCATCTGTGTATTTCCATGGGTTATGATTGAATATTTCCTAGGACAATTTCGTTATAAGTCCCCGACCTAACAATGCGGCCTTTTTCCATGACATAAAGGCGATCGCAATGTTGTATAGTCGTCAAACGATGAGCAATCATAATCATAGTTTTAATTCCACTCAGAGATTTAATAGACTCAGTGACCAAACTTTCCGTCTCATTATCTAACGCCGAAGTCGCCTCATCTAACACCAGAATATCCCGTTCATGGTAAAGAGCGCGAGCAATACCAATCCGTTGGCGTTGACCCCCAGAAAGGCGCACTCCTCTTTCCCCGACCATGGTATTTATTCCATCGGGAAGTTCTTTGACCAAATCCATAAGTTGAGCCATTTCTAAAGCCTGTTGTAGACGTTTATGATCAATTAAATCATCAGCCACCCCGAAAGCAATATTTCTCTCTATTGTATCTGCCATTAAAAAAATAGACTGGGGAATATAGCCAATCATATTTTGCCACGATCGCAAATTATTATAAATAGAAATATCATCAATTTTAATATCACCACCTTGGGGTATTAATAACCCCAGCATGATATCAACTAACGTAGTCTTTCCGGCTCCAGACTGACCAATAAAAGCAATCGATTCTCCCTTCCTAATCGACAAAGAAACGTCGGAAATGGCTGGCGATTCAGAACCAGGATATTGATAAGTTACACCGTCAAAAATAATCTGACCAAAATCTTTATTCTTGAATTTATGGTCAGCTAATTGACTGATTTTTGTAACTACGGTGCGATTTGAAACTTCGCTGTTTTTGAGAGTTTCAATTTCTCGTAAATCATGACTTAATCTTTCTAATACATAGGTCATACTCCGCAATTTACTCACATCTTTACTCAAATTAGAAATAGCTGGTAGTAAACGAATTGATGACAAAGCGAATATACTTAATGCCGGAATAAATCCATCAATATCTTGTCCCAGTAGAATCATAGTTGATGTGATTCCCACTAAAAATAAAATGAGAATTGCCTCAACTAATATTCTGGGGACAACTTGAAAAGAAAGTAAGAAAGTTCCCGCCTCTATATATTCCCGTGATTGCTCACTCAGTTGTTCTTCAAAAAAGCCAGAACAGCCAATTACCTTAGTTTCTTTAATCCCCCCTAAACTATGATTAACAATACGAATTATCGATTCATCAGCATAACTAACACGCTTACCCCAGTATTTAATTTTATCTTTAAAAGCATTCAGGATTAAAATTAAAGGTAAAAACAGAAATATTAAAACAATTACCACCAATTGACTGGTCATCAATAGCAATCCACTCAAAGCTATAATAATCATTAAATTGGCAGCCGAATTGAGTATAGGCATAAGAATATCTAGTGCAAAAGCCTGGGTATAAATAATTATACATTGAATGACCGCAGCACTATCCTTCGACAAATGGAAAGTATAAGGAACAGACAGATATTCTTGGATTAATTTTTCACACAATTTCCCACGAACTTTCAGACAAAACCCAAATACATAGGTTTTAATCTGCCAGTTTAAGAAAGATTTAATAGCAAATAAAGCAATAATAAACAATCCCAATAATGCTATACCGTGGGATGCTTCTGTTAAATTTAAGCCAGCATATATAGAGGCTACAAATTCACTTTCATTGACTAAATTGGGATGACTAGCTAAATTCAAAAAAGGTCCTATCATGCCAATCCCAAATGCTTCCAGCACTGACATGACTACAAATAAAATTACTAAAATTACTAACTGTTTTGGGGAAGCCGGAAGAATGAAAAAAAACCGATTTATAAAATTCTGCATTGTCGCTATATTTGACTCCCAGTGCCTTGGATATTTTTAATGACCAAAATAGACCAGTACCATGATACCCCAGATGATAGCCACCCATTATATGGACTTTACCCTAACTATAGCAATAATAAATGTTATGTAAAGTCTCCTCAACTCTACTTATACCAGTACGGTGGTCGCTCAGACTGTCTGACTAACTACTGATGTATCATACTAGGCTACAGTAACCTCTTGGCTAACTTACTCTCCGGGGTCAAGCCAGAAGGTCTGGTTACATTTCACCCTAGCTTTACAATCAGCACCCTTATTTAAACTTTTAAGTAAAGATTCTGTAAACTACTCCGTATTTTCACGGATATATGACAAAATCTAAGAAATTAAGCCCATCAGTCAGTTGAGACTGGGGCTTTAGCTATTGTTCAGGCAGCTTGCCATCAGCTTTTTAGGTTCCTAGCAACTCACCCATGATTAACCCCACAGCCACCGATATTAACTCAAAGTCCTTCCCCTTGGAATGGCTATTCTCGGCGTTCAGAGTATCCGAAACGCTTAAAACTGGTCAACAGGTAGTAATAATTGACTCCGGGGTTAAAGATTATCGGGAGTTGATTAGTGGCCTTCGCGCGGTGGCAGATGTCATAATTTTGTCCCCCAACAGAGATGGTGTCCTACAGATAGCGGAGACCCTATACCAATATAATACGATCGCACAAATTCATATAATCTGCCATGGCTCACCAGGTTGTCTGAAATTGGGGAATGTGGAACTAACCTCAGAAACCCTCCCCCACTACAGCCAACACCTAGGAACCTTAAACGATAAACTGCACGATAGCTCTATTATCCTCTATGGTTGCCAAGTCGCCGCCGGACCTAAGGGGGAAACCTTCCTTAAACAACTGCATCAACTTACAAGAGCCAATATTACCGCCTCAACTACCCCCACAGGTAATCACCAATTGGGGGGAGACTGGGATTTTCAGATCAACATAGGAAACCCTATCGATACCAATTCCATATTTTCCCCAGTCACAATGGCAACCTACAGCCACACCTTAGCCTTTGAGTCGGACGACTTCAACACCAACAGCCTCAACGCCTGGTGGAATTTTATCACTCCCAACAATAACAGTTCCTACCTACTCACCGGAACAGGTACACCAGATGCTTATGTAGAACTATCAGTCCCCGGTGCTACTGATATGTGGAATGCCAACCGTAGCGCCACCAGACTCATGCAGCCGGCTCAAAATGAAGATTTTGAGTTAGAAATCAAATTTGCCGCCGACCCCGCCTTAAATAAGCAAATGCAGGGGATTTTGGTAGAGCAAGATAATAATAACTGGCTCAGGTTTGATGTCTTTAAAATTAATTCAGATTTAGCCTTATTTGCGGGTTCAACCCGTAACGGTGGTTCCCGGTCGATGATTCGTATGGGGGTACAACCCGGACAAGCGCGACACCTGAAGGTTAACCGCACTGGGGATGTCTGGACTCTCAACTATTCCGCTGATGGTGTGAGTTGGACTACGGCTGGGAGTTTTACGCAAGCCTTACAAGTCCAACAGGTGGGGTTATTTGCGGCTAATGCTGACAGTTCATCATCTCCTCAGTTTACCTCCCAGGTCGATTACTTTTTTAATACAGCCTCTCCTATTATTCCAGAAGATGGTCAGGTTGTTACTCCAGAACCAATTGAAAATCAGCCACCCACCGCTAACGATGATAACGCGACGGTCAGAACCGGAAACACTGTTACCATTAACGTCCTCAATAATGATAGCGACCCCGATGGTGTTTTAGTCCCGGATACCGTCGCGGTAGTTGACTCTCCAGATTACGGTACTATCACGGTTAACCCTAACGGAACTATCACCTATAGCCATGACGGTTCATCTACCGGTACGGATAGCTTTACTTATACGGTAGAGGATGATGATGGCGCTACCTCTAACGAAGCTACCGTTTTCCTGACTATCGAGGAAAATCAGCCACCCATAGCCAATGATGATAACGCTACCGTCCGCACCGGAAACACTGTTACCATTAACGTCCTCAATAATGATAGCGACCCGGATGGTGTTTTAATCCCGGATACCGTCGCGGTAGTTGATTTACCAGATTACGGTACTATCACGGTTAACCCTAACGGAACTATCACCTATAGCCATGACGGTTCATCTACCAATAGCGATCGCTTTACTTATACGGTAGAGGATGATGATGGCGCTACCTCTAACGAAGCCACCGTTTTCCTGACTATCGAGGAAAATCAGCCACCCATAGCCAATGATGATAACGCTACCGTCCGCACCGGAAACACTGTTACCATTAACGTCCTTAGTAATGATAGCGACCCGGATGGTGTTTTAGTCCCGGATACGGTGACGGTGGTTGATTTACCAGATTACGGTAATATCACCGTTAACCCTAACGGAACTATCACCTATAGCCATGACGGTTCATCTACCGGTACGGATAGCTTTACTTATACGGTAGAGGATGATGATGGCGCTATCTCCAACCTAGCCAATGTTAGCATCACCATTCAAGAACCATCAGCAGACCCAAATCCCACCGTTCTTGATATCTGGTATGGTTCAGAACAGAGTTTTGGTCATATTGGTAAGCCTCTAGTTTGGGTCAATATCCTTGGTTACGCTTTCGACCCAGACGGTATATCTTCTCTAAGCTACTCACTCAATGGAGGACCAGAAATTCCTCTTCGTCTTAATGTTCATGGTCAACCCAGGAATCCTCGTTTATCAAGAAATGGCGACTTTAACGTTGAAATTGCTTACACAGATCTCAACCCCGCATCTGATCAGGATGATATAGTTGTTATTACAGCAGTTGATACACTGGGTCATATTGCTACCGAATCTGTCACTATTAAACATGAATTAGGAAATGCTTGGCCGAAAACTTATTCCATTGACTGGAGTGAAGTTGATCAAATTAACGATGTAGCACAAGTAGTAGATGGTCTGTGGACTTTAACAGATGATGGAGTCCGCACGGCTGAAACAGGTTATGACCGCTTAATTGCTATTGGTGACATTGGATGGGATGACTACGAAGCCACTGTTCCCATTACGATTCATGAAACTAATACTAATGGGATAATCGGTCTGTTAATGCGATGGAAAGGACATCAACCTGATGGTGGGACTCAGCCTTATGTTCAGTGGCGCACCCATGGGGAAATTGGTTTTTATCACATGAGCAGTGGCTTGTCTTTAGAAGGAACAACGTTCTTTAATAGTGGCAGAAATATCACGCTGGAAGCGGGGAATACCTACAATTTCAAGATGCGATCGCAAACTGTGGATGATGGTAGTATTTATAGCTTTAAAGTTTGGGAGGAAAGCGAACCGGAACCCACAGAATGGGATCGTAAATCCTTTAAATCATCATCAGACATCAGAGCCTTGTCTCATGGTTCGTTGCTGCTAGTTGCTCACTATTATGATGCCACTTTTGGTGATGTTACAGTTGTTCCCTATGGAGAAGAGCGACCTAACCTCGCACCGATCGCCAATAATGATCACACTAGAGTTAGCCAAGGAAATAGTGTTAATATTAGAGTTCTCAGTAATGATGAAGATATTGACGGTAGCTTGATGCCGAATACTGTAACTATCGTTACTGAACCAAATCACGGCACTGTTAGTATTCAAAATGGGGTAGTTACTTACAATCATAATGGTTCCTATACCAGTGGCGATCGCTTTACTTATACCGTCGAAGATAATCATGGCGCTACCTCCAATGAAGCCACTGTATTTCTGGGTATTTCGGAATTAGATTTAGCCTTCAACTCCGATGATTTTAATAGCAGCACCCTCAAGCCAGAATGGAATTTTATTAAACCCCTAGCCAATTCCTCCTATGCTTTAACTGGAACCGGAACAAGTGATGCTTATTTAGAACTTTCTGTTCCCGCTCAAACTGATCTATGGAATCAAAATCGGACCACGGCGCGACTCATGCAACCCGCCGCCAACGAAGATTTTGAATTAGAAATTAAATTCGCTTCCGACCCCACTGTATCCAAACAAATGCAAGGAATTTTGGTAGAGCAAGATGAGCGGAACTGGTTAAGGTTTAATGTATCTCAAACCGGGTCAGGTTTATCAGTATTCGCTGCTTCTACGACTAATGGTAGTTCCCGTGTGATGGTTTCTGGTTCCGTGGCTGCTGGACAAGCTCGATATTTGAATGTAAATCGACAAGGAAACTTATGGACTCTCAAATCTTCTGGAGATGGTATCAATTGGAACACAGTTGGCAGTTTTATCCGTGATTTACAAGTCCAAGAAGTGGGGTTGTTTGCGGGTCATGCTGGAAATTCACCAGCAATGTTTACCACCCAGGTCGATTACTTTTTCAATATGGCGGCTCCCATTGTCCCGGAAGATGTCTCCCTAGGAAATCAGCCACCCATAGCCAATGATGATACAGCCAGAGTACAGCCAAGCCAATCTGTTGTCATTGATGTGTTAAGCAATGATAGCGACCCGGATGGTGTTTTAATCCCAGATACCGTCACCGTAGTTAACTCTCCAGACTACGGTACTATCACGGTTAACCCTAACGGAACTATCACCTATAGCCATGACGGTTCATCTACCAGTACGGATAGCTTTACTTATACCGTAGAGGATAATGATGGCGCTATCTCCAACTCAGCTACCGTCTTCCTGACTATCCAAGAAAATCAACCCCCCACCGCTAACGATGATAACGCTACCGTCCGCACTGGAAACACCGTTACCATTAACGTCCTCAATAACGATAGCGACCCCGATGGTGTTTTAGTCCCAGATACCGTCACCGTAGTTGATTTACCAGATTACGGTACTATCACCGTTAACCCTAACGGAACTATCACCTATAGCCATGACGGTTCATCTACCAATAGCGATCGCTTTACTTATACCGTAGAGGATGATGATGGCGCTATCTCTAACCCAGCCACCGTCTCCCTGACTATCCAAGAAAATCAACCCCCCACCGCTAACGATGATAACGCTACCGTCCGCACTGGAAACACTGTTACCATTAACGTCCTCAATAACGATAGCGACCCCGATGGTGTTTTAGTCCCAGATACCGTCACCGTAGTTGATTTACCAGATTACGGTACTATCACCGTTAACCCTAACGGAACTATCACCTATAGCCATGACGGTTCATCTACCAATAGCGATCGCTTTACTTATACCGTAGAGGATGATGATGGCGCTATCTCCAACTCAGCTACCGTCTTCCTGACTATCGAGGAAAATCAACCCCCCACCGCTAACGATGATAACGCCACCGTCCGCACTGGAAACACTGTTACCATTAACGTCCTCAATAACGATAGCGACCCCGATGGTGTTTTAGTCCCAGATACCGTCACCGTAGTTGACTCTCCCAACTACGGTAATATCACTGTTAACCCTAACGGAACCATCACCTATAGCCATGACGGTTCATCTACCAATACGGATAGCTTTACTTATACCGTAGAGGATAATGATGGCGCTATCTCTAACCCAGCCACCGTCTTCCTAACCGTTTCCGAGTTAGACTTAGCCTTTGAGTCCGACGACTTCAACAGCAATAGCCTAGACCCCCGCTGGAATTTTATCAGTCCCAACAATAACAGTTCCTACCTACTCACCGGAACAGGTACACCAGATGCTTATGTAGAACTATCAGTTCCTGGTGCTACTGATATGTGGAATCGCAACCGTAGCGCCGCCAGACTCATGCAGCCGGCCGCCAATGAAGATTTTGAGTTAGAAATCAAATTTGCCGCCGACCCCGCCTTAGATAAGCAAATACAGGGGATTTTGGTAGAACAAGATGATAATAACTGGGTCAGGTTTGATGTCTTTAAGACTAATTCAGGTTTAGCCTTATTTGCAGCTTCAACCCGTAACGGTGGTTCCCGGTCAATGATTCGTATGGGGGTAGAACCCGGACAAGCGCGACACCTGAAAGTTAACCGCACTGGGGATGTCTGGACTCTCAACTATTCCCCAGATGGTTCAACTTGGACGACCGCCGGGAGTTTTACCCAAGCCTTACAAGTGCAACAGGTAGGGTTATTTGCGGGAAATGCCGGAAGTTCATCATCTCCTACGTTTACCAGCCAGGTCGATTACTTCTTCAATACGGCCGCTCCTATTATTCCAGAAGATGGTCAGGTTGTGATTCCCGAAGATGAACCGCCTGTTATTCCAGAAGATGAACAACTGGAAAATCAACCCCCCACCGCTAACGATGATAACGCCACCGTCAAAACCGGAAACACCGTTACCATTGATGTCCTCAATAACGATAGCGACCCCGATGGTGTTTTAATCCCAGATACCGTCACCGTAGTTGATTTACCAGATTACGGTAATATCACCGTTAACCCTAACGGAACCATCACCTATAGCCATGACGGTTCATCTACCAATAGCGATCGCTTTACTTATACCGTAGAGGATGATGATGGCGCTATCTCCAACTCAGCTACCGTCTTCCTGACTATCGAGGAAAATCAACCCCCCACCGCTAACGATGATAACGCCACCGTCCTCATAGGTAACACCGTTACCATTAACGTCCTCAATAACGATAGCGACCCCGATGGTGTTTTAGTCCCAGATACCGTCACCGTAGTTGACTCTCCCAACTACGGTAATATCACCGTTAACCCTAACGGAACCATCACCTATAGCCATGACGGTTCATCTACCAGTACGGATAGCTTTACTTATACCGTAGAGGATAATGATGGCGCTATCTCTAACCCAGCTACCGTCTCCCTAACCGTTTCCGAGTTAGACTTAGCCTTTGAGTCCGACGACTTCAACAGCAATAGCCTAGACCCCCGCTGGAATTTTATCAGTCCCAACAATAACAGTTCCTACCTACTCACCGGAACAGGTACACCAGATGCTTATGTAGAACTATCAGTCCCTGGTGGTACTGATATGTGGAATAGCAACCGTAGCGCCGCCAGACTCATGCAGCCGGCTCAAAATGAAGATTTTGAGTTAGAAATCAAATTTGCCGCCGACCCCGCCTTAGATAAGCAAATACAGGGGATTTTGGTAGAGCAAGATGATAATAACTGGGTCAGGTTTGATGTCTTTAAGACTAATTCAGGTTTAGCCTTATTTGCAGCTTCAACCCGTAACGGTGGTTCCCGGTCAATGATTCGTATGGGGGTAGAACCCGGACAAGCGCGACACCTGAAAGTTAACCGCACTGGGGATGTCTGGACTCTCAACTATTCCCCAGATGGTTCAACTTGGACGACCGCCGGGAGTTTTACCCAAGCCTTACAAGTGCAACAGGTGGGGTTATTTGCGGGAAATGCCGGAAGTTCATCATCTCCTACCTTTACCAGCCAGGTCGATTACTTCTTCAATACAGCCGCTCCTATTATCCCAGAAGATACCCCAGACCTGTCACCCCCAACGGCGGCTTTACTGGCTCCTGATTTGACTCCTATCTTGGGTAGTGATACCGGATATGCTTTCACGGTTAGCTACTCTGATGACTGGGAAATTCAAGAATCTACTTTAGATGATGCCGATATCCGGGTTATAGGACCATTAGGGGTTCAGCAACTGGCTAGTTTGGTGCGTGTCTACGGTGAGGAAAATGGAAACACCCGGAATGCTACCTATCAAATTACACCTTCTGGCGGCGTTTGGGATGTCTCCGACGGCGGAACTTATACCGTCATCATGGAACCCAATGCTGTTAGTGATATGGCAGGTAATTTTATCCCAACTGCCACTTTGGGTAGTTTTACCGTTGATTTTAGCGCTAATACACCGACTCAAAATATTGTTTTCCCGGCTGATGCAGGTGTGGTTGATGTTAGGGATTATGGAGCGATTCCTAATGATGGTATAGATGATACTGCTGCTATTCAGCAAGCTATTAATGAGAATGCTGGTCAAAATCGGATTATTTACTTCCCTAATGGGGTTTATGATGTTAGTGGAAGGATTGCATACCCTGGCAGTGAAAAGCGCAATATTCTTCAGGGGGAAAGCCGTGATGGCACTATTATTAGACTTCAAGATAATTTGGGTTTTGATACTGCGGTTATTGATACCGGAAATCCACCCGCTCAAAGGTTCCGCAATAGTATCAGGGATTTGACTGTTGATGTGGGTCAGGGAAACCCAGATGCGATCGCTATTAATTTTATAGCAAACAACCAGGGAACTCTCAATAATGTTCGCATAGTTTCCCGTGATGGACAAGGTGCGATCGGTCTTGATCTCGCCACCGATGAAAATGGACCTCTACTGGTTAAGGATGTCGAAGTCGTCGGATTTGATGTCGGTATTCGGACTTGGAATCCTACCGCTACTCAAACACTCGAAGGCGTTAAACTTGTTAATCAAAATGTTTATGGTTGGCAGAATTTTAATCAAACTCTGTTTGTGCGAGACTTAGAAAGCACTAATGCCGTTCCCGTCATTTGGAATATGCCTGATGGTTCCAGTGATTTTACGATTATGGATGCTAACTTAACTGGGGTCGGTGCAGCCGCCACTCAACCTGCTATTCATAATCAAAAAGGGATGTATGTTAATAATCTCAATACCTCTGGTTATGAACTGGCTATTCTACAGGATGATAATGGACGAGGTAACTTGTCTCAACCTGATGGTTATGTGGCTGAGTGGATGGCGCGTGGTGGCTTTAATACCCTATTTGATGCTCCCACTCAGGCTTTTGAACTGGAAGTTTTGCCAACTCCCGTAGTCCCTTGGGATGATTTGTCTGATTGGGTCAGTCCTTTGGCTTTTGGTGGTTTGCCTAATGATGGCATTGATGATACCCTGGCAATTCAGGCGGCGATCGATTCTGGTGCTAGTACCGTTTACCTACCTAATGGGGTATGGAATATTGGTGGTAATCTTCAGTTAAGAAATAATCTACAGCGCTTTATTGGCACAGAAGCTACTATTCTAGGTAGTGGCACAATTACTGTCGCTGATGGCACTACCGATGTCGTCTCTGTGGAGCGTTTGGAAGCTCCAAATATTACCTTTGTTCAAGACAGCGATCGGACTATGGTTATGTCCAATATGATTATTAATCAGTATTTTAACACCAGTCAAGGAACTGGGGATTTATATATTGAAGATATCAGTGGCGGTCCTTGGTCTTTCACTAATCAAAATGTTTGGGCTCGTCAAATTAATCCCGAGACTATTCACACTCCCCGAATTAAGAATGATGGCGGTAATTTGTGGATTCTTGGCTACAAAACTGAGGATGAGGGGACATTAGTTGAGACTGTTAATGGTGGAAAAACTGAAGTTTTGGGCGCTTATATACTCCATGGAGAATTTGGAGATATCCCCGTTTTTATTAATAATGAATCCTCTCTAAGCTATGTCGCAGCCAGTTTCCGATCTTTCAAGGGTGAGCCTTTACCCGCTGTCGGAGTAGAGGAAATTCAGAACCTGGAAACCAGACGAACTGTGGGACTTCCTGGCTACTATAGTTCTACCTCTTTAAATCGGGTTCCCGTTAATACCATAGTTGGTACTCAAGGCGATGATTGGCTGAATGGAACAGACCCCAATTCCTCTAATCCTGGACGCGGACAAATAGATATATTGACAGGAAATGGCGGTTTTGATACATTTGTCTTAGGTGACAGTAATTCTGTGTACTATGATGATGGCATTGATGACCAACCCGGTTGGCAAGATTATGCTCTGATTACTGATTTTGATAATGATGTGATTCAGCTTCACGGTAGCTCAGAAGATTATCGCCTCGCAGATAGTCCCCAAGGCTTACCTAATGGGTTGGCTATCTTCTATAAAGGCGATGTTACTGATGAACTTATTGGTATTGTGCAAGGAATGAACAATATCAGTTTAAATAGTTCCTCTTTTGTTTATGTGTAATCCTGAAAAGGAGGATTGATGGTTGATTGACGGTTGAGTTGAGATCTGCTTATTCAACTTTTATTCACATGAGAGGCTACAGGTAAAATATGGTACAAACTTATCCTCCTCATCCCCGCGTTAGCATTGGTATGCCTGTCTACAATGGGGAAAATTTTATACAGGAAACTTTAGATTGTCTATTGTCTCAGACTTTTGATGATTTTGAACTGATTATTTGTGATAATGCTTCCACGGACAGGACTGAGGAAATTTGCCGAGATTATGCGGCTAGGGATAAACGTATCCGTTACTATCGCCATCCAGAAAATTTGGGTGCCGCTAAAAATTATAATCGAACTTTTGAATTGTCTACCGCTGAATATTTTAAGTGGGCAGCACACGATGATTTATATGCTCCCGAGTTTTTAGAACGCTGTGTAGAAGCCTTGGATAGTCACCCGTCTGCTGTTTTGTGTTACCCTCAAGAATACTGGATTGATGAACAAGGAAATCCGCTCAAATCTCATGCTGATATTCTCAATTTGCGATCGCCAAAACCCACGGAGCGATTTAAACAATATCATGACCTTTGGCAACAACGTAAGTATATGCCAGGACACATGGTATTTGGCTTAATGAGAACTGATGAACTGAGAAAAACTCAGCTAATTGGAGATTATATATGGGCTGACTTACCCTTGGCTGCTGAACTCGCACTTAGAGGCGAGTTCTATGAAATTCCTCAACCTCTTTTCTTTTATAGGGAGCATTCCCAAACCTCACGAGCCATCCGCAAAGATGCTGGTAGTTTGGCTCTTTTGAATTGGTATAACTCTCAGACAACTAGAAAGTTTTCACTCACCAATTGGACGCTTTTATTTCAATATATCAAAGTGATTAATCGGGTTCCTATCACATTTTCCGAAAAGCTATATTGCTATGGTCAAATGGGTAGGTGGGTCTCGTGGAAGTGGAAAAGGCTGGGTTGGGAGTTGATGCAAGCTGCTGTCCAAGCGCCTAGTGTATTTTTCCCAAAAACCCAAAATACTTAATTTATTTGAGCAAGCCATCAAAGACTTTACACCTTTAATGACCATAACCTATTAATTACATTTCCGGTTCCATAAACTCCAAAAATAAGTCCACGGTCTCCGGTTTAACCCATCCCTTACTAATTGCCATTTCTCCAAACCTCAGTCCGGTTTTATGTTGCTTTTCTAAAATTATCTGAATTTGATGTTCATTTAATAAAGCCGCTGATTTTAAATAGTACCCTAAAGGATGCTGTTCTCTGTGAATAGCTAATTCAGGTAACTGCTCTGTGAAAAACTCTATGGTTTCCGGTTTCAGTAAACCTTGGGAAGTTAAAATGTCTCCAAAACGCAGGTTTTTTCCGGCTCGCTGAGTTTGTAAAACCATCTGTACTTGATCTGGAGAAAGTAAACCCGCCCTTTGTAAGACACGCCCCACAGGTCGATAGACTAAACCCCTGGGCGCTTCAATTAATACATTACTAGGAATTTCCGAGTATTGTTTTTTAACCCGGTCTAACCAATGATACTCAGTTAATAGTTGTTTAGTTGCTAATAAAATAAACGGCGGAATAGTCTTAGCATAGCGACCAAACAAACGATTAGGTTCTTGAACTAATCGGTAAAACCATTCTAAGCCGGACTCTCGCACCCACTCTGGGGCGCGATTATGAAAACCTGCATAAACGGGAAACACCGCCCCAATTCCAATCATCACAGCCCGAATTTTGCCTCGATGCTGATGAATAAATTTTTCTTGTTTAGGACATCCCAGAGAAACAAATATTAACCCCGCCCCACTATTGTTAATTTCTTTAATTAATGCGTCATCTTCGGCTTGAGTCAGGGGGCGAAATGGCAAAGATTTAAACCCCGCGACCTTTAAATGGGGAAATTCATTGAGGACTTTGGTTTGCATTTTTTCCAGAACCTCTGGTTTAGAACCTAAGAAAAAAACGCTGACATTATATAAGGGTGCTAAGTTACACAAACTCAGGAGCATATCCATTCCTGCCACTCGGTCTTGAGGAATACCTACTTGCCGAATCATCCAGACTAGAGGCATTCCGTCAGGAGTTACCATATCAGCATTTTCTAATATCCGAGCAAATACAGGATTCCAATAGGCTTCCATGAGCATATGAACATTTGCCACACAAACGACCCGGCTTTGTCGCCGAGAACCCCACTCCAAAATAGTTTCAATTTGGTCTCTGAACTGGAGAGCGGTAATATAAGATCCTACAACTTTCACTTGGCGAATAGGTAAGCTCATAGTTTTTATATAACTTTAATATAAATAAGTTGTTCAACAAAAAATAGAGCAATATGTTTACTACAAGTATACTCGACTCTATAGCAGTTTGGCAAGTCAAGTTTGATTAACTTACATTGTGATTTGTATCTTGGGGAAACGTTACTAGGCAAATCACCAGGACAATGATATGTTAGTAGGTAAATATTAGCACCTATAACTATGTTAGAAACACCTATCTGTCCGGTATGCGGTTCGGAACATCGCCAGGTATTTTGGGAAATGTTGGATATTCCGGTTTTTTGTAATATCCTATGGTCGGATCGTGATGGGGCTATTAATTGTAATCGTGGGGACTTGAAACTGGCTTTCTGTGAAGATTGCGGTTTTATTGATAATATAGCTTTTGACCCACAACGTTTAGAATATACGCAAGTCTATGAAAATGCTCTGGATTTTTCCCCTCGGTTTCAGCAGTATGCTCAGAATTTAGCTGAAAGGTTAATCAATACCTACAATTTACAGGAAAAGACTATTATTGAGATCGGATGTGGTAAAGGGGAATTTCTGACGCTGTTGTGTGAATTGGGGAACAATCGCGGCATCGGTTTTGACCCGACTTATGTGCCTTTACCTGACCATGAAAAATTGGGCGATCGCCTCCAGTTTATTCGGGATTTATATTCGGAAAAATATGCTGATTACCAAGGAAATTTTATCTGCTGTCGCCACACATTAGAACACATACCCACCCCCACAAACCTGCTAAAATCCCTAGCACAAATAGTGGGAAATAAACCAGAAACCGGGATTTTCTTTGAGGTTCCTAATGCCTTAGATATTTTTGATAATCTGGCAGTTTGGGATATTATTTATGAACATTGCTGTTATTTTGCGCCCGTCAGTTTAGCCTATGCTTTCTCATCCTGTGGTTTTGAGGTTAAACAAATAACCGAAGAATTCCGAGGGCAATTTTTATGTCTGGAAGCGCAGCCTAGTCTTAATAGCGATCGCACGATTAAACCGGAAACCGAACAGGTTAATCAGTTAGCTAACAGCATTGCTGAATTTTCACAAAAGTTTGAGGATAAGTTATCAGAGTGGGAACAAAAACTAGGTGATCTGGTTAACCAAGGCCAGCGGGTGGTCATTTGGGGCAGTGGTTCCAAAGGTGTGACATTCTTAAACTTTATGAAAGCAGCCAAGACAGCAATTGAATATGTTGTTGATATTAACCCTCGCAAACAGGGAATGTATGTAGCGGGAACTGGTCAAAAAATTGTCCCCCCTGCATTTTTAGTAGACTATAAACCAGATGTGGTGATTATCATGAACCCTATTTATGAACAGGAAATCACCCAGATGCTACAGGCTCTGGGTTTAACATCCTGTCAAGTGCGCTGTGATGTTTGAGGTTAAATCATTCTAATTTTGGAAGGGTCATTAATCCCCAAGTTTCCGGGTCCCAAATTCATGCTGATATCTAACCAGGGGGAACGGGTAATAGTAGCGCTAGTGGAGATATAATCAACACCAATTTCGGCAACTTGGCGAATAGTTTGTAGGGTAATATTTCCTGATGCCTCAATTTTAATGCGGCTATTATACTGGCGAATCATCTCGATCGCCTCTTGCATCATAGCTACGGACATATTATCTAACATGATAATATCCGCCCCCGCATTTACCGCCGTTTTCACCTGTTCAATAGTTTCGGTTTCCACCTCAATGGTCAGAGGATAAGGCATAGTTTCGCGAATTAGGGCGATCGCTTTTTCAATACCCCCAGCCGCCAAAATATGATTATCTTTAATCAAAACCGCATCATCAAGTCCCATGCGATGATTTTTCGCCCCCCCGACTTGGACGGCATATTTTTCTAACAGTCGCAGTCCTGGGGTAGTTTTGCGGGTATCCACCAGTTGAGTCGGTAAATCAGCGATCGCATCCACATATTCACGGGTGGAAGTGGCTACCCCACTCAGTCGCATCGCCAAATTTAGGGCTACCCTTTCCCCCATCAACAAAGCATCTAGGGGTCCTTCTAATTGTAGGATTACTTGTCCACGATCGCACCGATCGCCATCTTTCACCGTTGGTGTCACCTCAAGGCGATCGCTTAACAGTTGAAAAACCCGCGCCGCCACTGCTAACCCCGCCATAATTCCTGGCGCTTTCGCGGACCAATGCGCTGTTCCCCATAAACTTTCCCCCCTCAACAAACCATCAGTAGTGCGATCGCCCCTACCAATATCTTCAGTTAACCACTGTTTTAGCTGAGGGTCTAGGACGATCCAGGGCGGTAAGATTGCTGATTTGGGTTTAATCATGCTATTGTTCCTTAAAAACTAAAGCCCCCCTCCGTTTATCACTGGAAGGAAGCTATAGTTTATATTAATCCTGGCATCTTGCTATTTTCCCAGGCAGCTACCCGCCAAGTATCTTCGCCGTTTCAGCGTTTCACATCCGAGTTCGGGATGGATCGGTGTGGTTCCACTGAGCCATAGACACCAGGAAAGACTTAAAATCTTTCGAGGTTGCTGGAAAGTCGCTCTCGCTTGTTTCCCTCGCACAATTAATAATAGTAGTAGGTTATCGGATATATGTCAACCCCTTTCACCAAATTTTTGGCAAATTTGTTGCCAAACCTCTCTGTGTGGGATTTTCCAGGTATCTGGGAATAGTTTATATTTAGGCAATGTTGCTGAAACTAGGCCCCTGGGAGGGTAAATTATAAAAATTAGCTAGGCTCCCCGGCCACGGCAATTTTTTGGTAAAATGTTGAACTGCTACGCTCAGATTGAAACTATGTTGCCCAAATGGTTAATACTACACTGGCGTTTATTATTGGTGTTATCAGTTATTGGCGGACTGCTTACGCCATTTGTGCTGAACTTATATATTAACTTGATCACCCAAACTCGCCGCTACACTGAGATCGCCGATGTTCCTGACAAACCGGTGGCGATCGTGTTTGGGGCGGGACTTTGGGCGGATGGAACCCCTACACCGATGTTAGCCGATCGCATTCAGGGGGCGATCGACCTGTACAAACTGGGACGGGTTGAAAAGATTTTAATGACCGGAGACAATGGCACTCCCGAATATAATGAGGTAGTGGCCATGCAGCTATATGCGATCGACCAAGGAGTTCCCGCAAACGACATTCGCCTGGACTATGCGGGATTTAGTACCTACGAAAGCTGTTATCGCGCCAGGGAAATTTTTGGCATCGAGACGGCGGTACTAATCACCCAACAATATCACCTACCCCGTGCGGTGTATATATGCAATCGTTTAGGGATTGATGCGATCGGTTTTGGGACACCGGACTGGGGCAAATTTCGGGATGATTCCATGCGATTCTATACCCGGCGAGAACTTCTAGCCGTTGTCAAAGCTGTTGTCCAAGTCCATATTCTTCGCCCTAAACCCACCTTCCTAGGACCCTTTGAGGGAATGTATTAATGACGAAGTCAGCACCCCCGGCTGAAGCACGGGGGCTTCGTGCCCCCCGCTTTCAGGTAGCTGACCAGCTTAAGCCTTAACTGGCTACGTTCAGAGCAAGAGTTAAAGTTCCTACCCTGGAATGCGTGCTAGTTCCAGGCACTAGAACCAAATCGTTAAACAGTCCTAAGGGGTTAAGACAGTGCGATTTGGAAAGTACCGACTCTGAACCTTGGCGAAGCAAACGTTACGAGCAATCAGAACAGACGCAACAATGTCTAACCATATTTTCGTTTTAGATACCAACCGCAAGCCCCTGACACCGTGCAAGCCAGGGGTGGCACGATCACTGCTCAAAGCCGGGAAAGCATCGGTATTTCGACGCTACCCATTCACCATTATTCTAAACAAGGAGGTTGACGCTAATCCTGAACCCCTCGAACTCAAATTAGACCCAGGCTCTAAAGTCACTGGAATTGCCTTAAAGCAAGGGAATCATATTATCTTTGCTGCCGAGTTGCAGCACCGAGGACAGCAGATTAAAGAAGCATTGCTCTCTCGTCGTCAACTCCGACGTTCTCGACGAAACCGCAAGACCCGATATCGACCAGCTCGGTTCTTGAATCGGACTCGGAGCAAGGGTTGGTTAGCTCCCAGCTTGCAGCATCGAGTAGATACTCTAATGACCTGGGTTCACCGATTTCGTAGACTTGCCCCAGTTGGCCGCATTACCCAAGAGCTAGTACGGTTCGACCTGCAATTGATGGAAAACCCTGAGATATCAGGTGTTGAGTATCAGCAGGGAGAATTACAAGGCTATGAAATCAGGGAATACCTGTTGGAAAAGTGGGGCAGAACCTGTGCTTACTGTGGGGCTCAAAATGTACCACTTGAAGTTGAGCAGATCCAGCCTCGGTCTAAGGGTGGCTCTGACCGGGTTTCTAACCTGACGATGGCTTGCCACTCATGCAATCAAGCCAAAGGCAATGGGGACATTCGGGATTTTTTATCGGGCCAGCCTGATGTCCTGAGTCGTCTTCTCAGGCAGGCCAAATCACCCCTTAAAGATGCGGCTGCCGTTAACTCGACCCGATGGGCCTTGTTCAAGGCTCTGAAAGCAACAGGACTCCCAGTTACCACAGGAACGGGCGGACAAACGAAGTTCAATCGACTGAGGCTCAACCTACCTAAAGCTCACTGGCTTGATGCTGCCTGTGTTGGACCAGTCGAATCACTCGAAGTTCTGACTTCAAAACCGTTGCTGATTTTAGCAAAGGGGCATGGAACCCGTCAGATGTGCGGGACGAATAAGTACGGATTCCCGAATCGTCACCGCTCCAGGAGGCAAATTCATAAAGGCTTTCAGACTGGCGACATGGTGACGGCACTGGTCACAGCGGGGAAGAAAATTGGCTCATATCTAGGACGGGTTCTCTGCCGTGCGTCTGGTAGTTTTGATATTACCACCGCTTCGGTACGGGTGGCAGGCATCAGCCACAAATACTGCCAACCCATTCACAGGAAGGATGGTTACGCCTATGCTTGAAAGATTGACGGGGACTAAAGTCCCCCTGTCGCGTTTCCTCCCCGGTCTAAAGACACGGGGCTTCCACGCTCCCAAGAGGTTTACGTGAATCACCCATTAACCTTCCCCAATTGTCGAAAGTTGCGTTAGACTATCGCCAAAGTATAGCAGTCAGATCAGATCTGGCTGTTTTTTGCAGCCTTTACTACCTTTGATGATTGCTTTATTTTCTGCTGTTATCCCCGTTGGGTGCATTGTTCTGATTGGTTTTATTGCCGGGAAAACCCTGATCATAGATCGCCAAACCATCTCCCGTTTGCTGCTGTATGTTCTGTTTCCCATACTGATTATTGACACACTATATAGAACCACTCTGACCCCCCAAAATATGGCGGGAATGGGGATAGGGTTTATTTTGACTTATATATTATTGTGTTTGGTAGCTTGGGCGATCGCACGTTATTTAAACCTGTCTCGGTCAACGGAAAAAAGTTTAATTGCCACCACCTCCCTATCAAATGTTGGCAATATGGGGTTATCTGTCACCCTCTTAGCTTTAGGAGAAGCCGGACTAGAAAGGGCGATTGTTTATTTAATCGCCTGGAATTTAGTGGTTTTAATCACAGCGCCAGCTATCATCAAAGGGGGAGGTTGGCAATCGTCCTTAAAATTTACCCTCAAATTACCGCTATTTTGGTCAATTATCGCGGCTTTGGTACTTTACGCACTTCCGATAAAATTACCTTTTAATATTGATGAGGGATTGAATTTGGTGGCGGAATCGGCTATTCCCCTCGGCTTGTTATTGTTGGGCTTAGAAATTGCCGAAAGTCAGTGGAAAATTAGCCTTTATGAAGTGGGAGCCAGTTTTCTCAGATTAATCGGTGGTGCGATTATTGCCTATAGTGTCGGTTCATTATTAAGACTGAGTGATTTAGATTTACAGGTGTTAATTTTACAGAGTGCTATGCCAACAGCTATCACGGCTTTTCTGATGGTTAATGAATTTGGCGGCGACCAAGTACGCACCGCTCGCGTGGTGGTAGTTTCTACTATATTATCATTCCTAACTCTGCCTTTGGTGTTATGGGGAATTAAGGCGATCGCCTAAAATCTGCTCCTCGATTTCATGGCAGAAATTCCCATAATCCCAATGGGTTATTCAGAGCTGAGTCACAGTTGATCTAAAATATAGACTGAAAGCGATCGCTAAAAATTACCATGTGGAATCAAATTTGCGAACACATAACCACTGCTACCTCCCAAACCTTTAAAGCCAACAACCCTACTTCTGTAGGTGGCGGCTGCATTAACCAGGGATATCGCCTTACTCATGGCGATCGCAGCTATTTTGTGAAACTCAATAGCGCCTCTCAAGTTGCCATGTTTGAAGCGGAAGCCTTGGGAGTTAAACAAATGTGGGAAACCCAAACTATTCGCGTCCCTAAACCCATTTGTTGGGGTACTGCTGGCAATTCTGCTTATATCGTCCTAGAATGGTTAGAGCTAGGGGGTCGTAGCAATTCTCAGGCTATGGAGAAAATGGGGCGACAATTGGCGCGACTACACCAGTGGACTCCCCCGCGAGACTATCCCGGATCTCAGCAATTTGGTTGGGATATCAACAACACTATCGGATCAACTCCCCAAATTAATACCTGGACGACTGACTGGGGAGAATTTTGGCGAGATCATCGCATTGGTTATCAACTGAAACTCGCTAGACGGCGGGGAGGATCGTTTGAAAATAGCGATCGCCTACTTGACAAAATACCAGAATTGTTGTCCGGTCATCACCCTAAACCTGCTTTAGTTCATGGGGATTTATGGGGGGGTAATGCCTCTGTTACCAATGATGGAGAACCAGTCATTTTTGACCCGGCTGCCTATTTTGGCGATCGAGAAGTTGATATCGCCATGACCGAAGTATTTGGCGGATTTTCCCCCGCATTTTATCAGGGTTATAATCAAGTTTACCCTTTAGACTCCGGTTATTCTCGCCGCAAAATTCTTTACAATCTCTACCATATTTTGAATCATTTTAACCTATTTGGTGGCGGTTATGGTTCCCAAGCCAATCAGATGATTCAGCAAATTTTACGTTAAAGAATTTAGTCGCTGATCTTGTCAATTTACCCAATGCGCCAAATGCCAGCAGCTATGGCAGCTAATCGCTTTTGCCGAGACTCAATTTTATGTTCATCCCAGGTATCATAATGTTCAGCGATCGCTTTAGTAATTTGAAAATCACTCTCCGCATAAACATCCCGCTTAGTCCCATAATCCTGATTCCCAACTTCACGGTTTTTAGTCGCTTCGAGGGGGGTCATATTACCGAGGCGGTAGATTAAGCGTTCCTGTTTACTTTCCTCGATATAAGCCCAGGCATCCGAGGGATTTTCCGGGAGAATATGCTCTAAATTATAGGTGGAACTCTCAAAATCAAACGCTTTCCCGGAGCGCTGTTTCTCAATTTCAAAGAGAATATAGCGGACAATTTTCTTATGGCGGGTGTCGGTAGTGCGGAGTTCTTTTTCAGTAAAAGCTCCCTTAAACTGATTATCATCTGGATACACAACACCCAGCGCCGCCAAAACTTCCTCAGCAGTCTTATAGTGACCATGGGAAACCTTCACAGCAATCTCATTATACAAACGTTCTTGTTCATAGGTCTGCAAGTTGCAAATAACATTATAGCGAAATGAAATCACAGCGATCGCTTTCAGGATGCGGGTAAAGGCATCTCTATCGTTGTCAAAAAATTGATGATAACAAGCTAAAAGTATTGCCAAAGGCTGACGCACACGAAACATTAACAGTTGCTTTAATGCTTGTTTTTCCTCGGGTTTCCAACTGGCATAATATGGGTCTCCAAGACTCGCATAAACTCCAGCATCATGCTCCAAACTGCGGACTAAGCCAAAGGCATCTTTACGGCTTTTCACCTGTCGTCGAATGGTTTTGAACAGATCATATTTACGGACAAGTCTATGGCGACTATTCCAAAAAATACGCAGAAATTCCGGGAAACTCTCACTACCCAATAAACCAACAATCCTCTCCCATTTATCTTCTAGGCTACGCATTTCTAGCTCATGAGTATCTGCGTTATTAATTAGTGAGAAGACATAGTTTTTGAGTAGATCAGTGGCGGAAAGACGCACCCCTCTGGCGTTGAGAGTTTCAAAAACCTTAAAAGCGTTCAATTCATCTGTAACGGTGATCACAGTAAAAAAGAGTTTGTCTACTAGGGAATCAATAAAAGCCGCAAAATTTTGTCCACTATCAGATTGATTTCCCAGTCGGACTCTGATTTTGTCTTTAAACCAAATAAATGCTTGGCGTAGTTGATGTTCGGAGGCTTTTAGACCTCGTTGGGGGAGGGGTTCTAGGGGAACCAAGTAGGTTTGATAAAAACGATCATTATGGCGATTTAGTCTGAGTTTTGATTGGGGAATGAGGGTGACGGGATCGACATAACCAATGTAGCTATTTTGCAGTTGGTATTGGCGGCGACTGTTGTTGAGTGCATCCAAGTCCGCCTTAACTAAATCTTGTAAATAAGACAAACCAGCCAGGATCATAATACTGATGGTAGTCATTCGTTGTTGACCATCAATAATATCGAAGTGTTTGCTATCAGATGATTGTAGCACGAGGTAGCCCATATAATGAGCGGGTTCGCTATCTTCTTCAAATAAAGCAGTCAGATCTTGCCACAGGTCGTCCCATTCGTCATTTCCCCAGGAATAGTCACGCTGAAAGGGAGGTACATGATAGATTAAGCCATTACCCAGAAGTTGGCGGAAGGTGGTGTTGGTGGTGTGGAAATTTAGGGTTGCCATGATTAATTATCACCTCTGGCTGATGATTAAATTCGGGTCAATTGGCGCAGAATAAATGGGATTAGCTTTTATGGGAAAATCTCTGTTTTAATTCGATCGCACATTCGGCTAGTGCTTCCTGTCCTTGACTGATAAATCCGGCTAAATTAATGAAAGCATGAATGGTTCCTGGATAGCAAGATATTTTCACGGGAACTCCGGCTTTTTGGAGGCGATCGCCATAAGCCTGTCCCTCATCGCGTAGGGGGTCTAATTCCGCCGTGATAATCAAAGCGGGAGGCAAATTTGATAAATCTTCCGCTAACAGGGGGGAAGAATATGGATTATTTTTATCGGCAGGGTTGGTGATATAAAAACTGCACAAATGCTTAATATCATCCGTTCTCAGAAAGTAATTTTCCGCAAATAGGCGGCGAGATTCGCTATCAATTTCTATCTGAGTTATGGGATAAATTAACAATTGATAAACTAGGGGGGCTAGTTTTTGATCTCGCCGTTTTAAGGCTACCACCGCCGCTAAATTTCCCCCCGCACTTTCTCCCCCCACCGCAATGCGATCGCTATCCCAGTTGCAAGTTTTAGCCTGATTAAAAACCCACTCAGTCGCGGTCAAACCATCCTCAATGGCGGCTGGAAATGGATGTTCTGGTGCTAGGCGATAGTCTACTGATATAACCACACATTCTGCGCCATTGGCGAGGCTGCGACAAATACTATCTACCATGTCTAAATTACCGATTACATAACCGCCACCGTGAAAATAAACTAGAACCGGAAAAGGTTGATTTCCCTTGGGGGTGTAAATGCGGATTGGTAATTCTCCAGCGGGACCCGCAATGGTGCGATTTTCGACTTTGGCGATCGCTTCCGGTGGGTGACTGGCTTTAACAAACATCTTATTAAGGTTTCTCAATTCGGCGGGTTCCATGGCACTAATTGGGGGGTGATTAGCTGCCAATACATGATTGAGAAATGATTGGGTTTCGGGATTAACTGAATGGTTCATCTATTTATTAAAAAACATCTTTCCGATATTCAATACATAATTGCTGGGCATCAGGACGGTTTTCGGCGACAAATTTATGGCGATTGATTTCGGTCAAGCCGCAGGTTTTAAATGCCGATAATTCTGCCTCTGACAAAGGCCATGGGGGGCCTTCCGGTGCGGCTTCGGTGTCACGAAATCGGGTAATTAACAATAAAATACCATGGGGGGCTACCAGATTGGCGATCGCCTTAATTGCTTGGGATCTGACTTCCAAAGGCATGGATTGAGTAATCCGAGATTCGAGTACAAAATCGAACTTTTCTAGCCAGTTAGGATCGGGGTCTAATAAATCCGCGACTGTATAATTAACCTGAGAATTAGGAAACCTTTGGCGACACCAAGCGATCGCTGTTGGAGAAATATCAAAAGCCGTCACCTGAAAGCCAAAATCTGCTAAGGCTTCTGCATCATCTCCTAACCCGCAACCTAACACTAAAGCGGTTTGATTATTATCCTCAATTGCCTGATTTTCTAGCCATTTTTCTAGTTGGGGATGAGTCGCTAAGGTAGCCCAAGGAATCAAGGATGGGTCGCCTTGGGATTCAGCATAAAGGGTTTCAAACCATGCGGTAGGATGGGATTGAGAATTTTCGACCATTTCTCGAATTTTTTGTCTGATATCATTAGGAGGAACTAGGGACATGATGTGACCTAAGACTAGAATTTAACATTGATTAGGGGTGGATATTTACCATTATAGCCTATTAGTGTGATTCGGCGGGTATCAGGTTATGATATTTACCTCGATTTCAGGATATTTCTGTCAAGACAATGGTAAAATCCTAGGGTAATGCTATACTATACAGGTATTTTGCGAGTATTTTGCGAGGCTAGTTATGACCATAAAACTTACGGTTTCTTCAATGGTTTGTGATGCTTGTGCTAACAGTGTAACCAAGGCTATTCATAGTGTTGATAGTGATGCTACTGTCAATATTGACTTAAATACAAAGGTGGTGACTGTGGAAGCAACGGCTTCTGAGGCGGCGCTAAAGGCGGCGATCGCTAAAGCTGGTCACACTACAGAATCCTAGGGTTATGGAGGGTTTTGGGAATCCCATAGATGACAGGAAACAAAATGTCCGGGATTAATTTCTCGCAATTGGGGTTCCTCGACCCGACAGCGATCGCCAACTAAATGCGCGGAAGGACAGCGGCTATAAAATCGACATCCACAGGAGGGTAATAAAGGGCTGGGAACATCTCCTTTCAGGATAATTCTTTCCCGTTTGGCTTCGATTTCTGGGTCAGGAATAGGGACAGCAGAAAGTAAGGCTTTAGTATAGGGATGAAGGGGATAATCATAGACAGAATTGCACTCCCCTATTTCGACGATTTTACCTAAATACATGACTGCTACCCGACTGGAAATGTAGCGGACTACACTTAAATCATGGGCGATAAATAGATAGGTTAAATTTAGGCGTTTTTGTAGCGATCGCATTAAATTCACTACCTGTGCTTGAATAGAAACATCCAAAGAGGCGATCGGTTCATCACAGACCAAAAAATCCGGGTCAACCGCTAAAGCCCTAGCTATAGCTATTCGCTGTCTTTGACCACCCGAAAACTCGTGGGGATAACGATTAATAAATTGCCGATTTAGTCCCACTAATTCTAATAACTCTTCCACTCGATGAATCAGGGATTCACCCTTAGCTAATCCATGAATTAATAGGGGTTCCCCAATGATTTTTTTAATGGTCATACGCGGATTTAGGGAGGCGTAGGGGTCTTGGAAAATTATCTGCATTTGGCGGCGCATAACTCGCAACTTTTCGGGTTCTAATTTAGTCAGTTCAATATCATTAAAATAAACCCGGCCACCTGTGGGAGGTTGAAGCTGTAAAATCGCTTTACCTGTGGTGCTTTTCCCGCAGCCAGACTCCCCAACTAAACTAAGAGTTTCACCCCGTTTTATGGCAAATGTTAACCCATCTACTGCCCTAATTATCCCTACCTGTTTCTGTCGAAATATCCCCCCAGTGACCGGAAAGTGTACCTGCAAATTATCAACCCTTAATAGGGTATCGGTTTCTGGGTTACTGGGCTGTGTTTTGGCAACCATCAGGTCTCAAACATTCCAAGAAAATAGATAGATTTTAACTAGCATAAAATCATCCTTTTGTCAAGTCATGGTTTAACCCAACAGGCGACTTGATGATGGGTGGCAACTAATTCTAAAACCGGATCTTCCTGAAAACAACGGTCGATCGCATATTGACATCGAGGCGCAAACGGGCAACCTTGAGGATAGTTAATCAAATCTGGGGGAGTCCCTGGGATAGCCGCGAGAGTCTCTCCCATGTCGCAGTCAGGACGGGGGAGGCTTTTTAACAATCCCATTGTGTAGGGGTGACGAGGATGCTTATAGAGTTGATTAACGGGCGCTTCTTCGACAATTTGACCTGCATACATGACTAAAATGCGATCGGCAAATCTCGCCAAAAGTGCTAAATCATGGGTAATCCAAATTACCGCCATTCCCATTTCATTTTGCAACTGTTGAATCATCTCAATAACTTGGGCTTGGACAGTGACATCTAAAGCGGTTGTCGGTTCATCAGCAATTAATAATTTGGGATGACAGGCTAAAGCGATCGCCATCATAACTCGCTGTCGCATTCCCCCAGATAATTGATGGGGATAGCTACCAAGTCGGCGTTTGGCTGGTGATATACCCACCTTTTCTAAAAGTGCGATCGCCTGTTTTTCTGCCTCTAATTTAGTCGCGCCGCAATGTAATTGTATAGCCTCCGTAATTTGTTTACCAATAGTTAAAACCGGATTTAAGCACGTCATCGGGTCTTGAAAAATCATGGAAATATGGTTACCCCGAATTTTTCTTAATGCCGATTTATTTAATTTAAGTAAATCCTGATTTTCAAACCAAATCTCCCCCCCGGTAATCCCGCCAGAATTGTCAGAAATTAGCCGCAAAATTGATAACACCCCGGCACTTTTTCCCGAGCCAGATTCCCCGACAATGCCAAGAGTTTCCCCAGCATTAATATGATAGGAAATGCCATTAACAGCCTTAACTACCCCATCATTAGTAATAAAACGAGTTTCTAAATTGTTAACTTGTAGCAGTGGTGAGGTCATCATCAACAATTGATTTTACATATCTTTTTTTAACCTAGGCTTAGGTTTAGGCTTAGGTTTAGGCTTGGGTTTAGGCTTGGGTTCCGGTTCCGTTTCCGTTTCCGGTTGAGAATTGCGAGGCTTAGGCTTAGGCTTAGGCTTGGTTTCTGGTTGCGGTTGCGGTTGCGGTTTAGATACGGGTGACAATTCATATTCTTGGATATGTTTACTAATCCTAAAAACCTGTTCATCTGTCAGATATTCGGGAGATTTCCAGATCATGGATATCAAATCTGTCATACTGGTTAAAACTGGCACAGAACAATTTTTAGCCCCCACCCATTTAGCTATAGGAAAAACCACAGGCGCAGTGATACAATCAGTAGGTAAGCTAGGGATTTCTGAAAAAATCCACCGCTGAAACATCTGTTGATGATAGAGACTTTGGGAAGTAGGACTGTTAGATACAGGAACCCACTGGGAACCCTCGCGCCGTTTCCAGTTATCTTGATTTCCCGCCAAGGAACCCTTCCAGGTTTTCACTTCAATTAAAAAAATACCTCGGTTCCCAATCAATAGCAAATCAATTTCTGTTAAACTGCCAGCAGTAGCAGGAATCAGAGCATTTTTAAATAATACCCAATTGTCAGGAAATGTCATCAGCAACAGAGCAATTAAATTTTCCCCTAAACTACCCTTAACTTGATTTCGGATTTGTTTAAATTCAAATACTCCTGCGCCTATCATCCCCAAGAAACCACCACCCCAAGCCTGACTAGCTTCCTCCCGTTGGCTGGATACTTTGCGATTAATATTTTGTTTAAATTTGGCTTTCAGAGATGGGGACTGTTTTAGAACTTTCATATAATGATCACCCTGATTAAACTTGATCAAATAGGGAGCTAAGTTAGCCCCCCAAATGATGCTTAATTAAGCATTCAGCTTAATGACACGACTGTAATCATTTCTGACCCGGTTTTCGTAAGCATTGCGTCTTTCGGCATCTTCATCACCATAGAAGAAAGAAAGCAAGGCAAAACGTCGCCCTGATGTCACATCAGTAGCCTCGTGCATGGTAGAACATGAAAATATGATAGCATCTCCTGTGGCAGGTTTATACAAATGGGGTGCGTGTTCAGGAAATCTTAAACAACCCCCTTCGTATTCTTCAGTATTAAGGTTAATAGTCATCGCAAATCGCCGATGCAATGTTCCCCCAGTGGTGTTGTCTCGATGGGGTCGGAAAAAGCCCCCTGATTCACTATCATAGCAGCCTATTTTGTAGCATTCACGGCGAGTTAGTTGGAATTGAAAGGCTTGCAGAATTTCTGGAAATACCCGCCGCTGCATAATAGAATCGATGTAATTTTTAACAGGTCCGTCCTGTATAAAGTGATCGCGCCGTCGCTTGAAACTGGGGTCAACGTAGCCGACGGTTTTTTCTCCCTCTCTTTTCATGAACCCGGATTCATCATTACCTTGAGTTTCCCAAATCTTGATCAGTTCCCGACATAAACGTAAATCCAAAACTTTAGGAATTAGCAAGACAGGAGCCTGCATTTCAATGAGTCGAGGAGGTTCTTGGGCGACTAAATCTTGAATTTCTCCTAGGAATTTTTGGGTAAATTCTTCGAGGGGATGTAATGGGTAAATTTTGAGAATGCGAAGACCGGGATCGAGCAGGAAAGCGACACGGTTATAAACGATGGTGTTGCTATTTTTTCCGTCGCAAATATAGGCTCCGTATCTGGTGCTAACTTCTCCTTTTAAATCGGAGAGTAAGGAATAGGTAAGGTGATGATTTTCGGCGAAGGTTTTGCGAGTTGAGGGGTGGTTGAGACTGATGCTAAAAATCTGAAGATCAAAGCGATCGCACATTGACATAATATCCTGCAATCGACAAGCGATTTTTTCGCATTCTGAGATTTGATCCCCTGCATAAAATACTAACAGAATTGGTTTCCCAGCATGGGAACGGAGAACAATATTTTTGCCGTTGGAGTCGGGCAAACTGAACCAGGGGGCAGGATCGCCTACGGTGAGAATAGAAGCAGAATGAACCATGACATCAAAATACTAAACTCCTAGATATTTGTGACCTAAATCAAATAGGTAGTCAAAAAATCAACCTATCCACTGACGTAAAGATTAAGGGATTGGTTCCCGAAAAGGTATTTACCAATGGGGATGAGATGTAAAGAATTGTGTAGCATGGTCAGCAGATATAGGTCTTTGGAAATAGTAACCTTGAGCATATTCACAACCGAGCGATCGCAATTGTTCCAATTGTTCAAAGGTTTCTACTCCTTCGGCGATCGCATCTAAATTTAAGGCTTGTGCCAACATCAAAATAGTTCTGACAATTGCCAAATTTTCCACCTCGGTGGCTTCCCCAATATGAGCAATAAATGAGCGGTCAATTTTCAGGACATCCACGGGAAAACGAGGTAAATAACCTAGGGAGGAAAACCCGGTGCCAAAATCATCAATACTTAACTTGATTTGCAAATTCTTCAACTGATGAAGTAGGCGAATAGTAGCTTCGACATCATCCATAATCACGCTTTCTGTCATCTCCAATCGTAAGCCACTGGGGTCAATACCTGAATCTTGAATAATTCCCTTAATTTCGTCAACTAAATCAGGGTGAATAAACTGTCTGCCTGATAAATTAACGCCCACAATAATCTGACAATCTGATTTTAGGGACTGCTGCCAAATTGCCAATTGATGACAAGCCTCTTGCATAGCCCAGCGACCAATAGGAATAATTAATCCGGTTTCTTTAGCGACTTTTAAAAACCGTTCTGGTGTCACCAAACCTTGACGAGGATGCTGCCAACGCACTAAGGCTTCAAAGCCGACAATTTCGCCAGTTTTTAGGGAAATTACAGGTTGATAATACATGACAAATTCCCCACGGCTTACGGCTAAACGCAGATCAGTTTCTAATTGCAGGCGATCCAAACCACCGACCTGCATAGTGCGTTCAAATACTTGATATCGAATATTTTTGAGAGACTTCGCCCGCAGCATGGCGGTATTACCATTACGGAGTAAATCTTCGGCGCGAGTTTCGGCTGTATCGGCTAAAGCAATGCCAATACTCACGGTTTTAAATACCTCATGACCATTGAGAATAAAGGGAGAAAGTAAGGCTGTTTGGATACGTTCAGCGACGATTGTGGCATTATTTACTGATTTTAAATTCCGCAGCAAAATGGCAAATTCATCAGCGCCTAAACGTGCTATAGTATCCCCTAATAGAACGGAGTTTTTGAGTCTTTCTACCAATTGGATGAGCAGTTGATCTCCGGCTAAATCTCCTAAGCTGTCATTAATTAGGCGGAAATTATCGACATTAATAAATAATACGCCACAGATAGATTTATTCCGTTGAGACTTGGCGATCGCTTGTTGAGTGCGATCGAGAAATAGGGAACGATTAGGCAATCCGGTTAAGGAATCATGCAGGAAGTTATGAATTTGTTTATAAGCAATCACCCCAGTAGCGGCTAAAGTCAGGGCTAAAACCGGAGAGGCTAGGGGAATCCAAGCATTGAATAAAAACAGGACGTAGGTAGCGCCAAAAATCGTGAATATCCCCAGGAAAAAGTACAATCCTTGCATTCCTGGATGGTGGATACGCCAAGCCAGAAAACCGCCGCCAATTCCCCAAAGAGTCAACCAGATAATTTCTACCCACTGAGGCAAAAACCAGAATAAATTATTAGCCGGAGAATTGCCAGAATCTGCCCCCAAAATCTGACTAACTATATTGGCATGAATAAAAACCCCTGGCATTTTGGGTGCGGTTGATTCTCTGACACTATAGGGGGTAAAAAATTCGTCTTTAATACTGGGGGCGGTGGCTCCGATTAAGACAATTTTATCAGTGATTAAATCTGGGTAAACTGTAGCGGCCAAAACTTCGCTCAAGGTGACGACGGGTGCGGGTTGAACTCCCCGATAGTTGAGCAGGATTTGATAACCGCGATCGTCAATATTGGAGTAGCCCCCATGATGATACCTTAACGGCACAAATACCCGATTATTTAACTCCATATATTCGGGGTTTTGCTGATAATTTTGGGGTTCGATACCCTCAAATTTTAGGTAATGTAGTGCTAATCGTAAACCCAGGGAAAAAAAGGTGTTTCCCTGAGATTCAGCAAATAAGAGTTGGCGGCGCACTACTCCGTCTGGGTCGAGAATTAGGTCATTAAAGCCAATTTGCTTGGGTGGTAGTTGAGGAGGGGGGGGAATAGTGGGATTGTCGGGGTTGCCAATTTTGGTAATCCCAAATATATTAGGAGCCTGGAACTGTTGACTTAGTTCGGCGCTACCGGGTGGGTGAGGTAGATCCCGATATATATCTAAACCGATCGCTCTGGGTTGATGCTGTTGTAGGTTAGCTAAAACTTGGGCTAATACGGCATCAGACATGGGCCATTGTTCTTGGGCGGCAATATCTGATTCAGTAATAGCGACAATCAAAATCCGGTCATCAGGTTCGGATTCGGGTCGGAGGCGAACTAACCCGTCAAACAACCTCAATTCTACGGGTTGCAAATCTCCCCTGAGTTTAATACCAGTTAATAATAAGGTGCTGGTGAGGCTGATAATCAACCACAATGGCGGAGTCATCCGTAAGACTAGCAATCGCCATTTAGATAGCGGTGACCATTGGGAACCAGAGTTGTGACGCAGCATTAATCAGCAGAAATGGACTACCTGATTCTATCATACCAATTTCGATGGGGCAGTTCTCTAGCCTGGATAGACACAAAATGGTTTGATAGTCTAATAAAGGATATTTCTGGTTTAAAGTCATGGTAGGTCAATTTCCAATTCCAGTGGTGGTCAATGGTGCTGGCGGTAAAATGGGTCGAGAAGTGGTCAAAGCGGTGGCTGCTGCACAGGATATGACGCTGTTGGGGGCCATTGATAAAAATCCGGCTTATCTGAATGAAGATGCTGGAAGTCTCGCGGGGATTGAACCTTTAGAGATCCCGATTACAAACGATCGCGAAGGAATGCTGGTTATGGCGGCTCAGGAAAAGCAGCCAGCCGTGATGGTGGACTTTACCCACCCAGACTCAGTATATGACAATATTCGGGCGGCGATCGCCTATGGTGTCCGTCCGGTGGTGGGGACTACTGGGTTAAGTGAAGCCAAAATTCAGGATTTAGCCGAATTTGCTGATAAAGCCAGCATGGGATGTTTATTGGTCCCTAATTTTTGCATCGGCATTGTACTTTTACAACAGGCGGCGATCGCTGCTTCTCAATATTTTGACCATGTAGAGATTATTGAGTTACACCATAATCAAAAGGCTGATGCACCTAGCGGCACGGCGGTTAAAACCGCGCAAATGCTGGCAGAGTTCGGGAAAACCTATAACCAAAGCCAAGTTAAAGAAACGGAACAATTACCCGGTGCTAGAGGTGCGATCGCTGATGAACAAATCCGCATTCATAGTGTCCGTTTACCCGGTTTGATTGCTCACCAAGAGGTAATTTTTGGGGCGGCTGGTCAAATTTATACCCTCCGCCATGATACCACCGATCGCGGTTGCTATATGCCCGGTGTCTTGCTGGCAATTCGTCAAGTCTTATCACTGAAAAGTCTGGTTTATGGATTAGAGAAAATTCTCTGATCATGGATAATCGATAATTAATCATGGATAATGGATAATGGATGATTAATTACTACCCGCCCTGGCTTCGATTAGGCTATGCTCATTTATGGTGCTAATTATATGCTAATTCCACTCACCCGTCAAACTTTCCATGAACTGGTTCCGGCTGTGGCTACTAGCGAACAGTATCAACACTGTTGGGGGAAGCCATCACAATTCATCAGAAGATTGTTAGTCTCCGCTGTGGGGACGTTGATTTTCGCCTTAGTGGAATTATCAGTACAATTTGAAGGCAGGCAAATTTTGTTAATTCCTTTGGTGATGTTTGCTTTGTACTGGCTGTGGGGTCCCATTTGGGATGCTAGTATACGAAATCGCCAGTTTCGCAAATATCCCTATTGTGGATTTTGGCAGGGCAAAGTTTTGGATTATTATATTTCGGAAGCGGTGACTAATGAGCAAGAATCGGTTAACTCTAAAGGTGATTTAATTATCATTGAAAACTTAGAGCGGCGGATTAATGTAGAAGTGGGGGATAAAACCGGGTTTGTGGTGAAAATTGAAGCCCCCCTTAACCGCAACCATAAACGACTGAGTCGGGGTCAGGTGGCGGTGATGTTGGTAACTTCCTACCTGGATGACCTCAGCAGCATTAATGAGGTGTCTGATGTGTATATTCCTAGCCAAAATATTTGGGTGGGGTCATATCCCTATTTGCGGCGGGATATGTTTATGGAAATTACCCGGGAGATGCGATCGCGTTATGGTCGTCCCCAATCGCGATCGCCTCGTCGGAGTCCTTCTCCCCGTCAGCAGGCTTATGATTAATTCCCCCCTGACTCATTTCTCCCGTAGGCTTGCCAAGCTAGGTCTACCAAGCCATTAACTATGGCTACAGCGACCACTGAACTACCCTTGCGGCCGTCTATACGGATATGAGATACCATAGAATCATTTAAGCGCGATTTGGCTACATCCGCCCCCACAAACCCCGATGGCGTAGCAATCACTAAGGCGGGTTTAATTTCCTCAGCCTCAATTAAATCTACTAAGGCTGATAGGGCCGTTTGTTCCTGACCAATCACAAAAATTCCCTCTGGATAACGTTTGGCTAGGGTTTGAATACCCCAAGCCGTGCGACTTTTTTCCCGTTGGGGTCGGGTCACTGTGTCCAGGGAACAGTACACTGGATTAGCAAAGGTTGACAAAATTTGGGGAGTGATACCCACCTGCACCATGGGTACATCTACTATAATTGTAGTACGGGCAGCTAGGGCCGCTGCTCCGGCTTGCAGGGCTTGGTCTGAAAAGCGCACAAGGCTTTTATATTCAAAATCGGCTGTGGTGTAAATCACCCGCCGGACAATTTCGTACTCTGCGGGTGAAAACACATGAGTACCGATTTCGCGATCGATGATACCCAAACTTTGGGCATCGGTGATATGCCATTCCATCCTGACTCGCCGCTGTTGGGTGTCCTATAATTGGTTCCGGTGTTAGCCAGAACCACAGTTGCGCTGGTTGCGCCTGTTTATTATCGGTTATGGGGGTATCTTATCAAAGATTTGGGATTTAGGGCAGTTCCAGGCTAACTTGACTCAGGAAATAGCTGGCCATGGTCAAGTATGGCAGAAATTAGGTTTCTCAGGGTAAAATGGGATTGGTGGCGGGGTGGGGTACTTCACAAATGGCGATCGCGCTTTCTCTTGATCGGTTCTTGATTTGCTGATAATTACCCCGATTATTTGCCTCCCAAATACTCGGATTTTAAAACTTGATGCCTACCTGACGGGCTGCTACAATATATCTGAAAATATATTCGGCTAATTCTACATGATTTTCGGCTTCGGCGGCGGAATTAGCCCAGACAGTCACGCCATGATTACGAATTAACAAAGCCGGGACTTGGGGGGTCTCTCGGTGAAAGCGATCGCTTATTTCCTGAGCGATTTTGGGAACCTGTAAATGGTTGTGAAAAACTGGCATAAACACCTGGGGATTTTCCTCCCACACCCCCAAACCTTTTAACATCTCAATCGGAGGTAAAGGCAATTTTTCCCCTTCCACCAAATTAGTCACTAATTTCGCTTCCACGGAATGGACATGATAGCAGGCTCTAGCCTCAGCAAAACAGGAATAAATCGCCTGATGGATACTGGTTTCCGCTGAGGGTTTATTCTCAGGATTGGGCGTTTCCAACAATTCCCCCGTGAGACTCACTCGCACAAAATCATCAGCTACCAATTTCCCCTTTTGTTTACCACTAGCAGTAATCCAAAAACTGCCATCTTCAACCCTAGCGGACAAATTGCCAGCGGTCCCAGCCATCCATCCTAGCTGATAAAATTGGCGAGATGCTTCCATTAAAGATTCACGGGGGTCTGTATTCATTGTCAATTATTAATTATCAATTATTAACTATTAATTCTGTAAAGGTTTTCACACCAGTGGCGGGACCGTCTGGATGATCCATGATACCAGTTCCGGCATTGAGAATAACATCATTGCCATAGTCAGCTAATACCTGGGGAATAATCCCCGCATGGATACCAGCAGAAGGGACTGGGAAAACATTACGCGATCGCAAAGTATCCCGAATTTTGGCTTCTTCGGTGGGGTCAAAAGGTAAACTACCATAATGGGCGGGATATAAAACCGCATCCGCCCCCGCATGGGCCATGAGAGTCCCCAAAACCACAGAATAAGCCAAACCGTGATCCGGTGATGCACAGAGGCTACCAGCAAAGGCAGGATGCACAAAAATCGGAACATTGATTTCCGGGTCAGTGGCGATCGCCTCCAATACCGAAAATCCGTAGGTTAAAACATTTAATAATAGGGCATTTGCGCCGGCCTTAACTAGGGTCCTGGCTTTTTCGATCAGGGCGATCGCAGAACCGGTGATATTTACCGCATAGAGGACGTTGCGACCCGTTTCGCTTCTCACCCTATCTAACACGGTCCGACAGGCCTTTAAGCGTTCGAGAGTGGGCGCTGTGGGCAAGTCTGGGAGGATTTCATCATCTTTAATTAGGTCTAATCCGGCAAAGGCCACCTGTTCCAAAATATCCGCGTGGTCGGCGGCGGACAACCCCAAGGCGGGTTTGAAAATCGCCATAATTAGGGGTCGGTTGGGGACTGCTAGGCGATCGCGAATTCCTGTAATTCCTAGTTTGGGGCGTTTCCCGTAATTTTCCCCCAGCCGGACAGCAATTACCTTTCCACTACCCGCCATGGAATATTTGCCAAAAATCATGGTTAGTAGGCTGGGGATATCGTTTTCTACGTTAGCCTCTGGAAAAGCAACGGTAACAATGCTATATTTTTGATCATCTGTTTGGATATTGATCACCTCTCCTAAATGCGATCGCATCACCTCTTCCCGGTGCTGAAAACGTGCATCCCAAGTTCCCGCTGTTTGTCCAATGGCGATTACTTTCCCTTGACGTTCTGGATCTATTCCCGGGGGAAATCGATAGTCTACCTCAATACTTCTAACCATAGATAAGTTCCTAGCCCTCAAATTATCACTTCTCTGATTATTGATTATCCTACCTTAACCTAATGGCTAAACCTGCGAAATTTTCCGATCTCCAATCTACCATATCCCCGGCTAGTCTGAACACTATTAGAATTATCGGGGCGAGACAGCATAACCTGAAAAATCTCAATCTGGAACTTCCCCGCGATCGCCTGATTGTATTTACTGGCGTTTCAGGTTCTGGGAAATCTAGCCTAGCTTTTGATACCATTTTTGCTGAAGGACAACGGCGTTATGTCGAGTCCCTTAGTGCCTATGCGAGACAATTTTTAGGACAATTAGATAAGCCCGATGTTGATGCGATCGAGGGGTTGAGTCCCGCTATTTCTATTGACCAAAAATCCACCTCCCATAACCCTCGGTCTACCGTGGGAACAGTTACCGAAATTTATGATTATTTACGTTTATTATTTGGTCGGGCGGGTTCCCCTCATTGTCCTATATGCGATCGCCATATTGCCCCCCAAACTATTGACCAAATGTGCGATCAAGTTATGGCACTTCCTGAAGGCACTAAATTCCTTATTCTTGCGCCTGTTGTCCGAGGGAAAAAAGGCACTCATCGCAAACTCTTATCTAGTTTAGCATCTTCAGGTTTTGTCCGGGTCAAAATTGATGGGGAAATTCTCGAATTGTCTGACCATATAGACTTAGACAAAAATCATGTCCATGATATTGAAATTGTCATTGATAGACTTATTGTGAAACCGGGGTTACAGGAACGTTTAGTTGATTCCCTAACTACCTGTTTACGCCATGGGGAAGGTGTTGCTATTATTCAGATTTTGGATAACCTCAGTATATCACCAGAAGAACAATTCCCCAAACCGCAACAATTGGTATTTTCCGAAAACTTTGCTTGTCCTGAACATGGGGCGGTTATGGAAGAACTTTCACCCCGCCTATTTTCTTTTAATTCTCCCTATGGCGCTTGTCCCGCTTGTCATGGTTTGGGACACTGGCGGACTTTTTCCCCAGAATTGATTATTCCTGACCCTTCACAACCTGTTTATAATGCGATCGCCCCTTGGTCAGACAAGGACAATTCCTTTTATTTATCCCTACTTCATAGTGTCGCCCAAGCCTTCGATTTTGAGATTTCTACCCCCTGGAAAAAACTGACACCCGAACAACAGCATATTATTCTTTATGGGAGTGATGAACCCATTTTAATAGAAACTGATTCCCGCTACCGAGAAAATCGCAGTTATTACCGCCCCTATCTCGGTGCAATTCCCATGTTACTCCGACAATATGAGGAGACAGGTTCCGAAGCACAAAAGCAGAAATTAGCCCCTTATTTGGTTGACCAACCCTGCGAAGTCTGTCACGGTAAACGATTGAAGCCAGAGGCGCTATCTGTCTATTTGGGACAGTATAATATAGCAGATTTAACCGAGGTTTCCATTCGGGATTGTTTGGATAAAATTAATCAGCTACAATTGAGCGATCGCCAAGCCCAAATCGGGGATTTAGTCTTACGCGAAATTAAGGCAAGATTACAGTTTTTGATAGATGTCGGTTTGGATTATTTAACCCTCGCTAGATCCGCTTCTACCTTGTCCGGCGGAGAAGCCCAAAGGATTCGATTGGCTACTCAAATTGGCGCGGGTTTAACCGGTGTTTTATATGTCTTAGATGAACCTAGTATTGGCTTACATCAACGGGATAATGGCAGACTATTAAATACCTTAATCAAGTTGCGAGATTTAGGCAATACCTTGATTGTAGTTGAACATGACGAGGAAACTATCCGCGCCGCTGATTGGTTGGTTGATATCGGTCCTGGGGCGGGAGTTAATGGCGGAGAAATTGTCGCCCAAGGGGATTTAAAAACTTTATTAACTACTCAAAAATCCCTCACGGGTGCTTATCTTTCTGGACGCAAAAAAATTGAAACTCCCCCCAGCCGCCGTCCCGGAAATGGGCGATCGCTATTTCTCAAAAACGCCCATTGTAATAATCTGCAAAATATCGATGTCGAATTACCCCTCGGTAAATTAGTCTGTATTACTGGGGTATCAGGTTCCGGTAAATCTACCTTAATTAATGAGTTATTATATCCCGCCCTCCAACATCATTTTTACGGGAAAATTGCCTTTCCTAAAAAATTAGATAAAATTCAGGGATTAGATGCTTTGGATAAGGTCATTGTCATTGATCAATCTCCCATAGGACGCACTCCGCGATCTAACCCCGCTACCTATACGGGAGTATTTGATATTATCCGAGGACTGTTTGCAGAAACCATTGAGGCGAAAGCTAGGGGATATAAGCCAGGACAGTTTTCTTTTAATGTTAAAGGCGGACGCTGTGAAGCCTGCGGCGGACAGGGGGTAAATGTGATTGAAATGAATTTTCTTCCTGATGTTTATGTGCAATGTGAGGTATGTAAAGGCGCACGATATAACCGGGAAACTCTCCAGGTTAAATATAAGGGCTATTCTATCGCTGATGTCTTGAATATGACCGCTGACGAGGCTTTAAAGGTTTTTGAAAATATCCCCCGCGCTACCACTCGGCTGCAAACTTTGGTTGATGTCGGTTTGGGTTATATTCAGTTAGGACAACCTGCGCCTACCCTTTCTGGGGGAGAAGCACAACGGGTTAAATTGGCTTCCGAATTGTCAAAACGCGCTACTGGTAAAACTCTGTATTTAATTGATGAACCAACTACGGGATTATCTTTTTATGATGTTCATCAGTTATTGAATGTTTTACAAAGGTTGGTTGATAAGGGTAATTCTATTATGGTCATTGAACATAATTTAGATGTGATTCGTTGTGCTGATTGGGTGGTGGACTTGGGACCAGAAGGAGGCGATCGCGGTGGTCAAATTGTCGCCACCGGAACACCCGAAGATATTGCTAATAACCCCCATTCCTACACCGGATTTTATTTAAAACAACTGTTAACAACTTCCTAAAAAAAACCGAGTTACAGAAACCCGGTTTCTTTCCTATACACAGAGAAACCCGGTTTCTTCAGAGAAACCGGGTTTCTTTGATTCTGGGGTTTCTTTCCTATATACATAGAGACCCGGTTTCTTTCCTATACACATAGAAACCCGGTTTCTTCAGAGAAACCGGGTTTCTTTGATTTTAGGGTTGATTTCCTATATACAGAGAAACCGGGTTTCTTTGATTCTGGGGTTTCTTTTATGATAATTTTTGTTGTATTAACTGCCAATGTTGTAAGGCGTTTTGATGAATATCTAGCCAGGGGATTTGATGCTGTTGGGCGAGGGTAGCGCAGTCCTCATATTCAGGATGCACATTAATAACGCGATCGCCTGAAAAAGCCACCTTAATTCTGACTAAACCATATTCAGTGTCAACCGTCTGTAATTCGCGGTCAAGAATAGTGCGACATTGCCAACTTTGACGAATCCCTAAAGTAGTAGTTTCGGCAAAGAGAATATTCCGGCAAGTATCCACAGCTTCCGGGTGACAAATCACAGTTAATAATATTCCGAGGCGAGACTTTTTCATGGTCACAGGTTGCACAAAAACATCCACCGCCCCCGCCGATAATAAAGCCTGAGAAGCATAGGCGATCGCTTGGGGGCTAAGGTCATCAATTTGAGTTTCTAATACTGCCACCATTTCCTCATCATGATTATGGAAAGTCCCCGCCAAACCATGACTTTCCGCCTTGGGTTTATCTGTATCCTCAGTTTCCCCTAACCAGAGGCGGAGAATATTAGGGATGGGAAAATTTGACGAACCCGCCCCCAGTCCCACCCGTTTCAGAATCATCGGCGGTGGCGGTCCGAATTCTGTAGCCAAAGTTACAGCGATCGCCGCCCCCGTTGGGGTAACTAATTCTCGTTCAATGCCATTGCTATAAACTGGAACACTACGCATTTCCCAGAGTTTCAGAACAGCAGGGGCAGGTACTGGTAAAATTCCATGGGCTGCCCGGAATGTGCCACCACCTACCGGAAAAGCAGAACAATAGAGGCGATCGATTTTTAGCCAGTCCAACCCCAAACAGGTTCCGACAATATCCACGATCGCATCTGTCGCCCCCACTTCGTGAAAATGTACTTTTTCCGGGTCAATACCATGAACCGCCCCTTCCGCCTCCGCCAGCTTGCGGAATACCGCTAAACTCATGTTTGCTGCCCTTGGGGGAAGTTTTGCCGCCTTGATAATGGCTTCAATGTCTGGTAGGTGGCGAGTGTGATGATCGTGGCTGGTCAGGTCTACATGAACCTTCGTGGCTTGTTGACCCTGGCGAGTTACCTTTTCAGCCCATAGCCGATATTCTTCAGCCATTCCCAGCCTTTCTAGCTGTGTCGTGAGATACTCCAGGGGAACCCCGGCATGAACTAACGCTGCGAGGCACATATCCCCAGCTATTCCAGTGGGACATTGAAGGTAGGCTATATTGATCATTTTCCGCCGTCTGGTTTGAGTGATATCGATTTGAGTTTAAAGTTATTTTACTCAAAAATTGGGCATGATCGGATCGTCATTCTGACTTTAAACTTTTAATGGTTCGATCATTATTCTAGTTCATGGACTTTATTATATGGCTACTCTGTACGAAATTCATCCCCAAAATCCCCAAAAACGCACCATTGAACAAATTAAGGATGCCCTCAAGCGTGGGGCAGTCATGCTTTACCCTACCGATACCGTTTATGCGATCGGTTGCGACCTCACCGTTAAATCTGCCGTGCAAAAGGTGCGACAAATTAAGCAGATTTCCAATGATAAACCTCTCACCTTTCTCTGTTCATCCTTATCTAATATTGCCGATTATGCCATAGTTACTGATGCCGCCTATCGCACCATCAAAAGATTGATTCCGGGGAGTTATACTTTTGTACTTCCCGCCACTAAACTGGTGCCGAAATTGGTGATGTCACCTAAGCGCAAAACTACCGGAATTAGGGTTCCTGATCATCCCGTGTGTTTAGCTATTTTGGAATCTCTGGGAAACCCAGTAATTTCCACTTCTGCACATATTAAAGAAGAAGATGAACCCTCCGCCTTAATTAAAAAAATTCCCCAAGAGTATGATAAGGTTCAGCTTTTTGATGCTTTGGAGAATTTGGTTGATATTATTGTTGATGATGGCGCTGATTTGGATTATCAAGTTTCCACAATTATTGATTTAAGTGCTGATGATCCTGTGTTGGTGCGGCGCGGAAAAGGATGGGAGGCGATCGCTGATTGGGATCTGCCAGAAGAATAGCTAAATAGCCCCAATTTTAGGGGCTAGGTTAAACTTTCATCAAACTTTAATTAATAAACTTTAATTAATGCGATCGCACAAATTTCTTTCCTCATCCTTTAATTCCGGGTAATAATCCAGGTAATCTTGGATGACATAACAAGCATAACTCAACTCATCTAAATTCATAATCTCAGCCAAATTCCAGATAATGACTTGATTATCATCTCCCCCAGAAATCATCCATTTTCCATCATTACTAAAAGCCACAGTCCGCACCGACCCTTGATGTCGGATCAAAGTTCTTATTTTCACCCCTTCATTAGTCCAAAGTTGAATAGTGCCATCCCAACTAGCCGAAGCAATCATCTGACCATCTGGTGAAAAAGCCACCTTATCAACAGTCCCCTGATGATGCAAAACTATCGGTTCTCTACCATCTAAAAACCATAATCTGAGCGTGTTATCTGTACTAGCAGAAGCAATCATATCACCCTGGGGACTAAAAGCCACCCCCCAAACACTACCCTGATGATTACCAATTAACCGCGTCCCAGACCCGTCTATATATACAACTCTGACTTCCGTATCCTCGCTACCTGTAACCACCATTTTACCATCAGGACTAAAGGCAATTCCCGTAATGGATTCCGAATATTCCCACTCCCGTAGAAACTCCCCCACTCGACTCCACAACTTCACCTTATTATCATTTCCCACCGAGGCTATAACCTCACCATTTGGCGAAAAAGCTAGTTGATTTCCCCCCATAGAATGAGCATTATTAATAACCTTTAATAACTCTCCCTCCATATTCCAGAGGCGAATACTTTCATCCCAGCTACTCGTCGCCAAAATTTCACCATCAGGAGAAACCGCCAGACCAATTACACCCTGATCATGACCTTCTAGGCTTCCCAGTAAATTACCCTGCATATCCCACCGATAAACCTCTCCACCCCAACTACTAGAGAAAACTTGCTGATGGTCTGGAGTGAAAACTGTCGCCCGCACATTGTCTTGATGTCCTGATAGCACAGTAAAAAACCGATTCTTAACTTTCCAGAGTTTAACCTCCCCATGGAAGTCAGCAGAAGCCAGAGTTTCACCATCAGGACTAAAGGAAAGTTGGGTCATAGGCGCAGTATGGGAAGCGAAAGTTTGCAGGTGTCTACCGTCAGGACTCCATAAACGAATACTTCTATCCCAACTCCCAGAGGCAATTATATTACCATCAGGAGAAAAAGCCACAGTTCTAATACTATTCTGATGTTCTCCGAGTACAATGGCAGACCTTTCATTAATAGACCATAATTTCAGTTGTCTATCCTGACCTCCCGCCGCTATATACTGACCATCAGGAGAAAAAGCTAAAGCCTCCACAGCTTGTTGAGAATGTTCAAAACTAGCTACTAACTCCCCTCCTATTTCCCACAGTTTTACTCTGCCATCATTACTCGCAGAAGCTAGGCGGTTACCGTCTGGAGAAAAGGCTATCTTTGTCAGCGATTTAGTATGACCCACAAATTCATTGAGTAAAGTCCCATCCCTGCGCCAAAGTTTTATAGAACCCTTAGTGCTGGTAGTGGCTATGGTGTCTTGACCCCAAATTATCAGATCCAATATTTCTTCCTCATGGGCGGAAAACGTGAACACCAACTTACCTTGATTTGACCAAATTCTGACTTCCCCATTGCTGTCTCCTGTGGCTATATAGCCGTCTGGGAAAAAAGAAAGGGTTCGTAATTCATAGGTAAAGTTATCGATAATATTAAGTAGTTTACCCCGTCGATTAAAAATTAAAACTTGATTATTTTTGTCGATGTCCTCCCTTCCGTCAGTATGGGGATAATTGGCGCGGGAAATAATTCCTATCTGTTCCCCATCTTCCGTCCAATTTAAAGCCCAAACTCGGTCTTGGTGACGACCAAAACTATTATATTCATTCATCCCATAAACAGATTGACTCAGAACGGCATTGACTTTTTTTAGGAGATGATCTTCTACGTTTTGGACATCCTTTAGCCTGATTTTTGCCCGCACAGCATTAACTAAAGCATTCAGGTTATTGTTTGATAAAAACTGACCCTCTGTGGCGGAAATTAGGGCTTCAATTTCTCGGACTTTGGTGATTTCGTAGCTGGCGATCGCTCGACGATATTGGGAGTAAGCTAAACCAGCTAATCCTAGGGAGAAGAATAACGATAAAACCACCGTCGTTAACAGTCGTCGCTGTAGTCTTGAGTTTTTATATTCTTCTAAAAGTCTCGCTTCTACCGCGATTAATTTTTCCGCTTCTAAAGCCTGTTGCATAGCGGCGCGATCGCATTTTTCCGAGGCTGCTAAAAATTTATAATCACCATCACTTAAACTTTTACCTAACGCCCAAGTCCGCGCTTCTAATAACGCTTGACCTCGTAAAAGCCGAGAGTCATCAGTTTGATGAGAAGCTATCCAAGCCTCAAAGTTTTGGGAATAGGGACGTAGTAAATTTAGCTGTAATTGAGTCCATTCTAAATTAAAAATATGCTCATAAATCGGATTTTTTACTTTTAACATATTCCCGGATTTTTCAATTAATCCAGATAGCAAAACCTCCGTTTCTTCCCGACTACCATCAAAGGGTATTTCTGTCTCTAGGAGTATTTTCTGATAAATCCCTAATAATCTTGACGAGATTTGAGAATTGCTAATTATTCTATTTCTAATGGTTCGTAAATGTTCCGGTTCATCCTGTTTCTCCCAATTGGTGATTATCTGGTCAATTACCAAGTCTTTGATCAACTGTTTTTCCGATAATATATCAGCAAGATTTGGGGAAGTTACACCGTAATAATGTTGGGAATAAATCAGATAACATAACTTCTGAGTTAAAAATGGCTGTCCTCCCGTCCAGTTTAAAATTTCTTCCAGCAAAATTTGGTCATTAAAACCGGGAACATTTAATCCCTGTTGTAGGGGTTTCGCTTCCTCTAGGGTAAACCCCGAAAGTGCGATCGCTGTGCCAATATTAAAAGGTGTTCGGGTGCGATCTCTAATTAAGTCGGAGGGATTAGCTACCCCAAAAATCGCAAAATTTAGCCGCTGATATGCTGGTTCAGTTGCCCGTTGATTATAACAAAATCGAATAAAGGCAAACCAATCATCTACCGGAAATGGCAAACTTAAAATAGTGTCTATTTCATCAACAAAAATGCAAAATTTATCCTGGTTAAATGTAGGCAGTAAAACTTCCACTATAAACTGATTTAATTTTTGTACCAATGAAAGTTCGCCTTGTTCTTGCCACCAGATTTTAAATGGCATAGATTTTAATAACCCAAACCCGCGCCAAAGTTCTACAAAAATTCCCTTATACCACTGCATTGGGGTGACATCTTCACTACCAATAACCGTCATGTCTAAGGTCGCACAACGTATTCCTTCTGCTTGTAAACGGTGGCGGGTTTGCACTAACAGAGACGATTTTCCCATCTGACGAGAGTTGAGAACATAAGCAAACTCTCCCCGTTTTAAGGCTTCATATAAGTCTGTGTCTGCCTGTCGCTTAACATAGCTAGGACAGTCTGTATGCAGACTACCCCCGACTTGATAAATTGACCGATATTCAGTTATCATAGTTAAAAATCTATAGCCAATTATGATAATTATCTGACTCTTACAATTACTCTTACAATGGCTCAAATCATCAACAGCTCTATCTTAAATTTTGGTAAAGAAAACATCCGATTCACCAAACGCCTATTTTGTCAAGATGCTAATTTTTTGCCCTAGCCAAATCCTCAAAAACTCGTGCATCGCAATTTAAAAATTTCACCAAAAAATATTAATATTTCACGATATATATAGGGTTTCCAGCTTTTTTTTTGCGTGTAGTCACAAGAATGCCTTTATTGCAATTTATATGAGTATAGCAAAACCCCCATGCTGTCGTCAAGTATTTCAGAGGAGTTATCAATTAAATTGTATTAAATCTTAACATGAGTTGGAAAATCAAAACTATCTTGATGAAGTTATTAGTAAAAGTTATTTTTTGGGGGTGTTTAAAGGCTGTGGGTGAGAGTCCCAAAGAATCTATTTAATTTTGGCAAATTTGGCGATCGCCATTTGGAGTATCGGGATTAATTGGTAAGTAATCGCGCACCCATTCACAAGCATAATTTTTCACCGATTGATAATTAATAGAATTATCGAGATTCCATAGAATAGCCACCCCATCAGTATCAGTAGAAATTAACTTTTTACCATCATTGCTAAAACTCACCGACAAAACCCTAGTTTGACGGGTGCGATGACCATTAAAAACCGCCAATTTTTCACCGCTAACAGTCCATAGTTTCGCACTTCCATCTGTTCCCACCGTCGCCAGTATTTTACTATCTGGGGAAAAATTAACATCAGATACAATATCATTATGATAAGTTTTAAAACTGTTAATTAAATTGCTATTAACATCCCAAATTTTCACCATATCATCCTCAGCTACCGAAGCCAAAAAGCGACCATCAGGAGAAAAATCTAAGCCTAATATAGTTCCGGTGTGGTATTGACTTAGTTCCCGTTTAAGACTACCATCAACTCCCCAAATTTGCACCGTTTCACCACTACCACCATAAGCAATTAACTGACTATCTCGGCTAATAGCAACTGTGCGGATAGTCTGTCCTTGTGAAGACCAACTGTTTTGCAAAACTCCATCTTTATTCCAAAGTTTGATAGTGCCATCACCACCACCACTCACCAGAAATTCACCATTAGGACTAAAAGCCACCGACCAAACAGGTCCAGTATGTTCAGTTAAAGTGTTGAGTAAAGTTATGTTGGTTCCATCAGGTGAAATTTGCCACAGTTGAACAATATTGTCATAGCTACCAGTAGCTAAAATCTGATTGTGATAATCAAAACTGACCGACAAAACTCCCCCATCGCTAGTAGGAATAGTCTGTAATAACTCCCCATTAGGTCGCCAAATTTTGAGAGTTTTATCATCACTACCAGTTACCACAAAACTGTCATCCTCAGAAAATACCGCATCTAAAATACCTCGATTATGTCCCCTCAAAATCGTCAGGCTAGGGTGGTCAAAACTCCAGAGTCGAAGACTGTTATCATTGCTTACCGAAGCCAGAGTTTTACCATCAGGACTAAAGCTAACATTCCAGACCTGTTGTTCATGACCTTCTAGGGTATATAACAAATTACCATCTATATCCCACAGCTTAATATTATTAGCTAAATCAGCGGTAGCAAAAGCGATACCTAAACGGCGGATAATGCTATCGGGAGGACTAATAGCCACAGACCAAACCCAACCTTCCTGGGAGGGTAAAGTAGTAATCAGACTGCCATCAAGTCCCCACACTTTGGCTGTACCGTCATTGCTACCGGAAACGATAGTTTTCCCATCAGGGGAGAATACCACATCCCAGACGGGGTTTTGGTGTCCCCTAAAGGTATTAACTAGACTGCCATCTATTCCCCATAGTTTCACGGTGTGGTCTTTGCTGCTGGTGGCGATATTTTGACCATCTGGAGAAAAAGCGATCGCCTCTACAGCATCATCATGACCTGTTAAAGTCAGGTAAAGATAAGCATCAGTCCATCCCTGGTCACCCCGTCGCCACAGTTGTGCTGTTTTGTCTTGACTGGCTGTTCCTATGGTTTGACCATCTGGAGAAAAAGCGATCGCTCTGACACCATTTTCATGGAGATTTAGGGTAGTAACTAAATTACCATCAAGAGTCCAGACTTTAGCCGTTTTGTCTAAACTAGCTGAGGCTAAAAATTGACCATCTGGCGAAAAAGCCACATCAAAAATGTCCCCTGCATGACCCTCAAAAACCCGTAATAAATTACCGCTTATATCCCAGAGTCTAATAGTTCTATCATTACTGCTAGTAGCGATATATTGACCGTCAGGAGAGAACGTAACTCGCCAAATCATATTTTGATGGGCTACAATACGATTAAACTCATCAGCGCGGAAAAATGCGCGGCTAACCGTGTCTTTAACTTTCTCAATAATTTCGGGATTAGCTGATTGGATAGTTTCAATTTTTCGGTGTGCTGCTAAAGCCGACAATAAAGCATCCAGGTGATAATTTTGGCTGAATAAAGTGTTGGCAGAATTGATAATAGCCACAATTTCGTTAATTCTAGCTTGTTTTTCATTGATTGAAGCCTTCCTATACAAATTAAATGTCTGAAATACTAACAAGGAATTTATCACAAAGCCAACAGCGAAAATACCCAGGAAAACTTTTTGTTTTTTAGCATTTTTTCGTTCCTGCAATAATCTCTTTTGCTGTTCTTGTAATTGGTTAGCAATAGCTTGCGATCGCTCAATTTCTAGTTGCTGTCTAACTTGGAGTTGTTCCAATTCAGCCGAAGCATTTAAAAACTGATAATCTACCGGACTTAAAGCCTTACCCACCATCCATTTGTGAGCATCTTCTAAAGCCTGTCCTCGCAGCAGTCGAGACTCATCAGTTTTACCAGAAAGCACCCAGGCTTCAAGAGTTTGGGAATAGGGTCGTAAATTACCTAACTTTTTGTCCACCCAACCCTGATTAAAAATGCTTTTATAAATCTTGTTTTTCAACCTCAAACAATTGTGGTACTTAACCACCAAGCCAGACATGATTAATTCCGTTTGTTCTGAACTACCGTCAGCCTCAATTATTATACCTATTAAAATCTGCTGATAAAGACTTAGCAAATTCGCCAGATTTTTTTGATTGTGCAATAATCGATTACAGATAGTCCTTAAATGTTCCGGTTCATCTTGATATTCCCAATTATCAATAATGTAATCTTGAACAATTTTCGAGATTATCTTTTCCTCTGTTTTATACCTCCATAACTTATGTTTACCTCCTTTCAATATCTCCATATATAAAATATTACAAATTTTCTGAGTTAAAAAAGGCTGTCCTCTCGTCCAATTTAAGATACTCTTCAGCAGACGACGAGAATTTTTACCCGGCATCATTAAACCTGTCATTAAGGGTTCAGCTTCCTTTAACGTAAATCCTGATAACTGTATAGCTTTACCAATATTAAACGGCGTGCGATTTTTATCTTTAATTAAATCCGAAGGTGTAGCCACTCCAAAAATCGCAAAAGTAATCCGATTATATTCGGGATTAACAGCCCTTTCATTATAACAATAACGGATGAAAGCAAAAAAATCATCCACCGGAAATGGTAAACTTAAAATACTGTCTATTTCATCCACAAATATAAACAGATTTTGGTCGGGTAAATGTTTTAATAACTCTTCAATAAATTGACTTAAACGCTGCAATAAGGATAGGTCTTCTCGTTCATTCCACCAACTTTTAAGCGGAAATTTACTGGTTAGCTTAAAACCTGTCCATAAAAATGTTAAAATCCCTTTATACCACTGTAAAGGTGTCACATTTTCACTACCAATACAAGTCATATCTAAGCTGATACACTTCAGCGACTCCTGTTGTAGTCTATGGGAAGTCCGCACCAACAGGGACGACTTACCCATTTGGCGACTATTGAGAACATAGCAAAATTCCCCGGATTTCAAGGCTTGATAGAGTTCCCTATCCGCCGCCCTCTCTACATAGGTCGGTGAGTCCCTATGAAGGCTACCACCGACTTGATAAATTGATTCGTACCCAAGTCTCATGACATTACATCGATGATGGATTATAGTTAATTATTCGCCTATCAAATGCTCATTGCATAAAATGTCGATTTTGTCAATAGCCAAATCCTCAAACACTCGTGCATCGCTATTTTAAATTTTAGCCACAAAATATTAAGATTTCACGATATATATAGGGTTTACGGTTTTTTTGGGTGTGTAGTTACAATAAGTCCCTGGAAGCGATTTCTCTGAGTATAGCACAACCTCCATTCTGTCGTCAAGTATTTGAGGTTACTGGTATTGAGGCGATCGCATCTCAAATTATGCTTTTTCTAAGAACACTCGGAAATAAATTTCTTGCTGATACTTAACCGATAAATAGTGCTTCGGTATTTCTTTTATATTGTCATCGTCTATTGTTATAGGATAGAGCGATCGCTTTAATTTGTGCTGATTCATCAATTAACTCTGACAGAATTCGATAATCTACCTCCCACACTAAAACCCTTCTCCCCAGACGATCGCTTCTTGAATTTTATTCATGGCTTCAATGGCAGTGTCAAAGCTGGAAATTTCCATACCGAAATCCGGTGTAATTGTCGCTACGGTTAACGTTTGACAGCGACTCCGCCTCGATTTACCGGGTAATTGGATAAGGGCTTCTTCCGCCATATAAACTCTAACACGACTAGCCGCGAGAATTTCATCTTGTTTATAGCCTGCTTTTTCGGCAATTTGTTGAATGTGGGGTTTATCGGAATTGAGCATGATTAGGGTGTTCAATTCCTTGACAATATAATCACTGTGGGTCGTAATCAATACTTTGATGCCACTGTTGATCAACCGAGCAATTAAACGAGCGATTCGACGTTGGTTTTCCGGGTGCAAATTTAGTTCAGGTTCATCAATAATTAGTAATTCGCCGATTTTGGCAATATGTTTTAAATAAAAGCCAATATCCAGTAACGAACGAACCGCACTAGAACTTTGATCCATCGTTAACTGAGCTTTTTTATTGCCCGTAGGAATATAATAGAGTTCATCATTTTTGGTGACCACATAACGACCGCCAATAATATCATCAAAATCGTCTAAAATACCAGGATTGATTTCGCTTAAATTACTGCTGCGTTTAGATATTCCCTCTAAATTACGCAGAAACTCAACATTTTTATGAATCGGCAACGCATAATCTCCATACCCCTTAGAAAGCAGCAGTTGAAACCTATCTTTTTCCCCTTCAACTTGGCTCAGTTCATCTAGGAGACGATTACGGGCAAAATTGAGTTCTTTCCGAAAAATAGCCGCACCTGTTCTTTCCGCACTGGCGATAAAAGGACGCGGAAAAAATCGAGAAAACAGGATATTTTTAATTGAATCACTAATAATTTTCCTGATGATTTGTCGAGGAAAATTCAGATTTTCCTTTGTGGCTAGGAGTGTAACCGTCAATTCTGGGCTATTTACAGGTTTGATTAGTGAAAAGATTTGCTGATCAGAGCCTCTGGCTCCTATATTGGTTTCATAGACATCATCAAAAAAATCTCTATTGAAATCTAAAAAAACTTCAAAGGTTGTCTGAGCAAACCTGGCTCGGTTTGTCCCAAAGATTTCCCCCAGACTGTCTGCGTAGGCTTCGGAGGCTTGGGATAGGATTTTTTCTGGGGAATCAATATCAGTTAGGAGGTTGATCGTCGCCAATCCTTGATTTAAAATCTGGTCAATAATATCATTGGCAATTTCCACTTCAAAGCCATCTCTCCATGTAGCTAAAAATCCAAACAAAGCATAGGTAACATAGGTTTTGCCAGAGTTATTTTCCCCACAAATAATCGTGAGATCTCCTAACTCGAGTTCGGCTTGTTTGATAACACCTAAATTTTGAACCTTGATTTTCATGAATAATTTAAGTGTGAGAGTTTTAGATTTTTATGACTCTGCTATGGTAGGGGTATTGGGAGGATATGGCTCGGAGATTGCATCTGTTAACAATATTTGGAACTCCCAAATACTTTTTGAGTACATAGATGATGGTCAGTGGGGAAAATTCCCCACAGTTAGGAAAACCCTAGAAACCACTCAAACGGCTTTGGAGAATTTCTGCTTGTTTCTCAGCTTCTGCTAAAGCATCTCGCGCCCCCTGTACAACCTGCGGGTCGGCTTTATCGACAAAATTAGGATTACTTAAACGCTTGGTATAGCTGTCAATTTCTTTCTGAATTTTTGCCAATTTCTTCTCGGTTCGTTGCTTCAAGGCTGGTAAATCAACTACCCCAGCCAAAGGAATTAAGGCTTGAATAGTCCCGACTACCCCGGCGATAGTTTGACCTTCATTTCCGGTTAGGGCTTCTGTAATCACCAAGTTATCCACCCCAGCAATTTTATTAATATAGACCTCTCCCCGCTGCAAAATCTCCCTTTCTTTGGCATTTTCACTTTGCAGAATCGCGGTAACTTTCACCTTGGGTTTAATATCAGCGTCGGCGCGCAAATTTCGGAGAGTGCGAATTGTGCCGATAATTAAATCAAAATCGGTTTCTAAGTCGGAACTGATCATCTGTTCTTGCAATACTGGATAAGTCTGCACCGCCAAACAATCTTGTTCCCCGGTTTGGGTTAAGGTGTGCCAAATTTCCTCGGTAATGTGTGGCATAAAAGGATGTAATAGCTTTAAAATGCCTTCTAAAATGTAGGCGAGTACCTGCTGGGCTACTTTCTGAGAAACGCCGCCATCTCCCTGTAAACGATACTTGGCTAATTCAATATACCAGTCGCAAAAATCACCCCAAATAAACTCATATAAGCCCTTGGCGGCTTCCCCTAAACTGTAAGCATTCATATAATCACAAGTTTGCTTGACAGTTTGGTTAAACCGAGACAAAATCCAACGATCGCTTAATTCCAACTCCTCCAAATTCGGTGTTCCCAATTGTGCGGGAGTTTGTCCTTTCAGGTTCATCAACACAAACCGGGCGGCATTCCAGAGTTTATTAGTAAAATTCCGGGAAGCCTCCACCGACGGCGACTCATCCTTGCTGCGGTCATACTCTAAACGGATATCCTGTCCTGCGCCGATCACTTCCCGCATTAAAGTATAACGCAGCGCATCAGTCCCATATTTATCAATCAACAATAAGGGGTCGATACCATTTCCCGCTGATTTCGACATCTTTTTGCCATTTTCATCCAGGATTAAACCATGGATATAAACGGTTTGAAAAGGCATTTGGTCGGTAAAATATCCCCCCATCATCGTCATTCTAGCCACCCAGAAAAAGATGATATCAAACCCAGTAGACAGAGTATTCGTCGGGTAATAGGTTTGCAAATCGGGGGTTTTTTCCGGCCATCCCAAAGTCGAAAACGGCCACAAACCAGAGGAAAACCAGGTATCGAGAACATCGGGATCTTGCTGAAGTTTTACCCCTTCTCCAAAGGAGGCGATCGCTTTTTCCTGTGCTTCTGCTGCTGTCCGCGCCACCAGAAAAGGAGTATGATCAGTAATTTCTCCCCCAGTTTCACTCACCGCATACCAAGCCGGAATTTGATGTCCCCACCACAGTTGACGAGAAATGCACCAATCTTCTAATTTCACCAACCAGTCACGATAGACTTTTTGCCATCTTTGGGGGACAAAATTCGGGCTATGTTGATTATCCAAAGATACCAAAGCGCGATCAGCCAACGGTCTAATCTTGACAAACCACTGAGTAGATAATAGCGGTTCAACCGGAACTTTTCCGCGATCGCTATAAGGTACAGAATGGCTATAGTCTTCTATTTTCACCAAAAACCCTTCGCTTTCCAAGCGTTTCACCACATTTCGCCGCGCCACAAACCTATCTTGTCCGACAAACGGTCCGCTATTTTCATTCAAAGAACCGTTTTTATTCATAATATTAATCATCGGCAAATTATGCCTTTTTCCCATCTCGAAATCATTGGGGTCATGGGCGGGAGTAACCTTAACGCAACCCGTCCCAAATTCTGGATCAACTAACTCGTCCCCAATGATAGGAATTTCCCGATTCATAATTGGTAAAGTCAGAGTTTTACCAATCAAATTTTGATAGCGTTTATCCTTAGGATTAACCGCCACAGCCGTATCACCTAACATAGTTTCCGGGCGAGTAGTCGCCACTTCCACAAACCCACTACCATCACTCAGAGGGTAGCGAAAATGCCATAAATTGCCATTAACTTCCTTATTTTCCACTTCCAGATCCGACACCGCCGACTCACTAGCGGGACACCAATTCACCAAATATTCACCCCGATAAATTAAGCCATCTTCATACAAACGCACAAAGGCTTCAATTACCGCTTTTGATAATCCTTCATCCAGCGTAAACCGTTCACGAGTCCAGTCACAGGACACCCCCAAACGTCGCAATTGATTAACAATTGTACCACCGGACTCTTGTTTCCACTGCCAAGCCCGGTCTAAAAACTTATCCCTGCCCAAATCATAGCGAGTTTTACCTTCTTCTCGCAATTGTCGCTCTAAAATAGTCTGTACTGCTATACTAGCGTGATCAGTTCCCGGTAAATATAGCGTATTATAACCGCGCATCCGATGATAGCGAATTAACGCATCAATCAGGGAATTATTGAAAGCGTGACCCATGTGGAGACTTCCCGTCACGTTGGGGGGGGGAATCATGATACAGTAGGGTTCACCTGGATGGTTAGGGTCTGCTTTAAAGACCTGCTTCTGTTCCCAGTATTGCTGCCATTTGGCTTCGGTGGAGAAAGGGTCGTATTGGGGCGCTAGTGTGGGAATAGTTGCAGTCATAGCAGATTAATCGACAGTTTAAGCTGATTACTCGTTCCTAAATATTTTGCCACATCAAGGCATAAATTACAGTAGTTGATTAGATTATTAGTTATTCTCGCCCCTGGCGGTCATCGTAACCGCTACTATTCAAGGCTGTAGAGCCTGTTTTTCCTGTGGTGTGACCAGCCCAGACCCACCCCAAACCCCTTTTATGGAGGACGGGGGGGACTGAATCCGTTGATAGTCTAACTGTATTGTTGACCAGATATAGCTTCTGGGTCAAGGTTAAAGAGAGTTTGCAGGGTTTGCATAGCCCGGCGGCGGGCTTCAATATCCTGCTGCGATCGCAATTGTACCATAGGATCATGGAGAATTTTATTGACAATACCCCTAGTCAGGGCTTCAATAACCTCCTGATGCTTTTCGGCAAATTCCGATCCCAAACGAGATAGGGCTTTTTCCAGTTCCTGTTCTCTAATGCCTTCAATCTTATCGCGCAGACAGTTAATGGTCGGAACCGTTTCCAAACTCCGCCACCAGACATCAAAGGCTTCCACCTCTTCTTCAAGAAGAACCTCCGCCTCCTGCGCCATTTGGCGGCGGCTTTCGTAGTTTTGGGCTACCACCGCCTTTAAGTCATCCACATTAAACGCCTGAATTCCTGGTAACTCCGTGACATCAGCCGCCACATTCCGAGGAACAGAAATATCCACCAACATTAGAGACTGGTTAGGCGCTAAAGTAGTCTCTAATTTAGCCCGATCTAAAATCGGTTCCGTCGCACCTGTGCTAGTAAAGACGATATCGGAATTAGCCACAACAGCCATCATTTCCGACAGAGGACACAAGTTCAAATCCGCTTCTCTAAATTGACCCGCCAACTCTTGCGATCGCTTTAACGAACGATTTATAATAGAGATGTGGTTAGCCCCCTTAGAGAGCAGATGTTGTACCAATAGGCGAGACATTTTACCCGCCCCAACAATAGCCACTCGGTAATCAGACATATCCTGAACTTTCATCTGCACCAATTCCACAGCCGCAGAACTAATAGAAACCGCCCCGGTACCAATGCTAGTTTCTGTCCGCACCCGTTTCCCAGCCGTCAACGCTTGTTTAAATAAACGATTGAGAATGCGCCCTATTCCCTTGTATTGCTGACCCAACTTGTGAGTTTGCTTAACTTGGGCGAGGATCTGTCCTTCTCCCAGAACCAAACTATCCAATCCCGCCGCCACTCGCATTAGGTGCATAATTGCATCATCATGGAGAAGCGTAAATAGATGGGGACGCAGTTCAGCCAGGGGTAGTTGACTCGACTCCGACAGAAACTGAGTCACTTCCCTAATTCCCGGTTGAGCCTCAACTGTGACCAAATAGATTTCCAAGCGATTACAGGTACTAAGAATCGCCACCTCTTCCAAATGAGGATAGCTCAACAAATGCGCGATCGCCCCTTCTATCTGAGGTTCTGGAATACTGAGTTGTTCACGGACGTTAACTGGAGCCGTTTTGTGACTAAGACCTACGACTGCAATATTCATAAAACGGTTTAGTGTTTCGGTTTTTTTATTAGTGCATGGGATCAGGTTTCAGCCATCTCCGGTGTTTCTGCTTTCAGCCCACAGAAATTCACAAAATCTGTGCAATTTCCCTGATCCCGTTTCCCGACTGGAAACTAGCGAAGCTGAATATTTTTCGGCTTCTCAAACATATGGATAGTATCTACAAAGCGAGCCGTTTTCGACTGAGAGGAAATTACCAAGCTCTGAGTCCGAGCGCCGCCACCGAAGAAGCGAACCCCCTCCATCAGAGTACCAGAAGTAATACCACAGGCCGCAAATAGAACAGTTCTGCCGTTAGCCAGTTCTTCTGCATTATAGACCTTATCAGGATTTTCAATCCCCATATCTTTCAAGCGAGCGATGTTGCTTTCCTTGCTTTCACCGATCAGACCAGTCTTGACGACTTCTGGGTCGTAGATCAATTGTCCTTGGAAGTGACCCCCCAGACAGCGCATAGCAGCAGCAGAAATCACCCCTTCAGGAGCCGCACCAATACCCATCAGAGCATGAATGTTAGTTCCAGAGAAAGCACAGGAGATAGCTGCGGACACATCCCCATCACTAATCAGACGAACCCTAGCACCAGCTTCCCGAATTTCCTTAATCAGTTCCTTGTGGCGGGGGCGATCCATAACCACAACCACTAATTCCTCAACCGCGCGACCCATGCAGTCCGAGATAATCTGGAGGTTTTCTGTAGCTGATTTGTTAAGATCAACATGACCACGAGCTACCGGAGGGGCTGCTAGTTTCTTCATGTAGAAATCAGGAGCCGCAAAAAGTCCCCCCTTCTCAGAAATAGCCAGCACAGCCATCGAGCCATTTTGACCGTAGGCTACCAGGTTAGTTCCTTCGCAGGGGTCAACGGCGATGTCAATTTCTACCAATTCTTCTGGGTTACAAAAGGTCGCCGAATTTTCCTGGGTGCAGATACCTACCTCTTCACCAATGTAGAGCATAGGAGCCTCATCGCGCTCCCCTTCACCGATGACGATACGACCGCGCATATGAATTTGATTCATCCGTTGGCGCATGGCTTCCACAGCCACATGGTCGGCGGTATTTTTTTCGCCTTTACCCATCCATCGAGCCGAAGCGATCGCCGCTTGCTCGACTACCTCAATAATCTCTAAACCAATAGCGTTATCCACGAGTTTTATCCTCCCAACATCTGAGACTGCCTGATGGTAGGGGCTGGTTCAGTAAACAGCCTCTATTTGCAACCGGTTATTTGTGAACCCGCCCCTAAGCACTCCCAGTGTTCAAGTCTATCAGGTTATTGAGAGCCTATATGCAGGGAATTGAAATCCTCTTAATAATCTTAACAAATCTTGACACTCTCCTGCCTAAAGGCGAGGGGATTCTTCATTCATAGACCCAACTTGCTTTGACAGGATTGCTCCAGCCATAGTATAGGTCGAATCTCCTGAAGCGTTCGGGTATAAGACCCTTCGCGCTTGCCCTAGCGTACACAAGGCTGACTTTGCTGCGCAACGCTGCGCGAACAGGATGTTGAGCGCAGCATTCCCATCCCGAGCCAAGTTTAACCCACATTGACAAACATGAGTTCGAGTGGATAGGGCTTTTTTGACCACTGCACCACAGTTAGAGCATTCTTGGGAAGTATAAGCCGGGTTAACCGCAACCGTCACCTTGCCAAACTTCACCCCAAAATACTCTAGCTTCCTGAACTGATACCAACTTGCATCATTAATCGACGGGAATGGTGATTTGATTACGAGTTTCTGATAACTTCCAACCACAAGTTGTGTATTCAACTGAACGGCTGTTCTTTTTGAACTTGGGAAAACCTTTCTTTCCTCGAATGGCTTTCCGGCAGTTCTCGTAGAACCTCCTTATTGCCGAATATGCTCTTTCAATGGACGCTTGACAGGCGCTGGAGTTTAAGTTTTTAGCAAAAGGAAATTCATCTCGAGCGTGTTTTGCCCTAGACCATACAAATTATTCTGCCCAATTCCTGAATTATCCATCCAGAAACCGATCGCTTTATTGCCGATGGACTGAGCAGTTCGGATCGCCTCATCAATGGCAATGCACGTGATTTGACTTCCCTTTGGCTTTAAACTCCAGTACAATCATTTATATGGGACAACCCGCCTGTTATGGTCGAAAGGGAAGTCACCTTCCCCAACTCCAATTCCAAACCGTGCTTGATACTTTCACATCACACGGCTCCTAATGTGAATACCCTATTGTCAGTAGGAACGGGACTACAACCCCCCGCTTTATGACTTCAACTTTCAGAGCTATATGACATACGTAGTCTTTAAAGTGCGAAACGTTCAGGCATGAAATAGGGTTGCAATACCCGAAATAACCGCCTGGTGGGGATTTTAACCCCTCGGTTGAATATATGGAGCGTACTCCTGACCATCCCCATAACTGTTTATATGTCCCAACGCTTTGTATAGAAATATACAAAACAAAGGCAGGGAACTCAAGGTCAAAATGCAAAAATCGGAAATCTTAAAATTCCTTAACAATTGCGTTGAGAGTAACGGCGATAGCCACCCCCAGTTTTAGGATACACAACCCTGGGACTGAAGCGGGGAACGGAAGGCGTGAAGTAGAACCTACTACCAAAGGCGACCACTGCCAACCATCCATGACTAAGGAAATCTGAATGTTCCGACTTGAACCATCGTCACTAGTAAGCAGCGAAATAGGTTGATACGCTGCGCTCAAAAGAGTAAGGGGAAAAGTAGGGATTTATTAAACCTACCTACACAGACCTTTAAAAGTACCCCGGTGGAGAGGACAAGTCTAAAGATGGAATGCCCATATAAACGGAACGTTGTAACCCCTTCCAGGCTCTGATTATCTGGTCGAGGTAATCAGAAGTGATGAGTGTAAGCGCAAGCCTGTTAGGGGATGAGATGTGACCAGAAGCCAATGCCCGACCGTAATGGTAGGGATATGCAGACGGGTCACGGTTTGATTGCCAAGAATAGAGCCAAGTAGGAGCATATATGGCGCAAGCGAGTTTAAAGAAAGGATTTGGTCAACCCAAACCAATCAAGACTACGAAAAACGCATGGAAAGCAATTCCGTGGGCGAAAGTTCAGCGAAAAGTTTTCAAACTCCAAAAGAGGATATTTCAAGCAGCTAAATCGGGACAGGACGCGAAGGCACGAAGGTTCCAACGTCTATTGGTGAAATCATACTATGCTCGGCTTTTAGCAGTGCGGCTGTAGGGGCGGGTTCCACGGTCAGCCATGCTTCCCAACAGTCAGCTTAATAAACCCGCCCTCCAAGATAATCAAGGCAAGAAAACGGCTGGAGTTGATGGAGTAAGAGCAATCTCTCCAAAACAAAGGTTTGAACTCGTCGAGAACATTAAGGGAAACATCAAAGCAAAAGCACTTAGGAGAGTATGGATTCCAAAACCTGGAAGGGATGAAAAACGCCCACTAGGTATTCCTACAATCCAAGATAGAGCAAGGCAAGCTTTGGTCAAGTCGGCACTTGAACCCGAATGGGAGTCAAGATTTGAAGGCACTAGCTACGGGTTCCGTCCTGGACGATCCGCCCATGATGCAATAGCACGAATTTACTCAAGTATCAACAAGGGTAAATACTTCGTGTTAGACGCAGACATAGCGAAATGTTTTGACCGAATAAACCATGATTACCTAATGTCCAAAATTCATTGTTCAAGCAGCCTAAAACGAGATATTAAACAATGGCTCAAAGCAGGCGTTTTGGATAACGGTGTATTTGAGGATACAGAAGCAGGGACACCCCAAGGAGGGGTAATAAGCCCACTCCTAGACAACATCGCACTGTTGGGAATGGTTAGGCTAATTGAAACAATGTATCCTAAGAAAGAAGGTAAGGCTGTCAAAGCCTGCCTAATAAGATATGCCGATGATTTCATAGTAATATCACCATCACTAGAAATCATTGAACAGTGCAAAACTGCAATTTCCGAATAGCTAAAACCTGTAGGATTAGAGATTAAACCTGGAAAGACTCGAATCTGTCATACACTCAATTCCATTGAGTATAATGGCAAAACTGAAGAACCAGGGTTGGATTTTCTCGGATTCAATATCAGGCAATACCCAGCAGGAAAATATAAATCTGGAAAAATAGGTGGGACAACAAACCGATTAATCGGTCATAAAACTCACATCAAACCCAGTAACAAAGCAGTCAAAGCCCACACAGAAATGATAAAAGGTGTAATTAAACAACATAAAACAGCACCTCAATCAGCCCTGATTAGTAAACTAAACCCGATTATTCGTGGATGGTCAAATTACTACTCAGGGGTCGTCTCAATGGAGACTTTCAGTAAGCTAGACAATATAATCTGGCAAATGTTGCGGGCATGGACAATCTCAAGATGCGGAAAGGCAAGCTATGAAAAGCTAGGAAACTACTTCCATAAAGGAACGGTTAAACTTAGCCATGGGAAAGAAAGACAGGAATCCTGGTTATTCAAGACTAAGGACGGACTTCAACTATGGAAACATAATTGGACACAGATTGTTAGACACACCCTAATACGCCCTGACGCAACACTATATGACGGAAATTGGACTTACTGGGCAACCAGGAAAGGACAAGCAATCGACACGCCAAATAGAGTAGCAAAGCTACTCAAAAAGCAAAAAGGCAGGTGTTCTTGGTGTGGGCAATATTTTGCACCATCGGATTTAGTTGAAGTAGACCACATTATACCTCGAAACCACGGTGGAAAGGACGAATATAAAAACCTTCAGCTATTACACCGCCACTGTCATGATGATAAAACGGCATTTGACAACGCCAACGCTGTATCCTTAACAATGGAACAATCAGACTAGGAGCCGTGTGAAGGGAAACTTTCATGCACGGTTCTGAATGGGAGGGGATGAAGGTGACTTCACTCTCGACCCCTAATCTCGCTTTCGCCGTAGGACTCCTACTTACCGCAGTCTCTATATCCACACCGTGACTAGTGGGCATATCCTAACCATTACAGTTAGGCATTAGCTTTCAGTCACATCCTTTCCCCTTAAAGGTATACGCTTACACTTTTGACTACTCAATAGACACAACACTACTGAGAGCCTAAAAGGGGTTTAAACGTTCCGTTTATACGGGCATTCCATCTTTAGACTTGTCCTATCCACCGGGTTACTTAAAAAGGTCTGTGTAGGTAGCGTGCTCAGACTCCTACTTTTCTCCTTACTCTTTTGAGTGCAGCGTATCAACTTATTTCGCTACTTACTATTGACGATGGTTCAAGTCGGAACATTCAGATTTCCTTAGTCATGGATGGTTGGCAGTGGTCGAGTGAGAGGTAGGTTCCCCTATTACGCCTTCCGTTCCCCGCTTCAACCCTAGGAGTGTGAATCCTCAAATTGGGGGTGGCTATCGCCGTTACTCTATCCCATAATCGCCCCAAGTGGGTTTAATACTCCTCCTAGGTATACTTGGACGGTATATTGCGATTTCTTAAAATGGGATTGACCTTGAGTTCCCTGCCTTGCTTAGATTTCTCCAAGCGTTGGGACATATAAACAGTTATGGGATGGTCAGGGTACGAGTCCCTTATATTTCACCAAGGGGTGAAAGTCCCACTAGGAAGTTATTTCAGGCATTGCAGCCCTATTTCACTCCTAAACGTTTCGCACAGACAAAATAGTATAACATAAAAAGCCGTCCTACAAGGCTTGTTGAGCAAAACCGAAGCGACCGGGCTAGTGACCCAGGATCTTTGGTAAATCACCCTCCGCCGACTCTCCCACCCTTCTGTCCCCCTCAAAAGTTAAATTTTGTTGCATTTTGGCGATCGCACCCCCATTCAGGACTGCCCTCGTCACAATTTTGCACTATGGTAATCTAATTAGTGATCAGGAAGTGGTACTAGCCGAGCAGATTTAATGAGTAGCAACGTCATTGTCATTCAAGATTCCCAATTTGAAACCGAAGTCCTGGGTAATACTGGACAGCCGACTTTAGCCTACTTCTGGGCTCCCTGGTGTGGTCCTTGTCGTCTGGTTTCCCCCTCCGTCCAAGCCGTAGCAAATACTTACAGCGATCGCCTAAAAGTAGTTAAACTAGAAGTTGACCTCAACCCCCAAGCAGTTAAACTCTGTCAAGTGGAAGGGGTCCCAGCCTTGAGGCTATTTATGGGCGGAGAAATTATCGCCTCCCTAGAGGGAGCAATTACCAAAAACAAGCTAATTGAGTGGATTGACCCTCACCTGTAGAATCTGTAAATCTCTTATTGAGTCCCGTTTGCGTCGGAGTTGAATGCTATGCAATTTTCTAAGCGACTAGAACCTCTACGGTCTAATGTATTTGCTGATATGGATCGAGCCAAAGCCAAAGCATTGGCCGCCGGACAAGATCTCATTGACTTGTCTTTGGGTTCTTCCGATGTACCTGTGGCTAATCACATTATCGATCGCATTCGGGACTCCCTCGACGATACTACAACCCACGGTTACGCCTTATTCCGCAATACTAAGGATTTTCGAGATACCGCCGCTCACTGGTACACTCAAAAGTATGGCGTACCCGTTGACCCGGAAACCGAAGTTCTGCAACTCATAGGCTGTCAGGAAGGGACAGGACATCTACCCTTAGCTATTCTGGACCCCGGAGATTTTGCCCTCTTGCAAGATCCAGGCTATCCTTCCCACGCTGGGGGAGTATATATAGCCGGGGGGCAAATTTATCCGATGACTATGTTAGCCGAAAATGGCTTTCTGCCCAAGTTTGAGGAAATTCCCGAAGCCGTATTGGCTCAAGCCAAAATGATGGTCTTGAGTTATCCCCATAACCCCACAACGGCGATCGCTCCCTTATCATTTTTTCAGGAAGCCGTAGCCTTTTGTCAAAAAAATGATCTCGTCCTCGTTCATGATTTCCCCTACGGGGATTTTGTCTTCCCAGAAGGCAATGCCCTCAATAATGATGCCATTGCCCCCTCGATCTTGCAAGCAGACCCCCAGAAAACCGTCTCCATAGAGTTTTTTACCTTTTCCAAGTCCTATAATATGGGAGGCTTCCGTATCGGTTTCGCCGTCGGAAATCCTCAGTTGATTCTCGCTCTGCGACAGGTCAAGGCCGCGATCGACTTTAATCAGTATCGTGGTATTCTTAATGGAGCGATCGCTGCCTTAACCGGCTCCCAGGAATTAATTAGCCACACCGTTGATACCTTCCGAGAAAGGCGCGATGTCTTTGTTAAAGCCCTCCATGACATCGGTTGGGATGTACCTACCCCCATAGCCACCCTCTACATTTGGGCAAAACTCCCCCAACCCTGGAGTCAAGATTCTATCCGCTTCTGCGCCCAATTAGTCCAACAAACCGGAGTCGCCGTATCTCCCGGCGTTGGCTTTGGTAAATCCGGCGAAGGATATGTCCGCTTTGCTCTCGTCCATCCCCCAGAAGTCTTAAAAGTCGCCGTAGACAGGATTGCCCAATTCTTGCAGTCCCACCAGCCCTAAGCCAGCTAATACCTAACTTGCCACAACTCATTATAGGAGCCGGTTCTCGACAATTCCCAGCACTGGTCTGGGTTTCATCGAGTCCGGCTCCCTTAAATATACGGATCAATCTCTTAAACATCACCCCCAAAACCCTGTAATTTTCCGTATAAATACGGAGTATTTTTAACCATCATCAGACCCATCTTAGACCACATCAAATTTGGCAATAACTTTATATAAAATCACGATAACTTTACAGAACCTTTATAGACTTTTCCGAGACCGTCAACTATAATAAACACAGAGTCAAAAAACAGCAGACCTTAAATTTATGTCTATATTAAAGACTCTGCGCCCTAACTTAAAAGCGCAAAACCGATGAAAAAAGCGGTGTCATCTACGAAAAACTAATCATAATTAAAGACAATCCCTTTTCCGGTAAAGCTGATTACAGCTTCCCCAAAAGGACTAACTCAACCCTCAACCATTCACTTTAGGAGACTTCAATCATGGCTGGACTTATCAACAAATTCTTAGTTAGTGCCTCCCTTGCCGCAGGTATGACCGCAATGGTCGCCGCTCCTGTCTTAGCCCAAAACTTCAGAATCGAAGGTGACGACTATATCCTCTACGATGCCCGAGACACTACTGGTGACGGTGTAGTTGACCAAACCTATGCCAACCCTTCTGCAAACATCGACGACATTTTGCGGAGGCTAGACGGAACCCCCGGCGGTAACATTGAATTGTTCTCCAGCAGTCACATTAATGATCAAAGTATGAACGGGTGGAGGTATAACTCATCTTTACTATGGTGGTGCAAGGACCAGCCTGATTGGTGAAGTTAACGGCCAAACCCTGACTATCAGTAGCCTCAACGCCTTCGATTGGTTCACAACTGCTGATGGTGGCTTCACGAACCAATATGGCTCTGACAACTTAGCTAACCGCTGGTTTGGTGAGTTATTGGACAACTACCAACCTGATTTAGGAAGAATCGGTAGAAGAAATGCCTTTAATGCGTTTTTCGGTATGTATGGCTTTGAACGCGCCAGCGACCCCAACATCTCCTACATTGAAAGCGATCGAAACGGCATTGAAATCGGTTTAGCCGGACATATGGACTTAGGTAATGTCTACGGAGACTGGTTTGCAGGTTGGCAGGCTAGTGAAGTTCTCAGGTATGAATATGACGGAGTAGTTGATTATCTGTGGAGTTTCAGTGCTACTGCTACTGGACTAACTGAGTACACTGATGGAACTTCCCACAACGGTCTTTACAAAGTCTTCATTCCTACAGGTGACGTGCCTTCTGTTCCTGAACCTTCCACTATGTTAGGTCTGATGGCTGTTGGCGGTTTGTTTGCAGCCTCTTCCCGCAAGTCTCGGAAAAATAGCTAATTAGCTTCCTGTTAGCTACAACTAGCATCCATATCATTTTAAACACTAGCCCGGTGGTAGAGAGCTTAATTTAATCGCAGATTAGTTGAACCAATTAGGGCGATGCGCTACAAGACCAAGTATGGGTGCGAGACGTTTAGGAGTGAAATAGGGATGCAATGCCCGAAATAGCCTCCTAGTGGGACTTCCACCCCTTTGTGGAATATAAGGGATTCACATCCCTGACCATCCCATAACTGTTTATATGTCCCGACGCTTGGAGAAATCTGAGCAAGGCAGGGGACTCAAGGTCATAAACAAACTGAGAAATCAGGGAGTAGAGAGTAAAGGCGATAGCCACCCCCAGTTTCAGGATACACAACCTTGGGATTGAAGCGGGGAACGGAAGGCGTGAAGTAGAACCTACTACCAAATGCGACCACTGCCAACCATCCATGACTAGGGAAACCGAATGTCTGGCTTGAACCATCGTCATTATTGAGTAGCGTAATAGGTTGCCACGCTGCGCTCAAAAGAGCAAGGGGAAAAGTAGGGTTTTCCATACAACACCTACACAGACCTTTTTAAGTACCCCGGTGGAAAGGACAAGTCTAAAGATGGAATGCCCATATAAACGGAACGTTTAAACCCCTTTTTTTAGGCTCTCGGCAGGTACATCTTGTTGAGTAGTGAAAGTGTAATCGTATGCCTTTAAGGGGAAGGGATGTGACTGAAAGCCAATGCCTAATTGTAATGGTTAGGATATGCCCACTAGTCACGGTGTAGATATAGTTACTGCAATCAACAGGAGTTTAACGGCGAAAGCGAGTTTAAACACTACGATGTTGTATTTAGCTCCAAAAGTTGAAGTACAAAAGCAGGGGTTGGTAACCCTGTTCCCGTTGCCAAGGGGTATCTACATCAGGAGCCGTGTGATGCGAAAGTATCAAGCACGGTTTTGAATGGGAGTGGGGGAAGGCGACTTCCCTCTCGACCCCTACCTGCGAGACCTTCGGGTATGAAATAGAGCTGAAATGGGCGTGGGGACTACCCGGTGAGGACTTCAACCCCTTGGTTGATTGGGTCGCATCCCTGACCATCCCATAACACAGCCGGATTTTTGGGCCCACCTTCGAGACTTCCAATATGGTTGCCAAGGTGAAGCGTCTAATCAGGTCTAAGACTGCCCGCGCCATGCTGACATGGGCGCATTATCGATTCAAACTAACCCTGAGACATCAAGGGGAAATAACTGGAACCACAGTTGTAGATGTGACGGAAGAATACACCAGCAAAACCTGTACTCACTGTGGTCATGTGCATTCCCAGCTAGGTGGCTCAAAAGTGTTCCGATGTCCTGAGTGTGGGTTCACTCTACCCAGGGACTGGAACGGTGCTTTTGGAATCTTTCTAAAAGCTTTGCGGGATACCGCCTCTGTTACCTTAACGGGTAATAGTGCTATCGTCGCATTGTCAGGCAATAGCCGGATAAATGTCGCGTAAATGTATCAGTTGACTTGAATCAGAGTCTTTTTCTCTACCACTTGGGCTTTTAACTTGTCCGTATCCTGGGGAGTGCCATCTTCTGGGCCTGTTGCCACCTCTATATATAAGTCACCCGTCCCATAATATGGCCCCTTATCATGTGGTCCTTACATTCGAGACTATCAGACAACCTAGCCCCACGTCCCCGCGTCCTTAGTTATCCGCTCCGTCACCTTCAACTCTCCCAGATTTCCAAAAAACTTTTTTAGGTAAAACCCTTGTGCAGTGGGGTTTTTGGGGTGTCACTGAAAAAAAGTCAAAATTTTTTTGAAAAAAGGGTTGACAAACCTAGTTAGGTAATATACATTGGTAAATGCGCTCGAAGGGGAGGCAACGAACCGGAACGCGCCCGAACCTAGAAAAACTAATAGTTTGAAAGCTTAATGACCACCCCAGGTCAATGAATTTATCGGCTACTACTCAGGTTTACCTGAGAGTTAGCCACAGTATAAGCCAGGAGTTCAGAAAAAGCAAGCTGAACTCGTGAAATCCAAAAAATCGGTCTTAGTGCCGACAACACGGAGAGTTTGATCCTGGCTCAGGATGAACGCTGGCGGTCTGCTTAACACATGCAAGTCGAACGGGCTCTTCGGAGCTAGTGGCGGACGGGTGAGTAACACGTGAGAATCTGGCTCCCGGTCGGGGACAACAGAGGGAAACTTCTGCTAATCCCGGATGAGCCGAAAGGTAAAAGATTTATCGCCGGGAGATGAGCTCGCGTCTGATTAGCTAGTTGGTGAGGTAAAGGCTCACCAAGGCGACGATCAGTAGCTGGTCTGAGAGGATGATCAGCCACACTGGGACTGAGACACGGCCCAGACTCCTACGGGAGGCAGCAGTGGGGAATTTTCCGCAATGGGCGCAAGCCTGACGGAGCAAGACCGCGTGGGGGAGGAAGGCTCTTGGGTTGTAAACCCCTTTTCTCAAGGAAGAACACAATGACGGTACTTGAGGAATAAGCCTCGGCTAACTCCGTGCCAGCAGCCGCGGTAATACGGAGGAGGCAAGCGTTATCCGGAATGATTGGGCGTAAAGCGTCCGTAGGTGGCTGTTCAAGTCTGCTGTCAAAGACAGTGGCTTAACTACTGAAAGGCAGTGGAAACTGAACAGCTAGAGTACGGTAGGGGCAGAGGGAATTCCCGGTGTAGCGGTGAAATGCGTAGATATCGGGAAGAACACCGGTGGCGAAAGCGCTCTGCTGGGCCGTAACTGACACTGAGGGACGAAAGCTAGGGGAGCGAATGGGATTAGATACCCCAGTAGTCCTAGCCGTAAACGATGGAAACTAGGTGTAGCCTGTATCGACCCGGGCTGTGCCGAAGCTAACGCGTTAAGTTTCCCGCCTGGGGAGTACGCACGCAAGTGTGAAACTCAAAGGAATTGACGGGGGCCCGCACAAGCGGTGGAGTATGTGGTTTAATTCGATGCAACGCGAAGAACCTTACCAGGGCTTGACATGTCCGGAATCTTGGTGAAAGCCGAGAGTGCCTTCGGGAGCCGGAACACAGGTGGTGCATGGCTGTCGTCAGCTCGTGTCGTGAGATGTTGGGTTAAGTCCCGCAACGAGCGCAACCCTCGTCCTTAGTTGCCATCATTCAGTTGGGCACTTTAGGGAGACTGCCGGTGACAAACCGGAGGAAGGTGGGGATGACGTCAAGTCATCATGCCCCTTACGTCCTGGGCTACACACGTACTACAATGGGGGGGACAAAGGGTAGCCAAGACGCGAGTCTGAGCCAATCCCGTAAACCTCTCCTCAGTTCAGATTGCAGGCTGCAACTCGCCTGCATGAAGGAGGAATCGCTAGTAATCGCAGGTCAGCATACTGCGGTGAATCCGTTCCCGGGCCTTGTACACACCGCCCGTCACACCATGGAAGTTAGCCACGCCCGAAGTCGTTACTCTAACCGTTCGCGGAGGAGGATGCCGAAGGCAGGGCTGATGACTGGGGTGAAGTCGTAACAAGGTAGCCGTACCGGAAGGTGTGGCTGGATCACCTCCTTTTTAGGGAGACCTACTTCAGGACATCGTGCGATGATAATAATAGCCGAGTCTTGAGGTCATCCTTAGGTCGGATGGGGCGGTCAGAGAGCTTTCAAACTTTAGGGTTCGTGTTATGGGCTATTAGCTCAGGTGGTTAGAGCGCACCCCTGATAAGGGTGAGGTCCCTGGTTCAAGTCCAGGATGGCCCACATCCACCCCAAACTGGGGGTATAGCTCAGTTGGTAGAGCGCTGCCTTTGCACGGCAGAAGTCAGCGGTTCGAGTCCGCTTACCTCCACTCTCCTAGAATTAGGTGCTAGTTGGGGTGAGGTAGTCTTGAATTGAGAAATTGAGAGTTGGTGACTGTACAGCTCCTAAGTCTGTAGATGTTAATCTAGGACTAGATAGCTGGACATAAGTTCCAGTCAGAACCTTGAAAACTGCATAGAGAAAAGCATAATGGTGTAGGAAAACGTCGTAAAGACAATTCCAATGTAGGTCAAGCTACAAAGGGCTAACGGTGGATTCCTAGGCACACAGAGGCGATGAAGGACGTGGCGACCCACGAAAGGCTTCGGGGAGCTGGAAGCAAAGCTTTGAGCCGAAGATGTCCGAATGGGGCAACCCAGAAACAGCTCGCTGAATCCATAGGCGAGTATGAGCGAACCCGGTGAACTGAAACATCTTAGTAGCCGGAGGAAGAGAAAGCAATAGCGATTTCCCAAGTAGTGGTGAGCGAACGGGAAACAGCCTAAACCAATGGGATTTCCCGTTGGGGTTGTGGGACAGTCATCAGAGACCGCCGAGGCTAGACGAAGCAGTTGAATACTGCACCAGAGAAGGTGAAAGTCCTGTAGTCGAAAGCCAAAACGGCTCGACTGTATCCCGAGTAGCACGGAGCCCGTGAAATTCCGTGTGAATCTGCCTCGACCACGAGGTAAGGCTAAATACTCCTGTGTGACCGATAGAGAACCAGTACCGTGAGGGAAAGGTGAAAAGAACCCCGGGAGGGGAGTGAAATAGAACCTGAAACCGTTAGCCTACAAGCAGTGGGAGGACGATTAAACGTCTGACCGCGTGCCTGTTGAAGCATGAGCCGGCGAGTTACAAGTTATGGCAGGTTAAGACCGAATAGGTTGCAGCCCAAGCGAAAGCGAGTCTGAATAGGGCGTTACGTCATAATTTGTAGACCCGAACCCGGGTGATCTAACCATGTCCAGGATGAAGCTTGGGTAAAACCAAGTGGAGGTCCGAACCGACCGATGTTGAAAAATCGGCGGATGAGGTGTGGTTAGGGGTGAAATGCCAATCGAACCCGGAGCTAGCTGGTTCTCCCCGAAATGCGTTGAGGCGCAGCGGTTGAGGTTTAAACCTGGGGGTAAAGCACTGTTTCGGTGCGGGCTGCGAGAGCGGTACCAAATCGAGACAAACTCTGAATACCAGGGGAACACTCAACCAGTGAGACGGTGGGGGATAAGCTTCATCGTCAAGAGGGAAACAGCCCAGACCACCAGCTAAGGTCCCCAAATCACTACTAAGTGATAAAGGAGGTGGGAGTGCCCAGACAACCAGGAGGTTTGCCTAGAAGCAGCCATCCTTAAAAGAGTGCGTAATAGCTCACTGGTCAAGCGCTCCTGCGCCGAAAATGAACGGGGCTAAGTAGTGTACCGAAGCTGTGGAATAGGCAACTATTGGTAGGGGAGCGTTCTGTAGTAGTGTGAAGCACTAGCGGCAAGCAGGTGTGGACGAATCAGAAGTGAGAATGTCGGCTTAAGTAGCGAAAATGTGGGTGAGAATCCCACACCCCGAAACCCTAAGGGTTCCTCCGGACGGCTCGTCCGCGGAGGGTTAGTCAGGACCTAAGGCGAGGCTGAAAAGCGTAGTCGATGGACAACGGGTTAACATTCCCGTACCGTTTGCAGTTGATGAAGGGGGACGAAGTAGGTGTTCGTCATCCGGATGTTGGTTACCGGTGCAAGTGTTCGAGGTGTTGAGGTCTGGTGAAAACAGACTGAGCTGAGGCACGAGTCCGACCCGCTACGGCGGGGAAGTGATAGTCATCAGGCTTCCTAGAAAAGCCCTATACATCTTAAACTGTAAATGCCTGTACCCGAAACCGACACAGGTGGGGTGGTTGAGAATACTAAGGGGCGCGAGGTAACTCTCTCTAAGGAACTCGGCAAAATGGCTCCGTAACTTCGGGAGAAGGAGTGCCTGCCGAAAGGTAGGTGGCACTGAAGAGGCCCAGGCGACTGTTTACCAAAAACACAGGTCTCCGCTAAGTCGCAAGACGATGTATGGGGGCTGACGCCTGCCCAGTGCCGGAAGGTTAAGGAAGTCGGTTAGGAGTAATCTGAAGCTGATGACCGAAGCCCCGGTGAACGGCGGCCGTAACTATAACGGTCCTAAGGTAGCGAAATTCCTTGTCGGGTAAGTTCCGACCCGCACGAAAGGCGTAACGATCTGGGCGCTGTCTCGGAGAGAGACTCGGCGAAATAGAATTGTCTGTGAAGATACGGACTACCTGCACCCGGACAGAAAGACCCTATGAAGCTTTACTGTAGCCTGGAATTGGGTTCGGGCTTCGCTTGCGCAGGATAGGTGGGAGGCTGTGAAGAATTCCTTGTGGGGGATTCTGAGCCATCGGTGAGATACCACTCTGGCGAAGCTAGAATTCTAACCTTTTCCCGTTATCCGGGAAAGAGACAGTTTCAGGGGGGCAGTTTGACTGGGGCGGTCGCCTCCTAAATGGTAACGGAGGCGCGCAAGGGTTCCCTCAGGCTGGTTGGAAATCAGCCGTAGAGTGCAAAGGCATAAGGGAGCTTGACTGCAAGACCTACAAGTCGAGCAGGGACGAAAGTCGGCCTTAGTGATCCGACGGTGCTGCGTGGAAAGGCCGTCGCTCAACGGATAAAAGTTACTCTAGGGATAACAGGCTGATCTCCCCCAAGAGTTCACATCGACGGGGAGGTTTGGCACCTCGATGTCGGCTCATCGCAACCTGGGGCGGTAGTACGTCCCAAGGGTTGGGCTGTTCGCCCATTAAAGCGGTACGTGAGCTGGGTTCAGAACGTCGTGAGACAGTTCGGTCCATATCCGGTGCAGGCGTAAGAGCATTGAGAGGAGCCTTCCCTAGTACGAGAGGACCGGGAAGGACGCACCGCTGGTGTACCTGTTATCGTGCCAACGGTATACGCAGGGTAGCCATGTGCGGAGCGGATAACCGCTGAAAGCATCTAAGTGGGAAGCCCACCTCAAGATGAGTGCTCTCACTGGGTTAGCCAGGTAAGGTCACGGGAAGATTACCCGTTAATAGATGTCAGGTGGAAGTCCAGTAATGGATGTAGCCGAGGCACACTAACAGACCGAGGGCTTGACCTCTTTTACACTCGCTTTTTCTCTATGCAGCCTTTAGGGTTTGGTTTCTACACTACAATTTAATATGATGACTCTGCCTCTTTCTTGATTTGATTGAGGCTTTGTCTTTTGATAATCTGGTATTCACCATGAGTTCTGAAAGGTCTGAGTTATCTGAGTTAGTAGCCCCTGCTTTTCCAAGGGTTCCAACTTGGTGTCGGGCGATCGCATTAGGGATTGACGCATTTCTAGTGTTGTTGATTACTGGTTTATTAGGGCTTAGTGGCTTAGTCGGATTTTTGGTATTTATGCTGCTTTGGATAGCCTCACGGGTGTTTGTCGTTTATCGAAACTACGGACAGAGCTTGGGGCGCTGGGCTTTGAATATGAGGGTAATTGATACACGATTCCACCGAACACCGCAATTGCTAGAATTATCTAAGCGCGAGGGGGTCCTAGGGTTTTTTGTATTCTTGGCCCTAAATGGATTAGGCAGTCTGGCTTCAGGCCATGCCGGAGTTGTGTTATTATTAGTTCCCCTGATCGCTGATGGTGGAACTGTGCTTTTTGATATGGCTCAATACCCGCAAACTTTTCACGATCGCCTGGGCGAAACCATCGTTATTGGTGTTCAGCGAGGCTATTCTCTGGATATTAGAGTCAAAAATTGGATTGACAAAATGCAGCAATACCTGAAATAATAGATGATTGTGCTTTATTAAGAAATCTTTTAGGATTATGGCTAAAGGTGTTCGCATTGTAATCACGCTGGAATGCACTGAGTGTCGCACCAATACCGATAAGCGTTCTAAGGGTGTGTCACGGTATACAACGACCAAAAACCGTCGGAATACAACTGGCAGAATGGAACTCAAGAAATTCTGCACCCACTGTAACAAACATACGGTTCACAAAGAAATCAAATAGTGCTTTCAGATGACTGGTGGGAGAGTAGTCATCCCCATCGACATAGAATCATCCATTAAACTAACAGGAGTCAAAGCCCATGAGCTATTTCCGTCGCCAAGTTTCGCCCATTGATCCCAAAACCCCCATTGATTATAAAAACATCGAGTTGTTGAAAAAGTTTATGACCGAACGGGGCAAAATTCTACCCCGCCGCATTACCGGTTTAACCTGTAAACAACAACGAGACCTGACAAAAGCGATCAAACGGGCTAGAATTTTAGCCATGCTGCCCTTTGTCAATAAAGAAGGCTGATTGAATTGGTGGAAAAGGGAACCTTAGTTGAATTCCGTCATCATGGGGAGCGCCGTCTCGCTGTGGTAGATCGCCCTGAAGGAAAAAAGCACTGGATCTTAGTTGATGACCAGGGAAATTCCCATACCGTTCATCCCAGACAAATTACCTATGAGGTAGGGGGAACGACTTATCGTCCTGCTGATATTCCCTCTTTTTATGAAGAAATACAACCCTATCTAGATCCAGCTAGTTTAGAGATAGCCTGGGAGATTTTGATTGAAGAGGGGGAAACAGTAGACCCCAAAGGAATGGCATTGTTGCTATTTTCGGAGGAAACTCCAGCCCAGTGTTATGCCAGCCACCTGTTGCTATGCAATGATAAACTCTACTTTAAACAGAAGGGCGATCGCTATGAACCTCGCCCTCCCAACCAGGTAGCAGAAATCAAACATCAACAGGAAGTTGAACAGCAACGGGAACAGGAAACCCAACTGTTTTGGCAGCGAGTTGAACAATGTCTAGCGGGAGAGGTGGTAGAATGGCGGGGGAGCGATCGCACTCGCCTTGATGCTTTAGAACGTTTTGCTCTTTATGGGGAGGAAGCATCCCATACCGGACCCGCCTTAGAAACCCTAAGCAGTCTTAATCGCCCTCAAACTCCCAGTGCCTCTTTTCAATTGTTGGTAGACTTGGGGATATGGAGTCTGCATGAGAATCTTTCCCTATGGCGCAGTCAGATCCCAACCCAGTTTCCCGCAAAGGTGCTAGACGTGGCTCAATATTATTTGCAATCTCCCCAACCTGACCCGGATCAAGGTCATCGGTTCGATTTAACTCATCTGAAGGTCTACACCATTGACGACGAAAGCACCCGCGAAATTGATGATGGAGTTAGCCTAGAATTCCTGGAAGACGGAACCCAAAAAATTTGGATTCACATTGCTGACCCTACTCGTCTAATTACACCGGGAGATGAACTAGACCTAGAAGCGCGGCGCAGGACGACCAGCGTTTACCTACCGACGGGGATGATTCCCATGTTCCCCCCAGAACTAGCCACGGGGCCGATGAGTTTGGTACAGGGTAAAATTTGCTGTGCCTTGAGCTTCGGGGTAGTGCTGAATGAGGATGGCAGCCTGAAGGATTATAGCATTCATACGAGCATCATCAAACCTACCTACCGCCTCACCTATGATGACGTGGATGAGATGCTGCACTTGGGTATTAAGGCTGAACCAGAAATCGAGATTTTAGGACAGTTAGCCAAACGTCGCCAACAATGGCGTTCCTCCCAAGGGGCTATTAGTATTTATATGCCAGAATCGATGATCAAGGTGGAGGGGGATGAGGTCATTGTTAAACTCCTTGATGATTCTCTGTCTCGCCAAATGGTGGCAGAAATGATGATTTTGACTGGGGAGGTAGCGGCTCGCTATGGTCAAGAGCATAATTTAGCATTACCCTATCGCAGCCAGCCTCAACCGGAACTACCCCCAGAAGAGGAGCTGCTGCAACTACCAGCCGGAGCGGTCAGAGCCTGTGCATTGCGTCGTTATATGCCTCGCAGTGAGGTTAGCTTAACTCCAGCTCGCCATGCAAGTTTAGCCCTGGAAACTTATACGCAGGTGACTTCCCCCATTAGGCGTTATAGCGATCTCTTGGCTCACTTCCAGATTAAGGCTCATTTGCGGGGAGATGATCCACCTTTTTCGGTGGAACAAATGCAGGAAATGGTGATGAGTCTCGGTCCGGCGGTGAAAGAAGCCTCGAAGGTGGAACGGGAGACTAACCGCTATTGGAGTTTGGAATATTTGCGTCGTCAAACTGATGAGGTCTGGGAAGCTATTTTGCTGCGGTGGTTGCGCGAGGATAGTAATTTAGGTTTGGTCATGCTGGAGGAATTAGGGTTAGAGTTACCAATGCGCTTTAACCGTGATATAGAACTTGGCGATCGCTTTGAGGTCAAAGTGACCCATTCTGACCCACGCCAAGACGTGATTCAATTCCAGGAAATTATTAGCCCAGCCACGGAACCAGCGGTTTAGGAGAATAGCGACCAGCAGCAGGCGGAGACGGGTTAGAAACCTGCCCCTACCTGCCCTAATAAATTAGTTGTCGCCGAGGGCTTCTACGATCGCCCTAGTATTGGCTTGCATCATCCTAACATAACTATCCCCTTCGGAACCAGGTGCGCCAATAGAATCTGAATATAATTCTTGGGGGGCTAATTCCACCCCGGCTTCTTCCGCAACCGCCCTAATTAATTGGGGATTAAGTGTAGTTTCTGCAAAAATAGCAGGGATTCCTAGGCGGCGGATTTCCTCTGCTAAATTCCGCACAGTTTGGGCGCTAGGTTGTTCTTCGGTGCTGATACCTATTAAGGTTCCGGGTACAGTTAAACCATAGGCGGCGGCGTAATATTGAAAAGCATCATGGGTGGTGACCAGATAACGGCGATCGCTAGGAATTGTGGCAATTTGTTCACCAATCCAAATATGGAGTTTTTCCAACTCCTCAATAAGCTGTTCCGCATTATCCATAAATATCTGCCGATCATCTGGGGATAGTGCTATTAATTCATCCCGAATTACCTCAACCATGACGATCGCATTTTCCACATTTCCCCACACATGGGGATCCGGTTCTACCTCTCCATTTTCTTCAATAGTTAAGGGAGTGATAAACTCAGCAACTGCCACTCTTATGGCCCTTTCTCCCACCGCTTCAATTAACCTAATTAAACCTGGTTCCAAATTATGACCATTATACAGAATTAGGTCAGCGTTTTCTAAGGCTATACTATCCTGGGGGACAGGTTCATAAATATGAGGATCTACCCCCGGCTGTAAAAGACTGGTATGTTGAATTTGGTCAGAGGCGATCGCTTCAGTTAAATCGGCAATAATAGTGGTAGTAGATACCACTTTCGGCATTTCATCCCCAGTAGAAACCACCGACGGCGACTGACAACCCCCCAGCAACAACCCACACAATAACCCAACTACACCTAACCCCTTAGCCATTGGTCTAGCCATTTGTACTTAGTCCTTTTCATTTTGTTTTCATAAATTATTTCATATTTCTTTCATTTTTGTGCTATTCTTGACATAACTTGAAATAAAGCGATCGCAAATCATAGTTATGGATACTCTCAAAATTGCCCACAACTCCTTTATTAAGCAGGTTTCAGCCGATATGAGTATTATCATCAGTAACCTGGGGGTACAGTACCGAGGGATTGAAGCACTGCGGGACATTAATCTACAGGTGAACCCAGGACGGCTAACCGGAATTATTGGACCCAATGGTGCGGGTAAGAGTACCTTGTTAAAAGCTATTTTGGGGCTGATTCCTGCCACAGGAAGCCCTGCCATTTTCGGTGAACGTCCCCTGAGTCAACAACGCCACCGCGTCGCCTACGTCCCCCAGCGATCGCAGATAGACTGGACCTATCCCGCCACAGTTTGGGATGTAGTAATGATGGGAAGAGTCCGCCAAACTGGTTGGTTTAGAGGCTTTTCGGGAGTCAGTCGTCGCTTGGCTACCCAAGCCTTACAGCGGGTAGGAATGGAAAGCTATAGTGCGCGTCCTATTGGTCAACTTTCAGGAGGTCAACAGCAACGGGTTTTCTTAGCTAGATCTTTAGCGCAACAGGCGGAAGTTTTCTGCTTTGATGAACCCTTTGCGGGTATTGATCAAAAAACTGAAAATGTGATTTTTAGTATTTTCAGGGAGTTAGCAGCTTCCGGCAAAATTGTGTTAGTAGTTAATCACGACTTAGGTAAATCCATTACCAATTTTGATGACTTAATTCTGCTAAACAAAGAACTAATCGCCGCCGGAACTAGGGAAGCTGTCTTAACTCAGGAAAATCTTGATCATGCTTATGGTGGTAGGGTCATGTTTTTCTCAGACAATGCAGCTTAATGGCGTTGGAGAATTATCTATTGAGGATAAACCCGGTTTTTTGCCCTGTATATCCATCCACAAAAATCCAGGTTCTGAAGATATAAGAGACAGTATCAACATGATAGTTTGGGAAATATTAATAGAACCTTTGCAATATGGTTTCATGCAGCGATCGCTCACTATTGCTATATTGGTGGGGTTAATTTGTGCCGTGGTTGGTAGTTATTTAATGGTGCAGCGGCTGGCTTTATTAGGGGATGCCATCAGCCATTCCGTTTTACCTGGATTAGCGATCGCCTTTATTTTAGGGTTTAATATTTTTGTAGGTGCGTTTATCGCTGGGGTATTCAGTACAGTATTAATCGAAATAATCCGCACCCACTCCAAAATCAAAGAAGACGCAGCCATGGGGATTGTTTTTTCCGGCTTTTTTGCTTTGGGGATTACTCTAATTACCATCATTCAAAAAGACAATAAAATCGACTTAAATCATTTTCTCTTTGGCAATATCTTGGGAGTTACAGCCTCCGATGTCCGGGATACAATGATTATTGCTGCTATTGTCTTATTGGTCGTCTTCCTCATTTATAAAGAATTATTGTTCTATACCTTTGACCCCCAGGGCGCGGAGGCGGCTGGCTTACCTGTGAACCTGTTAAATTTAGGGTTAATGATGTTAATTTCCTTAACTATTGTCGCCAGTCTCAAAGCCGTAGGAGTCATCTTAGTTTTATCCTTATTAATTACACCATCAGCCACCGCTTATTTATTGGTTAATCGTTTGCATAATGTGATGATTTTAGGGGTGTTAATTGGCGTGGGTTCTAGCATGAGTGGAATGTATCTGAGTTATTTCTATAACTTGCCTTCCGGTCCAGCCATTGTCTTGGTGGCTTCTGGTTTATTCCTAATGGCGTTTTTATTTAGCCCTAGTGAAGGACTGCTAACCCACCCGGTTAAGATATCCAAAGAACCGCCACTTTTAAAGGAAATCAAAAATTTAATTAATCGTTAGGTAATTTCACTAAAATTAAACGGCTATCCTGGATTAATTCATTTTTAAAATGATAATACTCAACACTTTGGCTAATTGGTATCATTTTAAACCCCAACTTTTGATAAAACTCAGGTAAATAAGCATATTCAGGGTTGGCTGTAGTTCTCAAGATATAACCAATGTGATCTGATAAATGACCAAATAAGGTTTTAAACAGTCCTGTGGCGATACCTTGCTGACGGTAATTAATGGCTACACCTAAATCAGCGACATAGTATAATTTATCAATGCTGAGTCCGGTTTGCTGAGTGAATAAATCAGAATTTAGATGAACTTTTTGGTTATTCATATATCCCCAAGTCTCAAAAAATTCTAACTCTCCTATATTGGCGGTTTCAGCTAAGGGGAGTGCCGCAATAAATCCCATGGGGTTTGAGTCAGAATAAGCCAAGTATAAAACCCCGGATTCAATATATTTTTGAAAGTAAAAATTGACTTTTTCTGGGGTTACTTTTTCGTTAAAAGGGGGAGCAGAAAAACACTCATGGACAGTAGTATAAAGACCTTTAGCCATGGCTGATTTAAGTTCATTCCCAGAGTTAATTTGTGTAAAATTAATGCTCATTCAACTTGTCCATTGATGAATTTTGCCGGATTAATTATACCATAGTTGAATAATGGCGCTTAAAAATACTTAACCTAAATACGGATGACAAATCATCAATTTGTCCTTACACTGAAGATAGAGGATTCAGTTTACAGATCCATGCGATCGCGGCTGTAGCAGCCAGAAACTGATGTCCACCGCTTAACCAGATTGAGCAGTTTGATTGACTAACAATTTCAATTGATTAAACACTGTATGACCGACAAGCAAACACTTACAGGATAGGATCATGTTGTATGATGCAATCATTATCGGTGGTGGTGTAACCGGATGCACCATTGCGCGAGAATTGATGCGGTATGCGATTCGAGTTGCGCTAATTGAATCAGAAGCAGAAGTGGGTTTCGGAACCAGCAAAGCCAACAGCGGTATTATTCACGGTGGACATCACAGTTCCCCTAATACGCTGAAAGGTAGGCTAGAATGGGAAGGAAACCAAATGTGGGATACCATCTGCGAAGAATTAGGGTTTGGTTTTAAACGCATTGGAGAACTTACTGTCGCTTTCGCAGAAGACCAAATACCCACACTAGAAAAATTGCAAAAACAGGGGGAAGCTAAAGGAGTTCCTGGCTTAGAAATTTGGCAACGGGAACGCCTGCGAAAAGAAGAACCTCACCTAACATCAGAGGCGATCGCTGCTTTATATGCGCCGACAACTGGGGTGGTTAATCCCTACGAGGCTTGTTTTGCTCTAATTGAAAATGCCTGTATAAACGGCTTAAATCTCTTTACCAATTGTAAAGTTACAGCCATTAATCAAACCCCTGATCATCACTGGGTAATCCATACCCCCAGAGGGGAATTTAATACTCGTTTTGTGATTAATGCGGCTGGACTATATGCAGATGCGATCGCTGAATTTGCGGGAGTGCGTACCTTTACCATCAAACCCCGTAAAGGAGAGGAATATCTCCTCGATAAGCGATTAATTGGACTGGTCAAACGAGTAATTTTTCCCTGTCCTACTCCCGTTTCTAAAGGTATCTTAGTCATCCCCACCTATGACGGGACTTTAATGGTGGGTCCTACCGCCGAAATGGTGGACGATAAGACCGATTTAACCACCTCCCACGAAGGGGGAAAAAAAGTTTTTGATGCAGTTACCCAAACCGTCCCAGGAATTAGTCCTAGGGACTGTATAGCTGAATTTGCGGGACTCCGCGCGGTAGTAGACGGAGAAGATTTTATCATCGGGACTACGGCGAAACCTGGCTTTATTAACGTGGCGGGAATTCAATCACCAGGACTAACCGCAGCACCAGCGATCGCCACTATGGTTAGGGATATTTTACACGAAGAAGGCTTATCCTTAGCCCCCAAAGATAGCTTTATTCCCTCAATTACTAAACCCATTCATTTCGCCTCTCTTTCTACAGAAGCACAAATTGCACTGGTCAACCAAAACCCTAGCTATGGTCGAATTATCTGTCGGTGTGAGTTAATTTCCGAGGGTGAAATTCTGGATGCGATCAGCCGAGGCGCAAAAACATTAGATGGCATTAAATTCCGCACCCGCGCGGGAATGGGTCGCTGTCAGGGGGGATTTTGTACAGGACGCTGTATGCAACTTTTATCCCAGGAATATAACATTCCCATGACCGAAATTACCAAACGTGGCGGCGATACCTGGGTAGTGCGTGAACAGCATTCATAAATACCCACTAATTAACACTGATTACAACCCATAGCTTATTGTGCCTAAAAATGGCGGGTTAATGTCGGTTACTTACTACCGACAAAAATTGACTATATAACCCGCCCCAAATTTAGTCTGTGTTTGTTGTTAGCCATTGAAAAATTATCATGATTACCGAGAGTATTAAGCACCTAAATAGCAACTATGATGTAGTAGTTGTTGGCGGCGGACCCGCTGGGATAGCGGCGGCGTTAGGCGCGAAAGAGTCTGGCGCTGAACGAATTTTAATTGTCGATCGCGAAAAGGAAGCGGGAGGCATTTTATTGCAATGTATTCACCCCGGTTTTGGACTCCAACACTTTAAAGAAGAATTGACCGGACCTGAATATGCTCAACGTTTTTTAGAACAAGCGATCGCCCAGGATATAGACATTATAGCAGATGCCTATATCTTAGATATAGATGGCGATCGGCGAGTTAAATTAATGTCTGGAAACCACGGAATGCACGTCATTTCCGCCAAAGCCACCGTCTTAGCCATGGGTGCGAGAGAAAGGACTCGTGGCGCTATTCGCACCCCCGGAACCCGCTGTTCAGGAGTCTTAACCGCCGGGTTAGCCCAAAGATTTGTAAATTTACTAGGATTTCTACCTGGAAATAAAGCCGTAATTCTGGGTTCTGGGGATATCGGATTAATTATGGCGAGACGGCTAACCTTGGAAGGGGTAGAAGTGGCGGGAGTATTTGAAATCATGCCCCACGCCAACGGATTAAACCGGAACATTGTGCAATGTTTACAGGACTTTAATATCCCCCTATATCTATCTACCACAGTAGTAGAAATTCATGGACGCGATCGCATTGAAGGAGTCACCGTCGCGCCAGTTAATGAACATCTACAACCCCTCGCCGACCAAAGCTGGTATGTTCCCTGCGACACCCTGTTATTATCGATTGGATTAATTCCCGAAAACGAACTATCTCGTCAATTACAACTGCGAATTGATCCGGTTACCAGTGGTCCAGTGGTTAGCAGCACCATGGAAACTTCTATGAATGGAGTTTTTGCTTGTGGTAATGTCGTCCACATTCATGATCTAGTTGATTTTGTCAGCCAAGAAGCCATTTTAGCTGGTCGAAATGCGGGATTATATGTAACTAAAAATCGCCCACCTACCGATAATATCCGTTTAATTCCTGGTGAAAATGTCGCCTATTGTGTACCTCAAACCATTTCGAGCGATCGGGATCATACCGTTTATATGCGAGTGCGTCGTCCTCTCAAGGAAAGCATTTTAAAACTTGGGGATATATACGAGAAAAAACTCCGGTATGTATTCCCCGCCGAAATGGTCAACCTGAAAGTCAAACCCCGGTTTTTGCAGAACTTCCACGGAGAGGCTTTAACAATTGATATCCTCCCCCTTGAGTAAATCCAGCAAATTTTGAGGAGAAATAAGCCATGACTAAAACCACAGAAACCACCTCAGAAACCACCATTTCTCATTATCTATGTATTGGTTGTCCTTTGGGATGTCGCCTAGAAGTTGAGGAAGATAATGGCTACATCGTCGAAGTGCGAGGCTTCACCTGTAAGCGAGGCGAAGAATATGCCAAACAGGAACACACCGAACCCCGTCGCATGGTGACAACTACAGTGCGAGTTAATAATGGTATTTGGGCAAAATTACCCGTAAAAACTACCGCAGCCATACCGAAAGAAAAAGTGATAGAATTATGTCAGCAATTGCGGCAAGTGAATGTTACCGCCCCGATTCATATCGGCGATACCATCTTATCTAATGTTCTTGATTTAGGTGTCGATGTGGTGGCATCACGAGATATGCCTACTGCTCCCAATTGATGGTCAAAATCGACTAAAATTGATTTATACAAGGTGTTTCGGCACCTTGTATAAGTTCTCGTATCATCTATTTTAGCAGATCACCTAGTAGTTAACTAGATTGTTAAAATTTGTACAAAAATTTTAGAAAACCCATAGTTTCCTGTTACTATATATGTTGTAGGAGACTAAATATAGATCCTGTTTATACTCCACCGTAATCAACCGCAGGGCTTGGGAGACTTGGCAATGGCTAAAATTTTAATCGTTGATGATTCTAGTCTCTCCCGTAGGATTATGCGTGGTATCTTAGAAACAGATAAACACGAAGTCATTGAAGCTACAGGGGGACTAGCTGCGCTGGAACGCTACTTTATCGATAAACCAGACCTGGTTTTAATTGATCTGGCTATGCCAGATATGCAGGGGACAGAAGTTTTAGAAAAACTCATGGCAATGGATAACACAGCTAGGGTTATTATTGCCAGTGCTGATGCTCAGGAAATGACTCGCGCTGCAGTTCAAGCCGCTGGGGCTGTGGGCTACATTACCAAGCCTTTTATGGCTCAAAGTGTTCTCGACCAGGTAAATCAAGCTCTCATTACTATATCACAGTCCTAGGGAGGTGCTGCGATGATCCTGACCGAAAAGCAAAAAGATGCTCTAACTGAGTTAATTAATATTGGTTTTGCTCGCACTGCCAATTCTTTATCACAGCTAACGGGTCATCGCATTTTGCTTGATGTTCCTCAAGTTTCTATTCATCCTATTGAAGAATTAGCGGCTAAACTGGCGAGTTTTGTTAATGGTGAAATTGCCACAGTACAGCAGATTTTCACCGGGCCAGTGTCGGGAAATGCTCTATTATTATTAAACTATGAAGGGGCGGTAATGTTGTCCCGTTTAGTGTCCCCAGAGGGTAGCCCATCAAGCGATCGCCTTGACGTTCCCGCCGGAGAAGTGCTAACAGAAATTGGCAATATCCTACTTAACTCCTGTTTAAGTGTATTCGGAAATTTACTAGAAATTCAGATTTCCTTTTCGGTACCGCGCCTTTACCTAGAAGCCCTAGATGGACTGATTCATTCTCTGATTATTGGCAAGGAAGAAGTCCGCTATGCCATGGTAATGTATACCTCCTTTAAAATGCGTGAAGACTCCGTAAACGGCTATCTAGTGCTGGTATTGGGTGTAGTTTCCTTAGAGAAATTATTGGAGTTGATAGACAGTTGGGCAGATGAGGCTGTAGCGCCATCTCTGACTCGGTAATCCACCAATTACTATTAAATATGGGATTTACCTAATTATGTTAGATCATAATATCCATCTTTCCCATAGTCACGCCTTGTTAAAATGGCTCAATAACTTTGCAGAACAGGGCATTTTTACTACTAATAATAAATTAGAATTTCTCAGTTGGAATCATTGGCTAGAAATCCACAGTGGTAGGTCAGCCCAAGATTTAATTGGGTGTCATTTATTCAGCCTTTATCCTGACATGAAAGAACGAGGAATCCATCGATTTTATGAACAAGCTCTCCAAGGTCAAGTAGCTTTCCTGTCTCAGCGCCTCCATTCCTATCTCATTAATATTCCGGCAAATATTGGCAGTCATTCTTTATCCCCAATGCAACAAAGCGTCCGTATTGCTCCCTTAATTGAAGCGGGAGAAATTTGCGGAACTATTACTGTAATTGCTGATGTTACCGAACGGGTAATTCGAGAAACAGAACTACAACAAAAAATCACTAAACTTGAGCAAACCGAAGCGAGATTAAGTTCTATTCAGATTCAACTTGAACATTTATTAGCATCGAGTCCGGCGATTATTTATACTTGTTATCCCACCGATGACTATCCCCCTAAATTTATCAGTGATAATCTCATAACTCAACTAGGATATCAACCTAGTGAATGGATTAATACCCTCAATTTTTGGAGCGATCGCATTCACCCTGATGACCGCCCCAAAATCCATCATCGTTGCTCACAAATTCTCAAATTAAATCACCTAACCACCGAATATCGTTTCCGCCATAAAAATGGCAGTTATCGTTGGTTACGAGACGAAATGAAGCTGGTGTGTGATGCCTCTGGTCACATTGAAGAAATAGTCGGTGTTCTCTCAGATATTACCGAAACCAAGAGACTAGAAATCCAACTACTGAGAGCGCAAAGACTAGAAAGCATTGGCACCCTAGCCAGTGGCATAGCCCATGACCTCAATAATATTTTGACACCGATTCTCGCCTCCGTGCAAATGTTTCAATTAGGACTTGACCAAGAAAAACAAAATAAAATGCTCAAGTTAATTGAAAATAACACCAAACGGGGAGCCCATTTAATTAAGCAAGTTCTTTCCTTCGCCAAAGGCTTTGAAGGGAAACTAGAGATTTTTCAAGTCAGACACTTAATTAGTGAAGTAGCAGATATTGCCAGGGAGACATTCCCCAAATCTATCAATGTTAGCACCAATGTTTCTAAGGAACTCTGGACAGTTTATGGCGACCCCACCCAACTACATCAAATCTTAATGAATCTCTGTGTCAACGCACGAGATGCCATGCCAGGCGGGGGGAATTTATCACTATCAGCTAGTAATGTTATTTTAAACCAAAAAGAAGCTCGTTTAAACCTTGATGCGAGGGAAGGTTGTTATGTAATGATTACCGTCTCTGATACGGGAACTGGCATTACCCAAGAAGTCTTAGACCGGATATTTGAACCGTTTTTTACTACCAAAGAATTTGCTAAAGGTAGTGGCTTAGGACTATCCACAGTCCTAGGTATAGTTAAGGGTCATAATGGCTTTATTGACGTTGATACTCAAATGGGTTGCGGAACTACTTTTAGAGTTTATATACCCGCCTCAGAGGACACAGAAACTACGGTTTATGAGCATTTAGAATTAATTACAGGTCAGGGTCAACTAATTTTAGTGGTTGATGATGAAGAACCTATCCGAGAAATTACTAAAGCGAGTTTAGAGAGTTTTCAATATCAAGTTTTGGTAGCAAGTAATGGAGTTGAGGCGATTAAAATATACCGTCAATATTTAGAGCAAATTGACTGTGTGGTTATCGATATTATGATGCCTGTTATGGCTGGCAAAACTACTATTAGGGAGCTAAAATCCCTGAATCCTCAAATTAAAATTGTCGGAATTAGCGGTTACTTTTCAGTAGATATAGCCAAAGATATAGCTGAGTTAGGAGTTGATATATTTTTAGCAAAACCTTTCACCACACAGGAGTTATTAGAAGTGCTGCAAAAATGCCTTAATTCTAGTCCCCCAAAACCCTAGGCACTTGATTCATAAAAATAAAGGGGTTTGTTCTGCGATGCTCCCTAGAACCGACCCCTAAGTTTGACGAGGTTTGACCCTGACTCAGGAAAAAATCATGCCTTCCCTAAACTAGGAAACTCGATTACAGTCTGAGTTCCTGGCTGAAAAGTTGGCAGATCTAAATTGCCGGGACGGCGACTCTTTTGAGCCAGACGATAGGTAACACTTTGTAGTTCTGCGTGCAGTTGCCGATTTTCCCGTTGCAGTTTTTCCACCCTTTCCATGACCTCTTCGAGGCGTTCTGAAAACTTCTGGCGGTAGACTCCAGGTAATTCTTGAACTACCTGTTCCAGCATTCGAGAGCGATCGGTTAACTCCTGGACAGACTGTCTAAGTTGGTAAACTTCCAGATCCCGCTCATTGATCTGGTCTTGATAAAACTTAACCTGTTCCTCTACTTGCTGGAGTTGTTCCCGCAAGGACTTCATCTGAGCCTGGTGTCGCTCGGCCATTTCTGGATCTGGCGCTAAATTAGCATTTCCCTTCACCAGACGGAATAATTCTTGAGATAACTGCTGCACCAGTTGATCTCGCATTTTTAACTCTTCACTCAGCCGCGCGACTTCTGCTGTGAGTTCCTGGGAGTTGGGATTATTTTTCTGGCTCATGATAACCAATGGCTCCTATAAACTTCCAATATGCCCCCTAAAATACTCCCAATTCCACCCAATCGGCAAGAGAGAGACAAAAGGAGTATCCCCGGGTCGCGAATTGGCACGGCTAACCGTCACCAACTCCTGACCTGACTTGAGCTTTACACCTCTTGGGGTTCGGCTTCTGGTTCGGCTTCGACTTGGACAGCAGATGGGGTGACATCTTGTTTAATCGTCAGATAACGAATTACATCCCCACCTATACGCATGGCTCTTTCCATGACTTTAATCTGGTCGCTGTCGCCACCTTCATAGTTCATCTGGATGTAAATGCCTTCGCGATACTTGTCGATATCATAAGCTAAACGACGCTTACCCAAATTTTGCACCTCAAGATTTTGTGCGCCATGTTCCCGCAGGATGTCTTGATATTTGGCTCGCGCCGCCTCTAGCTGCTCCTCATTTAAGTCAGAGCGCAGGATATACATGGTTTCGTAAATAAAAGGCTTCATTCTAATGATACTCCTTATGGACAATTCAGGCTTCTACCCAGAAGCAAGGATCTATACATTCTACATTAGTTCCCTGCACAATACAATCAACAGCAAAGTTGATTTTTTATTCAATTTTTTTAAAATTGTTCAGCCAAATCACGGTCGGGGGTTGACAAGCGCCGGGAACTAATGGTATGATTTGGGTATACTGTAAAATAATGGAATTATAACCCCAAATAAATTTTTTTAAAATGTTTCCATTATTTAAGACAATAGCATAAGTCAACCGTAAAAGCAACCCCCCGGCTGGGAGGGCTGGGGGGACTTTTTGACAAGTTTTACAAAACTTAACATAATTTCCGAGGACGAGATAGGGTCTAGGGGTATTGGAGACTACTCATGACCCATTTTAATAAGTTTTGCCACTCAGGAGATGTAGATAAATGATCGACATCGAAAATAGCATCGACACTTTCTGAATACTGAGTAAAACTTTCGACCCAATTAATGACGGTTTCAATAGGTAGAAAAGGACTATAAGACCATGAGCGCTGTAAATATTCGACCATCTCAGTATTGAACCCAGTATGGTATAAATACCAGGAACTCCAGACCAAGGTACTATAGCGAACCCAGTCCTCAATTACTTGAATTTCCAAGGGTATATCTGGCAAATTAAAAAATTTATCGAGGACATAATTAATAGACTTGGCTTGAGAGATACCATCTCGCATAGTATTGCGATCGTGCTGACGATAGCACACAGTCGATCGCTTCAGCCAAGCGCTGCGATACCCGCTGGAGGCCAAACGCAAAATCAAATCGACATCCTCCGCATGAGCCAACCCAGGTTCAAACCCTCCGACGGTATCCAAAGCCTGGCGGCGGAACATCAAAGTTCCCATAGTCCCCAAAGGCTTCCAGCGCAACCAATTCTCTAAATTCAACTCAGCGACCATTTCCCAAGGCTGAACATCGATCAGCATTTCGCCAGTTTGGTTAACCCTGCGCCAACCACTATGGACGATCGCCAATTCGGGGTCAGCATCAAATACAGCGAGTTGGCTTTGGAGGGTATCGGGAAAAAAGTAATCATCGGCATCGAGAAAAGTGATAAACTCACCCCTAGCCAAACTCAGACCATGATTTCGCGCCACGGAAACCCCTTGATTATCCTGATAAACATAGCGAACTTGGCTGTCATAGTTGGCTACTACTGAGCGAGTCTGGTCTTGAGAACCATCATCAACAACTATGATTTCATAATCAGTCTCAGTTTGAGCCAGTACACTATCAATGGCTTCGGCAATATACTGTTCACAGTTGTAAGCTGGGATCACAACACTGATACGGGGATAAGATTCAGACATGAGATTATCAATAAAATCAATTCGTCAATTACTGAAATTTTAACTAGAGTGAGTTGTTGTCAACAGAACCGATTGAGTCTATGACTATGAAAAAACCGAGAGCGATTAATAAAAACCACCCGGTCGGTCTGTGGATCGAACGAGGTCTGTCAATGATAGCGGTTGTCAACTATGCCCTAGTTTTATTTAATATTAGTTATATACCCTGGCGCGACTTTTATTTCCGTTATTTTCGAGAGTTAACGGAACTGTATGATCCGATTATGGGGATTGAACCCCACCGGGACACGGTCAGATATATAGAAACTGTAGAAGCTCTTAATAACCAGGTGGTGGAGACGGGACTACAATCACCGGAAGTAGAGGTGATTCTGACGAGTCTGCGACAGCAAAGTATAGAAATGGTTGATACTAACCCTTTTGCGATCGCCAATCAAAGTGGTGCTTTAGAGACTATTAAAAATCGAATGCGCGATCGCGCTCCCAACCCGGACGATTCTTCTAAGCAAGCATTCTCTACTTTTTGGACTGTTGAATATTTAGCCGATCATGGATTTCCACAGGAGATAGGCTGGTTTAAGAGTGAGATCAAGCCGTTCATGGAGGCTAATTATTTTCGAAGTTTATCAGAAACCGGTAACTTTGTCAACGATTTCTGGAGAATTGATTTTCCGTTTGTGATCTTCTTTTTAGTGGAATTTCTGATTCGGACTAGGGTAGTCAGCAGTAAATTTAACACGGTGACTTGGCTAGATGCGATGCTCTGGCGTTGGTACGATATCTTAATGTTTGTTCCGCTGCCAACGGCAAGATTATTAAGGATTATTCCGGTAACTATTCGTTTAGACCAAACGGGATTAATTAAGTTGGAGAAACTCAGAGCATTTGCCAGCCGAGGTTTAGTGTCATCGGGATCGCAGGAATTAACGGAAGCGGTGATTATCCAATTTATTAATCAAGTGCAAGACCAACTGAGAGAAGGTAATATTGGTAAGGCGATCGCTCAATCACAACAGCAGCGGTATATGAATATTAATAACCTGAATGAAATCGAATTTATTTCTAATCAATTAATTCAGGTAGTGGTTGATAAGGTTATCCCACAACTAGATTCAGATATAGAGGCACTAATTCGTTATAATGTGGAGAGTGTAGTCAAAAATTCCCCGGTGGTAGAAAGGTTTAAAAAAGTACCAGGATTTGAGAATCTGGCGAAAGAATTAAGCGATCGCCTGATCGGGGAACTATCCCAATTAGCCACGGAGGGTCCAAATAGTGCCTATGAAGCGATCCGTAAAGCGATGTCGGACCGGAAGGGAAGCCAACTAACAGAGCAACTGGTGCGGGACTTTGGCAAAGTATTATGGCAGGAAATTGAAGGGGAACAAATGCAGCAGTTTGAATATTTACTGGTAGATCTATTAGAAGAAATTAAACTGAATTATATACATCGAGTGGACGAAGAAAACTTCGAGCAAGTTCTAGCCTCAATCCAGGAAAGGCGCAAATTAGAGGGATTGATTGTTTACGAGTCCGACTGAGGCGATCAGACCCCTCCCCCACTCCTAGATAGCCTAGCCACAGGGAATTATGGAGTGGTGATCATCCAATAGTTCAATTGTGAGCTAGAGTAATAGATAAGGAAGTTAAGCTGCGGGTCAGCCCTCAGCTTCTTGTGGGAGATACAGTTTCATCTACAAGTGGGTGACACCCACTTTTTTTAGTGGCAGCATTTCCATAGCCCTACTACCAGGTGAGGTTTATGGTAAAGGATGATCTCCAGGTTTCCGTAACCCTAGGCTGAGGTACAAACCCCAATAGAGCCTAATTGTAGCGTTTTAACATCAAATCTGACTATGGTTCACCCCCTAATTCCCAAAATCATCGACCTAGCCACTCCAGTCGCCAAGCCTCTGGGGTTAGAAGTCGTGGGGGCAATGTTTTACACTAACCAGAAGCCTCCTGTACTGCGGGTTGATATCCGTAATTTGGAGCAAGACACCAGTTTAGAAGATTGTGAGCGGATGAGTCGAGCCCTCGAAGAACAACTCGATGCGGTAGATGTAATTCCCGATGCTTATATTCTGGAAGTATCGAGTCCCGGTGTATCGAGGTCCCTAAGTTGCGATCGCGATTTTATCTCCTTCAAAGGATTTCCGGTAACAGTCACCACCTCCGAACCCTACAAAGGACACAAACAGCAAAGTGGAAAATTGGTGGGGCGCGACGAGATGGCAGTCCATATCAATCAGAAAGGGCGACAAATCTCTATCCCCAATTCCTTAATCACGGAAGTCCTGCTAGAGGAGGGGGAATAAAGCCGACTCTCAGGAAACAAGCTAATCTCAATTTGTGTATTTAACTAATTACGAGGACAAATCATTATGTCAATGGTAAGTTTACCCGGGCTCAAAGATATGATTGAGAGCATTTCCACGGAGCGCAACCTACCGAAACAGGCGGTAGAAGAGGCTCTGCGGGAAGCCTTACTGAAAGGGTATGAACGCTATAGGCGCACGGTTCAGATTGACACCCAATTTAGTGAGGACTACTTCGATAATTTTGATGTAGAACTCGATGTTGAGGAAGAGGGATTTAGGGTTTTAGCCAAAAACCTAACTATTGTGGAACAAGCCAGTAACCAAGACCATCAAATTTCCCTGAAGGATGTGCAGGAAGTCGCCCCAGAAGCTCAATTGGGAGATACAGTAACTTTAGATGTTACCCCAGAGCAGAATGAGTTTGGGCGCATGGCTGCCATTCAAACCAAACAGGTTTTGGCTCAGAAGTTACGGGACAAACAGCGGAAGATGATTCAGGATGAGTTCGCCGAACATGAAGGAACCGTCCTACAGGCTCGGGTACTGAGATTTGAGCGCCAGTCGGTGATTATGGCTGTAAGTAGTGTTTATGGACAGCCAGAAGTTGAGGCAGAATTACCCAAACGAGAACAATTACCCAAGGATAACTATCGGGCTAATGCCACTTTTCGGGTATATCTGAAGCGCGTTTCCCAGGGTTCCCAGCGTGGTCCTCAATTGATTGTGTCTAGGTCTGATGCGGGGTTAGTGGTGTACCTGTTTGCGAATGAGGTGCCAGAAATTGAGGACGAAGTGGTGAGAATTGTGGCTGTGGCTAGAGAAGCCAACCCACCCTCGAATCATGTGGGTCCACGAACTAAGATTGCGGTTGATACTTTGGACAGAGATGTTGATCCGGTGGGAGCTTGTATTGGCGCGCGGGGATCTCGAATTCAGGTGGTAGTTAATGAACTGCGGGGAGAGAAAATAGATGTGATCCGCTGGTCTCCTGACCCGTCAATTTATATTGCTAATGCTCTGAGTCCGGCTCGTGTGGATGAAGTGCGGCTGGTGAACCCAGAGGAACGTCGAGCCCATGTGCTGGTAGCGGAAGACCAATTGAGTCTGGCTATTGGTAAGGAAGGGCAGAATGTCCGATTGGCTGCACGTTTGACGGGTTGGAAAATTGATATTAAAGATGCTGCTAAGTATGATGCGGCGGCGGAAGATGAAATGGAGGCTAGAAGGTTTCAGGGACAACTAACTGCGGAAGTATCGGAAGCGGAAAGTTTGGATATGGAAGCTACAGAAACATCTGAAATTCAGGTATAGGGGGTTTTGGGGATGTTACAAATAGGAGCATGATTTAATCTCAAATTAGGTTAATATTTTAGGGCAATACGGTATAATAAGCGAGAAGAGTTGAGGATAAACCTATTGCCAGATATGTCAAACCCAAGGAAGCCGCCCAAATCCTTGGAGTCCATGAAAGAACACTCCGCAGATGGGACGACAATGGCTCAATCGAGACCATCAGAACCCCCGCTGGGCAACGACGATACAACGTTGAGTGATATACTGCTGCCAAATCAGGCAGTGACAAACGCAAAGTCGTTATCTATGCCAGAGTTAGTAGCCGCGCCCAGCAGTCCGACCTCAACCGACAGGTGGCCGCACTGTCCAACCTCTACCCCGAAGCAGAAGTCGTCTCAGAAATCCGAGGCGGGCTCAACTTCAAGGGAAAGAAAATGCTGGCCTTACTGGGACATCATTTGTCAGGAGATGTCGGCATGGTTGTCGTTGCCCACAAAGACTGATTGGCAATATGGGGATTTGACTTGTTTCGATGGCTCTGTGAGCAAAACAGGTGTTCACTCATGGTTCTCAACCAGACAAGTCTCAGTCCAGAACCAGAAATGGTTGAGGACATCCTCGCCATCCTCCACTGCTTCAGTTCCCGATTATACGGACGGAGTAAATACAAAACTCAGGTCAAAGAAGATCCGGATTTACCCCAGCCCGGAGCTAAATCAAGTCTGGCGTAAATGGTTGGCCGCTTGTCGGTATTGCTACAACCAAGCAATTGCATTATCTAGGAGTGGTAAACGACTAAGCAAACTGAAATTACGCAACGAAGTGATGCAGAGCGACTTGCCTGCATGGGTCAAAGAAGCACCCTGCCATATTCGGCAGAATGCTATCTTTGATGCCTATCTCGCCTTTTCAGCCAGTCCTGGCGCAAGGTTTAGGAGCTGTCGGGATAGTTCTCAAGCCATCAAGTTTAACGATGCTAATTTCTCTTCAGGGAGTTGGTATCCAAGACTCACGAAAGGATTAACTTTCATGGTTTCCTCAGCTATCCCTAAAACTTGTGTTCAAGGGACTCAATTAGTCTTGGCCAAGGGGCGGTGGTTTGCGGTGTTTCCTGAACCTGTGGCCATCACTCCGACTGACGCTACTGGCGTGATTGCATTAGCTCCGGGCGTCCGAACTTTTATGACCGGGTTTGATGGTTCACGATTTCTGGAATTGGGCTCCGGAGATATGGGACGCATTACTCGGTTATGTCAACATTTGGATGATTTAATGAGCAGAATCGCCAAGGAACTTAATCGTTCACGGCGACGCCGGATGAGGCAAGCGGCTCAACGAATGAGAACTAAAATCCGGAATTTAGTGGATGAGGTCCACAAGCAAATTGCTCATTACTTGACTAATGACTACAGCATAATTTTTCTGCCCACCTTCGAGACTTCCAACATGGTTGCCAAAGCAAAGCGAAAAATCAAATCCAAGACTGCCCGCGCCATGCTGACATGGGCGCATTATCGATTCAAACTAACCCTGAGACATCAAGCCGAGATAACTGGAACCACAGTTGTAGATGTGACCGAAGAATACACCAGCAAAACCTGTACTCACTGTGGTCAGATGCATTCCCAGCTAGGTGGCTCAAAAGTGTTCCGATGTCCGGAGTGTGGGTTCACTCTACCCAGGGACTGGAACGGTGCTTTTGGAATCTTTCTAAAAGCTTTGCGGGATACCGCCTCTGTTACCTTAACGGGTAATAGTGCTATCGTCGCATTGTCAGGCAATAGCCGGATAAATGTCGCGTAAATGTATCAGGATGCTAAATTATGGTAGATCATCTTAGGCGGTGTGTTACCTGTCGCCGCCTGGCTGCTAAACAGGAGTTCTGGCGATTGGTCAGAGTCTATCCATCTCATCAGGTAGAATTAGATCAAGGCATGGGTCGTTCAGCTTATGTTTGTCAAACGGCTGAATGTCTGATGGTTGCTCAGAAGAAAAATCGACTCGGACGAGCATTAAGGGCTCCGGTGCCGGAAAAAGTATTTCAAATCCTGTGGCAGCGTTTAGCTACGGACTCGCAGCCGGGTGGCTAGTGTAGCATAGGAACTGGAATTATTGTACAGCCATCAACCCACAATCTGGAATTAGTAAGGAGCATGATTTAATCTCAAATTAGGTTAATATTTTAGGGCAATACGGTATAATAAGATAATAAGGTGCGAGACGTTCAGGCATGAAATAAGGTTGCAATACCCGAAATCACCGCATGGTGGGACTTCCACCCCTTGGTGGAATATAGGGAGTCGCATCTCTGACCATCCCATAACTGTTTATATGTCCCGACGCTTGGAGAAATCTAAGCAAGGCAGGAGACCCAAGGTCAAGACAGAACGTTTGAACGGTGGAAGTAGTGACCCACCTAGTATAGCAGGAAGTTGAGAGTAACGGCGATAGCCACCCCCAGTTTTAGGAATCACAACCCGTCAGACTGAAGCGGGGAACGGAAGGCGTGAGGGAAAACCTATTCCCAAAATCCGACCACTGCCAACCATCCATGACTAAGGAAATCTGAATGTTCCGACTTGAACCATCGTAATAGTTTGGTAGCGAAATAGGTTGATACGCTGCGTCCAAATGGGCAAGGGGAAAAGTAGGATAATCTTATCAATACCTACACAGACCTTTAAAAGTACCCCGGTGGAGAGGACAAGTCTAAAGATGGAATGCCCGTATAAACGGAACGTTTAAACCCCTTTTAGGCTCTCAAGTGGCAGGATGTACCTGCGGAGTAGTGAAAGTGTAAGCGTATACCTTTAAGGGGAAAGGATGTGACTGAAAGCCAATGCCTAACTGTAATGGTTAGGATATGCCCACTAGTCACGGTGTGGATATAGAGACCGCGACAAGTAAGAGTTTGATGACGAAAGCGAGTTTAAAGACTACGTGTTGTATTTAGCTCCCAAAGTTGAGGTCACAAAGCGGGGGGTAGTAGCCCTGTTCCTATTGACAATTAGGGTATCTACATCAGGAGCCGTGTGCTGGGAAACTCGCAAGCACGGTTTTGAAGTGGAGTTGGGGAAGGTGACTTCTCTTTCGACCATAACCGAGAATAGTTGAGGATAAACCTATTGCCAGATATGTCAAACCCAAGGAAGCCGCCCAAATCCTTGGAGTCCATGAAAGAACACTCCGCAGATGGGACGACAATGGCTCAATCGACACCATCAGAACCCCCGCTGGGCAACGACGATACAACGTTGAGTGATATACTGCTGCCAAATCAGGCAGTGACAAACGCAAAGTCGTTATCTATGCCAGAGTTAGTAGCCGCGCCCAGCAGTCCGACCTCAACCGACAGGTGGCCGCACTGTCCAACCTCTACCCCGAAGCAGAAGTCGTCTCAGAAATCGGAGGCGGGCTCAACTTCAAGGGAAAGAAAATGCTGGCCTGACTGGGACATCATTTGTCAGGAGATGTCGGCATGGTTGTCATTGCCCATAAAGACCGACTGGCAAGGTTTGGATTTGACTTGTTTCGATGGCTCTGTGAGCAAAACAGGTGCTCACTCATGGTTCTCAACGAGACAAGTCTCAGTCCAGAACGAGAAATGGTTGAGGACATCCTCGCCATCCTCCACTGCTTCAGTTCCCGATTATACGGAGTGCGTAAATACAAAACTCAGGTCAAAGAAGATCCGGATTTACCCCAGCCCGGAGCTAAATCAAGTCTGGCGTAAATGGTTGGCCGCTTGTCGGTATTGCTACAACCAAGCAATTGCATTATCTAGGAGTGGTAAACGACTAAGCAAACTGAAATTACGCAACGAAGTGATGCAGAGCGACTTGCCTGCATGGGTCAAAGAAACACCCGGCCATATTCGGCAGAATGCTATCTTTGATGCCTATCTCGCCTTTTCAGCCAGTCCTGGCGCAAGGTTTAGGAGCTGTCGGGATAGTTCTCAAGCGATTAAGTTCAATAATACTAATTTCTCTTCAGGGAGTTGGTATCCAAGACTCACGAAAGGATTAACTTTCATGGTTTCCGAACCCATCCCTAAAACTTGCGGGCAAGGGACTCAGTTGGTGTTTACCAAAGGTCGATGGTTGGCGATTTTCCCTGAACCAGTTGCCGTTACCCCAACTGAAGCTACTGGCGTAATTGCATTAGACCCGGGTGTCCGAACTTTCATAACTGGGTTTGATGGCTCTCGGTTTCTGGAATTGGGCTCCGGGGATATAGGACGCATTACTAGGCTATGTCAACATTTGGATGATTTGATGAGCCGAATCGCCAAGGAACCCTGTCGTTCAAGAAGGCGACGGATGAGGCAAGCGGCTCAACGAATGAGAACCAAAATCCGCAATCTAGTTGATGAAGCCCACAAACAAATTGCTCACTACTTGACTCACAACTACAGCATAATTTTTCTGCCCACCTTCGAGACTTCCAACATGGTTGCCAAAGCCAAGCGAAAAATCAAATCCAAGACTGCCCGCGCCATGCTGACATGGGCGCATTATCGATTCAAACTAACCCTGAGACATCAAGCCGAGATAACTGGAACCACAGTTGTAGATGTGACGGAAGAATACACCAGCAAAACCTGTACTCACTGTGGTCATGTGCATTCCCAGCTAGGTGGCTCAAAAGTGTTCCGATGTCCGGAGTGTGGGTTCACTCTACCCAGGGACTGGAACGGTGCTTTTGGAATCTTTCTAAAAGCTTTGCGGGATACCGCCTCTGTTACCTTAACGGGTAATAGTGCTATCGTCGCATTGTCAGGCAATAGCCGGATAAATGTCGCGTAAATGTATCAGGTGATCACAGCATAAGTCAATAACAAGAGTTTCCCAGGTGGCAAATAGGGGTATGAGGGCGGGCCTAATTAGGATTATGTTCTGTTCAAGGCTTAAACTGTTTCTGTCGTAAACAAGGGTGAGTTGATCTAGTGCCGATCGCGATCGCGATCAAAAGTGGTACAGTGTAACCCAGTGGAGGCGATCGCAGTTGGTAACACCCCTAAAATAATGTCAATATAATTAAAAACGGGTTGGTACGAAGAGGCAAGAGTGGATGAACAACGTCAAAGTCAGAATTTACGAACTATCACGAGAGTTAAATTTGGAGAACAAAGACATCTTAGCCGTCTGTGAACGGCTGAATATCTCTGTCAAAAGCCATAGCAGTACGATTACGGAATCAGATGCTGAACGGATCCAGAAATACGTTGCCAGTCATCCCATTTCCGCATGGTCTGATGAAAATCCTGATGCAGCCCATCAGTCCCATGCTGGTGGTGCTGTGGACAAGAAAAAACAACAGATTTTAGAAATTCGCAGGCCAAACCTCATCAGACCAGAAAATCAACCATCACCGGCAGACTCACCCCAGCCTGAGCCTCCTGCTGCATCCGTTGCCACTCCCCCCAAACCCCCTAACTTGTCCGAATCATCTGTCAGTTCCGAAACCAATATATCCGAATTGCCAAAACCCAATAATTCCCCCCAACCCCCCCGCCAACTCCCTGTGGAAGTTACCTCTTCTGGAATTAACACAGCCTTTGATGATGTCAGCGGGGCTAATAGACCCGAAAAAGCGATCGCCAAGATGCCTAAATCGACTACTTCGACCAGCTCAGTTACAACTGAGGAAGAATCGCCCACTTTAGTAGGGCCACCCGCCAGACCTGTACCGACGGCTAGTAAATCTCCGCAACCGTCTCGTAAGCCCGTTTTAAAACAGAATAAGCCCACTCCCAAACCCAGTCAGTCCGGGAGCGGTCCCGTGGAGAAAAGCGCTGATAAAGCTGATAAAGCTGATAAACCAGTAGCTTCCAAACATAAAAAACGGCCAGTTACCTCTGATAACCAAGAGGTTAGAGAGGTGAAAAAGCGGGTTTCTACGGTGAAACCTGCCAGGTCGATGCCGGAACTGCAACCACCACCTTCGAGACAACCAAGCGTAGCCATTAAAACCGAACCGACTGAAATCATCGAGGATGATAGCGATATCGGGGCTATACCTGAAGATGATGGTCTATTGGATTCTAAGCGCCCCAAACGCGGTTTAACGCTGAAGCGGCCTCAACCCATGACTTCACCTAAGCGTGCGAGTTCTGTGGATGATGATGATGATGATATTGATGAAAAGGGTGGTAAGGCAGGTAAAGCCAAGGTCAAGCGCCCCCGGATTAAGCCTCTGATTGACGATGAGGACGATGATGATTTTGATAGCCTGACCACTGATAGCTCCGAGTCCGAGGCTCTGAGTATATCCTTGGCTCGACCTCCCAAGGCTAAAACTGCTTCGGGAAGCGGAAAATTGGCTGCAGTCTCTAATCAGGGACGAAAGAAATCAGCACCATCTCGCCATTCCGGTGGTAGTGGTGGTAGTGGTAGCGGGGCGGCTGCTTCTCGGCGCGCGCCTACACCAGCATTACCAGAAAAGGTGGAGCGTTTAGTGGTTCAAGGACCGATGACGGTTCAGGAACTCGCCCATGCTCTGTCAATTGCGGAAACCGAAATTATCAAGCGTCTGTTCTCCCGTGGTATTGCGGTTAATATCACAGAAACCCTAGATTTCAAAACTATTTCGATGGTTTGTGAAGAATTAGAGGTTACGGTGGTAACCGAGGAGCAGAAATCAGCGGCTCAAAAACCTGATAATATCCTCAATGCGGAAGATTTGGATAATCTCCAACGCCGTCCGCCAGTGGTAACGATTATGGGTCACGTTGACCACGGAAAAACTACCCTACTCGATTCTATTCGCAAAACTAAGGTAGCCCAGGGAGAAGCGGGAGGCATTACCCAGCATATTGGTGCTTATCATGTTGATGTGCAAAATGAGTCCGGCGAGACTCAACAGGTAGTTTTCTTAGATACTCCTGGTCACGAAGCCTTTACAGCTATGCGAGCCAGGGGAGCGAGAGTTACTGATATTGCTATTCTGGTGGTAGCTGCTGATGATGGGGTGCGACCTCAGACGGTGGAGGCTATTAGCCATGCTAAGGCGGCGGGTGTGCCAATGGTAATTGCCATTAACAAAATGGATAAGGAGTCGGCTCAACCGGACCGAGTTAAGCAGGAACTGACGGAATATGGTTTAGTTCCTGAAGAGTGGGGCGGTGATACGATTATGGTTCCAGTTAGTGCTATTAATGGCGGAAATCTCGACACTCTCCTAGAGATGTTGCTGTTAGTGGCGGAAGTTGAGGACCTCTATGCTAATCCTAACCGTATGGCTAAGGGTACGGTGATTGAGGCTAACCTAGATAAAGCGCGCGGCCCGGTGGCTACTCTGTTAGTACAGAATGGGACTCTGCGGGTAGGAGATGTGATCTTAGCAGGTTCGGCTCTAGGTAAGGTTCGGGCTATGATTGATGATCATGGTCAACGGGTGGAGAATGCCAGCCCTTCCTTTGCTGTTGAGATTTTGGGTTTGCGGGATGTTCCGGCGGCGGGAGATGAGTTTGAGGTGTTTGAGAGCGAAAAAGAGGCAGCAGCTTTGGCTTCGGAACGCGCGAATACAGCTCGACAGTCTCGCTTACTCCAGGGTCGAGTTAGTCTCAGTGCTTTGTCGGCTAGGGTTCAGGAGGGAGAACTTAAAGACCTCAATATTATTCTGAAAGCTGATGTTCAGGGGTCTGTAGAGGCTATAGTTAATGCCCTGAAGAAATTACCCCAGAAGGAGGTACAACTGCGACTGCTGTTAGCAGCGCCGGGTGAGGTGACAGAAACTGATATTGACCTAGCAGCGGCTAGTGATGCGGTCCTGATTGGTTTTAATACTACTACGGCTAGTGGCGCACGCCAAGCGGCTGACCGCGCGGGTGTAGATATTCGTGAGTACAACATTATCTATAACCTCCTCGATGATATTGAAGCAGCGATGGAGGGTATGCTAGAACCGGAATTGGTGGAAGAACCTCTTGGTCAAGCGGAAGTGCGGGCTATTTTCCCTGTGGGTCGTTCCCGTGTGGCTGGGTGTTATGTTCAGTCTGGTAAGCTGATTCGTAACTGCAAAATCCGAGTTCATCGTGGTGGACAGACAGTCCATGATGGCTTCCTTGACTCCCTCAAGCGGATTAAAGATGATGTGAAGGAAGTTAATGCCGGATATGAATGTGGTATTGCGGCTGAAAATTTCAATGACTGGAATGAGGGCGACTCTATTGAAGCCTATCGAATGGTCACTAAGCGTCGGACTCTCTCCCGCTAGGGACTTTGTTGGTTAGCTAGAGATTATTGGTGCGCCAGTAATGAGGGTCTGGCGCAGGCTACCCCGGTTTATTTAATAAGCCGGGGTTTCTGCTGTGAACTAATTTCAGAGGGCTTTAAACTTGTCTGTGATGCGTTCCATGGCGGCTTCTACGTTTTGACGACTGTTAAAGGCTGAAATGCGGAAATATCCCTCCCCGGCTGCACCAAAACCGGAACCTGGTGTTCCTACTACATTACAGGTTTGCAGTAATTTATCAAAAAAGTCCCAACTTGATAGACCGCTGGGGGTTTTGACCCATACATAGGGGGCGTTGACACCACCATAAACTGTGAGTCCGGCTGCGGTCAATTTTTCGCGAATGATTTGGGCGTTTTCTAGGTAGAAATCTACGAGTTGTTGGATTTGGGATTGTCCGGCTGGGGAATACACTGCCTCGGCTCCCCGTTGTATAATGTAGGAAACTCCGTTAAATTTGGTGGACTGGCGGCGGTTCCACAGCTTCCACAGCTCGACATCAGACCCGGAGGATGTTTTTGCCATTAATGTTTTGGGAACGACTGTGAAGGCGCAACGAGTGCCGGTAAAACCAGCATTTTTGGAGAAGGAACGGAATTCGATCGCACATTCACGAGCGCCTTCAATTTCATAGATGGAGTGAGGTAAGCTGGGGTCGGTAATAAAGGCTTCGTAGGCGGCATCAAATAGGATAATTGAACGGTTGGCGCGGGCGTAATCAACCCATTTTTTCAGGTGTTCTTTGGTGGCTGTAGCGCCTGTGGGGTTATTGGGAAAACACAGATAAATTAAATCGACGCGATCGCTGGGAATTTCGGCGGTAAAATTATTCTCGGCGGTAATGGGAAGGTATAGCAACCCCTCATATTCCCCACGCTCATTCACGGGTCCGGTATTTCCTGCCATGACGTTGGTATCTACATAGACGGGATATACTGGATCTGTGACGGCAATGGTGTTATCTTTGCCAAAAATATCCAGAATGTTCCCAGTGTCGCATTTGGAACCGTCAGAGATAAAGATTTCCTCCGCGTCAATATCGCCGCCTCTGGCTTGAAAGTCATGTTGGGCAATTTTTTCGCGCAACCAGCTATAACCCTGTTCTGGTCCATAGCCCTTGAATGTAGAGCGATCGCCCATTTCCTCGACCGCTTTAATCATAGCAGTTCGGCAGGCTTCTGGTAAAGGTTCCGTGACATCACCAATTCCCAGTTTAATTATTTGTGCGTCGGGGTTAGCTTCCGCAAAGGTATTAACCCGCCGGGCGATTTCTGGAAATAGGTAGCCAGCTTTGAGTTTCAGGTAATTATCGTTAATAGTTGTCATCGTTACTGTGCAAACACTGATACATTTACGCGACATTTATCCGGCTATTGCCTGACAATGCGACGATAGCACTATTACCCGTTAAGGTAACAGAGGCGGTATCCCGCAAAGCTTTTAGAAAGATTCCAAAAGCACCGTTCCAGTCCCTGGGTAGAGTGAACCCGCACTCAGGACATCGGAACACTTTTGAGCCACCTAGCTGGGAATGCACATGACCACAGTGAGTACAGGTTTTGCTGGTGTATTCTTCCGTCACATCTACAACTGTGGTTCCAGTTATTTCCCCTTGATGTCTCAGGGTTAGTTTGAATCGATAATGCGCCCATGTCAGCATGGCGCGGGCAGTCTTAGACCTGATTTTCCGCTTTGCTTTGGCAACCATATCGGAAGTCTCGAAGGTGGGCAAAAAAATTAGGCTGTAGTTGTGAGTCAAGTAGTGAGCAATTTGTTTGTGGGCTTCATCAACTAGATTGCGGATTTTGGTTCTCATTCGTTGAGTCGCTTGCCTCATCCGTCGCCTTCTTGAACGACAGGGTTCCTTGGCGATTCGGCTCATCAAATCATCCAAATGTTGACATAACCGAGTGATGCGTCCTATATCTCCGGAGCCCAATTCCAGAAATCGTGAACCATCAAACCCAGTTATGAAAGTTCGCACACCCGGGTCTAATGCAATTACGCCATTCGCTTCAGTTGGGGTAACGGCAACTGGTTCAGGGAAAATCGCCAACCATCGACCTTTGGTAAACACCAACTGAGTCCCTTGCCCGCAAGTTTTAGGGATGGGTTCGGAAACCATGAAAGTTAATCCTTTCGTGAGTCTTGGATACCAACTCCCTGAAGAGAAATTAGTATTATTGAACTTAATCCCTTGAGAGCTGTCACGACAGCTCCTAAACCTTGCGCCAGGACTGGCTGAAAAGGCGAGATAGGCATCAAAGATGGCATTTTGCCGAATGTGGCAGGGTGTTTCTTTGACCCATTCGGGTAAGTCACTCTGCATCACTTCGTTGCGTAATTTCAGTTTGCTTAGTCGTTTACCACTCCTAGATAATGCAATTGCTTGGTTGTAGCAATACCGACAAGCAGCCAGCCATTTACGCCAGACTTGATTTAGCTCCGGGCTGGGGTAAATCCGGATCTTCTTTGACCTGAGTTTTGTATTTACTCCGTCCGTATAATCTGGAGCTAAAGCAGTGGAAGAGGGCGAGGATGTCCTCAACCATTTCTGGTTCTGGACTGAGACTTGTCTGGTTGAGAACCATGAGTGAGCACCTGTTTTGCTCACAGAGCCATCGAAACAAGTCAAATCCCCATATTGCCAATCAGTCTTTGTGGGCAACGACAACCATGCCGACATCTCCTGACAAGACTTGTCCCAGTAAGGCCAGCATTTTCTTTCCCTTTCCCTTGAAGTTGAGCCCGCCTCCGATTTCTGAGACGACTTCTGCTTCGGGGTAGAGGTTGGACAGTGCGGCCACCTGTCGGTTGAGGTTGGACTGCTGGGCGCGGCTACTAACTCTGGCATAGATAACGACTTTGCGTTTGTCACTGCCTGATTTGGCAGTATATCACTCAACGTTGTATCGTCGTTGCCCAGCGGGGGTTCTGATGGTCTCGATTGAGCCATTGTCGTCCCATCTGCGGAGTGTTCTTTCATGGACTCCAAGGATTTGGGCGGCTTCCTTGGGTTTGACATATCTGGCAATAGGTTTATCCTCAACCCTTCTCGCTTATTATACCCTATTGCCCTAAAATATTAACCTAATTTGAGATTAAATCATGCTCTCCAACAGCTTACCGCCTAGGGGGGACGTGCGATCGCTTATTTTTCAACACAGTCTTTCTAGGGTCCTTCCAACCGACAAGATATCCAGGTCAAGACACCTCGGAATAATTCACGGTTATTTTAGGCTAATTTAACCCCCAAATAATTACCTGTAGGGTGCGTCAAACCTGGCAGATATGGAGGTCAAGACACCTCCCCATAATTGACGCACCATCTTAACTGTATCGCCTGCTGTTAACTACGGAGATTCATAGAGACTTAAACTGAGGCATATTGTTTACTAATTTCTCGCAAAAATTTAGTCAAAATACGCCGATCTGATTCCTGGGGTAACATTTCCAATAAATCTCCCCAGGATTTGTCTAAATCTTGGTACTTAACATAGTGATGGTTCCAGAGAATTCTGTCATCAGTAAAGGCAATTCCTTGGGTAGACATAAAGCCACTGGTATCTATCAGGGCAATAACTTTTTCGTTATCCTTGAGATATAGCCATTTTTCTAAAGCCTTTGATAGCCTATCCAAGGGAATATTAGGAGCAGAAAAACCATTAGTAAATTTATACTGAGACTGTACCTGATTTTGCACAAATTCTCCGATACGACTGGGGATTTCTTCTTCAGTATAGATGTAGGATAGAGTTTCTAGCTGCTCAAGCACTGATTGATCCCGTTTCTTGCCCTTTTTCATGGATGACCAAACCCAAAATGCTGTACCGAACGCAACCGCTGCCGCACCGCCAGTCATCACACTAACTCCACCCAGAGCCGCCATAATTGCAGTAGTTGCGGCTGCACCGGATAAACTTCCGGCTACTCCCAAAGCAGTGGCTGCAGTCCAAGCGCCCAAAATAGTTGTAGCGCCAGCAATTGTGCCTGTTCCGATCGCAATTCCCAGATTTTTTTTGTCTTCACCATCCATTTTTGAGACTAATGCGATCGAGACAACTCCCGCCGCTCCGATCAGGGCTGCTCCTCCAGTAGCTACGGCTAACCCGCCAAGCATTCCCAAACCTCCAGCAGCCACAGAACCACCACCCAAAGCAGCTAACGCCGCATTAGTAGCAGCCCCTCCAGATAACGTGCTAATCAGAGTCCCCGTACCTGCTGACACTCCACTTGCGCTCAAGGCATTTACAGATACCGGGACGATCGCCGATCCTATTTTGGCAGCGTTTTTTGCTGGTTTAACCAGTGAAAGCACATCATAATTGTTCTGGCTCACAATGTTTTCTAAATCCTGCTGGCGGGCAGCCTGGTAAACCATTTTAGCATTATCTGGAATATTCGCTTGAGCGATAAAGGAGTCTAAGGCTTTTAAGGTTCTTGTATCTTCCACCGTATTGCCGTCGCGTACCTCCTGATAAATTGACAGGTAATTTTCTTTTGTTTTTGAGGATAGTTGGGGACTTTGCCAAATCTCGTTGACTAAAATCAGATCAACGGTTAAAGCCCTTGATTGGGCACTTGCTAAAGAGTAAGTTCCCTGAATTTCTGATGGCAAATCTGAACCCACCACAATTGCATCTAAAGCGGTGAGAGCGTTAAAGTCAGGACATGGTTCATTAGCACGCACATAAGCAAAAGTTCCTTTAATTATTTTCTGCTCTTCTGGACTGAGTGTAGACTCGTTTAAAGTAGAGTCAATGGCTTGCTGAAGTCCCACTAAACGGGAATTGGTACTAGCAAGTTGATAGCGAGCCTGAATGGTGCTGTCCAGCTTAGAAGAAGCGATCGCATAATCCAACAAATTTAAAGCGCTCAGATCCTTAACGTACTCACCATCCTCAATTTGCTCATATACTGACTTACATTTTGAGCGGCTTGAGCCGGGGAGAATAAATTTGACATTTTGGCCAAGTTCTTGATAAATTTTATCGTCTATTTGAGTTCTTTTGTCATACAAAGTATGCAACACAAGCGTAATATCTTTACCCTCAAAACCGCCCCCCTTGATAGTCATCTCTTGGTTATCTTCAATCTTGGCGGGAATTTTCACGGACAAGTCATCTCCCGATCGCAGAGTAACTATCTGCTTTCCCCCATTTCGAGCGATGGTATAAGGAACAAAAATATGATAAGTTTCTAAGGAAATGTTGCTGTTGCCTAATCCTTGGCTATTCGCTTGAACACTCAGTGGATTAATTAAATCTTTGGTCAACAAACCCAAAGTTACTAGAGCGATCGAACCCAGAAAATAGCGACGATTCAGAGGATAACTGTTTGGTGTCAGCATAACAACTAATACCTGAAAATATGACGGTTAATGGATAATTGACAATTGTCGGGGCGGGTTCTGCCGTCAACTCTCAATTCCCCACGACCAGATGAATAAACCCGCCCCACCCCACCAGGGAATTAATGGATAATTGACAATTGACAATTGTCGGGGCGGGTTCTGCTGTCAACTCTCAATTCCCCACGACCAGATGAATAAACCCGCCCCACCCCACCAGGGAATTAATGGATAATTGACAATTGACAATTGTCGGGGCGGGTTCTGCTGTCAACTCTCAATTCCCCACGACCAGATGAATAAACCCACCCCACCCGACTGCTGTCAACTCTCAATTCCCCACGACCAGATGAATAAACCCGCCCCACCCGGTCATTAATTATTAATTATTAATTATTAATTATTAATTATTAATTGTGGGTGTCATGTAAACTGAAATTAGATGGCTTCTAAGGTAGGATTACCTTGTTCATCTACCCAAGCTATTTGGGTAATTCCCCGGCGACGGGCGGACTCTCGGAGGGCGAGTAAATCATCGGAAATACTCAATTCCATTTGTACCTGTGCATCGGGGGACTGACGCAAATCTTGTGCATAAGCAAAGGCGGCGGCTTCAGCTTGGGGGGTTTTGGGAACCACCAAACAATCACCGGAGGGAATATCAGAGGGAAGCTCTCCCATGTCTAATAATACCTGATGCAGTTCCTCAATGGTGAGGGAAAAGCCAATACTGGGTTTAGTTTCTCCCTGGGGATGATAAAGTCCTAAAAGCTGGTCATAACGTCCGCCGCGACCTAATACCCGTGAACCCGAATGACTATCACTGACTACAATAAAGACAATGCCTGTGTAGTAGTCAAAAGTCTGAATCAGACTGAGATCTAGGGTGATAGACATAGGAGATAGAGTATCTGGTCGCAATTTCTGATATTGATTGAGACCATCAATTAAGGATTTTAGGTTGTTGAGGGCAGATCTTTGGCTGTGGTCTAGGTCTAGTTGGGAAACCTTGGCTAAAACGTCTTCAGGACGACCGCGCAAGTCAAAGAGGAATAAAGCCCGTTGTCGCAATTCTGGCGACATGGAAAGGGTTTCCAGAGTAATTCTATCGAGATTAGCGATCGCTTGTCGAACCTGATCGCGTAAGGGTGGCGGAAAGGGAGATAAAAGCGATCGCGTTAATCCAGCTTCCCCTAGGATAAACTGTGGGTTTTGTAAGTTTAGCGATCGCAAACAGTCCCATAGCAGTAGTAAAACTTCCGAGTCAGCGCGGACCCCATCAGCCCCAAGTAATTCTACTCCCGCCTGATAAAATTCTAACTGTGTACCATGTCCCGTCTCTCCACCCTTGCGGAAGATATTAGCATTGTAGTACAGACGTTGCGGCCAGTGGTCATTCCCCGCCATGCGAGAAACCGCCGCCCTAGCAATAGAAGCGGTTAATTCCGGGCGCAGTCCCAAACCTTCATTTTCTGCATCTTGTAATTGTATGACTGTTGAACGTTGTACCGCCCCCCCAGCCATAAGGGTATCAAGCCTTTCCAGGGTAGAGGTGATAATGCGATGATAGCCCCAGCCGTGGAATACTTGCTGTAGTCGGCGTTCAATCCAAATTTTTTGGGCTACATCGAGAGGAAGTAGATCTCGCGCACCCGGTGGCGGTTGATGAATCATGGGATTAAAAAAAGTAGTACAAAATTAGGGGACGGCTTACAGATTATTACAGCTTACCTCCAATTGAGTCGATTTGTTCACCATGGTGGCATTTATTTTTTCTTACTCCCGCCAAATAGTCGCCCTAATAAACCGCCGCTTCCTGAACCTGACTTTTTGCTTTTACCTTTGACACTAGAGGTGGTAGCGGTTTTCTGAATTAGTTGTTGGGCTTCGATCGCTTCCGGCTGATTGGGATCAATACTTAGGGCTTTTTTAATATGGGGTGTACCTAATTTAGGCTGATTTTGTTTCACATAAATCAACCCTAATAGACCATGACAACGGGGGTGTGATGGTTCCCGTTTTACCGCGTCTTTTAGTTCCAGAATAGCTTTAGCATAGTTGCTAGTTTGCATTAACTGGACCGCGCGATCGCAAGCCTTATCCACAAAAGATGTTTTCGCTGGTCGGGGTGGCGGCGCTTCCTCTGACTTAGCTTCTGCTGGTGGGGGTGGCGGCGTGGGTGTAGCGGCTGCATTACCTGGGCGCGATCGCATTAAATACACTAAATTCAGTTCGCTAATTTCCCCAATTCTAGCCAGGGCTTGTTTCGGCGATTCATACTGTTTTTCGACCAATTCTTGTAAACTGGTTTCATATGCTTGATTAAAATCACCTATGGTCTGTAGTTTTTTCGCTGATTCTGTGGAGATTTGAATACTGTTGGGGTCTTGTTTAATGCGAGCGGCGATCGTTTGGATTAACAACTCATATTCTCGTTTCTCATCATCCTTAGAAAACTTGTTATAAGCCGGACTCACCAATTTCGCCAATAATTCCTTACCAATTTCTTGTTCTTCCGCTTCCTGAAAAGCAGAAGTATCTGGATGCAAACGACGCGCAATCCTCATATATTGTTTGCGAATAGCATTAAAATCAGCATCTATTTTAACACCTAAAATAGCATAATTGTCCGTAATTCCAAGCTGGAATAATCCTTGATTAATTTGAAATGACATAGTATTCGCCTTTTGGTATCTGAGAAATGCTAAGTTAAGTTCTAATTTTCAGTGATATTTATGGGATGATAACTAGATGCAACCATATCGAGGATATTCCAATAACCCTCAACTGGAAAGCATAACAGTTAAGCCTGACACAATTACGGATGATTAGCTAATTAAGCCCACAGAGATAACCGGATCGCGGTATCTGTGTGTACGTCTGACCGCAATTCACTCAAGCCCAACTGCTGCTCCATCTTATTTTGACATATTTTCTGACTGATTGGTGATTCTGCTGTGGGAGTCAGAGGCTACCAGGAAGATAAGGGGGGTGTTTCTAACAGGGCTTTACTAAGGCTAGAATGTAGGAAACCATTGGTAGCTAAAATTCGCCCAGATTGAATTTCAAAAGGACTCTCATCATAGGCTGTCACCTTTCCCCCAGCTTCTTGGACTAAGACCACCCCCGCCGCCAAGTCCCAGGGAGATAGTCCTCTCTCCCAATAACCATCTAAACGTCCGCAGGCGACATAGGCTAAATCTACAGAAGCCGACCCACCACGCCTGACTCCCTGAGTGAGGTGAGTCAGATAACAAAATTCCGCATAATTATTATCGGGGGTTTCGCGACGGTCATAAGCAAACCCTGTCACCAATAGACTTTGATCTAGTGAATTGGTTTGAGAGACCTTGATCGGTGTACCGTTACAGGTAGCACCATGACCAGTCGCACCCTGGAATAATTCATCATGAAAGGGATTATATACCGCACCGACCTGGGGGACTCCATCAATCAAAAGAGCGATCGAGGTAGCAAATGCTGGATACTGATGAGCATAGTTAGTGGTACCATCGAGGGGGTCGATCGCCCACAAATAGCGACTGCTAGTATCCCCTAAACTACCAGACTCTTCCGCAAGGATACCATGACCGGGAACATGGCGCTTGAGAACCTCCAAAATTGCCGCTTCTGAGGCTTTATCGGCTTCTGTGACTAAATCTCCTGAGCGTCCTTTCTCTTGAATATCTTGTAAATTACCCCAGTAATACTTTAAGACTGTACCCCCCGCAGTTGCTGCTAGGGTAGCCACATCCAAAAATGTTTGTAATGGTTCTTGAGTCATTTTGGCAAAAATTCCATCAGTTTCAGCTCACAGATAACACGATAACCCGATTAATCAATCATAATTCCCATAGTAGGGAAAGCCTGTGTCTGGGGACAAGTTTTGATTATACGAACAGCACTGGAGCATGAAAACCTTGTCTCAAGAGAGCAAGGATGAAAGGCGACACGGGTACTTTAGTGCCCGTCAGCCCAAGACCTGATCAACTCTCGAACAACATGGCTGTTTGACTTGACACGCTTACTAGATAAATGCTACACCGATTGAGCGTGGATAAAGGTAACCAACCACTTAAAAAACCTTGTTGCCTCAAGGCGTACACTGAACCTTGACCATTGAATCTATGGGGTTTGGCTGCATTGTTCTAGCTTCCTCCTTCGAGCAGGTAAAAGATTCACAGGAACTAGACAAATCAGTTTTTGAGGTATATTTGCTTCAATCTAAACAGGATTGGCAGAAATGCAACTACGGTAGGGCATACCGAAAGTAACGCTTGGGGAGAGTCCCACCTCTGGGCTAGACGACGCCAGGAATCTAGTTTAAGTGGTCTCGGTGAGCCAAGAATCCCCGTCTCTTCAGAGCGGGGAGTGTCAAATGGGGAATCTGAAATTGATTAATTTCCGCCTACCCCCAGACTGTCGGCTCTTTTTCAGTCAGGACTGTTGTTGACGAAACTCAGCGGGGGTAAATCTCATGGGTTCTTCTGGGTTCCAGATACCTAACCCCATGATTCTAGCCCACCGTTGGGCATTGTCAAGGCGTTGGCTGTATTTGTTGTTGTAAATTCCAGCTTGGGCGAGGGCGTAACCTTGTTTAACCAATTCCTCATTAATCAGAATTTGATCGCGCCATATATATGCTAATAGGCGATCATAGCGATCGCTTTCCATTTGGTCAAATTCTAATAGCACCTGCTGTCCCTGACAAAGCTGCTCTAGCCTTCGTTTAGCTTCCATTCCCCAGGGGTCTTGTCTTAGGTCTGGCGCATTAATGCCAATCAGTCTTACCCGCTGTAACTTGGGAATATTATCGGTAGGACTGACAATTTCTATAGTCTGACCACTAACCACCCGTTCTACTCTGACAGTCATACCTGTGGGCATTTCCGGCGGTTCAGAACACCCAACCCCCACGATACAACACAACAGGAGTAACAGTCCGGTAAGCATCAATCTCAATGGCATTAGACTAATCTTCATCTAAGGGGAGCCCCGATCGCACCTTACCTTTACCAAAGTAGCGACCAAACTGGAGTTCGTAGACTTCATCCTCGTCCTGGGTTTCCACTTCCAGGTCTGAACGGGGATAGCTCACACAGAGCAAAGCATATCCTTCTTTTTGGAGTTCTGGAGATAATCCCATCGCCTCCGGCTGATACAACTCCCCTGAGATCACCCGCACCGCGCAAGTTGTACAGGCACCATTGCGACAGGAATAGGGTAAATCTGAACCCTGATTTTCTGCACATGGGAGGATATAGCGATCCTCTGGAACTTGCACACAGTAGGACTTATCCCTTTGGCGATCGTGAATACGAATTGTATGATAGGCGGACATAATATCAGTTCTTGGATTTTTTTCACAACCCCTCCTATCATAGGATATTTTAGCCACCAACAACCAACAGGCAACAGACAACCGCCCACTCACTAACTAAGCGTGGAACCCGCCCGGACAATTAATAATTAATAATTAATAATTAATAATTAATCCATTAATTTACGGGTATTCTGGGGGGTTTATTAAGATGGTCGGTGGGTAATCTAATTAACCGTGGAACCCGCCCCGACAATTAATAATTAATAATTAATAATGAATAATTAATCCATTATCCATTAATTTGCGGATCTTCTGGGAGGTTGATTAATGTGGTCGGTGGGCAATCTAACTAACCGTGGAACCCGCCCCGACAATTAATCCATTATCCATTAATTTGCGGATCTTCTGGGGGGGTGATTAATGTGGTCGGTGGGTAATCTAATTAACCGTGGAACCCGCCCCGACAACATTATCCATTGTTGGGGATAGATAGGGCGGGTTTATTAAGATGATCGGTGATGACTATAACTAACCGTGGAACCCGCCCCGACAACATTAACAATTATTAATTGTTAATTATTAATTGTTAATTATCTTATGGATAGAGTCCCCTATCTTTCATGGCTTGTGAGACCCGACCGACACCGAGAGTATAGGCAGCAAGCCGCAAAGAGACAGACCGTTGTTGGGAATGTTGGCTAACGCGGTGGTAGGCATTACGGAGTAGTTTTTCCATTTCCCGATTCACCCGTTTTTCATCCCAGAAAAGGAAAGATTGACCTTGCACCCATTCCAGATAGCTAACCACGACACCACCCGCATTAGCGAGGATATCTGGCAAGACAGTAATCCCCCGCGTTTCGAGTATTTGGTCGGCGATGAGGGTAATGGGAGCATTAGCAGCCTCTGCCACTAATTTCGCCTGAATGCGATCGGCATTATCTTCAGTAATTTGGTCTTCTAAAGCAGCAGGAATCAAGACATCACAGGGAAGGGTGAGTAATTCAGCATTACTAATGCTATCGCTACCAGGAAAACCGACAACAGTTTTCTGGTTATTCACATGAGATTGCAAAGCCGGAATATCCAAGCCATTAGCATCAAAAACGCCGCCAAAGGCATCAGAAACAGCAATAATTTTAGCCCCGGCTTCGTGAAGGAGTTGTGCCGCTGCGCCGCCGACTTTTCCAAATCCCTGAATAGCAATTGTCACACCTTCTAGGGTTTGTCCTTTCTCTAATAAGGCTTCTCTGACAGTAATCATCACCCCGCGTCCGGTCGCCATATCTCGACCTTTTGAACCGCCAATAGATAGGGGTTTTCCGGTGACGACACCTAGGACAGCATGACCCATATTCATAGAATAGGTATCCATCATCCAAGCCATTTCTCGTGAGGATGTGCCGATATCTGGTGCGGGGATATCGATCGCCGGACCAATATCTTTAATCAATTCGCTAGTGTAGCGACGGGTGAGGCGTTCCAGTTCCCCTACGCTATATTGCGCGGGGTCAATAGCAATCCCACCTTTAGCGCCACCGTAGGGAATCCCTAATAGGGCACATTTCCAGGTCATCAACATGGCTAAGGCTGACAATTCTCCCAGATTAACAGTGGGATGATATCGGGTTCCGCCTTTATAGGGACCGAGGACATCACAGTGCTGCACCCGGTGTCCGGCGAGGATTTGTACTTTTCCATTGTCTAATTTAACCGGAATGGAAACGGTGACGACTTTCCGGGGATGTTCTAAAATCACCAAGATATTTGGGTCCATACCTAGTTCCGCAGCCGCTTGGTTTAAATAGCTACAGGTGCGATCGAATGGACAAATATAAGCCGGAGTTGGGGATGTAGTCGCTACCTGGGATGATACAACCATAATTTATTAAACCTCTTTATTAATTAATTGTTCAGGCTGAAGCCAGAAGCTAGACAGTACAGCGATCTGTTCTGACCAACTTCTTGATCCCCAGCTATATTCCCTCATATCTGTACCATAACTTAAAAAAATCGATAAATACAAAATTATGTAAAAATTGTTACAGTTTTAAATTAGGTGATATGAAAAATCAGCAAAAACTGACTCAGTGAACCCGTTGGGTTTAAAATTAGATGAAATACTCAAGCCTACTGGCCTAATTTCTCTCACCGAAAGTAAGCAAAAATTATGAAACGTCGAAATATCCTCGGTTATGCTGCCACTGGAGTGGCCACCGCCGCCGCCTTGGCTGCCTGTAATCCCCAAAATACAAGTCCGGCTGTTCAAAGTGACTCTTTACCACGGGTACGCTGGAAAATGGCTACAAGTTGGCCAACTTCCCTAGATACGCTATATGGCGCTGCTGAACTAATCGCGGAATTGGTCAGTAAACTAACAGACGGACGATTTACTATCCAAACTTTTGCGGCGGGGGAAATTGTGCCGGGGTTACAGGTGTTGGATGCTATTCAACAGGGAACTGTCGAATGTGGTCACACGGCGAGTTATTACTACATCGGTAAAAACCCGGCTTTGACTTTTGGCACCTGTGTTCCCTTCGGACTTAATACGCAGCAACAGATGGCTTGGCTATATCATGGCGGCGGTATTGAGGCGATGAATAAGCTATATGCCGATTTTAATACTATTGCTTTTCCGGCCGGAAATTCTGGGGCTCAGATGGGGGGATGGTTTAAAAGAGAAGTAAATAATATCGCTGATTTAAATGGGTTAAAAATGCGGATTCCTGGCTTGGGTGGCGAGGTTCTCTCCCGCTTGGGGGTGAATGTTCAGGTTTTACCGGGAGGAGAAATTTTCCTGGCTTTGGAAAGGGGGGCTATTGATGCGGCGGAGTTTGTTGGTCCCTATGATGATGAAAAGTTAGGCTTAAATAATGCGGCGAGGTTATACTATTATCCGGGTTGGTGGGAACCGGGATCTAGTTTTGATTTGCAGATTAATTTGACGGCTTGGAATAGGTTGCCGACTGAGTATCAGGAAATTCTGAAAACAGCAGCGTCGGCGGCTAATATTCAAACTTTAGCTAAGTATGATGTCCAGAACCCTCAAGCGTTGAAAAGGTTGATTGATGGGGGGACTCAGTTAAAGGCTTTTAGCCCAGAAATTTTACAGGCTTCTCTGGCTGCAACTACGGATTTACTGGAGGATATGGCTATTCGTAATTCCTCTTTCCGAGATATTTATGAACCCTGGAAACAGTTTCGAGATAGCATCCGACAGTGGCACGCTGTGGGTGAGTTTGCTTTCAGTAATTTTGTGTCAACACCTATTTTAGAAGGGTTGTAGCAAGGTTAAAGAGGTGCTTTGATGATACGATCGCCTACTGGGGGATTAATCAGGGGGCGATCGCTTATATAATCAGCCACAACATCTGACAGTAAAAAACCAGTATCTACCTGATTATTAGACTGTTTGAAAATTTCGTAACCATCGCCGCCTGTCATTAAAAAAGTGTTGGTAACTACCCGATAACTAACATCATCTTCTAGGGGTTTCATGCTACCATCAGGACTGATGACATTAACTGACATAATCCGCGAACCTATGGGCGCTTCTGGATTCCACATCAATTGAATTCCAGACACTTGCGGAAAACTTCCCTCTCCCTTTTCTACTCCACTAACACCATGTTCTAACAGTTTTTTTATCTGATTTCCGGTGAAGTCACAACGAGCGATCGTATTTCCGAAGGGGAGAACTTCCATAACTTGACCAAGGGTGATATTCCCCGCCGGAATACTGGCTCGAATTCCTCCCCCATTAACAATCGCTATTTCGGCACCGTCTGGCTGCATTTTTGCCAGAATTGCATCAGCAATTAGATTTCCTAAGTTGGTCTCAATAGAGCGAATATTTCGGCGATCGCCATCTAGTACAGTATCAGTTTGACCAATAACTTTATTTCGTAATTCTTCCAGGGGGGCTTGGAAAACTTGCAATTGCGCTTCAAAATCCGGGTCAGGAATAATACTTTCATCCACAGCATGAGGAGAACCAGACCAATATATTAGATGACCTCTACCATCAAAAACAACTTGTAAATCCCCCAAATATTTCCCCCATTCCCAATCAGTCACCACTAACACATTATCCCCATTAGGGGAAGTTTCTACCAAAGGATAAGGTTGAGTCGCACCTGGTATATTTCCTAGGGGAGTGTGGGAATGTCCCCCCACAATTAGATCAATTCCATCCACTTGTTGGGCTAATTTAATATCCTCAGAAATGCCTAAATGAGTCAGGGCGATGATTTTATTTACACCACGACCTCTGAGAATTTTAACTGTTTTTTTGGCAGCGGCGATCGGATCAAGAAACTTAATACCTTCCCCAGGACTAGACAAAACCTCCGTGTCTGGTGTCGTTAACCCCAAAATACCTATTTGTTCACGATTGACATGAACAATAATCCAAGATTTGATTAAATCAGACAACGGTGAGTTGACATCAATTTCCAGATTAGAGGAAATCATCGGAAACGCCGAACTTCTAATAAACTCCGCCAAGGTTTCCTGTCCTCGGTCAAATTCATGATTTCCGATCGCCACAGCCGCATAATTCATTTGATTATAAAAGGGAACATCTGCTTGACCTAAATACTTATTAAAATACAGCGTTCCCTGGAAAATATCCCCCGCATCTAGCAATAGGGTTGTCGTTTCATTCTCAGCCAGGAGTGTATCAATTAGGGTTTTTCGTCGCGCAATACCACCTAACAAGTTATCCCCAACTTCCACCGATTCTAGGCGAGCATGATGGTCGTTTGTATGTAATAATCTTAGGCTAAAATCCTGTGAGTTTACCAAAGCATCATGAAAGGCAATTCCTACAAAAATTGCTCCCACAAATAAAATCCCATACAAGCGTACAGCCCACTTCATGATTATGACTAGATTATCAGTGCAGTTTTATTATACCTTTAATTCTGGCGAATCTGGCTGAGATTGGGGCGCTACAGAAGCATCTAAAACCGCTTGGGGTACTTCGTATTTAGTCCCGCCAAAGAGAGTGCCTAAATTACTTTCATCAGAGGTTTCTCCCATCACCATAAATTGTTCCGGGTTAAGAATCAGGTTTTCATACTCACCCCCCATAGTTAAGTCTACCGAATAACTTTCTTGGGGATTTTCATAACATTCTACAACTGTTCCGACAGTTCCCTTGGGGATAATTTGGCGACCAAAATGGGCTTTTATTTCTATTACCGTTTCAATTCTATCATAGAGTTTAGCTTTCATTGATTTTTGCCTCAATTTTAGGAATCATCAGCCATAAAACAACCCTTCCCCAAGGACTAGGGAAGGGTTTAAGTTAGTCTGGAACCTTGTCCAAACAATCAGGTTTAAACTGGGCTTTCCAATACATTTGGGAAGCGTGATCAACAATCAAAGTTATTTGTATAACTGTTGTTATCACCAACCTAATCACCTACTCAGCCTTAGAATCTTGTTCTGAAGATGTTTGCTCACCCTCAGACGGGCGATCGTTGCGGTTGAAGCGCTTATTACGAGCTGAGTGGGGGTTGAATCTCTTACGATACTGGCGTGCATTGGCCAGGTTGCGTTCAGCCTTTTCTTTTTTTAAATTACGACGCTTGGCCATCACGATTACCTCATAAAGACATAGTTGTGCTTGAACTTCCCCAATACTAAAAGTATGGGGATTCCTGCCTACCCTCAAACGGGGGACAGCGGGACATTCAAGTATCCCTCTAAGCCCTCCAGCCTTGGCAGCTATTGGGCTTACTTTGGTTTTTTTGGTTTCCGAGTCGATCGCCTAGCCATATAGCTACGCTCTGCATCTTCCCATTACTTGTCAGTTGTTTAGGCAGGCGGCGAGCATGGCAGTAGTGACTTACTGTGCCGGGATGGCTCCGAGACTAGAATACTTCCTTGGGTAGATGGTTCTCCGTACTTAATTTGGCTACGCTAGTTCGCCGTGTTTAGGACTGCGAACCGCCTACATCCCCATCGCTGCCGTCACGGACAGGCGATCGCTTTTCGGGTCAAAGGACTTTCTAATATCGTGGTTTGCGGCCCCCTCTATCAGACGGTTTCTTATCTTCCCGAGGACGAGCTAGGTTAACTCGGATTTCTCGTCCCATCCACTCAGCACCATCAAGTTCTTCGATCGCATGAATTTCTTCTTCTTCGGTATTCATTTCCACAAACGCAAAACCACGAAACTTTCCAGTTTCGCGATCGGTGGGAAGATGAACCCGTTTCACCGTGCCATATTCTGCGAAGACTTCTTTTAGATCTTCGTCAGTGACATCATAGGATAAGTTCCCTACATAGATTGACATTTGTTTCCTCCAAAATCATTGATAAACGAGGGGACGACAGACCCGGGAGGAACGTCTGCTAATACCTTACGGAAATAACCAGCTAAGATCAACAACAAACTTTACCACCGAATCAACTGTTCTTAGATCATATCTTAGCACCACCAGGGTTCAGCTAAGGAACTCACCTTGATTTATCCCGATCGCATGAGTTAGCGAACGGAGAGGGAGGGATTCGAACCCTCGTTAGAGTCACCCCTAAACAGCATTTCCAGTGCTGCGCCTTCAACCACTCGGCCACCTCTCCAAAACCGTCGCATTTTTTAGTTTTACTCACAAGATATGTATCTTAGCAGAAGCCTATATGATTTGACAATACCCTTTGCCAAATTTGTTGAGATACACGCTAGACCTTCATTTGAGCCCAACCCAGTTGAGTGGGTTGTTCATAAATACGTCGCAGCGTATTCACATCACGGGGCGAGATCGGGGGAGGTTCCCGAACCTGGGAGTAATACATCACATCAGTTGCCGTGGGACTATGGCCCCAAATCCCCAGGGCGTGTCCAAATTCGTGGCGAGTGGCGGCGGTAATATACTTGCCGCTTTGGGTAGGACTCAGCCAAATAGTAAAGCGATGGACTAAAATATAAGAGTCATTCCCAGTAATCCGTTTAAAAAGCTGATATCTGGCTTCCGCAGAACTAGCCCGCAGCCTTCCTGGTTGTAGGGGAGGGCGACGGCGAAAAATCTGGACCTGGGCGCGATCGCTATCCTCAATAATTTCTATCGGTAAATAGGGGTTCCAGTCCATCACTGCATCTAAGACCAGATCCCGCCAATTTTCAGCCCCTGGATCTTCTGGGGATTCAATATAGACACGAACCGGAAAACTAGACCAGACCAGATGACCAAATGTAGGTGGCGCTATCTGGTCGAAATAATCACCACTGTCCGTAGGATCTTGCCATTGTTCCAGAGATGGGGGGAGGGGATGGGAATCAAACGGGATTGACAGATCAACAGCAGGCGATCGCCAACCGTAAACTACGATCAGGAAAATCGTAAATAGACTCAATCCTATTAGCCGAACCCTCACCAACCCCAAAATCCCTATCCAAGCCAACCAGCGCTTAAAATCGTGGTTAACCCCATAAACACAATTGCTAGTATCCAGGTAATGCGATTTAGGGTAACTTCCGCTGTTTTCGCGCTAGTAAACAGTTGCGCCTGTCCACCAATTCCCCCAATACCATCACCCTTGGGACTGTGCAGGAGTACCAAAATCACCAACCCTAGGGCCGAGAGTGACCAGATTGCCTGTAATATATCAGTAAGAGCCATAGTTCGTCATCAATTCCGTGCGTTTCGATTAGGGGTCGAGAGTGAAGTCGCCTTCACCCCCTCCCATTCAGAACCGTACATGAGACTTTCACCTCATACGGCTCCTAGTCTGACTGCCTCTCTGTTAAGAGTACAACAACCTCTCTTCATCAAGAGCTGTTTTATCATCGTGACAGTGGCGATGTAGTAGCTGAAGGTTCTTGTATTCATCCTTTCCGCCTTGGCTTCGAGGTACAATGTGGTCTACTTCAACTATATCTGATGGGGTAAAGTATTGCCCACACCAGGTACACTTGCCTTTTTGCTTTTTAAGTAGTTTTGCTACCCTATTTGGCGTGTCGATTGCTTGTCCTTTCCTGGTTGCCCAGTAAGTCCAGTTTCCGTCGTATGGTGTTGCTTCCGGGCGTATTAGGGTATGTCTGACAATTGGAGTCCAATTATGTTTCCATAATGTGAATCCATCTTTAGTCTGGAATAACCAAGATTCATGCCTTTCTTTCCCATTACTAAGTTTAACCGTTCCATGTCTGAAATAGTTTCCTAGCTTATCGTAACTTGCCTTTCTGCATCTTGATTCTGTCCATGCCCGCAACATTTGCCAAACTATGTGGTCTAGCTTTGTGAAGGTCTCTGTTGAGACTACCCCTGAATAGTAGTTTGACCATCCCCTTATGATTGGGTTTAGTCTGCTAATCAGGGCTGACTGGGGTGCAGTTTTATGTTGTTTAATTGCACCCTTAATCACTTCAGTGTGGGCTTTAACTGCTTTCTTGCTGGGTTTGATGTGGGTTTTGTGACCGATTAATCGGCTTGCCATTCCCCCTGTTTTCCCAGATTTATATTTTCCTACCGGATATTGCCTGATATTGAATCCTAGAAAATCAAACCCGGGTTCTTCAGGCTTGCCATTATACTCAATGGGATTGAGCGTGTGGCAAATTCGAGTCTTTTCAGGTTTAATCTCTAATCCTACAGGTTTTAACCATTCAGAAATTGCAGTCTTGCACTGTTCAATGATTTCAAGGTCTTTTGATATAACTACAAAATCATCGGCGTATCTTATAAGGTTCACCTGAATGGCTGTTCCTTTATTTGGATACATTTCCTTAACTAGCCTCTCCATTCCCAACAGTGCGATGTTGGCGAGTATTGGACTTATTACCCCTCCTTGGGGTGTCCCTGATTCTGTATCCTCGAATACACCGTTATCTAGCACCCCTGCTTTAAGCCATTGTTTCAGGTCTCTTTTCAAGCTGCTTGGACAATGAATTTTGGACAGTAGATAATCATGGTTTATTCGGTCAAAGCATTTTGTTATATCAGCGTCTAACACAAAATAACTGCTGTGTTTGATACACAGATAGATTCGTGCTATCGCATCCTGGGCGGACCGTCCAGGACGGAATCCGTAACTTGTGCCTTCAAACTTCGATTCCCATTCAGGTTCGAGAGCCGACTTAACCAAGGCTTGCCTTGCTCTATCTTGGATGGTGGGTATTCCCAGAGGGCGTTTTTCATCCCTTCCAGGTTTTGGAATCCACACCCTACGCAGCGGTTTTGCTTTGAGATTTCCTTTAATATTCTCAGCAAGTTCAAGCCTTTGCCTTGGGGAGATTACTCTCATTCCATCGACACCGGCTGTCTTTTTGCCTTGATTATCTTGAGTCACTCGTCGCACTGCTAGAAGCTGGGCATAATATGACTTCACCAATAGACGTTGCAACTTTCTAGCCTTTGCATCCTGTCCCGATTTAGCTGCTTGAAATATCCTCTTTTGGAGCTTAAAGACGTATCGCTGAACCTTGGCCCAGTTAATACTTCTCCATACATTCGTAGTCTTTGTAAGTTTTGGTTTCCCAAATCCCTTACTTTCTCTCGATTTCGTCATTTTGACTCCTACTAGACTCTATTCTTACAATCAAACCGTGACCCGTTAGCATATCCCTGTCATTACAACCGGGCGTTTGGCTTTTGGTCACATCTCACATCCTCTAGGACTTGCGGTTACACTTATCCCTACTGAGGTATCGACCATACTCTCAGAGTCCAGGAGGACTTAAAACGTTCCGTTTATATGGGCATTCCATCTTTAGATTTGTCCTCTCCACCGGGGTACTTTAAAGGTCTGTGTAGGTAGTGAAAGGATTCTCCTACTTTTCCCCTTACTCTTTTGAGCGCAGCGTATCAACCTATTTCGCTACAATCTACTTACGATGGTTCAGGCCAGACATTCGGTTTCCCTAATCATGGATGGTTGGCAGTGGTCGCGTCTGGTAGTTGGTTCTACTTCACGCCTTCCGTTCCCCGCTTCAATCCCAGGGGTGTGAGTCCTGAAACTGGGGGTGGCTATCGCCGTTACCCTCATCTCTGTGTCGTCCCATTTCGTTATGTTAAGAGTTGTTACGAGTTGTTACAGAGTGTATTGACCTTGGGTTCCCTGCCTTGATTTTTTATCGTATGATACTAATCATTGGGACATATAAACAGTTATAGGGATGGTCAGGAGTGCGCTCCTTATATTCAACCAAGGGGCTGAATTCCCTACCAGGCGGTTATTTCGGGCATTGCAGCCCTATTTCATGCCTGAACGTCTGGCACGCTTTCAGTATCTTAACATTAAACAGATCAACTCCATGGATGACTGGGAAACAAGAAACGGCTTAGACCTAAGCACACCCGTAGATTACACAGACTACAATTCAAGTTCAACAGGTAACTCCTACAGTTCGTCAGAGACTGCTGGTAAAAAGCCTAGTGCGCCGACACCGCCCAACTCAGACCCCCCTCCCCCTGAGCCAGAGGAACGGGGATTTTTACCAGTTTTGAGAAATCGCAATTTTCTCGCCTTGTGGAGTGGACAGGTTTTCTCTCAACTAGCCGATAAAGTCTACCTAGTCCTAATGATTGCTGTCATCTCCACTGAGTTTCAACAGGCTAACCAGAGTATTAGCGGTTGGGTCTCGGCGGTAATGATTGCCTTTACCATTCCTGCTGTATTATTTGGGGCAGGAGCCGGGGTCTATGTAGACCGCTGGCCGAAAAAAATGGTGTTAGTGTTAACAAATTTGCTGCGGGGTGGGTTGGTTCTTATCCTCCCGATTCTTCTGTGGCTATCTGAGGGAATGAAATTTACCAAATTCCCCTTGGGGTTCTGTTTGCTATTACTGATTACCTTTTTAGTCTCGACTCTCACTCAATTTTTTGCCCCCGCAGAACAGGCGGCTATCCCTTTAATTGTTGAACGGAAACATTTACTATCTGCTAATTCCCTATATACAACTACAATGATGGCTTCTGTGATTGTCGGTTTTGCGGTGGGGGAACCGCTGTTAGCTTTAGCCGATACCTTGCTAGAAAGGCTGGGGAGTCAATTACCTGTGGGTAAAGAGTTGATTGTCGGTAGTGGATATGCGATCGCCGGTTTACTATTACTATTGATGAAAACTGGCGAACAACAAAATGTTAGCTCACAAGAACAACCCCACATCCTCGAAGATTTACGCGAGGGGATGCGCTATCTACGAGATCATCATGGAGTCCGTAATGCTTTACTGCAATTAGTCATTTTATTTTCCATCTTTGCCGCCTTGGCTGTTTTAGCCGTTCGGGTGGCGGAGTTGATTCCTAACCTCAAATCATCACAATTTGGCTTTTTGCTGGCTGCGGCGGGCTTGGGAATGGCAATTGGTGCAGCTATTTTAGGTCATATCGGACACCAATTTTCCCACTTTAGAATCGCACTATTGGGCTCAATTGGCATGGCTATTTGTTTGGTGGGTTTAGCATTTTTTAGTCAGCAACTAGCACCCGCTTTAGGGTTAATTTCGCTGCTAGGCGTATTTGGTGCAATGGTAGGAATTCCCATGCAAACAACCATCCAAGCCGAAACCCCAGAAGAAATGCGTGGTAAGGTGTTTGGCTTACAAAACAACGCCATTAATATTGCCCTATCACTACCCCTCGCTTTGGCGGGTATTACCGAAACCTTATTCGGTCTGTCTTCTGTATTCTTGGCTTTAGCTATACTATCTGTACTCGCAGGTAATTTAACGTGGTATATTTCCAAAAATGAGCGGTGAGTATGGGTAATCAATGGTTAATTATTGATGATTGATTCATCAGAACCATAGGCTATTTTCAGACTCCACCAGAAAATAGCAGTAGAAATAACCATAATTAAGGCAGCCCAAAACCATTGAGGTAGAAACAAGTATTGGGCAATTATAGCAGTATCAGAGACCAAATTTTGACCATTGATGTTAACCCAACTACTGCCAAATAAATAATGTTTTTGGTGGTAGGTACTAACAATGGCTTGCATTCCCATGAATTGTACAGTAAAAGCCTGGATTTTTTGGGGTGTTTGAAAGGCAATGGATAAAATTAATAACCCCCATAATAATATAGCAAAAACTCCGAACAAAGTCCTAATCCATAATAAAACCGATAGCAACATAATCGAACCTAAAGCCATTAAACACCAGTGGGCTGTTTGATAACGACGACTAGATAATATTAAGATTCCACCTGCTACAGCGGGACCCAAAGGACCACCCATTGCTATTAATGCTCTGGCTAAAGAACCAAAGTTACCGGAATTATATGCGAGACCAGAACCATTAGGAAAAAGTAAGAGTTTATGAAAATTTCCTCCCAGTAAAATAGCAGTTAATCCATGACCCATTTCATGAAACCATGTAGCCAAAATGGAGAAAGGATATAAGACATAATTTCCCCAGTAAAATTGCCATAAGATAATGGTAGCAATAGCAGCAACAACTAACCCAAGCACCCCAATTTTAGATGATGATGAGTATTGAAAATCAGACATAAATTATCCCTCTTTTGTAGACCGGGGGCTAAACCAGATCTTAGCCGTGATTATATTTTAGCCTGAAATCCAGTCAAGTCGCCCCAGGGTCAAAAAAGAGGGTCATTGAGCTAAGGTCGGATGAAATGCGCCCAGACATTGCCATCTGGTCCACAAACTCGATTAAGATAGCTATAAGAATAGGGAAGGCGGCGACCCTCGGTGTTGGAATAGCCAGTGTAAGCATCTCCCCAGGGGTCATGAACGATATAGCCATATCGGTTGTAACCAATAACGGTGACAATATGACCGGAAGGAGTAAAATCTCCGGCTAATACGACCGGACGACTATTAATCAACTCGTTGCGAACTTCAGACCAGCGGCGAGTTGTGCTAAAACTGCCTTGAAAACCATAGGCGCGAATTAAGGCTGATAAAACACTATGGTTAGTTTGAGAACCTTGTCCAGCATAATCAAAACACCACTGTAAGAGTTCATCTTCTAACTGTCCACCCCATTTAGAACGCACACCATAGTAGTGCATGACCATGGCGATACAGGTAACATTACAAGTAGACCAATAAAATCGGGGATTATCTCGCTGGGAAAAATAGGGAACATTGATTAGCACTTGTGGGGGAGTCGGATCAAAAACTTTTCCCCCCCGTTGAAACTTGACAAACTTGGGAAATATATAACCGGTATTACCAAAATTCGGCAATTCTTCAGTTAAGGCGACTCGGACATGGCTTTGATCTGTACTGTAGCTACTAACACCATAAACCCGACCCAGAGGAAGGGTAACTTTTTCTGATTCTGCTAGTTGTCCTGAGTCTACGGGGCGTTTTTTGAGGACGGTTGTTTCCCTCATGGTCATGGTAATAGCATCGGGGTTATATGCGATCGCTTTTCCATCTCGCAATAAACTGACGTGCTGCCAATAAACATAACCCACATTACCAAAACCGGGGATAGATTGGTCTAGTGTGACCCGGAAATGACCTTGAAAGGAAGCATATCCGCGAATAGCAAAGTTTTGTCCTAACAGTAACTCAGCAAATTGATCAGGTGCTAAATTGGCAGAATCAATCGGTTGCGCCTTAATTCGGGTAGTGGTGGTCACTAGCATTTGAGCGCTAATATTAGTGTCGGGAACTTCCTCCATGTCAAAGGCTAAGGTGGTGCTTCCTTTCCGTAGCCGAACATGACCCCGGAAAAAATAGCCAAAGGAACCAATGGGAGGAATCCCATTTTCTAACAATAGTTTTAAGTGACCATCTACTAGACCATATTTGCTCACTTTAAATGTTTGACCAGCGGGGACGGTGACTTGTTGTTCAGAACCGAGTAAATTAGAATCGATAGGTGATACTTTAAATAGGGTATCTTCTATAACATCAAGTTGTAGAGATTCCCCTACGGTCATGGCGTTTTCACTGACGGTAATATTGATAATTTGACTGGCTACCAGTTGACCTTGATCATCTGTGGTTTTAAGGCGCAGCCATCGATATCCGGGTTCACTAAATCCGGCTTCTAAATTAACTGTCCAGGTTCCGGCTTGTCGATTTATAACTACTTCTAAAGGATAACGATCTTCGGCTACTAAAGAAACAGCGATCGCTTGTTGACCATCAAATTGACCCTTCAGAACCACAGGTGTATTTATTAACACTTCTGGGGGGCCTTCATAGGTAAGGCTAGGAGTCGGAGAATAGGAAGCTGTAGCCCGGTTTAATTGCACAAAATTAGGAAAGAAATAACCGGTATTACCAAAACCCGGGAAATTTTCAGTTAAGGCTACTTTTAGATGTCCGTCTTCAGTGGTATAACTTTGTACCCCATAAATCATTCCGGCGGGAAGGGTAACTTGTTCTTCTGGAGATAAATAAGCTGAGTCAATGGGGCGTTTTTTAAACAGGGTGGTATTGATAATGGTTAGGGTAATGGCATTATGATCAAAGGTGATTTCACGGTCTCCCTGAAACATTTGCAAATGGTAGCGATACAGGTAGCCTACATGACCATAACCGGGAAGTGACTCGGTGAGTGTTACCCGAAAATGATCAGCTACACAGGCGTAACCTAGGGCTAGATAACTACTCCCTTGGCTGAGGGGATAGATGGCATTTTCCGGCAGTTGGGATCTATCATCAGGACTACGTTTAAGCACTGTATCATGAGTGACCCATATTAGTTTGGTTCCCGGAGGGTTTGGGGGTATATCATCTCGATTAAACCATAAAATTTGAGCCCCTTGTATCAGCAAAATATGTGACCGATATAAATAACCAGAACGCCCTAAATCACCCAGGGGATTAGTTAATTCAATATAAAAGTGATCATTTTGCAGTTCGTAGCTATCAACTGCTAAAATTTCGCCAATTTCTAAATCATATTTCTGCTCTGAGGTTAGTCTATCAGAGGCGATCGCTTGATGTTTCAATGATGTATTTTGTAAGACGATTAACTGAGTAGATAAACCGACATTAAGCCCAGTATGACCTACAGTAAACTCAGCCCAAGTGTCAGCGACAACCTTACCAGATTGGTCTTTGCCTTGAACTCTTAACCAGCGTTTTCCAGCGGTATTAAAGCCTTTAGGCATGGGAATAAACCAAATCCCTAATCGAGGACTTAGTTGGGTAGGTAAAGGATATTGATCCTCAGCCATAACCGAAATCGTATCAATGTATTGACTAGCGTAGTTACCAATCAAAACGACAGGTTGATCGATGATAATATCGTTGGGACCAAGATAGCTCAGGATAGTTTCACTCATCTTCCTAAAAACCGTAGGGGTAATAACCGTAGGGTGTCTAAGGGTGCATTTGACATTACACATCCCACAATGGTTAGCATAACTCAGTGGCGCACCAATAAAGCCACCCCTAGAAAACTCTACAGGTGGCTCATCGTTAAAAACGGATATTTTTTGAATTAGCGATCGCACTAATTGACTTTAGCAAGAATATCCTGAGCGTGGGTAGAGGTGTTCACCTTGTCATCAACATAGTCAATGACACCCTCGCCATTGATAATATAGGTAACACGCTTGGCATAACCGCCGCCATCTACATCATAGGCTTTGGTAATAGCGCCATCGGTATCCGCCAAAAGTTGGAAAGGTAAGCCATATTTTTCGGTAAACAGCTTGTGGGAGGCTTCGTCATCAGTGCTTACACCCAGAACCACCATATCCCGGCTTTGATAGTTTTCGTAGTTATCCCGGAAACTTTGGGCTTCCTTAGTGCAACCAGGGGTGTCATCCTTGGGGTAGAAGTAGAGAACAACAGTTTTCCCAGCAAAGTCAGAGAGGGAAACCGTATTCCCGTTGGTATCTTTAGCGGTAAATGCGGGGGCCTTAGTACCAGCAGATAAAGCCATGTTATGGTTGTCCTCCTGAAAACGAGTTTGATATGCTTTGTCTATTTGTGAAGTTATTTTAAGATATTTTGCAATCAATTACACAATCCGATCAAAATTTGGGTCTACTGGTGGAGGATAATATACTCAAAACCAGCCATGAGGAAAGCCCATCAACCCATGAGTGCCCCTAATTCGGTTTCCAAGTCGATAGAATATTCTAGCGGGACGATCGCCCGAGCCCAGCGAGCCATCCGCTGTTCTCCATTTCAAATCAAACTTTTAACCGATTCCATTGACCAAAGCGTTAAACTGAGTGCCATTAGCGGAAATCGGGGTGTAGAGTTAGGATATACGCGATCGCCTCTACCGGAATTGAGAGCCGAAAACGCCCTTTTATGGCTAATCCAAGTCGGAGTATTGAGGCGAGAAGTAGACGGTCAGGGAATCACCGATAGTTTTCGACTGACTCCCCTGGGGCGAAAAGTAGCAGAACGACTAGCCGATGATATAAATAACAGCAAACCCCCATCATGGAGCGATCGCCTCAGTAATGCCCTGAGGCGTTGGTTACGCCTTCCCCTATAAATTAGCATCTCTGGTCAAAATCCCGAAATGAAAGCAATCATGGTGGTTGGAACCACATCCCATGCCGGAAAATCCATGCTCGTCACCGCCCTATGTCGGATTCTACGTCGTCAAAATCTGCGGGTAGTTCCCTTCAAAGGGCAAAATATGGCTTTAAACTCCTACGTCACCCCCACCGGCGCAGAAATGGGTTATGCACAAGCCGTACAATCCTGGGCGGCGGGTTTAGTGCCAAATGTAGCCATGAACCCAATTTTGTTAAAACCCCAGGGAAATATGACCTCTCAGGTAATTCTGAAAGGGAAACCACTCGCCACCCTCAAAGCTACCGAATATTATGAGAAATTCTTTGATACCGGGTGGGATACCATCACTAAATGTCTGGATTATCTGAAAAAGGAATTTGATGTAATTGTCTGTGAGGGCGCGGGAAGTCCGGCGGAAATCAATCTCAAGCACCGAGATTTAACCAATATGCGAGTCGCGCAATACCTGCAAGCATTCACCATATTGATAGTTGATATTGACCGTGGGGGGGCTTTTGCTCATGTAGTGGGAACCCTAGAATTGCTAGACCCAGAGGAACGAGCCTTAATCAAGGGCATTGTGATTAACAAATTTCGCGGTATGCGATCGCTGCTCGATTCTGGTATTGAGTGGTTAGAGAAATACACCGGAATCCCCGTCCTCGGAGTAATTCCCTGGGTAGATATCGCCATGCCAGCAGAAGATTCTCTCAGTTTACTGGAACGCCGTTCTCGTTCCGACAATATTGATATAACCATCGCCATAGTGAAGATTCCTCGGATTTCTAACTTTACCGATTTTGACCCCTTAGATGCCGAATCCACCGTTAAAGTCCAATATGTCGAACTCAATCAACCCCTAGGACATCCCGATGCCGTAATTATCCCCGGTTCTAAAACCACCATTGCTGATCTACTAGCCCTGCAAAAAAGTGGCATGGCTTCTCAAATTCAGGATTATGTAGAAGCAGGCGGTCAGGTCATGGGTATCTGTGGGGGGTATCAGATGCTAGGACAACAGGTATCTGATCCCCGTGGCTTAGAGGGTAAAATCGGAGACTTTCCCGGCTTAGGTTTACTTCCCATCAAAACCATACTTTTATCAGACAAAGTCTCCCGCCAGCGGTTGGTAACATCGAATTATCCAGAAATCGGATTTCCCGTAGAAGGCTATGAGATCCACCAAGGGCGGACTCAAATTTGGGACAAACGGGAGACAGTACCCCTATTTGACGATCACGATTTAGGAGTAGTCAGCAGCAATAGATCCGTCTGGGGTCACTATTTGCATGGCATATTTGATAATAGTCCCTGGCGTAGGTCTTGGTTAAATCATCTCCGAAAACCAAGGGGATTAGGAACCTTACCCACCGGGATTCCTAACTATCGCGAACAACGAGATCTGATGCTGGATACCTTAGCTGATGTGGTCGAAGAATATTTAGACCTGAGTACCATTCTCGGTTGACATGGTGGGGGGCGACCCGGAATCGGGTTTCTCGGGGGAATTTGTCTTCCCCCCCTTGTCACTTGTCCCAAGGCGATTAAAATTGAGATTGCTTTGGTTTATGGAAAACAGATAATTTTTTCGTCAATCTTGGCTAATGGGAGATCTGAAGGACAATAGGTTATATGGATATTCAACAAATCTTGGAGAGAGGCGGCCCAGCCATGTGGCCCCTAATGGTATTATCAATTTTATCCATTAGTACCATTATTGAAAGACTGTGGTTTTGGGGAAATACCCTCACCCGTGAACGCCGAATTGTCAACCGGGTTTTGGATGTCGCCCGGAGGGGACAGTGGGGAATGGCTTATCAGATTGCCAAACAAAGCAATAATCGCCCCATGGGAAGGTTTTTTTATGCCCCCCTTAAACTCGCTACCCCAGACCCTGAATTATTTAGTCTCGCCCTGGAAGCCGCCGCTGAGGAGGAATTTGTTTCTATGCGACGGGGCGATAAAATCCTAGAGGCGGTAATTGCCCTCGCCCCTATGTTAGGTTTGTTGGGAACAGTTTTGGGTCTGATTAATTCTTTGGGTTCTATCCGCCTGGGAGATATTGGTACTTCTTCGGCTGCTGATGTCACCCTGGGAATTGGAGAAGCCCTGATTAGTACAGCTACAGGCCTGATTGTGGCTATTATCAGTCTGGCTTTCTATCGCCTGTTTCAAGGCTTTTCCTTTAGCCAAGTTAAGGTCTTCCGAAAAGCCGGAAATGAATTAGAATTACTCTATCGCCAGGATTGGCCAGAGGTTAAAGCTCAGATGCTGCTTCCGGGAGAGGCTAATGATTCCTCTTTGATGGCGGAAGAACCCCAGGAGGATTTTCCCCTAAAAGGTAGTTTAATTAAGCTACCGGATGAGGAGGGGTCGGAGGATGAGGAAACTCCTTTAATCAAATTACCTTCAGAATCTGAGGATGAGGAAACTCCCTCTCAATCAGAATTCCCTGGGTCGGTAGCTGAACAAAATACTTTAATTAAACCTGTGATTAAGGGTAATTCTCGCTTGGCTGATGATGATAAACATCAAAAAGGAGAGCTTGAATAATATCAACAACACGACCAGAGCAAATTAAACCTTTGTCATTGATACCAAGATACTAACAAACACCCTTTTTGGTGGGACTATCCACGGAGGCAGATTGATGAAAGTTAACATAGATTATCAGGTTGATGAGGGGCGCATTGAACTGCTACCCCTGATTGATGTGGTTTTTTGTATTCTGACGTTTTTTATTTTGGCAGCCCTACAGCTTACCCGACAACAGGCGATCAATGTGGATTTGCCACGGGCGGGGACTGGTGAAACTCAGATGCAAAAAATGTTGGTGGTTGGGGTGGATATTCGAGGGGATACTTATATTGACCAGCAACGGGTTAATTCTCAACAAATGCAGCGGGCTTTGGAACGTTTTTTAAGGTGGAATCCTAGTGGTTTGGTGGTGCTGTATGCCCCTAAAGATGCCCGTTATAATGATGTTGTACAGGTTTTAGATAAAATGCGGGCTGTGGGAGGCGATCGCGTTGCTTTGGCTACTTTACCGAGTTCTGAGGAAATGCCCTCTCCGGTTGATTCTGAGGGTTTATTAGCCCCTGATGTACTGACACCTAATAATGGGGTGGAACCTCCTATTAATCCTTTCCTCCCCTCTCAGCCGCTTAATGAAATGCAGCCAGGGAGTCCTTTATTGTCGCCTCCGGGTTCCCCCACTTCTCCCACTTCTCCCACTTCCCCTCTACTTCCTGACAATTGAAAAATCGATCATTGTTCCGGTCAGCAGCCACGGCTATTACAGTAGATACATTGGGGGGTTAAAAAATAAAATTTAGTTGTAAATGCCAGTGGTGGCGATCGCGAATAATTTGGATTTTTTGCAGAAACTCCCGCAGATAAAATCGCCTCTCCGTTTCTGATAAATCTAGCCAAAATTGGCGGATAGAAACCGCTTGAGCCGTGGCTTGTAAATTCACTGGGGGAAGTTGGGATAATTGATTCTCTAGTTGGGCGATTTCTTGGCGCAATTTATATTCCCTAATGGTGGCAGTTTCCCTGTCTAAGATTCCTGTGTTTTGCAGAGTTGGCAGTTGATTGATGATGTCTTTTTTGTGGGCTATTTCATCATAAATCTGCTGCTTAAATAGGTCTAAATCTGGAATCTGTAATTGGGCAACTGCTGGGGGTAGGTCGGTACAAATTCGGTCAATGGTAGCCGATAAAATATCATGATAATTAAGGGATTTACACTTAGTTAAACGCGGACATTTTAGAGGTCTTAAATATAGATATTCTCGCTTTTTGTTATGTGTAGTTACCCGGCTAATGGTCATCCCTGAACCACATTCACTACACATTACTAAACCAGCTAAAGAACGGGGGGCGCTGGCTGTGCGAGGTGGGAGGCGCTGGTTGCGTCGTAATAACCTGTCGATTTGGGCGGCTTCTTCACGGGAAATAATCGGAAGATGAGTATTAGAAATAATATCGCCATTCTGATAAGCTAAATCCCCTCGATAAACGGGGTTAATTAACCATCGCTTCCCGGTAGTTACGGAGATTTTTTTATGATATCGCTTGTGTAAATACCGAACTGCGCCGCGTAGGGAACCGTACAGTAAAAAATGCTCAAAAAAGTCTTTAACTACAGGTGCGGTGCTGCGATCGATGGTGTAGCGGTCCTTTCCTCTACGGTAGCCATAGGGTGCTTTTCCGGGGGGAGGAATGGCTTTTAAACGGTTGCGCGCGTGTCCTTGGCGGATACAACGGCTGTGGTAACTTTGTTGAATTTCCGAGATAAATTTGATTAAATCTACACGGGAAATATCGGAGGATTTTAGGTCGGATTCAATGGCGATAACTTGGATGTTTAAGTGTTGGAGTTGGCGGAGGCGATCGCTAACTTCTAGGACAGAGTTACCCAATTCTTCATAGCGTTGGATTAATAAATAGTTGGGGGGTGGTAGTTGTTGACAATCTTCTAGCATTTGCTCTAGTTGTTGGCGATCGCCAAAATCTTGATAAATCCCATCAATATCCCATCCCCAAATCGTCGGATCTGGCGGCGGTTCTAACAGCGGTTCCGTATAAGAATAGGCGAGAATTTTCATATTTGACTCAATTCGATAATATTACCATCAGGGTCAGCCACAAAAAGGGCTGAACGACCGGAAGCGCTCATTTGAAACGGGTAATTATGGCGGGTGAGTTGTGCTTTGGCGATCGCCAAATCAGCCACAGCGAAAGCTAGATGTCGGTTGCGTCCCCATTTGGCTTCATTGACTCGATCGCCAATTACTTGTTCAGATTCAATTAGATGAATTTGCCAATCACCAATCTGATACCATATTCCTGGGAAATTCAAAGGGCGATCGACAGCAGTTAACTGTAAGATCTGGCTATAAAATTGCTGAGATTTTGCCAAGTCCGAGACTAAAATGGCTGCGTGTAGAGGTTTGGTGATGTTCATAGTTGGGAGCAATTATCGATAATTGTTGTGTTTGACCTGTGGTTGGTAGTATGCGATCGGGCGATCGCATAAACTCCTGTAGTATCAACCAAATTATCACCAAATCCCCGTAACTCTGCTATAACCCCATTAAGATAGATAGGGAAAAGACCACAGGGCTAAAGATCCAATGACTTCTATCCTACTTGAATCAAATATCACCCGCTCACTAAACGCTCCCACCATCTACAAATTATCAAATGGTCTCACCATTGTGGCAGAACAGTTACCCGTTGAAGCCGTGAACTTGAATGTTTGGATTGATGTTGGATCCGCTGTCGAACCCGACCCGATCAACGGGATGGCTCACTTTTTAGAACACATGGTGTTCAAAGGGACTCCCAACCTCAAAGCTGGGGAATTTGAAAGACTCATCGAACAACGAGGCGCTTTAACCAATGCAGCCACCAGCCAGGACTACACCCACTATTATGTTACCAGCGCTCCCGCCGACTTTGCTACCCTAGCCCCCCTACAGCTTGAAGTAGTATTTAACCCAATTATTCCCGATGATGCCTTTGAGCGAGAGAGGCTAGTAGTATTAGAAGAAATCCGGCGATCTGAAGACAACCCCGCGCGTCGTTCATTTCAGCGGACCATGGAAACAGCCTTTAAGCGTCTCCCCTATCGTCGGTCTGTACTAGGACCAGCAGCCGCTATTGAACAGTTAACTCCTCAGCAAATGCGAGATTTTCATCGCAGCCATTACTGTCCCCAAAAAACCACGATCGCAGTTGTGGGAAATTTACCTGTAGAGACTTTAATTGGAACAGTAGCCGAGTCTATCCCATTACAGACACCTCCTGAACTTCCCCCAGAAGTAGATCTGCATCATCTGATCCCAGAGTCAGGATTTAGTGAAATTGTCCGCCACGAAATCATAGATGATAGCTTACAGCAAGCTCGATTAATGATGGTGTGGCGGGTTCCCGGACTCAATCAACTCTCAGAAACCTATGCTTTGGATGTTTTGGCTACAATTTTAGGTCAAGGTCGTACCTCCCGCCTAGTGCAGGATTTACGAGAAAAGCGGGGTTTAGTGTCTGGGATTAGTTGCAGCAATATGACCCAGAGGCTACAGGGAGTATTTTATATTTCCGCTCGGTTGCGGGTCGAACACTTAGCCGAAGCCGAAGCGGCGATCGCAGAACATATTAACCGACTCCACAGGGAATTAATCACCCCCACCGAAATGACCAGGGTACGGACTCAAGTAGCCAATCGGTTTATTTTTGGTAGTGAAACACCAAGCGATCGCGCTAATTTGTATGGTTACTATCAGGCGATCGTCGGAAATGTGAACCTAGCTTTAGAATATCCCAGCCAAATTCAATCCCTCAATGCCGAACAATTACAACAAGCCATCCGCCAATATTTATTACCCCAAGCCTATGGGGTAGTTATCCTGAAACCTCATACCCCCTAACGAAACTGAAACCGGGAGCATGATTTAATCTCAAATTAGGTTAATATTTTAGGGCAATACGGTATAATAAGCGAGAAGGGTTGAGGATAAACCTATTGCCAGATATGTCAAACCCAAGGAAGCCGCCCAAATCCTTGGAGTCCATGAAAGAACACTCCGCAGATGGGACTCCAATGGCTCAATCGAGACCATCAGAACCCCTGCTGGGCAACGACGATACAACGTTGAGTCATATACTGCCAAATCAGGCAGTGACAAACGCAAAGTCGTTATCTATGCCAGAGTTAGTAGCCGCGCCCAGCAGTCAGACCTCAACCGACAGGTGGCCGCACTGTCCAACCTCTACCCCGAAGCAGAAGTCGTCTCAGAAATCGGAGGCGGGCTCAACTTCAAGGGAAAGAAAATGCTGGCCTTACTGGGACATCATTTGTCAGGAGATGTCGGCATGGTTGTCGTTGCCCACCCAGACCGATTGGCAATATGGGGATTTGACTTGTTTCGATGGCTCTGTGAGCAAAACAGGTGTTCACTCATGGTTCTCAACCAGACAAGTCTCAGTCCAGAACCAGAAATGGTTGAGGACATCCTCGCCCTCCTCCACTGCTTTAGCTCCAGATTATACCGACGGAGTAAATACAAAACTCAGGTCAAAGAAGATCCGGATTTACCCCAGCCCCGAGCTAAATCAAGTCTGGCGTAAATGGCTGGCTGCTTGTCGGTATTGCTACAACCAAGCAATTGCATTATCCCGGAGTGGTAAACGACTAAGCAAGTTAAAGTTACGCAATAAAGTGATGCAGAGCGACTTGCCTGCATGGGTCACAGAAACACCCGGCCATATTCGGCAGAATGCTATCTTTGATGCCTATCTCGCCTTTTCAGCCAGTCCTGGCGCCAGGTTTAGGAGCTGTCGGGATAGTTCTCAAGCCATCAAGTTTAACGATGCTAATTTCTCTTCAGGGAGTTGGTATCCAAGACTCACGAAAGGATTAACTTTCATGGTTTCCGAACCCATCCCTAAAACTTGCGGGCAAGGGACTCAGTTGGTGTTTACCAAAGGTCGATGGTTGGCGATTTTCCCTGAACCAGTTGCCGTTACCCCAACTGAAGCGAATGGCGTGATTGCATTAGACCCGGGCGTCCGAACTTTTATGACCGGGTTTGATGGTTCACGATTTCTGGAATTTGGCTCCGAGGATATTGGACGCATTACTAGGCTATGTCAACATTTGGATGATTTGATCAGCCGAATCGCCAAGGAACCCTGTCGTTCAAGAAGGCGACGGATGAGGCAAGCGGCTCAACGAATGAGAACCAAAATCCGCAATCTAGTTGATGAAGCCCACAAACAAATTGCTCACTACTTGACTCACAACTACAGCATAATTTTTCTGCCCACCTTCGAGACTTCCGATATGGTTGCCAAGGTGAAGCGTCTAATCAAATCCAAGACTGCCCGCGCCATGCTGACATGGGCGCATTATCGATTCAAACTAACCCTGAGACATCAAGGGGAAATAACTAGAACCACAGTTGTAGATGTGACGGAAGAATACACCAACAAAACCTGTACTCACTGTGGTCATGTGCATTCCCAGCTAGGTGGCTCAAAAGTGTTCCGATGTCCGGAGTGTGGGTTCACTCTACCCAGGGACTGGAACGGTGCTTTTGGAATCTTTCTAAAAGCTTTGCGGGATACCGCCTCTGTTACCTTAACGGGTAATAGTGCTATCGTTGCATTGTCCGGGAACAACCGGAAAAATGTCGCGTAAATGTATCAGTTGATATCCCCTTCTAAATCTCGACCCCCTCTGATATTTTGTATCAAATAATGAATTATTTGTAGGGGGGGTCAACAAACCATGTACAATTGCAGTGATTTTGTGACCTAGCACCCAAAATGAGACTACAAGATTTCCTAGGAACCAATACTCGATATGATATACAACAGATTGATGATGACGAAGCTCTGAGTCGTCAAATCCAAACTCGTCTGATTGATTTAGGACTCCTAGATCCCCCAGCCGATGGTATTTTTGGCCCCTTATCAACCGCCGCATTCAAACGATTTCAGGAGTTAATGAACATCAGTGAATCTGGTATTCTGGCCACTGAAACTGCCCAAAAACTCCTAGACACTACCACTATGCGGCCCCCGAACATGAGGCTTGAGGATTTCCTGGGAACTAATATTCGATATGAAATCCAAGCCATTTATGATAATGAAGGTTTGAGCCGTCAAATTCAGACTCGACTGATTGATTTAGGACTCCTAGAACCGCCAGTTGATGGCATATTCGGCCCCTTATCAACCGCCGCATTCAGACGCTTTCAGGAGTTAATGAACATCAGTGAATCTGGTATTTTAGGCTCTGAAACCGCCAAAAAACTGATAGAAACCACCACTATTCGACGGGAAAATATGAGACTACAGGACTTTGTAGGGACTAATATTCGATATGACTTCCAAGCCATTTATGATAATGAGGCTCTGAGTCGTCAAATTCAGATTAGGCTGATTGATTTAGGACTCCTAGCGCCCCCAGCTGATGGCATATTCGGCCCCTTATCAAGGGCGGCTTTTCGGAATTTTCAGGAGTTAATGAACTGTAGCGAACCCAGTGGCATTCTCGGCACAGATACCGCCAAAAAACTGATAGAAACCAAAACTGTTAGTCGTCCGGGAAATATGCGGCTACAGGACTTCCTGGGAACCAATCTCCGATATGATGTGAAGGCGATTAATGCTGATGCAGGTTTGAGTCGTCAAATTCAAATCCGGCTCATTGATTTAGGGCTGCTAGACCCGCCCGCCGATGGAATCTTCGGTCCCAAGTCAACCGCCGCGCTGCACCGTTTTCAGCAGTTAATGGAATGCTCTGAACCCGGATTTATTGGTTCTGAGACTGCCAAAAAACTCATTGAAACTAAGGTTTCTGACCTCCCCGTAACTACTCCCATTTTAAAAGTCATCAGAAATACAGTTTTCAAGGTGAGACCGATCGCCTCTTCTCAACTGAACAACTCCGAGAAATTTTCCATTCCAGCCGGACGGGAATTTTCAGTTTTGGCTTATGATCCGATCCGGGCGCATTTAAGGGTAGCTTTGCGTAATGAGTCCTTTGGTGGTTATTCCATCTTGTATATTTGGGCTGGCCATGTGGAAGTTTACGAGGGAGGGACCAGAACCCATCCCCGACCCCTACCAACTAGCCGTCGTCTGAATGTCCCCTTCAAGTCACAATTAGATAATTTCTACAACCCCACAGGCGCTTGTAATGTCACTTCCATCGCCATGTGTTTGGCATATTTTAATATTCCGCGTCGCAATTTGAGATATCGTCAATTTGAGGATGAACTATATCGCTATGCCCTGGATATGGGTTATAGTCGCCATAATCCCTACGATTTAGCTCGCATTGTCCGAGACTATGGTGCTAGGGATCATTTTACCGAAAATGCCGTGATTGAGGATGTACAGGACTGGATCGCAGCCGGTTATCCTGCCGTTATCCATGGATACTTTACCTCCTTTGGGCATATTATTGTCGTGGTAGGCTATGACCAAAATGGGTTTATCGTCCATGACCCTTATGGGGAGTGGTTTTCAACCGGATATCGAACCGATCTAAGTGGTGCTTACTTACACTACTCCTATCGACTCATTCGGCGGGTATGTATTCCTGATGGTAATTTTTGGGTGCATTTCATCTCCAGGTGAGATAATTTAAACCCGACTTTACCAACTCCATAGGAATTGCGTAACTCCTGTGGAGTTGTCGAGTACATAGCCAGCCAAAAAACTTGTACAAAACACCAAAATTATAACTATAGACATGAGACTACAGGACTTTGTGGGGACTAATACTCAATATGATATCAAAGCCATTTATGATAATGAAGCTCTGAGTCGTCAAATTCAAACTCGACTGATTGATTTAGGACTCCTAGCGCCGCCAGTTGATGGCATATTCGGCCCCAATTCAACGGCGGCTTTTCGGAGTTTTCAGGAGTTAATGAACTGTAGCGAACCCAGTGGCATTCTCGGCACAGATACCGCCAAAAAACTGATAGAAACAAAAAGTGTGAATCGCCAGGGAAATATGAGGCTACAGAACTTCCTGGGTACAGATATCCGATATGATGTGAAGGAAATTAATGCTGATGCAGGTTTGAGCCGTCAAATTCAAATCCGGCTGATTGATTTAGGGCTGCTAGACCCGCCAGCAGATGGGATATTTGGTCCGAAGTCAACCGCGGCGCTGCATCGTTTTCAGCAGTTAATGGAATGCTCTGAACCGGGATTTATTGGTTCAGATACTGCCAAAAAATTAATTGAAGCTAAGGTTTCTGACCTCCCGGTAACTACTCCCATGTTAAAAGTCATCAGAGATACAGTTTTGAAGGTGAGACCGATCGCCTCTTCTCAACTGAACAACTCCGAGAAATTTTCCATTTCAGCGGGACGGGAATTTTCAGTTTTGGCTTATGATCCGATCCGGGCGCATTTAAGGATAGCTTTGCGTAATGAGTCCTTTGGCGGTTATTCTGTGTTGTATATTTGGGGTGGTCATGCGGAAGTTTACGAGGGAGGAACCCAAACCTACCCCAGAACCCTACCAACTAGCCATCGTCTGAATGTCCCCTTCAAATCACAATTAGATAATTTCTACAACCCCACAGGCGCTTGTAATGTCACTTCCCTAGCCATGTGTTTGGAGTATTTTAATATTCCCCGCCGTGATACGAGATATCGTCAATTTGAGGATGAACTGTATCGCTATGCTATCAATAAGGGCTATAGTCGCCATAGTCCCTACGATTTAGCCCGCATTGTGCGAGACTATGGTGCTAGGGATTATTTTACCGAAAATGCGGTAATTGAGGATGTACAGGACTGGATAGCTGCGGGTTATCCTGCCGTTATCCACGGATACTTTACCTCCTTTGGGCATATTATTGTCGTGGTAGGCTATGACCAAAATGGGTTTATCGTCCATGACCCTTATGGGGAGTGGTTCTCCAGTGGATATCGAACGGATCTAAGTGGTGCTTATTTACACTACTCCTATCAACTCATTCGGCGGGTGTGTATCCCTGATGGCAGTTTTTGGGTGCATTTTATCTCGAAGTAAAATTGTCTAAACTCTGCTATACCAACGTAGGAGGACTTGGGCGAGTCGTTTGGAGTTGTGGCGGACATAGCCAGTGTCGCTATCAACTTCAATGATATTGGTTAATACCATTCTTCGCCCTAATTCCTTGACGGCTTCCCGGTCAATAAAAACTGGGTGAGAGTCTTCTTGAGCATAGCGGATTAATGCTTGAGCCGGGGGGACTTTTCCTTGCACTAGGACAGCATCAAATAGTTGATGGCCACAAGCGTCATCGATCGCCCGAATGTGGTCGGCGACGCTGTAGTTATCAGTTTCTCCCGGTTGGGTCATGACATTACAAACATAGATGCGGGGGACTTGGCGTTGAGCGATCGCTTCCGTAATTTCTGGGACCAATAAATTGGGGATAACGCTAGTGTAGAGGCTACCAGGTCCGATAATAATCAAATCTGCTTCTTGAATGGCATTAATAGCTTTAGGAAGGGCTGGGGGGTTGGCAGGTGTGCAACCAATTTTGACAATTTTACCCCTAGCTTCTGTAATACTGGACTCTCCATGAATACGACGACCATCTTCTAATTTAGCCCACAGGTGAACATCGCTGAGGGTAGCGGGTAGGACTTGACCGCGAATAGCCAAGACCTTAGAACTAGCTGCGATCGCCCTTTCCAGGTCTCCGGTCACCTCTCCCATAGCCGTGAGAAATAAATTACCAAAACTGTGACCTGTCAAACCATCCCCAGCCCGAAATCGGTATTGGAATAATTCGGTCAATAGCTTTTCCTCATCAGCTAAAGCCGCTAAACAGTTGCGAATATCTCCTGGGGGTAATACTCCAATTTCGCGACGCAAGCGCCCAGAGGAGCCACCATCGTCCGCTACGGTAACAATAGCCGTGATATTAGCGCTGTAATCTTTTAAACCCCGCAGCAGGGTTGATAGACCCGTGCCGCCGCCAATAACTACGATTTTCGGACCTCGGTTGAGGCGGCGCAATGCTAGGAGGCGATCGACCAATTCCTGATCACCTTCCGGGGTGAATACCTGGGTAATAGAGTTAAAGCTGCGACTCTGACCCCAAAAAACGAATAGTAAACCCGCCAAAATTAGCAACGGTCCAGAAACCGAGTTAGGGATAATTTGGGTAATCCATTCCAGAAATCCCCTGAGCAGTTGCAAAATATAGAAAATTGGGGTCATTCCTGTCCAGATAGCTAACCCCAAACTGGTCAACAATACCCCTCCGGCGCTAATAAGTAACCACCGTTTGACTAGCAAACCGGGGGCTAACCATTTGAACCACTGTCCTATTCGTGAGGAGGAACGGTAGCCTGAGCGACTCCAATTTAGTCGGAGTTTGAACAGGCGACGCAGTTTCAATCTAAGGGAAATAATCGACATTGATAATAGACCTCAATAAAAATCTGTGGTGGTTAAATTTTGGCAAACCTAATTCGAGATGATAGCCTGTATCTCGCCATTTCTAGTTATATGGATATGGTGCATAGGGAAGAGTCTATGGCAAATTGGGAATGGCAGTATATCTTGTATATGTGCCATAGCTTGTGTATTACAGGCGGGTTGATTGATAACTATGTCCGGGAACCGAATCCAAATCTAATATGTCTGAGCCACTAATTGAACTGCGAGCAATTTCTAAAGCCTTTGGTTCCAATGTGATTTTAGATGGGGTAGATCTAAAAATCTATCCTGGTCAAGCGTTGGGAATTATCGGTCCTTCTGGGACGGGAAAATCAACGATTTTGCGGATTATAGCGGGGTTATTACCTCCTGATGCTGGAGAAGTATATGTCAAGGGACAACTGCGACGGGGTTGGGTGGATGATCTTAGTGATCCGATTGGTATTGGGATGGTGTTTCAGAATGCGGCTTTGTTTGACTCTCTTAATGTTCAACAAAATGTGGGATTTCGCTTGTATGAACACAGCAGACTTTCCCCGGCTACTATTCGTCAATTAGTTGAAGAAAGGCTAGAAATGGTGGGTCTGCCTAATATTTGCGATCGCTATCCAGCAGAATTATCTGGAGGAATGCGAAAACGGGTGAGTTTCGCCAGAGCCATTATGCCCAACCCAGAAACCCCAAGTGATAATCCCGAAGTTATACTGTATGACGAACCAACCGCCGGTTTAGATCCGATCGCTTCAACGGTGATTGAAGATTTGATTCGCAGCCTACAAAAGCGGGACGGGGGTGGCAGCACCTATGTGATGGTGACACACCAAGATAGTACAATCCGCAGAACCACAGACCAGGTAATTTTTTTGTATAAAGGTCAAATTCAATGGCAAGGGTCAATTGAGGAGGCTTACAAGTCCACCAATCCGGCGCTGAGACAGTTTTTTACGGGCAGTGTAAGCGGACCCATTCAGGTGGTCAATTAGCTGATGGGATCCTGAAATTTGTTAAGTTAGCCTAACATTATGAAGATGGGACAGACAGATGAGAGGATGAATTATGCGATCGCGAAGTGTCCGTGAAGGATCAGTCGGTTTGTTGATTATATTGGGAGTGGGGCTATTTGGGGCCACAGCTTTTTGGCTGCGGGGGATCAGTCTTGGTCAGCAGAGTTACCAAATTCGGGCAGAATTTCCTAGTGCTACTGGTCTTCAAATTGGCGTACCTGTACGATATCGGGGGGTAAGAGTCGGGCGGGTTACCAGAATTCAACCCCAGTCTAATGGGGTGGAGGTGTTGCTAAATATTGAATCTACCGATTTAGTAATGCCACGAAATTCCCAAGTTTTGGTCAATCAGACGGGTTTTCTGAATGAAACATATATTGATATCATCCCCAATATAGTCTTAACTCCTGAGCTGGTGGCTGCTAACCCCATTGCTGCTGACTGTCCCTCGTCAGATATTTTGTGCCATGAGAGTTCGGTTCAAGGTTTACCGGGTATTAGCCCCGATCGCCTCATGGAGACTATGCTTGATTTAGGGGAACTCTATGGCAACCCGGAATTATTTGCTAATCTAAATGCTGCGGTGGAAAATACCGCCCTCGCCGCCGCCGAAGCCACCCAACTGACCACCAAAATGGGGCAATTAGTTGATATAGCTAAATTGGAGTTGGGTAATTTCAGTGCATCCGTGGATCAAAACATGAACTTATTTTCCTCGGAAATGACTCAACTTTCCGATCAGCTAGAGCGCTCCATGCAGGAAGTCAGCGGAGCAGCACTGCAGTCGGCTAATTCCTTAGACCAGGTTACTGGTGATATAAGTGCCTTAACTCAAGAGGTAAATGCCCTGGTTGCTACCAATCGCTCCACTTTGCTGATGACCTTAAATAATATTAATGAAACCAGCCAGGAATTGAGTGTAGCGATCGCTACACTAACCCCAGTTATAGCCCGATTTGAACAGGGGGAACTATTAACCAATCTGGAAACCTTATCAGCCAATGCCGTGATCGCCTCGGAGAACTTGCGAGATGTTTCTCAGAGTGTCAACAACCCGGATAATATAATCTTACTGCAACAAACCCTAGACTCGGCCCGTTCCACCCTGCAAAATATGCAGAAAGTGACCGCAGATATTGAAGATTTGACAGGAGATCCGAGATTGCGCGATAGTTTACGGAGGATCATCAACGGCTTGGGTAATATTCTCGCCTCCACCCAGGAGTTAGAACGCCAAACCGCTGTTGCCGAAACCCTAGCCCCCCTCAGTCAAGCGGCGGACGCGGGGGATGAAAAAACCATGAAACTGCTATTCTCAGAAATCGATTCAGATATATCCGATTTATGGGCTTTGGTCAGTTCACCAGACACCGCCGCTAATTCTCCCCGGTGGACTATTGACAGCACTTCCTCAGTAGAGATTTATGGGGAATAGTTAACTATGAGCTGGGTATGTTTGGGTTATGCTTATGCCAAGGGGTGGCTTGTTCATAAGCATGGGCGACTTCAAACAGACGACTTTCGCCGAGAACTTTGCCAATTAACTGCATTCCAATGGGGAGACCCTGACTGTCAAATCCACAGGGAACGCTGATCGCGGGTAAACCGGCTAAATTGACGGGAATTGTCATCAGGTCGGAAAGATACATACTCAGGGGGTCAGAGGTTTTTTCTCCGGCTTTAAAAGCGGTGGTGGGAGAGGTAGGACAAACTAGGACCTCTACTTGAGTAAAAGCGCGATCGAAATCTTGTTTAATCAGGGTGCGGACTTTTTGGGCTTTCAGATAATAGGCATCATAGTAACCAGCAGACAAAGTATAGGTTCCTACCATGATCCGACGTTTGACTTCCGCCCCAAAGCCTTCGGCGCGGGTTTTGGCGTACATCTCAATCAGGTTATCAGCATCAGGAGTGCGGAAACCATATTTAACCCCGTCATAGCGGGCGAGATTAGCGGAAGCCTCGCTGGGGGCGATAATATAGTAGGTGGGTAGACCATAGCGGAACCGAGGACAGGAGATGACCTGAATTTCTGCGCCTAGGCTTTGCAGGACATCGATCGCTTTAGTAACGGCTTGTTCTACTACGGGATCTAAGCCTTCCCCGAAGGTTTCTTTAATTACCCCAATTTTGATTTTGCTTCTGGGTTTGAGGGAGGGCTTTAAAAAATCGCTATAGTTGGGGATCTCTACGTTAAGACTGGTGGAGTCTTTGGGGTCGTAACCAGCGATCGCATTTAGCAAAATCGCCGCATCTTCGACCGTGCGACCAAAGGGGCCAATCTGATCCAACGAAGAAGCATAAGCTACCAACCCATAGCGGGATACTAGCCCATAGGTGGGTTTCATGCCTACAACTCCACAGAATGAGGCTGGTTGACGAATGGAACCCCCTGTATCCGAACCAAGGGCAACTACTGCCTGGTTGGCTGCTACGGCTGCTGCTGACCCGCCAGAGGACCCTCCGGGAACTCTGGTTATATCCCAAGGGTTAGCGGTGATTTGAAAGGCTGAGTTTTCGGTGGAACTTCCCATCGCAAACTCATCTAGGTTGGTTTTTCCGAGTATAACTGCTCCGGCTTCTATGAGTTTGGTGGTCACAGTGGACTCATAGGGAGGCACGAAGTTCGCGAGAATTTTCGAGCCACAGGTGGTGGTAATCCCTTCCGTACACATATTGTCTTTGACGGCTATGGGAATGCCTGCTAATAATCCGATTTCGTCTCCGGCTGCAATTTTAGCATCGACCTGTCGGGCTTGTTCTAAGGCTCGATCTGCGGTAATACACAGAAAACTTTTAAGTGTGGGTTCTAGTTTATTAATGCGATCGAGCGCTTCGGTGGTGATTTCCACAGCAGAGCGTTCTTTATTTACCAGTTGTTGGTGCAACTCGCAGATCGATGCCATGCGGTCTCCTCTGTTTTAGTTCTAATATTTGAGTTTAGCGAAAAATTGGTAACACTTTACTACCTGATCAGTGGCGATCGCTAAATTTTTGTTTGATCCGGAAATTTTGCCAAACTGACGATAGATCAAGCAGTGTTGTGGATGATGAGATGAGGAGGTATGCCACCAAAGGCTCATATTGAACCCCATTTATCGGTTGATGATCTCAAAAACCGTTACCGACAAGCTAGAGATACTACTGAGTCGCGTCGGTGGCATCTTCTTCATTTGGTTGGCAGCGGTTGGACGATCAAACAGGCGGCAGAGGTTGTGGGGTTAAATTACGACTACGCCAAAGAGATTATCCGACGTTATAACCACGAGGGCCCACCTTCGGTGAGAAACCGTAGTCGCGATCGCCAGCCCCCTGTGGCGCGATCGCTTTTGACTAAATCACAGCAAAAGGAACTCAAGCAGGCTTTGCAAGGTCCGGCTCCTGATGGGGGACCCTGGTCTGGCCCCAAGGTAGCCCAGTGGATTGCTGAACGCACTGGCCGCCAGCACGTTTGGCCCCAGCGGGGGTGGGACTATCTCAAACGATTAGGGATCAATTGGAAGCAACGGAACAATTCTGGTTCGGAATTTTGATCTATTCAGTTATCTGGTTCTAAGGACAATGAAACCAAAATATCTATTTAATTTAGCCACGGGAGGAGCGATGGCGATCGCTTCTTTCTTTGTTTCTAATGGCACAGCCGCTGAAGAAACCGAAATCACACAGTTTCCGCGCCATCGACATCAGCTATATCAGCCACATCAGCGATATAATACAGTAGTGGAACAAGAGTTTTTTTGTGGACGTAGTGATGATGATGTCCCTACTACTTTTGTCCGCAACTCGCGGGGTACTTTTCCCGTAATTCGTTGGGTTTCTTTGGTTTTTAATCAGGCTGGTTATGTGCCACAAACTCGCTGTCGCCAAGTTTCGGCTAAATTTCAGGAGTTCTATGAGCGCGGATTACTTAATTATGTGACTACAGGAACTGTTAATCGACAGCCAGTTATCTGTGTTTCTGATGCTAAGGATGGTCCCTGTTTGGGGGTTCTATTTACTCTCAAACCTAATCAAGATGCTCGCCGCACTATCCGACAGCTTTTTGCTCTACAAGCTAATGCTAATGCTGGTCCTTTGTCGGAAACTGATTCCCGTCTATATTTGGATTTCCAAGAATACCTAGATCAGCAAATTACTTTTAATTCTGATTAAATGCTGATCCTTCTGCCTCCTTAGTTGAGGGGTCCTGGGCGTGAGGAGGGGGCAGGAATAATTAATCATGGCAGTTTTTGATGAGGATTTATATGCTATTACTGCCTTTTTTAATTGCTAATTTTTCGGGAATTTGGCAGCATCATTTAGATTATTTTTTTCTACCTAATAAGTTACCCGCCATTACTTGCTCTACTAATCCGGTATGTGGCGAGGGTGAATCCCGACCTTGTAGCCCTCAAGAGTTGAAGGCGATCGCTGAATCAATTACAGTCAAAATTATTTCTGGGTCAGCTTGGGGGTCGGGAATTATTATTAAAAGAGAAGGTGATTTATATACGGTTTTGACTAATGATCATGTCATCAATACCGAGGAATCTCCCTATTTAATCCAAACTCCTGATGGTCAGATTTATCAAGCCGATTTACTCAAGAATTATTCCTTACAAGGACAAGATTTAGCCCTGATTCAGTTTCAGGGTAAACCTCAAAATTATGCGATCGCTTCTTTCCATCCTTCCGCTACTCTCTCACCCGGTGATAAAGTATTTGGGGCGGGTTTTCCATTTCCGATAGATGCCGATAATATTCAACCCATTAACTTTCACAATAATCATGGCAAACTGATAGACACCAAGCCATCATTAGATCATCTATTTAATCCCAAATCATCCCTCGCCAAATTCCCGGATCAAAAATACCCTCCCACCAGAAATAAAGGATTGAATTTAACCAGAGGGAGAGTCTCTTTAATTCCCGAAAAACCCTTTAAAAACGGTTATCAAATTGGCTATACTAATCCGATCCAAAAAGGCATGAGTGGCGGCCCCCTGTTAGACCGTTGGGGAAAGGTAGTCGGTATTAATGGAATGCACGCTTATCCCCTGTGGGGAGACCCCTATATTTATGATGATGGTGAACAGCCACCCCCAGATTTACGGGAACAAATGAGACATCTAGCTTTTGCCATTCCTAGCGATCGCTTGACTGAATTAGCACCGGAATTTTCCCCAACTACCCATTTATATATTACTGAAATTAATGCCATATTATGGGAATTTAACTATCCTGATTTTCCGTGGTTTTTACTGCCAGAAATTACCCAATAACTGGAGAAAATTACCCACATATCTTCTGGTGGCTGGCGACTGCGTAAAGAGTAAGGCTAACCCGATTAGGGATTTGCTATAATTACTAACGACACATATAAGACATATCCAACATCTGACAAATGCTCAAACACCTGCGATATCTATGCTTATTTATGTTGGGGTTAGGACTATCACTACTGATAGGTTGTGTTCCTCCGTCAATCAGTTTCAGCCTTAATTCCGAACCGGATACAGTGGCGATCGCCACAGATAGTGTGAGTTTGTCTCCACCGCTGAAATGTGAATTAAATAAAGATTGTTTAGTGATTTTATACACCGATCGCGATCCGAGTCCCCAAGCCGTAGATTTTGGCTGTGGTCGTCAAACCTATGATGGTCATAAAGGAACAGATTTTGCCATTCCCGATGAAAGAATGATGGCCAAAGGAGTCCCCGTATTTGCATCAGCCTCTGGTCAGGTATTAAGAGTCCGTGATGGAGTCGAAGATCGGCGAATTAGACATCCTGCGGAAAGGTCAAGGGTAGAGGGTCAAGAATGCGGTAATGGGGTAGTTATTGACCACGGAAAAGGTTGGGAAACTCAATATTGTCACCTGCGGCGGGGTAGTGTGGCGGTTAAATCAGGCGATCGCGTCAATACTGACACAGTGTTAGGAATGGTGGGAACATCCGGTTTAACCTCCTTTCCCCATGTTCACATCACCGTTACCCACCAAGGACAGGTAGTTGATCCTTTTGTCGGTCCGACCTCCTCACCCGGTTGTCAGATTAGCTTAGATCCGATTTGGAATCAACCCTCTGGGTATAATCCCACAGGTTTAATTAGGGCGGGATTTTCCACAGAACCCCCCGACATGGACCAACTTTGGGATGGGAAGCATTCAGAAACCGTCTTGTCCGCACAAATTCCCGCCCTATTATTCTGGGTACAAGCCTATGGTATTTTAGCGGGGGATGAGGTGAAATATCGGATGATTGACCCCAGAGGTAATGTGGTAGTTGACCATAATGACCGCATTCAATCTCCCAGTCTCACCTGGGTCGGCTATGTGGGACAAAGAAATTCTGGCGCTAGTCTACTTCCAGGAGTCTGGAAAGCTGAATACAGCCTTACCCGTGGCGATCGAGTTTTAATAAATGTGCAACGACAGGTTGAGTTAAATTTGACCTAACCAGAGTTAAACAGCCGATTAATGGGACAATGGTTATACTGTCGATCGCTGTCAGAGTCGCTCAAGACTCGATCAAGCATCGATTTTGCAGTAATGGAAATGTGTTTCAATGTTCAAACGAATTGCATCAATTATCCTAGTTGTTGTTAGTCTCACCCTGGGGGGATGTGTAGCCACCGGGGGAGGTCTAAAAAGTTTTGTGGACACAGCAGATGGCTATGAGTTTCTTTACCCTAACGGTTGGGTGGAGGTGAGGGTCTCTAATGGACCCGATGTGGTTTTTCACGATATGATCGACTCCACCGAAAATGTTAGTGTGGTGATTAGTTCTGTGACTAGGGGTGATAGTTTAGAGGAAATTGGCACTCCCACAGAGGTGGGATATACTCTCAGTAAAAATGCGATCGCCCCAGAAGGTTCGGGTCGGACAGCCGAGTTGGTGAATGCTGGGAAAAGAGAATCCACCAATAATACTTACTATTTACTGGAATATGCTGTGACTCTTCCTAATCAGCAAAAACGGCATGATTTCGCTAGTATTGCTATCAGTCGGGGTAAGTTGTTTACCTTGAATATATCCACCAGTGAACAGCGTTGGCAAAAAAGCAAAACTCTGTTAGAACAAGTGGTGCGATCGTTTACTGTTTATTAACGGAGATTCTGATATGGTGGACTCAGCTATCACTTTCGTCCTGGCTTCTGCTTCCCCAGCCAGACATAGACTCTTAAAAACTGTGGGAATTGAGCCAGTAGTAATTAACAGTGATTTTGATGAGTCTAGCATTCAGATTGATGATCCGACTGCATTGGTAGAACAACTCGCTAAAGCCAAAGCGGAAGCTGTGGGGAGACGGTTAAAAGACCATCCCCATAGCTATTTGGCAAACGGCAAAAATGCGCTAATTTTGGGCTGTGATTCGGTGTTGGTAATGGGGGGTGAAATTTACGGGAAACCTGCTGATAAACTAGAAGCGATCGCCCGTTGGCAAAATCTTAGTGGTAATGTCGGACAGCTTTATACTGGTCATGCTTTACTGGATTTGAATAAACCCAAACTTTTGGTTTTATCTCGCATAACTCATGTGCATTTTGCGACTGTTGATCAGGAGGAAATCCGGTCTTATGTGGAGACCGGAGAACCTTTGAACTGTGCGGGATGTTTTGCGATTGAAGGGAAAGGGGGGGCTTTTGTTGATAGGTTAGATGGCTGTCATACTAATGTGATTGGTCTGAGTTTACCTCTGCTGCGGTCAATGCTGCGCGAGTTGGGGTATGGCATCACTAATTTTTGGAATTAACCTAATAAACAGGCGATGGGGAATAGTATATATTCCAGAAAAAACAGTTTCCATAAGAGTTGGTAAAAATTGGCGATCGCTTGTTTTTCCCCTAGGTCTACACTGGTGCTTTGCCACCACATAAAACTCAGTAATATCAGATTAGTCATCACTAAAAATACTGGGTTTAAACTTTCATAAACTAGGAAAGCCGCCGCCATCATCCCTAAATAACAGATGGTGATTACTCCCCTAGCTAGATTAAATACGGCTACGGTTCCGAGGCGGATGGTAAAGGTGGTAATATGATATTGGCGATCGCCTTCAATATCGGGGATATCCTTAAAAATGGCAATAGCAAACGTAAACACCAAAATAAATAGGGTTAACACCCAAACCGTCGGGGGTATTACCGGAATTTGCCATAATTGGGGGGTTGATAACTGCTGGCTAAAATGACAAAACAGCCCCAGGTTGACAATCACCCCCCGGACTGTAAATATACATAATGCCGCCCAAACTGGAAATCTTTTTAAGCGTATGGGAGGGAGGGAATAGGCGGTGCCGAGAATTAAACTAATCCCAACAGTAGCTGCCAAAAAAGGCCCCCCAACCACGGCTAAAATAACCGCCAATATCCCTGTAGTGGCTACGATAATTTGACCCTGGCGGCGAGAATATACCCCAGACGCTAAAGGTAAATCGGGTTTATTAATTACGTCTATTTCGATATCTTCTAATTGATTAAGACCGACAATATAGATATTCCCACACAGACAGGCTATCCAACTAATCAGCAGGATGATTAAATTGGTGGGGACAAAAAGGGGATTTTCCCATGTAGTAGGATTAAGTTGATCACTAAATGCGATCGTAAACAACCCCAACACACTGAGACTGGTTCCGATAATGGTATGTGGTCGGGAAAACTTCCAGAAAGCATACAGCCAAGGCGCATTTTTCTGAACCGAGTTTCCAGTAACTTTTGGTAATGTAGTCGAGGAAGTCTGATTCATAATTGAGTTAAACTGATGGTCAATTAATCGTTAATATGCAATAGAGTTAATTGGTGAGATTTTCCATGGTATCCCACCCACAAAATCAGGTAATTGTGATAGTGTTTAGCAGCATCTTAATCACCTAGATGGATAGTATAGCATACCACCATAATTTTGAGGAGATTATTAATATTAATTAATTGGGCAGCGTGAACAGGCTGGGTTGAATAATAATTTCATCAATTCTATTTTGAGCCATTTTTTGATAGGTCTTGACCAGTTCGCAGCCAATAAACTTTCTGTCATGCTTAATAGCAACAACTCCGGTAGTACCTGAACCAGTAAATGGGTCTAAAACCAGATCTCCTTGACGAGTTGATGCCAGTAGACATATTTTAACTAAATCTTCTGGATAAACCGCAAAATGTGCATCCCTGAACTTACCGAGGGGTATTTCCCAAACAGTTCTCTTGTTTCTTCCTTTGGGGTGAAATGCTTGGTCCCATCGACCATCATGCAAATTCTGATTACCGGAGTTTTTGCCATTTTCTGGGGTGCTATTTCGTTTCCCAAAATGATTCCTACCGCCTCTCATTTTTGATTGTTCGGTAAATGTGATATGAGGTTCCCTAATGGCATCAGCATCATAATAATAATCAGTGTTTTTAGAAAACATGAAAATATATTCATGGTCAGTAGTTGGTCTATTTTTCACAGAGGATGGCATAGCATTTGGCTTTTTCCAAATAATATCACTGCGGAGAATCCAACCCCTATCTTTGAGAGCAAATGCCACCCGCCAAGGAACACCCTCAAGTTGTTTATTCCGATAAGTATCACCTAAATTCAGCCACAGCAAACCATTATTTTTTAGTTTGGGTTTTACCACTTCAAAGCAGGTGACCAGATTATTAATATAATCGGTTACATTTGCTTCTCTACCTATCTCGTTGGCACAGCCATCTTTTCCGGTGTAATTTCGATGCCCAAAATAGGGAGGGCTAGTAATTATGGCTTGGATAGAATTATCAGGAATAATTACAGATACAGTGCGGATATCCCCCAACAGAACTTTATTAATAATATGGATGAGATTATCCATTATCTAAAACACCTTGTATATACTTATTTAACTTAATTTGACTGGCTTCATCAAAACCACAAAAGAGGATTCAAATTAAAATGAAAAACCATGTCCATTTGATTGGTAATGGTTGTTATTTCTGATATTGACCAGTTATTGGCGATGATAACCACTATAATATAGCATGGACTTCCCGATGATTTTAAGTCCTGTACAGCCCCCATAATATCCCGAGTAAATAAATGTGCATGACCTCCTTTTTCCATCGACTTATTAGGGGTGCTAACCTCTGCTGAGGTGCATCTCTAATCATCCAGGCAAAAAAGTAAAAGCAGGCTTTTGGGTGGGGGTAAACTCTGCCAATACCATCAAAGAGTAAAGGACGCTTTTCTTCCGGTTCTGCGTAGCAAGCATAAATAATAGATGCCATTTCATCTCGGGTGGCTGACATCATAATCTCGTTGAGTTCTTTATGAGAACCTGTTATCTTTTTGGCGTTTTTTTCTACCCATTGGTAGAAAGGCTTGGCTTGATCAGCAAGTTGGCAGAGTTCTACTAATCGGTAGTGTGTAATATCTACTTGGTGAACTATAATCTCCTTCATCTGATCAGTTTTAGATTCATTGTTTAAGCATTATTACCGAGTTAATGCTAGTAGTTAACTCTAGTCAAATGTCAAAAATTATCTCCAATTTTCCCAAGAACGGTTAAAAATGGAAGTGCGGGGAAATGCGATAGGATTACCATTTTCTTGGATGAACCATTGTAACTCATCTAGTAAAGGCGATCGCCTTGGTAAATCCGCCACTAATTGATAGGGAAAAACATCATTATCAAAAGCAAAAACCGCCGTCATTCCCGCCGCCGCACCCGAAGACCATTCAAAGGAATGCACCCGGTAAGCCGCCGCCGCAATATGGCTAGTAGCAATACTTTTACCCACCACTAATAAATTATCAATTTCCTGGGGAATCATAGCCCGGAGAGGAATTTGGAAGGGGTAAGCCTGTCCTTGTCCGAGACGTTCTCCCTCTCTTTCAGTATTTCCGGGAGTTTCGTGGGGGCTTAAAGTCATACAGGGGTGAAAATCGATCGCATAATGTCCAATACCCACCGTATCAGGATAAATGGTAGATCTTCCTCTGCGGGAAGTCTGTTCAACGGTTTGATTTCTAGCGACTAAAGCTGGTAATTCCAACCCAGCCAAAGCCATCCATAACTCCCTAAATTCTGATTCCGAGAGATTTTCCCGGTAAAAATCCCCGGCAAAATCATTACGAGAAATATCAGTTTCCCAAATCATAAACCCTTGAGGTTGACCGAAGGAAGGGCGACCAATAATCCGTCGCGCCTCTCGCATATAGGGAAACTTAGAGAGTCCGTGGGCGGTTCCCATGGGCTGATCAAATCCTCTCAAAAATCGATGTAGTGGGTACTTATTTTTCACACCATCGCCCAATTGAGAATCAGTAGTCCCCTTGACTAACCAATAAAAGAAACCTTTGGCATTTTCTTCGCCATATTGCAAGGACTGCACCCGTAGTCCGCCCATCCAATTTCCGGGTTCTAGCTGCCCGCTGGCGGCTAGTTGTCGGGGAGTTAGGATTAAATTGTCCTGAGAGGTTCCCGGACGGTAATCATTGCCCCAAGTCCAGTTTTGCATGGAGATATCCCCTGGATAAATAGTCCACCTGCGTGGGTCGGGGTGAAAAGGTCCTTCTGGGTTTTCGCTGTGAATGCGACGGTAAGTAAACACTAGGGTAAAATTAGCTAATCGCTGCAATTCATAGCTGTAGTAGGGCGCATAGCGTTCGTAAAATGGTGGTTTTTCGATGGGTTCTGGCTCGGCGAGGGCTTTCATGGCGAAGGTATAGGTGAAACCCTGGGTGCAATAGGGGTCTCCGGTGACGCTGGAGGAGGTGGGTTCTAGGGGGTTGCGTGGGTCTATACCCAAGTTGTGGGGAATATTGGTCATTCCGATAATTTCCCCGGTTTCTGTGGCTTCTACCACGTACCAGTTAGCGGTTTGTTTATCTGTATTGGCGGGGAGAAATTCGATAATGGTTTTCGTGAGGCGGGGTGAGTCTTCCCAACTGTAAGCATCTTCAATAATTTGGGATAGGGGTTCGCTATTTAGGGGGGGTGTACCGGGGGCGGCTTGATGTTGAATGGCGATCGCACTGAGAATTTGTCTATCTGCTATTTCTACATATTTGGGAACAGTATTAGGAAACCATTTTAAAGTACCTTTACCCTGTTTTGCCGCATCTTGTAGCATTGATAATAAAATGGCGTGACCGTCATAAGGTCGGAAACAAGACTCGCTTACCCAACAAGCACCAGGGTTCAAAATCCCATATTTTTCTTTGATGCGATCGCGCAATTCTAGGTATCCTCGCGGGAAAAATAATAGCGATCGTTGTGTGGCGCGTTCATCCAAAGCCGAGGTTCCCTGGGAGGAAATTTGACCCCCTACCCAGTCAGTAATATCCGTTAAGCAAACTGTCCGACCTGCTAATAATGCCTCATAGGCTGTGGCTGCGCCTGCTAGTCCGCCACCAAACACTAAAATATCACAAGTTTCTTGAGTATCTGTAGTCCTGGGTAAACTCGCCTCCGCTACTTGCTGACTGAACACCGAAGCCACTAGACCCAAGGCAATTTTTACATAAAACGCAGTTTTAATAATCTTCATAATATGTTACCATATAAAACCTGATCATTGCGCGTGAGTGCGTCAATTGGTAGGATACCTCAGACGGATAAATTGACAATTTCAACCATTATATATTCCCTTGACCAAAATTGGTAAGATGCGTCAGAGAGAGCCATGATAACTTTCACCTGAGATGTTCAGGTCTGACGCACTTATGGTTGGGGTTTAGGGTTGGTGGGGTAGCCAGTCGCCTATGCTATCTTTCATGGCAGCTACCACTAATTGAGAAATATAGGGTAAAATCTCCGGGTTTTTACTTTGGGATTTACCCTCGGTAAAAACTACTAATAAATACGGTAGTAAATCGGGAATTTCAATATAAGCTGCATCATGTCTAACTTGAGAAGTCCAGCCCGCCTTTGACCATAACTTAGCATTCTCAGGTAGTCCCTCCCCTAAAAATTCCTTAACCTGATTTTCGGGGTCTTCTGCTAAGGCTGCTGGCTCAAGATTTCTGTGCATCAATTGCATCATTGTTTGAGAGGCTTCCGAAGATGCTGCTACACCTCCGACAATGCTATGTATTAGCCTGGCTGTGGCATTAGTTGTCAGCATATTACGGTTTTCCATCAGTTCCCCTAAAAAGGCTCTTTCCCTACCATAGGCACCATCACACCAGGTTTTTTGATTGACATTAATTGATTCAAGTTCCGGCCAATTCAGGGATTGAAAATAGCGATTAATGATATTTCGTTGATATTTCCAAGTCTCGAAGGGACCGGGTGATAATTCGGGACCGCTGGTGGTTCCAGTTAATACATCCACTACTAAACTGGTAGCATCATTGCTAGAATGTGCAATCATATCTTTAATGGCACGTTCTAACTCGGGAGAGATTTGCAACATACCCTTTTCCACCCACTCGTAAACAGCCACCAAGTAGAATAGTTTAACTACACTGGCTGGATAAATGCGTTCAATTCCCCGATATGCAAACCCCCTAACAGGATATTTCCAAAATTCTTCGGGAGTAAGTGCGCCTCCGGTATTCACAGAAACTGGCGGGTCATAAATTACCCAGGTCATGGCTATTTGATTGGCGCTTAGTCCTGGAAATTTACTCCGGGTTGCCTCTATAATGCTTGTGCCAAGAGTTTGTATCTTTGGGTCTGGATGGAAAAATGCCATAACAGGAAATTAGTTTTCAATATTGGTGACAAATATGGTCGTTGATGGATTATCGGATATTTTGGGGAAGGTGGCGACAGTTGTTGGCACTGATGCTACAGTGTCACTAAAGCTACTCCCAGTTGAGTATAAATGCAAAGGTGATCTGAATATTTATGATTCTCCTGAGTGTAGCACTCTGGCAACTCAGGCGGCTACTGGACGACACCTGCGCCTGTTTGAGGTTAACACGGCTGAGAATATTTCAGCTATACCTGTGCAATTGTGGGAGGATGATTACCCGGGTTGGTTGGCTGCGGGGGATGTTGAACATTTGCTAAAGCCTCCATCACCATTACCCCGTACAATTATATCATCCGAAACGATTAATCAGGCAATAAATAAGGCGATCGCATTTTGTCACCAAGCTGCAAAAATTGGTAATACTTACCTATGGGGAGGGACGGTCGGACCTAATTATGATTGTTCCGGTTTGATACAAGCTGCTTTTTCTCAACAGGGTATTTGGCTACCCAGAGACGCTTATCAACAACAGGCGTTTGTTCAACCTATACCACCAGTTATCTGGGAAATGCAGCCAGGGGATTTAGTTTTTTTTGGTACAACATCTAAAACTACTCATGTCGGTCTTTATTTGGGTGATGGTCAATATATACATAGTTCCGGCCCGGAACATGGTAACAATGGCATTGGTTATGATGAGTTGTGGCACCACGCAAATAATCCGGTTAGTCAATATTATGCCGAACATTTTATCGGCGTGGGTCGGGTAGTTTCTAGCTATCCTTTTGATGCTTTTGGTAGGTTTCATAGACAGAGGGTTAAGTTTTGAAATCCTATATATCTCGGTGTAAACCTTGGTTACGCTGGCTGGTTTTGGGCATGACTTTATTTTTCCTGGCTACGGCTATTAAAAACCACTGGCGAGAGGTGGCATCACTGCAAATTACTGGCAAAAGTTGGGGATGTTTAGCCATGGCTTTGGCAGTCACTTTTCTGGCTCATTTATGGTCTGCCTGGGTCTGGTTATTGATTTTAAGGGAGTTTCAATCTGTGGGTGATGCGGGGATTAATTATCGCCGGGGACTACAGATTTATTTGAAAACTAATATTGCTAAGTATATTCCTGGTAATATTTGGCATTTTTATGGGCGTATTATAGCTGTTAAAAATGCGGATATAGCTTTAGGTATAGCAACTTTAAGTGTTTTACTAGAGCCGTTATTGATGGCGGCAGCGGCTTTATTGATAGCTTTGATAACTATCAATACTGCTCATTTATGGTTGCAAATTTTATGTCTAATTGTGGTTTTAGGTGCTGTTAATCCGGGGATTTTAAATCCGGTTTTGGGGTGGTTAGGAAGAGTTAAATTAAGGTCGAATAATTTGGCGAATACAGAGGAAAAACCATCTACACCTATACAACTACAACGCTATCCGATTAAGCCTTTGTTAGGAGAGTTGGGATTTGTGGGTTTACGGGGCATTGGGTTTATGATAACTCTGGTGGCTATGGGGTATTTTAATTGGCTGGAAGTGCCGAGGGTTTTTGGTGCTTTTAGTTTAGCCTGGTTATTAGGGTTGGTGGTTCCGGGCGCTCCGGGAGGTTTGGGAGTGTTTGAAGCTACAGCTTTGGGATTATTAGAAAGCTCGATCGCCCCCGGTATTTTATTGGGGACGATCGCTTTTTATCGGGTAGTTAGTATTACGGCAGAAACGGCGGCTGCGGCTTGGGCGGCTGGAGATGAAAAAAGTAGAAACTCAAGGTAAATTGCTCTGGTTGTGGGTTAATTATCAATGCTGATGGTAATCTAACCATAAATATTATATAATCTGGTCAGCTCAACTTTAGTCTAGTTTGTGTCTTGATTAGATCAAAACATATTCCCCAGTGAAATTTTCTTGAGATCAGCTATGCAACCAGAAGTCAAATCAGCGATAATTCGAGATCCTTTGGTAGTATCAGGTGATTTAACCGTCATGGAAGCGATCGCCTGTATGAGTGGTGTCCGCCTTCAGTGCCAGATGACTGATAATATATCAATATCCGAGTCAGAACCAGACCTATACAGCCACTTAACTTGTGTAATAGTGTTGCAAGACCTAATGGTGGTTGGCATCCTGACACAGCGCGATATTGTGGGTCTAGCCGCCCAACAGCAAAATCTGGAAGAGTTGCTAATTCAGGAAGTAATGACTCCCTCTGTAATTACTGTACGGGAATCAGAACTTACTGACTCACTGACTACAATTAACTTACTACAAAAGCACCGCATTCGACATTTACCTATAGTTGATGATAGCGATCGCTTAGTGGGACTGGTGACCCATGAGAGTCTGCGAAAATTGATGCGCCCCATTGACTTATTACGGTTGCGGTTAGTCTCGGAAGTGATGACCCGCAATGTTGTATCTGCTAACTGTGATCAGACCATGTTAGAAATAGCCCGGTTAATGTCGGAAAGACGGGTGAGTTGTGTGGTAATTGTGGAAACTCAGGGTCATGGTGATCATGCTATGCCAATTCCCGTAGGAATTTTGACCGAGAGAGATTTAGTGCAGTTTCAATCCTTGAGTTTAAACTGGGAAAATATCCGGGCTGAAAATATGATGAGTTCCCCGTTATTTACCATTAAACCACAGGAGAATTTATGGGAAGTTCAGCAACTAATGGAACAGCGCCGCCTGGGGCGGGTGATAGTCACGGGGTCAAGGGGTGAACTATTAGGAATAGTCACCCAAAGCAGTTTGCTGCAATGTTTGAATCCGTTGGAACTCTACAAATTGGCGGAGTTGCTCGAGGAAAAGGTATCGCGGCTAGAATCGGAAAAATTCAAACTCTTAGAAAATCGGGCGGCTGAATTAGAAGCACAGGTTAAACAGCGTACTGCTGAATTAAGCAAGCGGGCTGAAGGCGAAAAGTTAATATCAGAATTAGCGACGAAAATTCGCTCATCCCTAGATTTACAGACCATTTTGGATACGACTGTTGACCAAGTGCGACAGGTGCTAAAATGCGATCGCGTTAATATTTGGCAGTTTGGCGATAATTGGGAAACGGTAGTTGTCGCAGAGTCTACTAATTCGCCTTTTTCTTTGATGGGAGAACGCATCGCAGATACCTGTTTTCAGGAAAACCAAGCGGAGATTTATCGCCTAGGAAAGACTAGGGTAGTGTCGGATATTTATACCACAGAAATGACGGACTGCCATAGAGAGATGCTGATCCGCCTTCATACCCGCGCTAAAATTTTACTACCTCTGCTGTGTGGTGATCAACTTTGGGGTCTGCTTAATGTTACTGAAAGTGAACATCCACGCCAATGGAAAACAGAAGAAGTGGAACTACTACAAGCGTTAGCTGTACAATTAGCGATCGCCCTTAAACAAGCCACTATCCATCAAAAATTACAGGTAGAATTACAGGAAAAAACTAGGGTAGAAGCGGAACTCAGAAAAACGGAAAATCAACTGCGGAAAGCTCAAAAAATTGCCGGACTTGGAACTTGGAATCTCAATCATAAAACCCAGACATTATCATGGTCTGAGGAGGTGTTTGCTTTCTTTGAAATTGAACCGGAAAACTTTAGCTATACCCACCAGGAATTTATCAGCCTTGTACATCCTCAAGATCGCGATTTAGTCAATGATATGTATAACCAACATCTATGCGATCGCCAGTCTTATAGTGTGAGTTACCGGATTTTACTCAATGATGGTAGGATTAAGTATGCACAAGAATATTGCCAGACTATTTATGATGATAATAATCAGCCCATTATATCTGATGGAACTATCCAAGACATCACCCTACAAAAAGAATTAGAACAGGAACATATCCGCGCGGAAGCTATGCGACAACAGGCTGAATCTATTAGCCGGGAAGTGAAACTATTAGATAATATTTTAGATATCATCCTAGCGGGATATTGGGATTGGGATATTCCTGGTAATAAAGAATATATGAGTCCCGGCTTTAAGCGTATGTTTGGCTATGAGGATCACGAAATCCCCAACGTACCGGAAAGTTGGCAAAAACTGATTGTTCCAGAAGATTTACCGCGAGTATTCGATATGTTTGAAAAACATATAAAAAGTCGTGGTAAAATCCCCTACTACAACGAACTTCGATATCGCCACAAGAATGGTTCCACGGTTTGGGTGGTGTGTTCTGGACAGGTGATTGAGTGGGACGACGATGGTAATCCGAAGAGGATGGTAGGCTGTCATATTGATATTAGCGATCGCAAAAACTCCGAAATTGCACTTGCAGAAAGCGAGGCGCGTTATCGCAGCATTATTGAAACTACCCTAGAGGGGGTGTGGATAATTGATGGGGACGCTAAAACTACCTTTGTGAATCAGCGAATGGCAGATATGCTGGGTTATACTCCATCGGAAATGCTAGGTATGGGGTTAATGGACTTCTTGAACTCTGAAGACCAACTTGAAGCCCTCAACTACCTGGAAAGGAGAAAGCAAGGTATTCAGGAACAGCATACCTGTCAATTTCAACGCCGAGATGGGACGGCTTTGTGGGCGATCGTTTCTACTACGCATCAGTTAGATAACCAGGGTAACTTTGTGGGGGCTATTAGCTTATTAACTGATATTAGTCAACTGGTGAGTATTCAAGAAGCCTTAAAAACTTCGGAAATGCAGCTTAGTGGGATTCTGAATAGTTCCGAATATGGGATTATGGCGTTTCGTTCGGTTCGGAATGAACAGGGTAAGATTATTGATTTTGAATGGTTATTGGTGAATCCTAGCGCTGGTAAAGTAGTCGGTAAATCAGCAGATGAGTTAATTGGGAAAAGGTTACTGGAGGAATTGCCAGAGTATCAAGAAAGTGGCTTATTTGAACACTATGTGGAAGTGGTAGAATCGGAAAAATCCGTGAAAAAAGAGTTTTATTATAACCAGTATGGCATTGACTTTTGGTTTGAAAATATTTCGGTCAAATTAGGGGATGGTTTCGCGGTTACTTTCCGTGATATCACCGGAATTAAACAATCGGAAAAAGCCCTAAGTCTAGCAAACGAACAATTGAATAATCGGATCAATGAACTAGATCAACGCCATGCAGAAATGTTGCTTTTGAGTGAAATTAGCGACTTTATGCAGGCGGCTTTGACTGTACAAGAAGCCTGTGAAGCGATTAGCTATTTGCTAGAACCCCTTTTCCCAGAATGTGCTGGCGGAATTTTTTTGATGGCGGCTTCCCGGGACTCGCTGGAAATGATTTCTTCTTGGGGAAAAGAATGCACCTCAGTCTCGGTTTTTGTGCCGAAAGATTGTTGGGCTTTGCGCCGGGGAAGGGTACATTTATGTAATCATGAAAAAGGGGGTATTTCTTGCCGACATATTCAGGTAAGTTCTACCCTATCTTGCACATTGTGTGTTCCGATGATGGCTCAGGGAGAGACTTTGGGTTTGTTTTATCTAAGTACAGATTCGGCGACGGCTTTATCTGAGGGTAAACAGCAGCTTGCTCATACGGTGGCGGAACAGATAGGGATGGCGATCGCCAATTTAAACCTCCGCGCCACTCTGGAACATCAGAGCATCCGTGACCCTCTCACCGGACTTTTTAATCGTCGCTATTTAGAGGAATATTTGAGTCAGGAAATAGCCCGCGCCCAACGGCAAAAGCACCCCATTGGGGTCATCATGATGGATATAGACAATTTTAAGCATTTTAATGATACATTCGGTCATGATGCGGGGGATTATGTATTACAAAAAGTGGGAGAACTGCTGAAACAGAAGGTGCGAGAATATGATGTTGCTTGTCGCTATGGGGGTGAAGAAATGACCCTAATTTTGCCGGGGTCTTCCCTAGAAAATACTTCCATGAGGGCTGAACAAATTAGAGAGGCGATCGCCTCCCTTGTAGTAGCCAGTGGTGGTCAACATTTAGGCAGTATCACCGCCTCCTTCGGTGTGGCAGCCTTTCCCAAGCATGGTAGTATAGGTATAGACCTAATCCAGGCGGCTGATGCTGCTCTCTACCGCGCCAAAGCAGACGGACGCAACCGGGTTGTGATTATTCCATAATCATGAGAAACTTACGGCAACCCGCCCCTAAATTATGCTTTAGCGATCGCCGGTTTCCCACAAAGTACGCGCGTAACATTCGCCCCGCGGCTTCCAGTTCATCGTACAGGCGCAGGCTTAGTAAAATAGCCTCTCGCGCCTAATTGATAAGCCATCTGGCGGTGTCTGTCAGCCCCCCCCTAGAAGTTAACATAGCAATAGGTAGACCTTCGAGTTGTGGGTCTTTCTGCATTCCGGAGAGAAGTTCCAAGCCGTCCATACGAGGCATTTCAATATCACAGAAAAAGTTGGCTGGTTTTTTGCGCGGCGTATCTCAGCACCCGCCCCTACAGGGTGGGCGGTTTGTTGTTGGGTTGTTGTTTCCCCTGTTTGAGAACAGTCAGCCAATCTTTGGATTAAGCGATGGCTTTCCCTTCATGGGGTGGAAAGGTAAGGCTATACGTCTTGCTGCCTCGTATCGGACGATTCGGGTATGAAATAAGGCTGAGATGCCTGAAATAACCACCCTGTGGGGAATCCAGCCCCGAGTCTGGATATAAGAGGCTCGTCTCTGACCATCCCCATAACTGTTTATATGTCCCGACGTTTGGAACTCAACCTCTCCAAACAAGGCAGGGAACTCAAGGTCATAAAACAAACTGTTTTGATTGGGAAGTTATGACCCCATGATAACAATGAGTAGAGAGTGCGAAATGTTTAGGAGACCAAATAAGGCTGTTATGCCTGAAATCACCTCCTAGTGGGGAAGCCAGCCCCGAGTCTGGATAAGAGGTCGGAGCCTCGAACCATTCTCCATAACTGTTTATACGTCCCAACGTTTGGATTGAACCCCCAAACAAGGCAGGGAACTCAAGGTCATATAGCATTAGTCAAGGTGGTTAGGACGCAGCTTTGAGAACGGAATCCATGGCATCATCGAGAGAATCAAACTGCTCAATACAATGGCGAATGCGGGCTTTCAACCACGACCAACATTTCTCTATCTTGTTGAGGTCTGGCGAATAAGGTGGTAGATAGAGCCAACGGCATTGAGCCGCCTCCACTAGCTCAGGAATCCGTCCCCCTTTATGAAACGTTGCATTGTCTAGCACTAGAGTCTGACCTGGCTTCAGTGCTGGAATTAAGATGAACTCCAACCACAACTCAAACACTGTCCGATTACAACAACCCTCAAAGCTAAAGGGGGCTAAGAGTTGTTGATGACACCATGCGGCAATCATGCTCACCCTGCCCTACCTCTTCCCTGATTTGAGGGCATGGAAGCGTTTTCCTTCCTCGCAGTAACCATAAGGGTAATCCGAGTCCTGACTATTCATGCCGGCTTCATCGAGGTAGACCACTTCTTGTGGCTCCATCTGTTCAATCTGAGCCATAAACTCCTCTCGCTGTTGCTCATCACGTTCTTGGTAGCCGTAAGTTTTTTTTCTGGTGAAGCCAATTTTCTTCAAGGCTCTGGATATGGTGCGAGGAGAGATGTCGTCATCCCAAAGTTCAGCCATTTGAGCTGCTGTTTTGTCGCCATGCTCTTGGGCAAAAGCCTTGAATTTTTCCCAGTCAGTAATTTTGTGGTTATTGCCAGGTCGGTGATGAGGTTTAGGGAGGAAGTCTCCGGTCTGTGCTTTTCTTTGCAGCCAGAGATTAATGGTGTTCCGGCTGACATGGAAAACTTGACTGGCTTCTGTTTTGGGCATACCGTCTAGTTCAATTGCATCAATAACTTTTTGTCTGAGGTCGTAACTGTAGGGGGCTGGCATTTTGGGTCTTCTTAGTCATCTCGTCCTCTCCATTATACGTCCTAACTTTCCTGTCTGGTGCTATATCAAGCACGGTTTTGAATGGGAGTTGGGGAAGGCGACTTCCCTTTCGACCCCTAACCTTAGAGGGTGAAGGATGTGACCAGAAGCTAAAGCCCAATTGTCATGGTGGGGATATGCCCACAGGTCACGGTGTGGATATAGATACTGCGATTATTAGGAGTGTAGTGGCGAGAACGAGTTGAAAGACTACGTGCTGCATAAAGCTCTGAACATTAAAGTACGAAAGCAGGGGGTAGTAACCCTGTTCATCAGACAAAAAGGGTGTCCACATCAGGAGCCGTGTGATGGGAAGCTATCAAGCACGGTTTTGAATGGGAGTTCGGGAAGGTGACTTCACTCTCGACCCCTACCCTTAGAGGGTGAAGGATGTGACCAGAAGCCAATGCCCAACTGTAATGGTTGGGATATGCCCAGAGGTCACGGTGTGGATATATAGCACTAGTCAATACGGTTAGGACGCAGTCTTGAGAACAGAATCCATGGCATCATGGAGAGAATCAAACTGCTCAATACAATGGCGAATGCGGGCTTTCAACCACGACCAACATTTCTCTATCTTGTTGAGGTCTGGCGAATAAGGCGGAAGATAGAGTAAACGGCATTGAGCTGCCTCCACCAGTTCAGCAATCCGCCCCCCTTTATGAAACGTTGCATTGTCCAATACTAGAGTCTGACCTGGCTTCAATGTTGGAATTAAGATGAACTCCAACCACAACTCAAACACTGTCCGATTACAACAACCCTCAAAGGTAAAGGGGGCTAAGAGTTGTTGATGACACCATGCCGCAATCATGCTCACCCTGCCCTGCCTCTTCCCGGATTTGAGGGCATGGAAGCGTTGTCCTTCCTCGCAGTAACCATAAGGATAATCCGAGTCTTGACTATTCATGCCAGCTTCATCGAGGTAAACCAACCCTTCCGGCTCCATCTGTTCAATCTGAGCAATAAACTCCTCTCGCTGTTGCTCATCACGTTCTTGGTAGCCGTAAGTTTTTTTTCTGGTGAAGCCAATTTTCTTCAAGGCTCTGGATATGGTGCGAGGAGAGATGTCGTCATCCCAAAGTTCAGCCATTTGAGCGGAGGTTTTGTGGCCATGCTCTTAGGCAAAAGCCTTGAATTTGTGCCAGTCGGTAATTTGGTGGCTATGACCAGGTGGGCGATTAAGTTTAGGGAGGAAGTCGCCGGTGTGTTCTTTTCTTTGCAGCCAGAGATTGATGGTGTTCCTGCTGACATGGAAAACTTGACTGGCTTCGGTTTTGGGTATACCGTCTAGTTCAATTGCATTAATAACTTTTTGTCTAAGGTCGTAACTGTAGGGGGCTGGCCTTTTGGGTCTTCTGTAGATATCCTTGCCATTATACGTCCTAACTTCTCTGTCTTGTGCTATAGATACTGCGATTATTAGGAGTATAATGGCGAGAGCGAGTTGAAAGACTACGTGTTGCATATAGCTCTGAACAAAGAAGGACAAAGCAGGGGGTAGTAACTCTGTGCCAATGACAAATAGGGTATCCACATCAGGAGCCGTGTGATGGGAAACTATCAAGCACGGTTTTGAATGGGAGTTGGGGAAGGCGACTTCACTCTCGACCCCTACCCCTAGAGGGATAGAGATGTTGCAAGAAGCAAATGCCTTATGTAATAGTAAGGATAAGCAGACGTGCCACGGTGTAGATGTAAATCCTGTAATAAGTAGGAGTATTACGGCGAGAGCGAGTTGAAAGACTACGTGCTGCATATAGCTCTGAACAAAGAAGGACAAAGCAGGGGGTAGTAACTCTGTGCCAATGACAAATAGGGTATCCACATCAGGAGCCGTGTGATGGGAAACTATCAAGCACGGTTTTGAATGGGAGTTGGGGAAGGCGACTTCACTCTCGACCCCTACCCCTAGAGGGATAGAGATGTTGCAAGAAGCAAATGCCTTATGTAATAGTAAGGATAAGCAGACGTGCCACGGTGTAGATGTAAATCCTGTAATAAGTAGGAGTATTACGGCGAGAGCGAGTTGAAAGACTACGTGTTGCATATAGCTCTGAACAAAGAAGGACAAAGCAGGGGGTAGTAACTCTGTTCCTTTGACAAATAGGGTATCCACATCAGGAGCCGTGTGATGGGAAACTATCAAGCACGGTTTTGAATGGGAGTTGGGGAAGGCGACTTCCCTTTCGACCCCTACCCCTAGAGGGATAGAGATGTTGCAAGAAGCAAATGCCTTATGTAATAATAAGGATAAGCAGACGTGCCACGGTGTAGATGTAAATCCTGTAATAAGTAGGAGTATTACGGCGAGAGCGAGTTGAAAGACTACGTGCTGCATATAGCTCTGAACAAAGAAGGACAAAGCAGGGGGTAGTAACTCTGTGCCAATGACAATGGGCATCTACATCAGGAGCCGTGTGCTGGGAAACTCGC